>NZ_PYTV01000002.1:0-594936 GCF_003028475.1 Stenotrophomonas sp. Nf1 | reverse complement strand
AGTCGGCGAAGATCTGCTCGCAGATCGCGCGGGTGTCCACGTCCTGGAAGATCACCGCGTTGCGGCGCAGGCGCAGCAGCGCGGTCCAGGGTTCGAGGATCAGCCGGTAGCGGGCCAGGCCGCCATCACTGCCCAGCTGCGCCGCTTCGGTGCACAGCCCATGCCACTGCCGCAGCGCGCCATCGGCCTGGCGCAGCTGCAGGGTCAGTGGCTGTTCCAGCCACGGGTCCAGGTCCAGGAACGCATCGGTGGCCAGGCAGTCGATCTGCAGGCGGTTGTCGCCGCAGACCGCTTCGGTGCCTTCGAAGCGTTCGACCACCAGGCCCGCCTCGGGGCCCTTCAGCTGGATCAGGCGGTCGCGGTGCGACAGCGAGGCGAGGGAAGCGAGCAGTGCGGAGCTTGGGATGTCCATATCATCAGGCTCATGGCAAGGTGATCGTGATGTGCGCGGTGCGTTCGGGCATCTGCACCACGTCGTTGTAGGCGGCCAGCTGCTGGCGCGTCTCGTGGCCCAGATAGGTGCGCATGCCGAAGAAGGCGACGATGCCGAAGCAGCCCACCACCACCGCCGGCAGCCACAGCGGCACCACGCGGCGCAGGCTGTGGCGCACGTTGTCCGGCGGCAGCGCGTGCGGTGCGAAACCGTGGCGCTTGCCCTTCAGGTAGACGATTTCATCGCCCAGGCGTGCGGTCAGGTAGCCCAGCTTCTCGGTGCCTTCCAGGCGGTACTTGCCCTCGAAGCCCATCAGTAGGCAGTAGTGGTAGACCTCCAGCGAGGGCAGGCGCGCCGCGCCCTGGCGGCGCAGCTCTTCCAACCGGTCGAAGAAGTGCTCGCCGGCCAGGTGCTCACCGAACAGGCGCAGCTGCAGCGGGTTGCGCTCCCAGGTCTCATGCAGCGGCGAAGGCTGCGACAGGATCGCTTCGTCCACGGCGGCGCAGAAGGCGTATTTGGCGGCGTAGACGTCCTCCGATGCCACGCCCATGCGCATCGCGTTGCGCTCCACGCCATCGAGGAACTTCTGCACGGTCTGCACGAAGCCTTCGGCATCGTGCGGCAGCTGCCCGCGCTTGAGCAGCAGCAGCAGGTAGAAGCCGTCGGACATCAGGTCCTGCAGGCTCTGTGGATTGGCCGCCTGCGGCGTGGGGTTGACCATCGCGCCATTGGCGGTCAGCGACGGCATCGGGCCCGGGGTCGGGGGCAGGGGAGAGTTCATCATGAGGTCACCGCCACAAGTTCCATCTTCAGCTCGGCAATGCCGGCCGGCACGTAGATCATCACCGACTGCGCCTTGAGCATGCGCTCATACAGCGCGCCGCGCGCGTCCAACTCGAAGTAGTGGCTGCCCGGGCGCACCGGAATCGCTGCCGGTACCTGCGCGGCATGCACCAGCTTCACGCCGGGCAGCGCCGACAGCACGCATTTCTCCACGTCGTCCGGCGCGCCGACCTTGAAGCGGACCGGCACGCTCTGGATCAGCTCCTGCGCCGGCAGCGAAGCCGACACAGACAGGTAGAACGAGGCATTGCCATCGATGCGCTGCGAATCGAGGCGGCCCAGGTGGTAGGACGGCTTGATCTCGTTGAGCGCGATCTTGAAGTAGCGCGTGGAGATCACCGTATCCAGCAGGGCGCGCACGATCTCCAGCAGCTTGCGGAACGAGGCCTCCGGCTGGTCGTGGCGATACACCGGCAGATCGCCCAGCTGGTACGCATTGGAGAACGTCAGCAGCGCACCGGCCATGCGCAGCAGCTCCTGGTGCAGGCGCTCGGGATGCAGCTGCGGATGATGCAGCAGGTGCGCCAGTGCACTGAACGAGCTGTTGATGGTGTGCAGCAGCCAGAACGAAGCGATATCGCCGGAGCGGAATTCGATGATGTTCTGCGACGTCTGCCGGTGCAGGCCGTACAGCGCGTCCACCTTGGCCTGCAGGGCATCAAGCACGGCGCGCAGTTCGCGATGCAGGAACGGCGATGCCTGCAGCTGCGCACACGGCG
The DNA here is from genome assembly GCF_003028475.1 of Stenotrophomonas sp. Nf1. Classification (NCBI taxonomy): domain Bacteria; kingdom Pseudomonadati; phylum Pseudomonadota; class Gammaproteobacteria; order Lysobacterales; family Lysobacteraceae; genus Stenotrophomonas; species Stenotrophomonas sp. Nf1. The sequence goes on along the minus strand of NZ_PYTV01000002.1, from coordinate 592,941 downwards.
GGATGAACTCATCGTCCAGTTCGAAGCCGCCGCTGGAGGTGCGGCGCACGCGTGCCACCGGCACCGTGGCATAGGCATCGCGCGGCTGGTCGTCGGTGAGCAGCTTCACCGCCTTGCTGAGGAAGGCCAGCTCGGCTTCCACCGCGTCGGTGAACAGATCCTGCGTATCGCGGTTGGCCTGCCGATAGCGGGCCAGCACGGTGCCTTCGGCATCGGCGCAGTTGGCGCCATCGTCGCGCAGCAGCGGCAGTGCCAGGTAGACCACCGTGGACTGCACGCCGGGCGGCAGATCCTGCAGCGAGACCGCATCGGGCAGGCTGTCATGGGCCGGCGCATCGTAGGTCTCGCCATCGGGGAACACGGCCGACAGGTCGAGCGGGCGAAGCGTGCCACCCGACAGCGCATGGGGATCGAAACGCACCCGGCGCGCACCCCAGCCATACGGATGCAGCGTCTGCGAAAGATCCTGCAGCCGCGCTTCGTGATAGGCGTCCTGACGCTGGAAATGCTGGGGGCGCAGGAACAATCCTTCACCCCAGAGAACCTTCGACATCCTGCTTACATAAGCCACGTTCAATCCTTGGAAATAGCTCGAAAATATCGTCCGCGAGGGCCGATCCCGCCATTCTCACCTTCCCCTGTGGCGAGAACCCCTATAAAGCAAAGTGAAAGTGTGAGTTGGATCTCACATTAAGCACGCGGGGGCAAACGTTGCGTCAGGGGATACTATCGCATCGGCGAAATCGAGTGCCAGAATTCCGGCGCGGGATTACTTCGCCCCTGCGCAGCGGATCGATGCAAGACTGCCGGGATCGCCGGAAATACGTGTCAACAAGGCCTTGCTGTCACTGGTAAGAGCGCAGGCATGCACGCCGATGGTGACGCCGTCCTGCGGAAGCGTCTTGCCCTTGGTGTCGAAGGCCAGCCGCCAGCGATTCTCGGCCGGGGCGCGGAACAGGGCGACCACGCCGAGCACTGCACTTCCTTCACTCAGCTGCTCGGACAATTCCTGCCGGGCGCCGGGGGTGAGTACCACTTCGTTGACCGACAGCAGGTCCGCACCGAGCGCTGCCTGCTCGCCGGCCTGGTCCAGGAAGGCGTTGAAAGGGGCTTGTTCGAAGCGTTGCAGGCTGCGCAGGTGGTAGATCTTGACCACTGCCGCCGTGGCCCGCTTGTCATTGCCGGCATTGAGGTTGCTGCCGGCATACAGGCGCAGCGGAATCGCTGGCGGTGCCTCGGGCTTCTCCTCGCGGATGCCGACGGCCTGCAATGTCTTGTCCATCGCTTTACCCAGCTTGCTGTCGCTGGCGCATCCAGTCAGCGAGCTGGAGATAATCAGGGAGAAAATCGTGACGGAGATCACGCGTTGGAATCGGAAGAGTTGCGCATTCATGTGCAGTCGGCGGGCTCGGAGTGCGGGGGTGAAAAGTGCGCGTATAAAGGTTTCTGCTCGCGAATATCACATCGGGATGTGAAGAGTGTGTCTATCAAATTCGCCATATTCTTGACGAAATTCACTATACCGACGCGTATTCGCGAATGTACACTGCCGCCGACAGGGGCAGGAATCCCGTGTGTTGTATCGGCGGAGATTCGGCTCCCTTTAGGAACTAATTTCGACGAGGGATCACTATGGAAGTGAAGGCAATGGGGAAGGCTGTGTACCGGCCGATGTTCGCGCTGATGATGCTGTCGGGCCTGGCGGCCTGCTCATCGGCACCGAAGAAGGCCGAGGTCGTGCCGTTCGAAACCACGCTGAGCAATGCGGAGGCGCAGGTCACCGCTGGCGGCGCCGATGCCGCGATCAGTGCGTTCGAGCTGGCCGCCAAGGCCGACCCGACGCGCAAGGAGCCGTGGGTGCGCATCGCACAGCTGCAGTTCGATCAGGGCCAGTACGCCCGTGCGATCGTTGCCGCCGAAGAGGTGCTCCAGCGTGATCCCAACGATCTGGTTGCCGATGGCGTGATCACCGTTGCCGGTTTCCGCGTCGCCAACCAGTCGCTCACCCGCCTGCAGGGCCGTGGCGCGCTGGCGTCGGATACCGCCCGCAAGGAAGCACAGACCCTGGCCACCACGCTGCGCAACACCATGGGTGACGCCATTCTCGATCCGACGCCCAAGCCCAAGCCGCGCGCCCGTACCCGCGCCGGTCGTGCCGTCGCTCCGGCCGCCGCTGCCCAGCCCGCCGCGACGCAGCCGGCCAAGCCTGCCGCCCGCTCCAACACCTCCGATCCGTTCCAGAACATCGGCAACTGATCCGGAACCGGCCCCAGTCAGGAGACACTCATGGCCAAGAAGGAAAGCATCCAGAAGCGGCTGCAGAAGATCCGCCCGCCGCGCGTCCAGCTCACCTACGACGTGGAGAAGGGCGACGCGATCGAACAGAAGGAACTGCCGTTCGTGGTCGGCGTGATGGGCGATTTCAGTGGCAATCCGGAGCAGCCGCTGCCGAAGGTCAAGGATCGCAAGTTCGTCAACGTCGATCTGGACAACTTCGATGAAGTGATGGAAGGCGTGGCGCCGCGCGCGGTGTACCGCGTGCCGAACAAGATCAGTGACGACGGCGGCGAATTCGGCGTCGAGCTGAAGTTCAACTCCATCGAGGACTTCCGCCCGGAGGCGGTGGTGCAGCAGATCGAGCCGCTGCGTCGCCTGCTCGAGTCGCGCACCAAGCTGGCCGACCTGCGCAACAAGCTGGCCGGCAACGAGAAGCTGGAAGACCTGCTGACCGATGTGCTCAACAACACCGAGCAGCTGAAGAAGCTCGGCGTGACCAAGGAGGACTGACCGATGTCAGCCGATGCCAGCCAACTGGCCACCCAGGCCGCCGTCGCCGAAGAGGTGGGCCTGCTCGACCAGATCGTCGAGAAGAGCAAGGTCGCCAAGTCGCAGACCGAACATGACCGCGCCAAGGACATCATCGCCGCGCTGGCGAAGGAAGTCCTGGACGGCACCGTGGTGGTCTCCGACAACCTCAATCTCACCCTGGATGCCCGCATCGCCGAGATCGACCGGATCATCTCCGAGCAGCTCAGCGCGGTCATGCACGCCGATGCCTTCCAGAAGCTGGAAGGCAGCTGGCGCGGGTTGCACTACCTGTGCCAGCAGACCTCCACCGGCCCGAACATGAAGATCAAGGTCTTCAATTCGCCGCAGAAGGACCTGGTGAAGGATTTCAAGTCGGCCATCGACTTCGACCAGAGCGCGCTGTTCAAGAAGGTCTACGAGGAAGAATTCGGTACCTTCGGTGGTGCGCCGTTCGGTGCGCTGATCGGTGACTACTTCCTCGGCCGCCAGCCGGAGGACATGTACTTCATCGAGCAGATGTCGCACGTGGCCGCCGCGGCGCACGCGCCGTTCATCTCCGCTGCCAGCGAAGGCATGTTCGGCCTGGAAACCTTCACCGACCTGGGCAAGCCGCGCGACCTGGCCAAGGTGTTCGACACCGTCGAATACGCCAAGTGGAAGTCGTTCCGCGAGAGCGAGGACAGCCGCTACGTGGGCCTGACCATGCCGCGCTTCCTCGGCCGCCTGCCGTACAACCCGAAGGACGGCACCACCGTCGAGGGCTTCAACTTCGTCGAAGAGATCGAAGCGGCCGACCACAGCAAGTTCCTGTGGTGCAACACCGCCTACGCCATGGGTGCCCGTCTGACCCAGGCCTTCGAGAGCTTCGGCTGGTGCGCCGCCATCCGTGGTGTGGAAGGCGGTGGCCTGGTCGAGGATCTGCCCACCCACACCTTCCGTACCGACGATGGTGAAGTGGCGCTGAAATGCCCGACCGAGGTGGCCATCACCGACCGTCGTGAAAAGGAACTCAGTGACCTCGGCTTCATGCCGCTGGTGCACTGCAAGAACACCGACTACGCCGCGTTCTTCGGCGCACAGTCGGCACAGAAGCCGAAGAAGTACAACACCGATTCGGCCAATGCCAACGCGATCCTGTCTGCACAGCTGCAGTACATCTTCGCGGTCTCGCGCATCGCCCATTACCTCAAGGCGATGATGCGCGAGAAGATCGGCAGCTTCGCTTCGGCGGGCAACGTCGAGGAATTCCTGAACCGTTGGATCGCCCAGTACGTGCTGCTGGACGACAACGCGTCGCAGGAAGCCAAGGCGCAGTTCCCGTTGCGCGAAGCATCTGTGCAGGTTTCGGAGGTGCCGGGCAAGCCTGGCGTCTACCGCGCGGTGGCCTTCATCAGGCCGCATTTCCAGCTCGATGAGCTGTCTGTTTCGTTGCGTCTGGTCGCCGAACTGCCGGCGTCCGCGAAAAAGTCGTAACGGTTTGCTGTAACTGAAGCGTCCAGGGGAGTCCGCTCCCCGGATTGCAGTGACGCTTATTTCAAGAGGGCGTAGCCCCCCTTAACCGCCAGGCCCGCGCCTGGCACATCAAATCTCACGGAAGAACGGAATTTAGGAGACCAGATATGCAGCACGCTTTCCTCTCGATTGACACCATCAAGGGCGAGTCGCACGACGACAAGCACAAGGACTGGATCGAAATCCAGTCGTTCTCGCAGGACCTGTTGCAGCCGCGTTCGGCCACCGCGTCGACCTCCGGCGGCACCACCGCTGCCCGCGTGAACCTGTCCCCGATCGAAATCACCAAGTCGATCGACCTCGCCTCCACGGCCCTGAACCAGGCCGCCTCCAACGGCACCACCTTCCCCAAGGCGCAGATCCAGTTCATGCGCGCCGACAAGGACGGCAACGCGATCAATTACTACACGGTCGAGCTGCTGAACGTGCTGGTCCACCGCGTCACCACGACGGTGGACAAGGAAGGCATGCCGCAGGAAGTTGTTCAGCTGAGCTTCGGCGCCATCAAGTGGACTTACCAGCAGCAGAAGCCGGAAGGCGGCGTTGGTGGCAAGACCGTGGCGCAGTGGAGCGCAACCAAGAACATCCCGAACTACACCGTGTGATGTTGTGTCGCTGCGATGGCGCCTAGTGCGCCATCGCAGTCTGATCGCCGGGTGGGGCCAGGATCGGCCTCGCCTTTGCTGCACCGTTGCCGCCCGCACGGATGCCGAACCTGAGTGGATCTTCCAATGAAGGGACTCGAACCCAGCCTGCTGGAAAAACTGTTCGACGACGCCCCCAAGCAACCGGGCGCCGGGCCGGTCTTCAAGTCCGTCTCGCTTGAGCAGTACAAGGAATCCATTGCCCGCGACCTGGAGGGGCTGCTGAATTCGCGCGCCGCGTTCCAGGAAGGCGATATGAAGGAATTTCCCAACTGCCGGCAATCGCTGCTGACCTACGGGCTGGCCGATTTTTCGGCCATGAGCCTTGCCAATGCCTACGACCGGGCGGCCATCTGCCGTTCGCTGGAGCAGGCCGTGGCGCGTCATGAGCGCCGCCTGCGCAACGTCAACGTGCATCTTGATGCCGGCAACCAGTTCGCTGGCGGCCTGCATTTCACCATCCACGCGCTGCTGGACCTGGAGCCGGCACGCGAGCCGGTCAGTTTCGATGCGATGCTGCAGCCGTCGACCCTGCAGTACCAGGTCACCCGCGCACGCCGTACGCAGGCCGCCTGATGCAGGATCTGCTGCCCTATTACGAACGCGAACTGGCCTATCTCCGTCGCTACGGGCGTGAGTTCGCCGAGCGCTACCCGAAGATCGCCGGGCGCCTGCAGCTGTCTGCCGAAGGCAGCCAGGACCCGCATGTCGAGCGCCTGATCGAAGCCTTCGCGCTGCTCAGTGCGCGCGTGTCCAAGCGCATCGAGGATGACTATCCCGAGTTCACCGATGCGCTGCTGGACGTGCTGTATCCGCACTACCTGCGACCGTTTCCGTCCTGCTCGATCGCTCATTTCGACATGGAAGGCGTGGCCTCCAAACTGAGCGCGCCGGTGCGCGTGCCGCGTGGCACCGCCCTGCAGAGCCGCCCGGTGCGGGGCGTGCCCTGCGATTTCCGCACCGCCTACGACGTGGTGCTGGCGCCGGTCGGCGTGCAGCAGGTGGTGTACCGCAGCGTGGCTGATGCGCCGATGGCCACTACGCTGCCCGCCGGCAGCGGCGGCCAGATCTCGATGGGGTTCCAGCTGCTGTCCGACCAGCTCGGTTTCCACCAGCTGGGCACCGATCGCCTGCGCTTGTTCCTCGACGGTGAGCCGTCGGTGCGCGCCGCGCTGCGCGATGCATTGATGCTGGGGGTCAAGGCGGCCTATGTGGAATCCGATGGCGACGGCCGTTGGCGCCGCCTGGACAACGTACCGTTGAGCCCGGTCGGCTTTGCCGATGATGAAGCCCTGATCGACTTCCCGGCGCGCTCGCATCCGGCCTATCGGCTGCTGACCGAACTGTTCGCCTATCCGGAGAAATTCGGTTTCGTCGACCTGCACCTGCCGGCCCTGACCGCCAGCGCCAGCCGTCGCTTCACCCTGCATCTGGTGCTGCAGGCGCAGGGCCAGGACCGTGACAACACGATGGTGCTGGAAGAACTGGGGCCGCACAATCTGCGCCTGGGCTGCACCCCCATCGTCAACCTGTTCCAGACCAGTGGCGAGCCGATCCGGGTCACCCACCGCACGGTGAACTATCCGGTGCTGGCCGACGCGCGCCGTGCCTTCGCCTACGAGGTGCATTCGATCGATTCGGTGCACCGCATCCGGCAGACGCCGCAGGGCGAGCTGATCCAGGCCTTCCGTCCGTTCTATTCGCTGCATCATGGCGAAGATCCCGAGCGCACTGGCCAGTACTGGGTGGCGCGCCGTGATGAGGACATCGCCCGGCAGAGCCCGGGCTTCGAGACCGAGATCAGCTTCGTCGACCTCTCGTTCAACCCGGTGCTGCCACAGACCGACACGGTGAGCCTGGAGCTGACCTGCAGCAACCGCGACCTGCCCAACCAGCTCGCCTTTGGCGTCGCTGGCGGTGACCTCAACATCGAAGGCGGCAGCCCGGCCAGGGCGATCAGCCTGCTGCGCAAGCCGAGCAAGCCGCTGCGGTTCCGTCATGGTCGCAATGCGCAATGGCGCCTGATCTCGCACCTGTCGTTGAACCAGCTGTCACTGACCGCCAGCGGCCTGCCCGCGTTGAAGGAGATGCTGCGCCTGTACGACCTGTCCGGCAGCACCGTCTCGGCACGGCAGATCGACGGCATCCTTGAACTGCAGCAGACCCCGGTGACCACCTGGATGCATGGCCGCCAGTTCGCCTCGGTGGTGCGTGGCCTGGAGATCCGCCTGACCCTCAATGAAGCCCACTTCGTGGGTACCGGTGTGGCCGCCTTCGCCCAGGTGATGGACCACTTCTTTGCACTGTATGTGCATGCCAACAGCTTTACCCGACTGGTGCTGGTGTCCGGCGACAGCGGAGAGGAGATCGTCCGATGCCCAGCGCGCAGCGGCGAATCGATCCTGGCGTAGCCCAGCAGCTGCTCACCGAACCGCACCGCTTCCAGTTCTTCCAGGCGGTGCGGTTGCTGGAGCAGGTGTTCCAGCGCCAGGGCGTCAAGCCCGGCCAGGCCGTGCCGATGCGGGTGCGCTTCCGCAACTCGCTGTCGCTGGGTTTCCCGGCCACCGAGCTGTCGGCCGACGGCGAAGTCTATTCGCTCAAAGGCGAGCGTCTGCAGGGACGTGAAGCCATCGAGCAGGCCCTGCATGGCGAGGAGCTGGCCGAGGTCCATCTGACCCCGCAGTTCATGGGTCTGCTGGGTACGGCCGGTGCGCTGCCGCTGCACTACACCGAGACCCTGCAGCTGCGCGAGCTGTACCAGCGCGACCGCACCGCGCGCGCGTTCCTGGATATCTTCTCCACCCGCGCGGTGTCGCTGCACTACGCTGCCTGGAAGAAGCATCGGCTGGCGCTGCAGTACGAACTGGACCGGCGCGAGCGCTTCCTGCCGCTGGTGCTGTCGCTGCTCGGCATGGGCATGAGCGAGCTGCGCGATCGCCTGCACGAAGGCGAGGGCGAGATCTTCGACCAGGCCGTGGCCTATTACGCCGGTGCGGTGCGTCAGCGCCCGGTGTCGGCGATGCTGATGCAGCGGGTGCTGTCGGACTACTTCCAGGTGCCGCTGCACCTGGAGCAGTTCGTCGGGGCCTGGTATCGCGTGCCGGCGGGGCAGGCCACCCGCCTGGGCCAGGCCAATGCCGTGCTGGGCGCCAGTGCGCTGGCCGGTGACCGGGTCTGGCAGCGCGATCTGCGCCTGCGCCTGCGCATCGGTCCGCTGCGCCGCGACCAGTTCGACGCGTTCCTGCCCGGTGGCAGTGCCGCCGAGGCGCTCAGCAAATGGCTGTCGCTGCTGACCGGCGGCATTCTTGAATACGAAGTGCGGCTGGTGCTGCGCGCCGAGGATGTGCAGGGCAGCGCACTCGGCGGCGGTGGTGGCGTCCGCCTTGGCTGGGACAGCTACCTGTGTACCCAGACGCAGACCACTTCCCGTGAGGACACCACCTATGGCATCCACACGTTGCAATGACACAGCGCCGGTGGCGTCCGCGCCGCCGGCCCCCGAACGGTTCCAGCAAGGAGTGCGTGTTTCCGCATGAGCATCAACCTCAAGACCCTGATCAGCAAACTGGACGACACCTGCCGGCTGGCGGCCGAGCGGGCGGCGAACCTGTGCATGGCGCGCGGCAACTACGAGGTGGACCTGGAGCACCTGTTCCTGGCCCTGCTTGAACAGCCGCAGAGCGATTTCGTGCTGATCGCACGGCGCAGCGGCATCCTGCCCGAATCGCTGGAACGTGACCTCAACGACGAGATCAGCCAGTTCAAGACCGGCAACAGCCGCACCCCGGTGTTCTCCCAGCACATTCCCAAGCTGTTCGAGCATGCCTGGCTGATCGCCTCGCTGGATTCGGAGACCACCCGCATCCGCAGTGGCCACCTGCTGCTGGCGCTGCTGACCGAGCCGGATCTTTCGCAGCTGGCCTACCGCGGCTCGAAGCTGTTCGTGCGCTTCAAGCGCGACGAACTCAAGCACGACTTCGCCAAGCTCACCGAGGGCTCGCAGGAAGCGGTGCAGACCGTGCGTTTCGCCGACGCCTCGGCGCCGGGCGAGGGCGATCAGGAAGAGGGCGTGGTGCCGGGCGAGGCCAAGGGCGGCCTGTCGAAGACACCGGCGCTGGACCAGTTCACCACCAACCTGACCCAGCGGGCGCGCGAGGGCAAGATCGACCCGGTGATCGGTCGCGACGGCGAGATCCGCCAGGTGATCGACATCCTGATGCGCCGCCGCCAGAACAACCCGATCCTGACCGGCGAGGCCGGCGTCGGCAAGACTGCTGTGGTCGAGGGCCTGGCGCGCAGGATTGCCGACAAGGATGTGCCGGATGTGCTGCAGGGCGTGGAACTGCACACCCTGGACATGGGCCTGCTGCAGGCCGGCGCCAGCGTCAAGGGTGAGTTCGAAAACCGCCTGAAGAACGTGATCGACGAGGTCAAGAAGAGCCCGCATCCGATCATCCTGTTCATCGACGAGGCGCACACGATGATCGGCGCCGGTGGCACCGCCGGCCAGAACGACGCGGCCAACCTGCTCAAGCCAGCGCTGGCGCGCGGCGAGCTGCGCACCATCGCTGCGACCACCTGGGGCGAGTACAAGAAGTACTTCGAGAAGGACGCGGCGCTGGCCCGCCGCTTCCAGGTGGTCAAGGTCGAAGAACCCAGCGAAGCGCTGGCCGCAGCGATGCTGCGCGGCATGGTCGGGCTGATGGAAGCGCACTTCAACATCCGCGTGCTGGACGAGGCGGTGACCGAGGCCGTGCGCCTGTCGCACCGCTACATCAGCGGCCGCCAGCTGCCGGACAAGGCGGTCAGCGTGCTCGACACCGCCTGCGCCAAGGTTGCGCTGGGGCAGAGCGCGACGCCGGCGATCATCGAGGACACGCGGAAGCATCTGGATCGCCTGCAGGCGGAAATCGCCGCGTTGCAGCGCGAGACGGCCGGTGGCAGCGACCATCACGGTGAGCGCCTGGCCGAACTGCATGCGCAGCAAGCCGAAGCGCAGGCCGTGCTGGCCAGCAATGAAGAGCGCCTGGGCCGCGAGCGTGAGCTGGCCAGCCAGATCGCCGCGCTGCGCCAGCAGTTGGAGCAGGGTGGGGACGAGGCGCGCGACGCCGAGGGCGCAGGCGACGACGCCGATGGCGATGTGGCCGTGGCCAAGCCGGCCACCAAGCGCGGCAAGGCCACGCCGGAACTGTCGCCGCAGCACGCCGAACTGGCACGCTTGCAGGCTGCGCTGCGCGAACTGCAGGGCGAAACCCCGATGGTGCCGTTGCAGGTCGATGGCACCGTGGTCGCCGAGATCGTTTCGGCGTGGACCGGTGTGCCGCTGGGCCGCATGGTCAAGGACGAAATCCGTACCGTGCGTACCCTGGGCACGCTGCTGGTCGAACGCGTGATCGGCCAGGACCATGCCCTGGATGCAATCGCCCAGCGCGTACGCACCGCGACCGCCAAGCTGGAAGACCCGAACAAGCCGCGCGGCGTGTTCATGTTCGTCGGCCCGTCCGGCGTCGGCAAGACCGAGACCGCGCTGGCGCTGGCCGACATCCTGTACGGCGGCGAGCGCAAGCTGGTCACCATCAACATGAGCGAATACCAGGAAGCGCACAGCGTGTCGGGCCTGAAGGGCTCGCCGCCGGGTTATGTGGGCTATGGCGAAGGTGGTGTGCTGACCGAGGCGGTGCGCCGCAACCCGTACAGCGTGGTGCTGCTGGACGAGGTCGAGAAGGCCCATCCGGACGTGCTGGAGATGTTCTTCCAGGTGTTCGACAAGGGCATGATGGATGACGCGGAGGGCCGCGAGATCGACTTCCGCAACACGCTGATCATCCTCACCTCCAACATCGGCTCCTCGCAGATCATGCAGGCCTGCCTGAACAAGCCGGCCGAGGAAATCCCTGGCGCGGAAGCGCTGTCCGATGCGCTGCGCCCGGTGCTGATGCGCACTTTCAAGCCGGCCTTCCTCGGCCGCCTGAAGGTGGTGCCGTACTACCCCATCAACGATGACGTGCTGGCGCAGATCATCACGCTCAAGCTCGGCCGCATCCGCGACCGCGTCATCGCCAATCACAAGGCCACCTTCAGCTGGGACGACAGCCTGGTGGAGGCCGTGCTTGCACGTTGCACCGAAGTGGACTCGGGTGCGCGCAACGTTGACCACATCCTCAATGGAACCCTGCTGCCGGAAATCGCCGAGAGCGTGCTGGCGGCAATGGCCGAAGGGAATCGGATCAACGCCATCAAGGTCACCGCCGGCAAGAAGGGTGACTTCAAATACAAAGTGTCATGACACTGAGCAGAAGGAGAACGCTGATGGAATTCTATGGATTTGACCGCGAAGCGGCCCTCAACCACTGCGACAGCCTGGAGCTGGGCCTGGGTCGCGAACTGGACCGCGTGCGTGCCTGGAACCGGCTGCGCCCGGAGCATGTGATCGAACTGCTGGACACCGCCGTGCCGGCGGCCCGCCAGGATGCCCGCAACATCGCCGCGCAGATCAGCCGCGGTTCCTGGCGCATCCACATGGATGCCCCGGTGGTCGGCAAGCCGCAGCTGGTGAGCAATGTGCGCGAGCTGCAGATCACCGCCGGTGGCCGCGACTACCGCCTGAAGATCAGCGAGGGCGTGCGCCTGCAGCTGGAAGAGATCGTCCAGGCGGCCTGACGGCTGTGCGTGCCTGCGCCCCGGTCGGGACGCAGGCCGCGCGGAAGCGGGAAGCGGAGGCAACCGATGCGCACGTCGCATGCAGACCACCTTGAAGTAGGGGACGTCGGGAAAACACCATGGACCTGGTAAACAACCTGCGGGCGGCCCTGGCCGGCCCCTCGCACGCACAGCGCTTCCTGCGGCTGCACACGTCGCTGGGAAGCGATGTGCTGGTCGCCGAAACCCTCGATGGCGTCGAGCAGATCGACGGCCTCGGCTTCCAGTGGACGATCACCGCCCTGTCGCTGGACGCCGGCCTGCAGCTGGCGCCGTTGATCGGGCAGGGCGCGCTGCTGCAGCTGCAACAGGCCGACGGCAGCGTGCGCCCCCTGCATGGCCGCATCACCGCCGCCGAGCGGCTGGGCAGCAATGGCGGCCTGGCCCGCTACCGGCTGCGCCTGCAACCGTGGCTGGCGTTCCTGTCGCAGCGGGTGGACAGCTACGTCTTCCACGACAAGACCGTGGTCGAGATCGTCGAAGACCTGTTCGCCGACTACGGCGGGCTGGCCCCGGCCTGGCGCTGGTCGCTGGGTGATGCCAGCCAGTACGCCCGGCGCAGCCTGACCACCCAGTACCAGGAAAGCGACCTGGCCTTCGTCCAGCGCCTGCTGGCCGAAGAGGGCATCTATTACTGGTTCGAGCATGCCGGCGAGCCCGGCGACACGGACTTCGGCGCGCACACGCTGGTGCTGGCCGACCACAGCCACGACACCGCCGAACTGGGCAGCGTGCGCTTCCATCGCCGCGACGAAAGCGAGCGCCGCGACAGCGTGCAGCAGTGGTCCACCGCGCACCGCTGGCGACCGGGCAAGGTCGAGCGCGCCACCTGGGACTACCGCACCCTGGAGCGCCGCCAGGCCAGCGCCGAGGCGGCGCAGAGCAACGACCTGGGCATCGTCGACCGCGACACCTGCGGGCCCTACGGCTGGCAGGACAACGCCCGCGGCCAGCGCCGCGCGCAGCAGCATCTGGATGCGCTGCGCGTGCGCGCGCATACCATCGACGGTGCCGGCCAATGGCGGGCACTGGCGCCGGGCACGCGCTTCGGCCTTTCGCAGCATCCGCAGGTGGGCGAGGACGCACAGTTCCTGTGCCTGTCGGTGCACCACCAGGCACGCAACAACCTCGATGCCGACGTGTTCGATGCACTGGAGCAGGCACTGGGCCCTTCCAGCGTGGTGACGCCGACGCTGCCGGGCGTGCTGTCCGGTCTGGCCAATGGCCAGGCGTCGGGCGAGGTGTCCACCGCGTTCTACGACAATCGCTTCGTCGCCATTCCGGCCGAGGTCAGTTACCGGCCGCAGACCCAGGACGGCCACGGTGCGCATCTGCATCCGCGCCCGACCATCACCGGCACGCTCAGCGCGATCGTGGTCAGCGACGGCGATCCGCTGCTGTCCGACCGCGACCACCGCATCAAGGTGCAGTTCCCGTGGCAGCGTGGCGGCAACGCCAGCAGCGGGCTGGCCCATCCCGGTGGTGACGACAACGCCCCGGCCAACGGTGGCGCCTGGACCTGGGTGCGGGTGATGACGCCTTGGGCCGGCGACAACTGGGGCGGCGTGGTGCTGCCGCGACGCGGGCAGGAAGTGCTGGTGGCGTTCCTGGAAGGCGACATCGACCGCCCAGTGGTGGTCGGTGCGGTCTACAACGGCCGTGGCCAGCAGGACGCACCGCACAACCAGATCAACGGCGGCGGCGCCAGCGCCACCGGCAACGCCGCCGCCTGGTTCGAGGGCAATGACCACGCCGCGGTATACACCGGTTTCAAGAGCCAGGCGCTGGCCGACAGCCAGGGCGGCACCGGCGGCTACCAGCAGCTGCGTTTCGACGACACGCCCGGGCAGGGCCGCGCGCAGCTGTCCACCACCCAGCACGAGACCACGCTGACCCTGGGCCACCTGAAGGGTGGCCAGGACAACGTGCGCGAGGGCGAGCGCGGCTTTGGCGTGGAGCTGTCCACCCAGGCCCAGGGCGCGCTGCGCGCCGGCCGTGGCCTGCTGCTGACCACCGAGCAGGGCACGCCGCAGATGGCGGCGCCGCAGGCATTGAGCCAGCTGCAGGAAAGCCAGCAGCTGCTGCAGCAGCTGGCCGAATCGGCGGTCAACCAGCAGGCGCAGCTGCCCAACGACCCGACCGAGTTGCCGGTGGATGCCACGCTGACCGAATTGCAGGAGACGCTGCGCGCCACCCACAGCGGCAGCGCCGCCGGCAGCATCGCCGGGGGTGATGGTGAAGCGCCCGGCTGGAGCGCGCCCGTCCTGTTGGGCAGCGGCGTAGCCGGCGTGCTGAGCCTGACCCCGGCCGACCAGGTGTGGGTGAGTGGCACCCACACCACGTTGGCCAGCGGCGTGGCGCTGAACTGGATGACGCAGGGCTCACTGACGATGGCGGTGGCCGGCGGGCTGGTGCTGTATACCGCCGGCGTACAGCCCAGCGGTGAAAGCCCTAACCAGGAGCGCGGCATCGCGCTGCACGCCGCGCAGGGCAAGGTGAGTGCACGGGCGCACAAGAACCAGATGATCGTGGCGGCCAAGACCCAGGTGCGTATCGCCAGTACCGAAGCGGATGTGCAGTTGTCGGCACCGAGCAAGCATCTGCTGGCGACGGCGGCCGGTGCCTACATCCGCATTGAAGGCGACAACATCGAGCTGGGCGCGCCAGGCAAGGTGGAGTTCAAGGCCAGCCAGCGCGATTGGGTGGGGCCGGCGAGTGTTACTGCGCCGCTGGTTCTGCCGAATCCTGCGGATGCCTACAAGCTCAAGTACGTGCTTCGCGACTATACGGGACAGCCGATGCCCAACTCGCCGTACGTTCTGGTCATGCCCGATGGGAGTACACGGGAGGGCACCACCAATGCGCAGGGTGAAACCGAGCAGGTGGTGACCAAAGGCCCGCAGAACATCCATCTCTTCGTCGGCGACGGTGAAACCAAGCACGAAGGCTATTACCTCAACGACGAAGCGTAAGCGCGCTGACGACCGCCGCGCGACAAGGAAGACACCATGGCAACCGGAAATTTCAGACTCTACTATCTGGCCGACAACGGCCAGCAGCGTCCCGCCGCGAAGGTCCGCTACCGGATCCTGCAGCTGCCTGATCGCAACGAAGTCGTCAACGGAACCACCGACGCGCAGGGCCTCACGAAGTTCGTGAACACTACGCCGAATCCGTTACAGAACCCGTTGGACAAGGGGGTCAAACCTGCCACGCAGGTTCCGTTCCTTCCGCCCACAACAATACGATTCCAGCTGGAAGTCTGGGACTTCGACCAGCGCAAGTGGGCGCAACCGGATTTCGCCGGCCGCCAGAAGAAGGCGATTTCGCACGATATCGAGCTTCAGCTCAACAGCACCATCATGACGATGGCGCCGATCCAGTGCGCGCTTGAGCTGCAGCCGTACTTCCGGGTGAAGTTCCAGATGCAAGCCGACCAGAAGGCGATCCCGAATGCGCCCTATCTGGCCTATGGCGTGGATGCGAAGGGGCGTGAAGTTGCCGGTAACGACGCTGCGGGTCGCCCCATCAAGGGAAACACCGACAAGAACGGCATGACGCCGCGCATCACCTGCAACGGTCGTCGTCGGTTCCACTTCAATCTCGGCGGGGCGAAAGTAGGCCGCAGCACAGACATGCTGGATCCACTGATCAAGGGCCAGTCCACCACGCTGTACGTGCTTGGAATGAAGAGCCAGGTCGCGATGAGCGAGTCCGGCCAGGGCCGTACTGCGAGAGTTGACGGGAAGATCAGTGCTCCGGCGATCCTTAACGCCGAGGCGAGGGAGCTGTTGTTGCTGACTCCGGATGTCTGGAGTGAGTTCGAAGAGCTCAGTGGCATGATCGAAAACACCATGGCCGGCCTGCACCGATCGCGCGCCAATCTCGACAATGCGCTTCAGGGGCGGGATGCGAATGCGGTTGCAGCTGCGGAGAAGGCGTTGGGCATCGCCGAGGACGATGTAGCAAAGATGCTCAATGAGAACTTCTCGAAGCTTACTGACCTGAAGGAAGTCGTTACTTTCGAGACGTATGACAAGGGACGTCATGCAGGAAGCAACATGGCGGAGCGCTCGGGTCTGCGCCGTCGCTACATTCCTGCCAAGAAGTACGAGGAGATCAAGAAACGCCGGATCATGGGCATTCCCACTGCGGTGAATACTTCCATCGGAACCAAGGTCAAGGGCGGTCCGGTAAGTGGCTCGAGCGAAGGGAAGCACGAGGTAACCGGAACCAAGCCATTCGATGCGGAGGACTTCAAGAAGTCGCTCCGTACGATCACGCTCTCTGCCAAGGCCGAGACGAAGATGGATCCGTTCGTCTTCGACATCATCGAGACGGGCGGGAATGAGTTCGTCGAGCACGTGAAGAAGAGTGATTCCTATGAAGTTGCGAGCGCTTCGCAATGGCTTCGCTTTGTTGCGGGTGCAGGTGCGAGCAGCGCCGCAACATGGGATCCAAAAAAGGGTATTGCCTCAGCAAAGGCCGAGGCCAGTGCGTCGGCCAAGTTGATTCTCTTTGAGGGGAAATGGACGCATAGCTACTCCGTGCCGAGTATCAAGGGCTGGCAGATGCAGTTTGGCGACGTGGATCTTGGCGCCATTGTGTTTGTCCTGTCCTGCGACCTGTACGGATTCGTTGGCGCGAAGGGAACCTTGGCCGGCTCCGCCGAGATCAAGTATGTGCAGAAAAAGCCTGTCGCCACCGCGGTTCAACGTGATCGCTCTGACTCCTTGGCGGAAAATTTTGATACGCAGCGAGGGTTGCCGCGTGCACAGATGGACCCCCGGCGGGTCCGCATGTTCGGTATGAACGAGTCAGCAGCGAAGGAAAGCGGTGTCGGCGTCCACATCAATGCGGAGGTCTTTGCCGGTGTTGAAGGCGGGATCACGCCGTCTGGGGATCTGCGCTGGTTGCCGCCAGATCGGAAGGAACCTGTGAGTTTCGCCAAGATCGCCTTGGATGTGGCGGTCAATGCGGGCGCTGGCGCGAGTGCTCAACTGCACATCTTCTTCAACAATGGAAGGTTCCGCATCAAGGCCTCGGCGCGGCTGTGCTGGGGGGTAGGGGCTAAAGGCGCGGTTGAGTTCGCCGTTGACGTGGGTGGGATGAAGGAATTCGTGAAGTGGGTCTTCTATCAGTTGGCCCACGCAGGATTTATCAGGCTTACCTATATTGCGCAGGCTGCATTTGAAGCGTTGTCCAAGCTGTTGTTCATTGTTGTGGCTGAGGATAGCAATATGGGTAAGGCTCTGGCTCAGACCGTGGACGATATCAATGAACGCTTCGATACGTTGCAGAAGCGGCTACAACGGGCTAGCGCTCGCGACGCCCTTGTCAATCGCATCAATAGCAAACCAGATTGGCTCATTTACGCGACGCCCGAAACCAGAGGGATGCTGCTCTACGCCGTTACCCGGCACTACCCTGAATCCCATGCGCGCAATCTTCCCGAGATCTCTCCGGGTTGGGGCGACATCGAGATCCACGCGCTACCAGGGCACAAGCAGGCGGTGCTGAATATTCTGCAACCTGTCACATCCCGGCCGGAGTGGATGAATGTCATGCAGCACATGACGATTGAAGGGACGCGGCGGCCCGACGGAGGAAAGGCGGAAGGTGACGTGGTGCGCTTCCTCGACTACGGCTACTCGCTGAACAACGATCTCCCGAACGTGTTCGGAACAATGAACAAGCACTCCCGCGACAAGGTCGGGGACGTAGGGAATTCGTATCTGCAATCGTTCCTTGAGAAGCGCTCGAAGCTGCTTAATGAATTCCCGAAGGGATATGAGGTCGCCCAGATCATGAGCATCGACGATCCGGTCCAATTGGCTGCACTGGACGGTACTGAGTCGCCGACGTTCGCGATGATGGATCCCCCGGGACTCTGGCTGGACCGGGACGATCAGACCATGCTTGCATGAGCACTGGAGGGCGGCAGAACTTTGCCGCCCGCCTAACGCCTCCGATGGGTGTGCCTAGGCCTCAGTTCTGGGAGACACAGCGAAACCCGTGGCTCCTGTTCTGATTGGAATCGATCTCACTGCCATCGATATCCTTATTCTTCGGGGGATCCGGAAGGCGATGATCGCGAGTAAAGGTCATTGAAAGCAAGGCGAGCGAATCACCACCGCGATTGCTATTCCCTCGGATGACCTTCTCTGTGCCGCTCTTTGGGCCGGAAGGATTTCTGGAGTCGCCGCCAGAGTAAGCCTCCTCATACCAATCTTGGACCCATTCGTAGCCGTGATCAATCATGTCGTACAGTCCAGCGGGATTGGGAGGAAACCTGCCCAGGGCGACTCCGCTACCATCCTGGTGCTGGGAATAGCTTGCGACATTGCGACCATCTTCGACTGTGCCTGTATCGGTCGGATACACAACCATCTTTCCGCCTGAGCGCGCTGCGAATTCCCACTGCGCCTCGGTGGGAAGTGTCAGCTTCCGGCCAGATGCCGCTCCGGCCCACGTGCAGAAGTCCACAGCGTCCTGCCATTTCACTCCTGCAGCGGCTTTGAGGTCAGCGCGATATCGCCTTGCGTCGAGATCGGAGGTGCCCACCCTGGAGCGGCCAGTCGCGTCCGTAAAAGCATCAAAATCCTCAATCGATACTTTGTGGGCCATGATCGAAAAGCCGTCCAGCGTGATATTACGGAGGACGTCATCATTCATTGCTCCGCTGTAGGGCAGTTTGTCCTCGTTGTGTACGGGGCCAAAATCGCCCATGAGGAACGTGCCGCCCTTGATCTGAACCAGGTCCGAAATGATCTTCTGCTGCGTTTCAGCACCTGAGCCGCGTTCTGCCTGGGGGGATGACCTTTCCTCCTTGGCGCACGCCGAGGTAGTGAACGGTAGGATGGCTAACAGGACAGCTGTCCGAAGCGAGAACATAGACATGAAGGATTCCTTTGGCCGAGGCTCGCATATTAGCAACGGTCACATTGCCGTGAGTGAACGCTGTGCCGGGGCAATGGGTCCTTCTGTGACGGGCGTCTTCAGGATCG
Source organism: Stenotrophomonas sp. Nf1 (assembly GCF_003028475.1). Lineage (NCBI taxonomy): Bacteria > Pseudomonadati > Pseudomonadota > Gammaproteobacteria > Lysobacterales > Lysobacteraceae > Stenotrophomonas > Stenotrophomonas sp. Nf1. The sequence goes on along the minus strand of NZ_PYTV01000002.1, from coordinate 574,271 downwards.
CCGCATCTTGCCCGTGAGGGCGAGTGCAGAAACGGGAATGGGCAGAAACGTCATGGCTGCGAATGCAAGCGAATCCCGCCGCGACTGTCGTTTCCTCGAATGACCTTCCCCGTTCCTTTCTTCGATCCGAGAGGGTTGCTTGCATCTCCTGCGGTGAAGCCTTCCTCATACCAGTCTTGGACCCATTCGTAGCCATGGTCGGTCATGTTGTAGAGTCCAGCCAGATTGGCAGGGAGCCTGCCCAAAGCGGTCCCGCTTCCGTCTTGGGCTTCACCTCATCGCACGCCTGCCTTTCAGCTTCATCGCTATCGGGCGTTGGGTGGCAATGTCCACCTGCCGTATTCCTACATGGCCGAACGAGATCGGGCATGATGATGCAGCTACTGAAAAGGATCGCTCGTACCGGAGTTGGCGGGACAATCCCAAGCTTGGCTTCCTGAAGAGAACATGGCCACTGATCTGTACCGCGCTTGGCGTTGGGGTGGGCCTCTATATCATCTACTTGAACGAGCGATTGTTGGGATGAGTGTTCGTCAACACGGGATTGATCACCGGGTGCCGTCCCGGTGCAAATTTGCTTTCACGCACATGGAAGATTGGCGATGAGCCAGTTCGCAGGTTGGCTTGCGCAGCGATATCGCAACAATCGTCCATTGACGGAGTACGAGGTCGCCGCAGACGTTCGTAGATTCGATTCGTCAATCATGACGCCGCTGGACCAAGGCATCATCTGCCTCGACGACGAGTGTATTGAGTACGTGGATCGCCATTTCCTGTATCGCGGCTGGGCTGCAATGTGGGGCGGGGTAATTTTCGGTCTTGTACTCGCATTCGTTCTGGCGATCGTGTATGCAACCTTGGAAATGCATGCCGAAGGAAAGTCCGTAAGTCAGGAGATGACGATCACGGTCGGTGTGCTTGGCGTACTCATGTTCGGTTTCGTCGTCTTTAATCATTGGATGCTTCTCGGCAGAGACATCTTCAGATATCAGTATTACCCGGTCCGATTCGATCGGCGTGAGATGATGGTCCACATCTTTACTGGCGGGAGGGAAGGTATCGTTTCGGCGCCGTGGTCAGATGTCCACTTCGTCATCGGGAGGGACAAGTCCGCGGGGCCTGATGATGCGGCAACTTATGACCTTCGGGGCCTGGTCATGGATGGAGACAATGTGGTCCACACCTTTGCAGTCGGCTCGGATAGCGGCAGCAACCCAGGCATCACTCTCGCACACTGGGAAATGATCAGGCGCTTCATGGAGGAAGGCCGCTCCGCGCTTCCGTTCCCGCCGTTGCAGCTCTACACCTCCGTGGTGCCGAGCTTCCGCAATGCCTTCATCATTCATGTCTCTTCTGCGGGCGCAGGGTTGATGTGGATTGCGCTGCCGCTCACCTTGCCCTGGGCGCTGTTCCGCTTCCTGGCGATGAAGCTGTGCAGGAAGCCGGTCTGGCCAGCGTCTGTGCTCGGACGTGGAGCATCTTCGACTTCCGGAATGCCCCCGCTCCGCGCACCTGCTGTCTATGGGCGCGTGAATCGGGAAGGAGGGCGGGCGGACGAGATGGAGCGCTTCTGGAAAGAGTCGATTGCGGCCGCGAAGGCTCGCAATGACGAGGTGCGGAGGCAACTCCAGCAGGAGTCAATCAGCGCCTGAGATATGACCATGGCGAAGTCGTGGCATCCAGGACCGGGTCCAACTCGGCTGCGTCGGATGGTACTTAGCTGCCGACGTTCGCAGTGATGGACACCTCAGGACTCTGGCTGGACCGGTACGCTCAGACCCTACTTGCGTGAACACTGGAGGGCGGCAGCAATCTGTTGCCCGCCAGATGCATCCGACAGGATCGCTCAGCCCTCAATCCAGAGTGGCGCAGCGGAACCCATGGCTCACATTCTGATTCGCATCGATATCACTTCCGTGGGCATTCTTGAACTTGGGTGGGTTCGGAAGTCGACGATCACGCGCAAACGTCATTGAAGTGTGTACGAGAGAGTCGCCGCCCCGCTTGCTGCTCCCACGCAAGACCTTCTCGACGCCATTCCTGGGGCCGGCAGGATTACGGCTATCACCCCCGGAGTACTCTTCCTCATACCAATCCTGTACCCATTCATAGCCGTGGTCTATCATGTCGTACAGTCCGGCCGGGTTGGGAGGGAACTTACCCAGAGAGGTTCCGCTGCCGTCATCGTACTGGGGATAGCTCGCGACATTGCGACCATCATCGATACTGCCTGTATCGGTCGCAAATACAGCCATTTTGCCTCCCGAGCGCGCCGCAAATTCCCACTGCGCCTCGGTTGGGAGCGTAAGCTTCCGGCCTGATCCCTTTCCGGCCCACGTGCAGAAGTCCATGGCGTCCTGCCACTTCACTCCGGCGGCAGCCTTGAGGTCAGCACGATACAGATCAGCGTCGATTTTTGACGTCCCTACTTTGGGGCGGCCGGTTGCGTCCGTGAAGGCATCGAAATCCTCAATCGATACCTTGTGGGCCATGATCGAAAAGTCGTCCAGCGTGATCCTGCGGAGAACGTCATCATTCATTGCTCCGCTGTAGGGCAGTTTGTCCTCGTTGTGCACGGGGCCAAAATCGCCCATGAGGAACGTGCCACCCTTGATCGCAACCAGGTCCGAAATGATCTTCTGCTGCGTTTCAGCACCGGAGCCGCGCTTCGCCTGGGTGGGGGATGTTTCCACCTGGGCGGATGTGGACGTGGTGAATGAAAGGATGGCCAACAGCACTGCAGTGCGGAGGGTGGGCGTGGACATGAAGGATTCCTTTGGTCGGGCCATGCTCGCTGGAAGTGGATGCAGCGCGCCAAACGACCGCCGCGCTGCGGTGCGAGTACGCGCAGGCGATCACCTTGATGTTGGGTTGCCGCTGGGCACGGACTCGCTTGTGAGATCCCACGCAGGCTGCGTTTATGCGATCGGAATGAGCCGAGTCGAGCATGGCTCGACTCTACCCGTACGCGTCACATCGCCGGGCAGGCCGGGTCCTTGCCGCTCACCGCTGCACAGATCCTGCGGCGGCAATCCACCCCCTTCAACGAAGCAGGGCTCGGGCAGGCGCGCAACTGGGCCTGGATGTTCGATTCGGTGGAGGCGGACTTCTTGCTGGCCACGCGCTCGAAGGCCGCGCGCTCGTCTTCGGTGCGCTTGCGCTGGTCGGCCTCGATCTGCGCGATCAGGTCGTCCATGTTCTGCGGTTGGCTCTTGGCCTTCGCCTTGGTCTTGTCTTCTTCCTTGATGATGCCCAGCAGTGTGCCGAGCAGGTTTTCATCCTGCTTGCCCTTGCTGCCGGCCGCTGGAGCAGAGCTGCGGCTGCTGCTGCGCGCTGCCGGCGCCGCGCCACGTGAAGACGCCGCGGGCGCTGCGGCAGCGGTCGAGGCACCGGCAGCGGCCGTCGCGGCAGCAGCTTCGGCCGGAGCGGTCGCGTTCTCCATCGGTGCAGGTGCGGGCAACGCCGGATCACCCGCAGCGGCCGGTGCATCGACGATCATCGCGGCGCCATCACGGGGCGTACCTGCCGGAATATCCGGATGGCCGGTGGCATGGGGCGTTTCCGGGGCCAGGGAATACTCGCCGGGCTCGCGATAGTCATCGCTGCCGGACATGCCCCAGACGGTCAGCCCGGCGATGACCGCCACGGTCCCTGCGATGGCCAGCCATAGGCCGAGGCGACGGTTGCCGCCTGACGATGCGCGCGCAGCACGGGGCGACGCGGTTGCCTGCCGGCCCTCCATGTCTGCCAGAATACGGCCCGAATTCGGGGCCTGGCCTTTTGCCTGCGCTCCCCCTGAGAGCAGACTTGGCCGATTGATTCCGCCATTATTCAAGTGCATCCAGCCCTTGGTTTGAGTCGGCATCTGCCGAAGCGAATTTCCGCATTCTTAGTGAAAGGCGGTGGGGCGTCAACCAGATTACGTGTCAGGGAGGACCGGTGTTGCCAATCGTGGTTGCTGCCATTGCCGCTGTAGTGCTTGTAGCCGTGGTGTGCTGGGTGTTGTTGTTTCCCGAAACGGTGGAATCGCTGCGCCAAGCGCTGGCGCGCCGGCTGGGTGGATTCCGTCGCAGGGCGGGCCGGGTGGGGGATAAAGTCGGTCACGGCGTGACCCGGGTGCGCAGTGGGGTTCGTGAAGAAGCCGGTGCCGCACACAGTGCCCTTCGCCGCCATTGGCCGATTATCGCGATCGCGGCCGCAGCGCTGTTGATTCCGCCAACTGTGATATTGATCACACGTCAGACGGTGGTGCTCGAAGATTTTCGCGGCGATGATTTAGCGGAGTCGAGTTCGATGGTGGCGCAGTTGCTGCGGGGCGAGCGTCTGACCCCGCCGCCACCGCCGCCGCCGGAAGTATTCACCACCGCCGAGGTGCGTCGTCTGCGGCCCGAAATCGTGACGGCGGATCGCAAGTGGGACCAGATCGATGCCGATCTGCAGCAGCGCGTGCTGGCCATCTACGAGGTAATGCGCCGCCAGTATGGCTATGAAATGGTGTTGATCGAAGGCTATCGCAGCCCGCAGCGGCAGGCCGAGCTGATGGCCGGGGGCAAGGCGACACGCGCTGGCGCATGGCAGAGCTGCCACCAGTACGGGCTCGGTGTGGACAGTGCGCCGATCCGCGATGGCAAGCTGCAGTGGGACATGAACGACGAATGGACCAAGCGCGGTTACTTCCTCTACGGCGAGCTGGCTGAACAGGCTGGGCTGGACTGGGGTGGAAACTGGCGCAGCATCAAGGATTATGTTCACGTGGAAATGACATCGCGTTGCCGCGCGGCGCGTGCGGCCAAGCGTGAAGAACTGTCACGCCAAGGGTGATAACCACCGGGCGGTACTGGTATGGTTACGGCGATGATCTGGGTCGCCGGGGAACAGGGGGCGATGGAGCGCCAGGTCACACAGGATCAAGGAGCATGATGGATGGCACGACCGTTTATCGTCGTCGGTGACAAGCTCAGCCACGGAGGCAGCGTGGTGGCAGGCACCGGCCAGACCGACATCAATGGCAAGCCGGTGGCCCGGGTGGGCGACCGCGCCGTGTGCGCCGTGCATGGCGCGACCACGATCGTCAGTGGCGATGCCACGGTGATGATCGACGGTCAGCCGGTGGCGCGCGATGGCGACCGCACCGCGTGCGGGGCGACATTGATGGCCTCACAGGTCACTACCGGCCTGCGCTGAACGACGCGGTCGACGGGAGCAGCGCATGGAGCACGGCAACTGATGGCGGGATGGCTGGGCAAGGCAGCGTCGGTGGTGATGGTCTTCATCGCCACCTGGGGCGCAACGATTCTTTATTGGCGCAACAGCGGCACGGTACCGACCGGCATGCAGATGCTGGCCTATCTGGGCCTGCTGCCGGTAGGCCTGAGTGGCGCCGGCTTCATGCTGCGCAGTGCGGCGCGGCGTGGTGCCGATGCAGCACTGGCCAAGGCCGGCGATGACGCGCCCGGTCCGGTAACGAGCGCGACCCGTCACGCGGCAGAGCCTGCGCAGCAGGTGCCGGCCGTTGCGCTGCTGGCCGGCGAACTGAAGCTGGGCGTCGACCTCGACCCGCAGGCGCTGCTGGCGGTCGCGGCAGCGCCGCCACGTCCCGCCCTCGATGGCCGCTTCCGCGACAACTACAACCTGCCGCTACGGATGAGCGCTGCGCCGGGCCTGGACGAATTCGAGGTGCTGCAGGTGCGCCAGGACGGTATCGATACCGCCGCGCACGAGCGACGGGCGCTGGCGCTGCTGCAGCCGGTGCTGGAGCGCCTGCTGGAGGTCGCCTTCACGGCGCTGCCGGAGATCGAAGCCTCCGAAGAAGTGGTGGTGGCCGGCCTGCGCCGCCGCGATGAGCAGCGTGTGGAAAATGTGCTCACCCTCGAATTGCTGGTGCCGGGCAGCTGGTCCGATGCGCTGCGGCCGTGGGTGCAGGACTGGCTGCTGCAACAGGCGCGCGCGGCAGGCCTGGATGCGCGCCGCTTCGACGTATGCGTCACCACGCTGGACGGTACGCGCGAAGTCTGGCCGCACGTGCAGCGGGTGATCGACGCGCTGCATGCGTCGTCCACGCCGCGTTGGCATCTGCTGCTGGCGGCGGCGTCGAGCATCGATCCGGGCATCGTCTCGGCCTGGGAGGCCAGCGGTGTGCTGGCGACGGCCAAGGATCCTGACGGGCGCGTGCCGGGTGAGGGCGCCTCGGGTGTCCTGCTGGCCAGCACGCACGCCGCGCGCGAGGGGGATGGCCGCCTGTGGCGGCCGCAGCTGGTGCGCGCCGAACAGATTGAAGGCCAGCGCCCGGCCGAGCAGCGCCGCCAGCTGGCGGCGTTGGCAAGCCAGTGGCATGCGGCGCTGGGCGCTGACAGCGGCCAGGCCCGGTTCGTGCTGCACGACGCCGATCATCGCGGCGACCTGATGGTGGATGCCGCCGCCATCGCCGCAACCCTGGCCCCCGATCTCGATTTCAGTCCGCAGAGCCTGGCCCTGGCGCTCAGCGCCGGCGAGCTGGGCCCGGTGCTGCCGGTGGCCCAGCTGGCGCTGGCCCACGCACAACTGCAACGCCAGAGCGAACCGGTGCTGCTGCTCGGCGTGGCCGACAACCAGCAACGCCTGTTCGGCCTGGTCGACCCACTTCCTTCCCCGACGCTGGCGGCCGATGCGCCGTCGGCCTCCTGACCCCTGGATCCCTGCATGAGTTTGAGCAATTTCAGCTACTACCTGCGCGATTACCGTCTGTGGATGGTGATCGGCCTGGTCGGTGCCGCTGCGCTGGCCCACTACGGTGAGGCCGAGGCGCGGCAGATCGGCATCTGGGTGGCCATCGTGCTGGCCGGCCTGCTGGTGCTGGCACTTCTGGTCTGGATCATCAAGCGGATCCTCGCCCGGCGCGCGGCCAAGCGCGTGGAGGCGATGGTCAAGGATGAGGCGGACAAGGCGGTAGCCGGTGCCCAGCCGGCGCAGCGCGCCGATACCGAGGCGCTGCGCTCGCGGATGATGGATGCGGTCAAGCAGATCAAGTCCTCGCGGATGGGCGTGCTGAAGGGCAACGCCGCGCTGTACGAGCTGCCGTGGTACGTGATCATCGGCAACCCGGCGGCCGGCAAGAGCACCGCCATCCTCAACTCCGGGCTGCAGTTCCCGTTCGAGGACAACCGCGGCAACGTGGTGCAGGGCATCGGCGGTACCCGTAACTGTGACTGGTACTTCACCACCAACGGCATCGTGCTCGATACCGCCGGCCGCTACTCGGTCAGCGTCGAGGACCGCATGGAGTGGCTGACCTTCCTTGGCCTGCTGAAGAAGAACCGCCCGCGTGCGCCGATCAATGGCGTGATCATCGCCGCCAGCCTGGCCGAGCTGTCCGGCAGCAAGCCGGAATTTGCCATCGAGCTGGCCAAGAACCTGCGCCAGCGCGTGCAGGAAATCACCGAGCGCCTGGAAGTGTTCGCGCCGGTGTATGTGCTGTTCACCAAGGCCGACCTGATCGCCGGTTTCAGCGAGTTCTTCCGCAACCTCGATCCGGGCGAGCGCGAGCACGTGTGGGGCGCCACGCTGCCGTTCGATGTGCAGCAGCAGGGTGACGCGCTGGCCGCGTTCGACAGCCATTTCGATGAGCTGGCCGAAGGCATCAAGGAGATGAGCCTGACCCACATGGCGATGCAGCGTGGCCGTGAAGTGTCGCCGGGCCTGCTGTCGCTGCCGCTGGAGTTCGTCGGCATCAAGCCGGCGCTGCGCACCTTCATCGCCACCCTGTTCGAGGACAACCCCTACCAGTTCAAGCCGGTGTTCCGCGGCTTCTACTTCTCCAGCGCGCTGCAGGAAGGGCGCTCGGTGCATCACGCCTCCGAACGCGTCGGCCGCCAGTTCAACCTGGAGCGTGGCTCCAACGTGGACGAGGCACCGACCGGGCACACCGCGTTCTTCCTGAAGGACCTGTTCCGCAAGGTGATCTTTGCCGACAAGGAGCTGGTGCGGCAGTACTCCAGTCCGCACCAGAACCGCCTGCGCTATGGCGTGTTCCTCGGCGCGGTGGGCGTACTGGCGTTGGCACTGGGCCTGTGGACGTGGTCCTACACCACCAACGCGCAGCTGGTGGCCAATGCCACCAAGGATCTGGACCAGGCCGTGCGCGTGCAGAAGGACCGCATGGACCTGAAGTCGCGCATCGATGCGTTGCTGCTGCTGCAGGACCGCATGGAACAGCTGGACCGCTACGGCAAGGACGGTGGCATCACCACCCGCCTGGGCCTGTACCAGGGCTCGGCGATCCGCGACAAGCTGCTGCGCGAGTACAACCACGGCATGCAGCAGGTGATGCTGGCGCCGACCGTGGCCAACCTGGAGAACTACCTGGGCCAGGTGGTGGCCGAGCGTGACAAGCTGGGCCAGGGCAACAGCACCGCCGCCGAAAGTGAGGTGCTGTACCAGAACGCCTCGCCGACCAGCACCAACGACGCCTACAACGCGCTCAAGACCTACCTGATGCTGGGCAATCCCAAGTATGTGGAAGGCGCGCACCTGTCGCAGCAGCTGACGCTGTTCTGGCGCACCTGGCTGGAAGCCAACCGTGGCCAGATGAGCCGCGAGGAAATGGTCCGTGCCGCCGAGAAGCTGATGACCTTCTACGTGGCACAGGCCGACGCGCCGAGCTGGCCGCAGGTGCAGAACAAGGTCACCCTGGTCTCCGACACCCGCCAGGCGCTGGGCCAGGTGATGAAGGGCCAGCCGGCGATGGAGCGGGTGTATGCGCAGATCAAGGCGCGCGCCGGTGCACGCTTCACCACCACCACGGTCGACAACCTGATCGGTGTCGAGCGCAATGGCCGGATGATCAACGGCAACTACGCGATCTCCGGTGCGTTCTCGCGCAAGGCGTGGGAAGACTATGTGCAGGACGCGATCAAGGAGGCGGCCAACACCCAGCTCAGCACCACCGACTGGGTACTGGGCACCACCGAGCAGAGTGACCTTTCGCTGGCCGGCAGTCCGGAGCACGTCTCGCGTGAGCTGGTCAACATGTACAAGAACGACTACGCACGCGAGTGGAGCAAGTTCGTGCAGGGCCTGAGCGTGGCCGAGTTCAGCACCTTCGATGAGGCCGTGGCGCGCATCAACAAGCTGGGCGACGCCAGCAATTCGCCGCTGCGCATCCTGCTTGAGCGCATCAACGAAGAGACGGTGTGGGACAACCCGCAGGCGCTGGCGCGTTCGAGCAAGGCGCGCAAGGGCTTCGTGGCCTGGTTCCAGCGCACCATCCTGCGCAAGGACCCGGCTGCAACAGCGGCGGCCCAGCCGGTGGGACCGATCGGCAAGGCCTTCGAGGGCATCGCCCGCCTGACCAGCGAGCGTGGCGACCAGCCGGCGGTGATGACCGCCTACTTTGAAACGCTGGCCAAGCTGCGCGCGCGCCTGAACGCGATCAAGAGCCAGGGCGAGATCGGTGTGGGTACCCGCAAGCTGATGCAGGACACCTTCAGCAACGAGGGCTCCGAGCTGAGCGTGGGCCTGGCACTGGTCGACGAGCAGGTGCTGACCGGGCTGGACGAGAAGCAGCGCGAAGCCCTGCGCCCGCTGCTGCTGCGCCCGCTGACCCAGACCTTCAGCGCGTTGATCCCGCCGACCGAGGCGGAGGTCAACAAGACCTGGAAGGCGCAGGTCTACGATCCGTTCAAGGCGCGCATCGGCCAGCAGTACCCGTTCAACCTGAGCTCCGATGTGGACGCGGCACCGAGCGACATCGCCGGCATCTTCGGTGCCAGCGGCAGCATCGCTGCGTTCAACAAGGAAGCCCTGGGTACGTTGGTGATCCAGCGCGGCCCGCTGCTGGAGACCCGGCGCTGGGCCGGGCAGGGCGTGAACCTGTCGGCCGAGCTGGTGGCCAACTATGGCAACTGGGTCAGCGGTTCGGCGGCCGGTGCCGCGCAGGACACCACCATCTTCGAGATGCTGCCTTCGCCGGCGGCCGGTGCGCTGGAATACACCATCGAGATCGACGGTCAGGTGCTGCGTTACCGCAACACGCCGCCGCAGTGGACGACCATGCAGTACCCGAACGTCGGCCAGGTGCCGGGTGTGAAGATCACCGCAGTGACCGGCGACGGGCGTACCGTCGAAGTGTTCAGTGCGCCAGGCTCCAATGGTGTCAACCGCCTGATGTCGGCCGGCCAGGTCGAGCGCCTGGATGATTCGAGCCGGATCACCTGGACCGGCAATGGCGTGTCGGTCCCGGTGGAAATGCGCATCGTGCGCCGCGCCGGCGAAGCGGCACAGGGCGGCGGCGACTGGCAGCGCGGGCTGCAGTTGCCCGAGCGTGTGGCAGGTGGCGAGCCTGCTGCGCCGCAGGCGCCGGCTGCCGGGACGCCGGCTACGGCCCCCGCCGCACCGGCCCCGGCCGCAGGAGGTGCGCGATGAGCCGGGTGGTCAGTGCCGGGGTCTCTTACTTCGGCAAGGTGCCGTCGCGCGGCGATTTCGTCCGTGCGGCCGACAATCACCAGCTGCTGGGCTGGCTCGATCGCTGGGCCGGTGAGAGCCTGGAGTTGCTGAGCCAGAGCCCGGACTGGAAGCAGCGCTACGACGAGGCGCCGGAGATCCACTACGCCTTCCTCGGTTCACGCAGCAAGATGGTGCTGTGCGGCCACTTCCTGGCCAGCCGCGATGCGTCCGAACGGCGCTTCCCGCTGCTGTCGGCGCTGCGCCTGGATGCGCCCGAGCCGTTGCCGTTCATCGGCCGCAGTCCGTTGGCGATGTCCAACGCCTGGTCGGGCCTGGCCCGGCTGGCGCGCCAGGCTTACCAGGACAGCGATGCAGCGCAGGCGCTGGCGCAGCTGGCCGATGCCCGCTTCAGCATCAGCACCGACCCGGGCGACTACAACGGCAGCTTCCAGGACTTCCTGGAAAGCACCACCGTGGCCGACCTCGAACAGCGGCTGCGCGACTCCGGCCATGGCGACGTGGCCCTGCGCCAGGTCCTGCCTGCCCTGGGCCTGCTGCTGCAGCCGGTACTCAGTGGTGGTGACGTCAACATCGACAAGGCCCTGGTGTTCCCGCTCGTGCGCGAGCCGGCCTACCGCCCGTTGGTGGCCGCGTTCTGGCTGGATCTGCTGTCCAGTTTCGTCGCCCGCGGCGATTTCGAGCTGGCCGTGCTGATCCGCAACGACGCCGCACCGAGCATGATCGTCGGTTTCAACGGCGCCGATCGGCAGGTGCTGCGTGCGGTGCTGGACCCGGCTGAAGCCGGCGATTTCCTTATCCGCATCCAGCATTCGGAGTGGGTGGACGACTACCTGCGCGGCGACTACAACCTCAACCGCTTCGGCAGCTTCCTCGATCGTGACGACCTGGCGCTGGCCACCGCACGCAAGCTGTTTGGCGAGACTTTCCTGGGAACCTGACGATGCGCCTGTGCAATTCTTTCCATCTCGTGCTGCCGCTGCTGCTGGCCGCCGCACCACTGGCTGCCCAGAACGCGCCGGCTGCGGCAGCTGCAACGGCGGCCGGCGAACGGCCGGTGGTGATCGAGGGCGTGGTGCCCGATCAGGCGACCAAGGCCAAGCTGCTCAACAACCTGCGGGCGGTGTACGGGGCCGAGCGGGTGGTCGACCGTATCCAGGTGGAAACCATCGCCACCCCCCCGAACTGGGGTGACTATGTTGCCGGCATGATCAACCCGGGTCTGAAGCGGGTATCGCCGGGCAAGCTGGAGGTCAATGGCCAGGCCGTGCGCATCACCGGTGAAGTGGGCAACGAGGCCCTGCGCCAGCAGGTTGCCAGTGACCTCAGCCTGGCCAGCAACACCAGCTACACGGTGACCAATGCGCTGAAGGTGGGCTCGCAGCAGAATGTGCTGGACCAGACCCTGGCCAACCGCATCATCGAGTTCCAGAGTGGCAGCGCACGCCTGACGCCCTTCGGCATGAGCATCCTTGATGAGATGGTGGCCAAGATGGCGCAGATGCCGGACAGCCGCTTCCTGATCATCGGCCATACCGACAATGTCGGTCAGCGCGAGTCGAACCTGACCCTGAGCCACGCACGCGCGTTGGCGGTGAAGAACTACATGATGGCCAAGGGCATCCCGGGCAGCCACATGGACGTGCTGGGCAAGGGCCCGGACGAGCCGGTGGCCGACAACACCAGCAACGATGGCCGCGCACGCAACCGTCGTATCGAGTTCAAGATCCAGTAATGGCAGTGGGGAGCGGGGCAGGCCCGCTCCCTTGCTGAAAGCGCCGCCGGCTCAATCGTCCGGATTGACGTCCAGCATCTCTTCCATCTGCTCCAGCGTGCCGTGGTCCTTGATGACCCGCTTGAGCCAGACGTGCAGCGGCATCTCGCCCCAGCGCGCGGCCTTTTCGGCCAGATAGGCCACCGGGCTGTGCGGTTCGGTGCGGCGGAAGAATTCGGCGACCTGGCGCAGCTGCTGCAGCGCTTCCTTGCGTGAGCCGGGCGCGCCTGCAGGACCGCGCACCGCAGTGGCCGGCGGCGTGTCGAAGCTGATCGGCGCCTCGGCAAAGCCGGTGTCACCGGCGCCATCGGGCGCGGCTTCGGTCTCGCCGTCCAGCAGTACACCGGCATCGCGGGCGAAGCGCTGCACGGTGCGCTGCAGGTGCTCGAGCTGCTCGCGTACCGCGCTGAAGCTGGGGCCGTCCAGGCCCAGCCGGTTGTCCACTGCGGCCTGCAGTTCGGCCAGCGCCTGGCTGCAATCGGGCAGGTCATCGGCCAGCTGGCGGTAGAAGCCGTGCTGGGTATCGCGGCGGGCGGCATTGAGGATGTCCAGGCCGGGCCGGCCATCGTCATCCTCGCCACTGTTGGCGCGCGCGTGCGCATGCTCGAAATCGGTCAGGCTGAAGCGCCCCTGCGGCGCGGCGATGATCGGCACCGCACGCAGCCACTGCAGCGAGTTGGTCAGCAACCAGCTGAGGTTGCCGATGCGTTCCTCGAAGTCACCATCCGGTGCCTGCGGATGCACCGACTCCCAGTAGCGATCGCACAGGCCGGCAGTGACCCGGTATCCCGCCGCCAGCCCCTGGAATCCTTCCAGCTGGGTGGCCGCTTCGCTCAGCCAGCCGGCCAGGCGCAGATCCTTGGTACGGGTCTGCAGCAGGTCGTTGGACTCGCGCAGCACGCTGCTCCAGTCGGCGTACTTGATGTCGGTCTGCCACGCACCCTGGTCCAGGGTCGGGTCGTCGGCGCGACGGTTTTCGATGATCCGATCGAACTCCGCCGAGAACGACAGGTCTTCACCGGTCGGGGCGTGGTCCGAAATCGGGGCCAGCAGGGCTTCCTGATCCAGCATGGCAGGTCTCGTTGGGGACTGCCGATGATTCTAGCCGTTGAATGTGAATGCCGTTGCGGGTTCGGGGAAAGTCCCAATGCCTGAATACGGCTTCCCGGCGGTTATGTGACGGAAAGCGCAGTTTATCGCGTCATTCTGCGTCGTGATTTTGACGAACACCTCGATCTGGTAGATTTGAAGGCTGGAAACCGGCGCCGTGTACCCAGAGTCTGGCGTCTCCACTCTGGAAATGGCATGGATCAGCTGAATTACCTGATGACGCAGGCCGCCGATCTTGGTGACGGCCAGCGCTTGTATCGTCTGCAGTCCGGTGCGTTTACCGCATGCACCGTGGAACGCTGGCGTGGACGTGACGCGCTGGGCGAGGACGCATGGACCGAGGTCGATGTGCTGGCCACCGACGCGGGTGTGGCATTGGCTGCGCTGCCGGCCACGCGCGCCACCCTGGTCACCCAGCTCGCCGACGGCGGGCAATGGCAGCGCAGCGGCCTGGTGGCTGATGCCGCCCGGCTCGGCGGCGATGGCGGGCTGGTGCGTTACCGGCTGCGCCTGGTGTCCTGGACCTGGTGGTTGCAGCATGCACGCCACAGCCGCGTGTTCCAGGAGCAGAGTGTTCGCGCCATTGTCGACACCGTGCTGGCCGGGCACGCCGATATCGCACGCTGGCGTTGGGCCGAAGGCGTTGACGCCTTCCTCGGTACGCGTGTGCGCAGTTACTGCGTGCAGTACCGCGAAAGTGATCGCGATTTCCTGCAACGGGTGCTGGCCGAAGAGGGACTGGGCTGGCGGCTGTATGCCGACGAAGAGGCGCCCTGCGGTAATGCCATGGAGATCTTCGCCGACAGCGTCGCGCTGCCCGAAGATGCTACCAGTGCGGGAATCGGCGTGCGTTTCCATCGCAGTGATGCCACCGAAACCAGCGACAGCGTGCAGGCCGTTGGCCTGTGCCGGCGCCTGGCCAGCACCTCCGTCAGTGTGCAGAGTGACGATTACCGCCAGGTCCGTGCGCTGGCAGGGCAGTCGCCGATGGACGGGGGTGGCAGCGAGTCGGCGCGCGAAGATTTCGATGCCGTCGGCGCCTATGCCTTCAGTGACAGTGCTGCCGCCTCGCGCCAGGCCCGGTTGCTGGCACAGGCGCGCGAAGCGCACAGCCGGCACTGGCAGGGGCACGGCACGGTGCGCGGCCTGCACTCGGGCAGCTGGCTGCGCCTGCAGCAGGCCCCCGGTGCCACACCGCCGGAATTGTTGCTGGTCAGTGTCGATCACGCCGGCATCAACAACCTGCCTACCGACCTGCGGCGCAGCCTGGAGGATGCGCTGGGCGTGGCGCCGGCCGAGGGCGAGGACGCCGCGCTCTGGCAGCAGGCCGAAGCGGTGGGCTATGGCAACCGCTTCGATGCGGTCGAGCGCAGCCTGCCGTGGCGGCCACGGTTGCTCGATGGCACCGGCGCGCGACTGAATCCACGCCCGACCGTGCCCGGCTACCAGACCGCCGTGGTGGTGGCTGGCCAGGGCAGCACCGGCAAGGACCTGCATGCCGACAGCCACGGCCGCGTGCGCGTGCGCTTCCATTTCCAGCAGGGGCAGGGCGATGGCGCCCATGACAGCGCCTGGCTGCGTGTAGCGCAGCGCTATGCGGGCCCGGGGGTCGGCAGTCAGTTCCTGCCGCGCATCGGCCAGGAGGTGCTGGTGGGCTTCCTCGACGGTGATATCGATCGGCCCCTGGTGCTGGGCGCGCTCTACAACGGCCGCGGCGAAGCAGGTGTGGCGCCTACGCCTGCCGGAGCCAGCACCGAAGGCGACGTGTCGGCCTACGCCCAGGCCGCCGATGCACGCAACAGCGCGCAGGCCAATCTCAGTGGCGGCCAGGCGCCGGCCTGGCATGCCGGCGGTGCCGGTGACCAGGCGCATCGCCAGGGCGGCGCGCTATGGGGTATCCGCTCGCGCGAATGGGACGGTGGTGAAGGCAGCAACCATCTGCTGTTCGACGATTCCAACCAGCAGCTGCGTACGCAGCTGGCCAGCAGCCAGCAGGTTTCGCAACTGACGCTGGGCCACCTGCGCCACCAGGCCGACAACTACGTTGGCAGTGTGCGTGGCACCGGCTTCGAACTGCGCAGTGACGCGTGGGGCGCGGTGCGGGCGCCGGCGGGCGCGTGGTTCAGCGCCTATGGCCGGCGCCCGAACGCACCGGCGGGTGAAGCGGTGCAACCCTCTGCGCTGCTTGCCCAGCTGCAGACGCTGGGCGAGCGTTTCACCCGCGCCGCACGCACGCATGTGACCAGCCCGCTGGCGATGCAGGAGGGTGCAAAGGCGGCCGGGCAATCCCGCCTGGTGGCCGACCAGTCGCCGGTTCCGGCAATGCTGGCCAGCGTGCGCACTACCACTGGCGGCGATGAATTCGAGACCGGGAAAAGCGGCGCGAGCGAGCGCAGGCCTGACCCGGGCCAGGGCAGGGTGCCGCATCCAGGCGACCCGCTTCTGGGCCTGGCGGCACCGCAGGGACTGGCGCAGGTGGCGGGACAAACCCTGCATTGGAGCAGTGGTGAGGGCTTGCTGCTGGCCAGCGGTGCTGAAAGCGAAGCGGTGGTGATGGGGCAGGCGCGGCTTCATGCGGGGCAGGCCATCGGCGTGCTGGCCTGCGTCGTCGAGGGGGCCGGCGCCGGATCGACCGCGCTGGATGTGGTGGCCGGCAGTGAAATGCTCGACATGCAGGCGCACGCAGATCAGATCCGGATCCAGTCGCGCGCTGCGCTGCGGGGTGCCAGCGCGCAGGCGCCTGTCGAGCTGGCCGCTGCCACGGTGCTGCGTGTGGCGACGTCCGGCGGTGCCAGCCTGACCATCGCAGGCGGCAACATCACCATCGACTGCCCCGGAACCATCACCGTGCATGCGGCCAGCAAGTCGTTCGTCGGGCCGGCGCAGCAGGGGTATCCACTGCCGCAGTTCCCGCGCAGCAGCTGCAAGAGCTGCATTCTCGACGCGATGCGCCAGGGAACGCCGGGAGTGCTGGTGTGATCCATCGCTATGCCGTGATCGACAGCGCACAGAGACCGCATTTCCATGCGCGGCTGGAGCGCCTGGGCGCGCGCTATCGGTCGTTGTTCGAGGGCACGGCCGAAGCGGGCCTGCTGGATATCGCGCCGTTGCTGGTGGCCTGGCCGGAGGCGGCGCACACGCCGCTGGACACGGAGATCGGGCAGATGGGGGCGCAGAGGCCGGGTGTCAGCCTGCTGTGGAGCGCGCTGGAACTGGATGAACTGGCGCAGCAGCTGCGCGCTTTCCATCTGGCCAGGGTGCCCGAGAAGGGCGGCCGCGAAATGCTGCTGCGCTGGTATGACACGCGCATCCTGCCGGCCCTGCTTGACCTGTTGCGGCCTGATCAACGTGCCGCCCTGCTGGAAAACGTGCAGCGTCTGCAGTACTTCGATCGCTTCGGCGAACTGCAGCAATGGCCACTGGACGCAATGAGCGAGGCGGGGCTGCCGGCACTGCCACCTTTGCGCCTGGACGAGCATCAGTACGCGCGTCTGCTGGATGCGTGCGAGCCGGATGTGGCGATCGCGCAGCTCCGCCGGGTGATTCCCGATGAGATGAAAAAGGTGCCGTACCGATCGCTGTATCCGTTCATCGTCGACCACCTGCAGGACACGGTTGCCCACGGCGTGGACCAGGTGGACGATCACGTGCAGTACCTGCTGCTGGCGCTGTATACCTCCGGCGCCTGCCGCGCGCATCCTGCCGTGCAGGCACGGTTGGCGCAGCACGCAGGAACCTGCGAGGTTCCTTTCGCGGACTGGGCATCGGCCCTGCCGGAAGACATCTGGTTGACCGGCGTTCCGCTGTGGGACGCCACCCGCGTTGCGTCGCGTGCCGTTGCAGCACCCTCCAGGACCTGAAGAAATGATTCTGCACAAGATGCGTATTCCGCTGCTGTCCGCCCTGGTTGTACTGCTTCTGCTGCCGGTACTGGCCGCCTGCAAAGGGCAGCCTGCGTCCACACCGGTGGGAGTGCGGGGCTACAACCACACCGACCATTCCATTGCGCAGTTCCAGGTGAATGGTGGAAGCGGAGGGTCGGCTCGACGTCACTCGGCAGGCGGCACGGTCTGCTGCGCCGTCGTTCCTGACCGATGGACTCCAGATCTGAAGGTGGAGATCGAGTGGACTACGGACCTTGAGACCTACCAGAAGGCGACGGTATCCATCCCCAGGTACAACGAGGTTGGCAGTCTCGCGGTTCACTTCCTGCGCAATGGTCAGGTCAAGGTATTCGTGACCAATCTGATACTGGGGCACCCGGACTATCCGTTGACGGGACCGGAGGCGCCGCTGCGTGAGGGTGAGAATCCCGTGTGGGAGCACCTTCGGCGGCCGCCGGGGGCTGATCAATGATTGTGCACAAGAGGCGTATTCCGCTGCTGTCCGCCCTGGTTGCACTGCTTCTGCTGCCGGTACTGGCCGCCTGCAAGGGCCAGCCTGCGTCTACACCGGTGGGAGTGCGGGGCTACAACCACACCGACAACCACGTTGCGCAGTTCCTTGTGAACGGAGGGAGTGGTGGATCGGCGTGGCCCCACTCTGAAGGTGGAACTGTCTGCTGCGCAGTGCTGCCGGATCGATGGACTCCAGATCTGAAGGTGGAGATCGAATGGACAACCGACCTGGAAACCTTCCAGAAGGCGATGGTATCCATCCCCAGGTACAACGAGGTTGGCAGTCTCGCGGTTCACTTCCTGCGCAATGGTCAGGTCAAGGTATTCGTGACCAATCTGATACTGGGGCACCCGGACTATCCGTTGACGGGACCGGAGGCGCCGCTGCGTGAGGGTGAGAATCCCGTGTGGGAGCACCTTCGGCGGCCGCCCACCAGTTGAGTGGCGGTCGGGTGGGATCGACGGGGACAAGGAACCGGGCAGGGATGGATATCGGAACCAGGAGGCAAGGACATGAATGAACGCACGGCGACTGGCGCGCAGCCCATGCCCGCCAATGGACAGCGCGCATTGAGCGGCGCTGAGGCACAACGACGGGCGAAGGCGATGGCATGCCTGCGCGAGAAGGGGTCGCAGTGCCAGGGCCAGGTGCATGTGAGCATCTACTTCGATGGCACCGGCAACAACCGTGAGTGGGCAGGTACCTTCGTGACCGGCAAGACACGCGCCACCCGCACCCAGCTTGCGCGCAACGGCCACAGCAATGTGGCACGCCTGTACGACGCCAGCCTGGCCGAGCCGGAGAACGGCTTCTTCAGCGTCTATGTGCCTGGCGTGGGAACGCCATTTTCCGAGGTGGGCGATACCAACCAGGATGGCGACACGCTGGGCGGCGGTGCCGCGCGCTATGGCGCCGATCGCATCCATTGGGCGATCCTGCAGGTCATCAATTCGGTGCATCAGTACCTCAAATCCAGTGATCTGATCACGCCGGCTGAAGCCAAGATCCTGGTCGGTTCGATGAGCGAAACGCGCCTGCTGGAAGGGATGACGCGCCGCGCCATGCTGACCGGAATCGCGCAACGCCTGGAGCAGGTGGTGAAAAGCCACCAGCGTCGCGTCACCTCCGTTCACGTGTCGGTGTTCGGCTTCTCGCGCGGTGCCGCGCAGGCGCGGGCGTTCGTGCATCGGTTGTATGAAACCGCCGAGGCCTGGGGCAGCGGCTGTGGCTACAACATCGCCGGTGTTCCGCTCTACCTCAATTTCATGGGCATCTTCGACACCGTGGCTTCGGTGGGTGTTGCTGCCATGAGCCGGGTGTCAAAGGGCAAATGGGACTGGGCCGCCGGTGACATGATGAGCATTCACCCCGAGGCACGGCAATGCGTGCATTTCGCTGCCCTGCATGAGCAGCGCATCAACTTCCCGCTGGATCTGGCTACCAGCGGGCGAGAAGTGCTTTACCCCGGCATGCATTCCGATGTCGGTGGTGGCTACTCGCCCGGCGGCCAGGGCAAGGACTTCGTGTCCGGCGCAGCGAACGGCAAGGCCAAACTGTCACAGATTCCGCTGATCGACATGCATCACGAAGCCATCAAGGCGGGCGTCATGATGGAGACGATCACCGAGCTCAACCAGGACCCGGCCTATGCCACGCATTTCGGCTGCCATCCGCAGTTGATCCGGGACTACAACGCCTGGCTGACCGGCCATGGGGTGCCCGCAGGCGCGCACATCCAGCAGATCACCGGTCATTGCCG
The DNA here is from genome assembly GCF_003028475.1 of Stenotrophomonas sp. Nf1. Taxonomy (NCBI): domain Bacteria; kingdom Pseudomonadati; phylum Pseudomonadota; class Gammaproteobacteria; order Lysobacterales; family Lysobacteraceae; genus Stenotrophomonas; species Stenotrophomonas sp. Nf1. Next base: position 554,793 of record NZ_PYTV01000002.1, on the reverse strand, counting down.
GCAGTACGTGGCCTGGAAGGGCAAGCGCCTGCCCAACGGCCCACAGAGCCTGCTGCAGCAGCCGTTCTTCAAGCAGTCCGATGCAGAGGACCAGGTGGATCTGGCCAACGCGCAGCGCGACTTCGCCAATCTGGTCACCGAGCTGGCGCAGGGCAAGAGCGACATGGCGGCCTACCGCGGTCAGCTCAATGAAAGCCAGAAGCGCATCGACGCCGGGCGCAAGGCCGGGCGTCCGGTGTTCGAGCCGACGCCGCGAGCGTCCGCCGCGGCCTACACCTACGCCGGCATTCCCGCCGAGACCAGTACGCTGCTGGACCTCGTGCTCAACGCGACGCCGGTGCCGGATGTCAGCACCACGCTGTTCGACAATTACATGCACGATTCGCTGGCCGGCTTCTACATGATGAAGTGGACGGAGCTGAACATCCCGCGCCTCAACACCTATGGCTATCTGCGCTATCGCGAAGTGTTCAGTGTGGCCGGCAAGCGGGCCCAGGAATGCCGCGATCCGGCGACCCTGCCACCGGCGAATGTTCCGTCCATCGACGGCGCGTTCCAGCAACTTGGAACGGCAATGGGAGGCTGAGCATGCGCAGTTGCGCGGTCACGCGCGTCACCCCGGGGAGACGGGCCGTGTGCCCGCTGCTGCTGGCCTGCCTGCTGCCATTGGCAGCGTGCAGGCAGGCACCGGCGCAGACGGTCGAACAGGCCGACGCCGCACGCTCCGCGCAGGCCGCCATCGAGGCGCAGATGGCCGCCGACGCGCATGCCGCGCAGGCAGCGCCGCCGTTGCCGGGCGATCCGGACCGCACCGAAACCCTCTTTGATGGATTGCTCACCTGCCAGCCCAAGGGCTGGTATCTGAGTGCAGAGTCCGGGCGGCCGGCCAATCCCTATCTGGCCCGCCACGCGCCGCAGCCCTGTGAGCGCGATGAGGCCTTCGGGATCGCCTACTTCTGCGTCAATGCCGATTTCCACGGTCTGCCGGTCTACAGGGTGGTGACCCACCTCGGCACCGCGCCCACACCCATCGGTCTGCTGATCGATCTGCCCGTGGAGCAGGCGCGCAGGCGTGCACGGAAGGCGCTGGGCACCGGGTTCCCGCGCAATGCACGGAGCGCGCGCGGTGAGCGGCCGCAGCTGAGCCCGCAGGGTGACAATCCACAGAAGTCGCAGTTGTTGTGCACGCCGGACTGGGCGTAGGCCGAGATCGGTGCGGCCTTGCCCTGGCCTGGCTACCGCCGGGGGATGGCATGGCAACGGCGTCATCTTCATGGCATCCTCACGAAACTGATTGGCCAGGTGCCATCGACGGATGAACGACATGCAGAACTGGATCGGACGCTCGGCCGGCGGGCTCGCGCTGGCACTGTGCCTGGCGGCGCCGCTGGCACAGGCGGGCGAGCCGGTCTTCGGTGGCTGGCGCAACCTGGACTCCCGCGACGGCGCCGAGCCGGCGTTGCGTGACATCCCGTTCGCGGTGCTGCCGGCCGCCGTGGCCAGCGATGCGCGCTTCGCGATCTACGACCGCGAGAGCAAGCGGCTGGTGTGCTGCCTGCAGGTGGCCAGCGCCGAACTGGACGACACCGCGCTGCGCAAGGTCTATCAGCTGCCCGAGCAGTGGGTGACCGACCTGCGCAATGGCCGCAGTGCGGCGCGGCCCTGGCCGACGCGGGTCTACGAGATGCGCCGTATCGGCGAGCTGGTCGACTATGGTTTCAGTGATGCGCCCGAGGCCTACAGCGACCTGGGCGGGCTGCTGCTGCCCGCCGACGCGCGTCTGCTGCCCGATGGCAGCGTGAAGGCGGGTGCAACCTATCGCCTGCAGTTCCGCAGCACGCCGCTGGGCGATGACAGCAGCGCGCTGGACCGCTTCACCCTGCAACCGGCGCAGGGTGCCGGCAAGCCGGTGGTGGTCGAAGTCTCCTACGGAACCTATTGATCCAGCGCGTCATTCGGGTGTGACGGCGTGCGCGTGCACCGCCGTAGTCCATCTGCTACCGTCGCCCTACAGGGGAAGGACCTGCCCGCCGCCGCCGCGCGGGCAGCAACGGTGGGGACGCCATGGAAGCGATTCGCAACCTCATGGTGCAGGCAGCCGGCCTTGATGCCGACAGCCGCCTGTATCGGTTGGAGCTACCCGGCCTGCCAGCGGTCGTTGTCGATCACTGGCATGGCCATGACGCCCTCTCGCAGGGGCGGCATCTGACGATTGATGTACTGGCACTGGACGCTTCGCTGCCGCTGGCCGACTGGCTGGGGCAGCCCGCGTGCCTGCATGTGCGGTTGGCCGACGGCCAGCCGTGGCCGCGCCACGGCGTCATTGCCGATGCGCACTGCACCGGCAGTGATGGAGGCCTGGCACGCTACCGGATCACCCTGCGCGACTGGACCTGGTGGATGGACCAGGCACGGCGCAGCCGTGTGTTCCAGGAGCAGAGCGTGCGCGAAATCGTCGACGCCGTGCTGCAGGGGCATGCGCCGTTGGCGCACTGGCGCTGGACCGACGAGGTCGATGCGTTCCTGGCTGCGTCGCGGCCTCGCAGCTTCTGCGTGCAGTACCGCGAATCGGACCTGGCCTTCGTGCAGCGCCTGCTGGCCGAGGAAGGGCTGGGCTGGTGCGTGCAGGAAGCGGAGGATGCCGCTGCGGGGCATGGCATGCTGCTGTTCGCTGATTCGACGGTGCTGCCTGAATCGCAGGAGTCAAGCAGTGGCGGCGGGATCCGCTTCCACCGCGCCGATGCCAGCGAACGCAGCGACGGCGTGCAGCGGCTTGGGCAACACCGACGACTGCACAGTACGCGGGTGCAGCTGCACAGCAGCGATTACCGCAGCGTCCGCTCGCTGGCGGGGCAGCTGCCGTTGCAGGGCGACAGCCAGGCGCCGCGCGAGGACTACGATGCCATCGGCGCACATGCCTTCGCCGATGCCGCCGAGCTGCAGCACCATGCCCACCGGGTGGTCGAGGCCATGGAGGCGCAGGCGCTGCAATGGCAGGGCCGTGGCAGCGTGCGCAGCGCCGATGCCGGCCAGGTGTGGGTGCTGACCGGCCTGCCGGGCGAGCGGCCGGCGGAGCTGATGCTGGTGAGCGTGGAGCATGCCGGTGTCAACAATCTGCCGGTTGATCTGCGCCAGGCATTGACGGCACCCGAAGCCGTCAGCGCAGAGCGCGACACGCTCGCAGCCCAGGCGCGTGCACACGGTTACAGCCAGGCATTCACCGCCCTTGCGCGTGACCGCCACTGGCGGCCGGTACTGCGCGATGGCACCGGTGCGCGGCGCAATCCACGCCCGCTGGCCCCCGGGTACCAGACGGCGATCGTGGTGGCCGGGCAGGGCAGTGCCAGCGACGAAGTGCATGCCGACGCGCTGGGACGGGTGCGTGTGCGGTTTCATTTCCAGGACGGCGCGGAGGGCGCCGACAGCGCCTGGTTGCGGGTGGCGCAGCGCTATGCCGGGCCCGGGGTCGGCAGCCAGTTCCTGCCGCGGATCGGTCAGGAAGTGCTGGTCGGATTCCTCGAAGGAGACATCGATCGGCCACTGGTGCTGGGCGCGCTCTACAACGGGCGTGGCGAGGCCGGGGTGGCGCCGACGCCGGCAGGCGCCAGTGCCGAAGCCGATACCACGCCGTTTGCCCAGGCCCGCGATGGTGCGGGCAGTGCGCAGGCCAATCTCGGTGGTGGCCAGGCACCGGCCTGGCATGCGGCCGCTGGCGGCGAGCAGGCGCACCGCCATCCTGGTGCGCTGTGGGGCGTGCAGTCGCGCGAGTGGCAGGGACAGGGCTGGAACCGGCTGCTGTTCGACGACAGCGACCAGCAGCTGCGCACCCAGCTGGCCAGCAGCCAGCAGCACTCGGCACTGAGCCTGGGTCACCTGCGGCATCAGGCCGACAATCATCGCGGCAGCCTGCGTGGCAGCGGCTTTGAACTGCGCAGCGATGCGTGGGGCAGCGTGCGCGGGCAGCGTGGGTTGTGGCTGGATGCCTACGCCCATCGCGACCCGCAACCGGCCGGGTCTGCGGCACAGCCGGCGGCACTGCTTCAGCAGGTGGCGACGCTGGTGCAACAGCAGGCAAACGCGGCGCGCACCCACCTGACCGTACAACCGGCCTCGCATCTGGGCGTGCAGTCGCCGCAGCGCTCCAGGCTCGACAGTACGCGTGCGCCGGTGCCGGTGCTGCTGGCCAGTGTGCGCAGCACGGTGCCGGGGGCGGATCTGCAGGAGGCCGCTGGCGCCGCCGCGCAGCGCAGCGGCGATGCAGGCGACGGTCGCGTGCCGCATACCGGCGACGCGCTGATGGGCCTGGCCGCGCCGGAGGGCGTGGTGATGGTGGCGGGCCAGGGTCTGCATTGGGCCCAGGGTGAAACCCTGGTGCTGGGCAGCGGCCAGCACAGTGATGCGACGGTGATGGGACAGGCGCGCTGGCACGGGCGGCAGGCGATCGGTGTGCTGGCGGCCGCCATGACCGGTGCCGATACCCGTACGCCGGCGCTGACCCTTGCCAGCGCCACGCAGCAGCTGGACATCCTGGCGCAGCAGGACCGGGTGGCGGTGCAGGCCCAGCAGTCGCTGCATGCGGCCAGTGCACAGGCCGCTGTCGAACTTGGCGCCGGGCGCACGCTGCAGATCTCCACCGCGGGCGGCGCCAGCGTCACCCTCAGTGCAGGCAACATCGTCTTCAATGCGCCGGGGCGCATCACCGTGCACGCCGGGCGCAAGTCGTTCCTTCCCGGCGGCGGCGGTCGCTACCCGCTGCCGGTGTTCCCGCAGTCGGTGTGCAAGGAGTGCCTGCTGCTGGCGGCGCAGCGAGCCTCACCGCTGACCCCGAAGGGAGGCTGAGCATGCGCAGGGACTGGCATTTTCCTCCACTTGCGCTGCCGCCACTGGACGCGGACGCGCAGCGTTTCGTGCTGCTCGATGGCGCGCAGTGCGATCAGCCGTTGCAGCTGCTGCGTGCGCTGCCGTGGGCACCGATACGATTGTTTGACGGCCTGCTGGCCGACGGCACCGATGATGCCAGCGTGTTCCTGGCGCGGCTGCCGGCAGACATCGACATCGACCGCTTCCTGCAGCGGGCAGCGGCGCAGGCGCGTTCGCCGGGCCTGCTCAGCGTGATCGAAACCACATTGACCGGTGAGGCGCTGCAGCAGCGCCTGCAACGGCGCCTGGATGCCTGCTACCCCAATGGCAAGGAGTTCCTGGCACGCTTCTTCGATGCGCGTGTACTGCCCTGGTGGGTGCAGGTGCTGGATGAGGCGCAGTGCCGTGCCTTCCTGGCCCTGGGCGAATGCTGGTGGTATCTACGCCATGACCTGCAATGGGCGCGGCTGGAACTGGCCGATGTCGTGCCGGATCCGCATGACCCGCCGTGGGTGCTGGAGGCGCTGCAGCGGCGTGCGCTGATCGACGCCAGCTACCCCTATACCCTGATCGACCATTTCCAGCTGACCGACCCCGAGCTGTTGGCGCGCCTGCCACGCGCGCGCTGGTACACCTTCTTCCGGCGCGTGGTGGCGACGGCCGCGGCGGCCGGCATTGACGACAGCCGCCGTGTGGTGATGGTGGCGACCTGGGCGCTGCTGGCCGGCATCGATCTCGGCGAGGATCCGGCCTGGCAGCTGCGCCTGCAGGATTTCGCCAGTGGCCGGCGCAGTGCGGCCGATATCGGCGATGAAGTCTGGCCTCTCGAAGAAAGCTGGGATTGAACGGAGCGAGATCGCGATGATGAGCAACAAGTATCTGTGGTGGAGCGCGCTGGCGGTGATCGCGCTGCTGTTGGTGGGTGTCGGCTGCAGCCGGGCGATGGCGCGCGGCAAGACGCCGATCATGTCGTTGTTCGCGTTCAACTACAGCCCGTATTACCTGGCCGATGTGCGCGTCGATGGGCAGTTTCTGGGCGGCTTGGACGGCTACACCAATGGCGGCTCCGGGATGGGGCCGCGTGCGCCGCGCGGCAAGGGGCCGGACAGCGTTCGGGTGCGTTGGATCGAGGCCAACCGCTACGATTTGGCCACCAACCGCTACCTGAGCGAAGGGCACCGCGTGCCGCGCGAGGCGGTGGTGCCGCTGAAGACGCCGTATCCGCCCAACCCGGCGACCTTGCTGCTGCATTTCTACGCCGACGGCCATGTCGAGGCGGAGCTGCTGGACAAGGGCGTGAACAAATGGGATGTGCGACGCATGCCGGTGCCGAAGGAGCACAAGGACCATGACCAGTACTGATCCGACCGCGATTCCGGGGCAGGTGGATCTCGAACCCGGTACCCCCGATCCGATCGCGCAGGCAGAGGGCACGGCGCGCACGGCGCGGCTGGCGCGCGGAACGCGTCCGTTGAGTGATGCCGAGCGTCGCCGCCGCCAGGAGGCGATGTGCGGCACGGTGCCCGACAAGGAAACGGCCACCACTGGCTGCACCCAGAGTCTGCATCTGAGCGTGTTCTTCGACGGCACGGGAAACAATCGCGAAGAGGAGCTGGCCAAGGATGTGGGGGAGCGGGCGCTTTCCAACATCGCCCGGCTCTACGACGCGCATGTAAAGGATCGTCGCAACAGCAAACGCCAGTATCTGGCCGGCGTCGGCACGCCCTGCCCGGAAGTCGGCGACAGCGGCGGCCTGCTCGGGCTGTCGATCGGCAAGGGCGGTGGCGAGCGCATCGACTTCGCGCTGCAGGCGCTGGACGAGCTGATCGATACCCAGCCCGAGCCGATGCGTATCCTGGTGGTCAGCGTGTCGGTGCTGGGCTTTTCGCGCGGGGCGGCATCGGCACGCGCGTTCGCCCGCGACCTGGCCGCGCGCTGCCGGCGCCAGGCCGATGGCACCTGGCTGTACCGCGAGCGCATTCCGCTGCGGATCGGTTTCATGGGCGTGTTCGATACGGTGTGCTCGGTGTGGCCGAACCTGGCCGCCGCCGCGGTGAACTACCGCAATGGGCATACCGGATGGGCCGAAGGCATGGTGGTTCCGGAAATCGTGGAGCAGTCGGTGCACATGACCGCCGCCCATGAGCTGCGTGGCCAGTTCCCGCTGGATTCAACGCGGGAGCACGCGCTCTACCCCGCCAACACGGTGGAAATCTGGTTCCCGGGCGTGCACTCGGATGTGGGCGGCGGCTATGACCCGCAACACCAGGGGCGCCAGAACAGCATCGCGCGCTTTGCCCTCAACGAGATGTACGACATGGCGCAGGCCGGTGGCGTGCTGCTCAACCCGATCAGCCTTCTGGAAGATCACGTCAAGGCCGAGTTCGACAAGCAGGATCCGGAGCTGCAGGCGGTGTTCAACGCCTATCTGCAGGCGGTGCGGGTCAAGCGCGGGCGCATGGAGGACGTGCAGGCCTCGCACATGGAGCTGCTGTACCGATGGCTGCGGGTACGCGTGGCGCGCGGTGACAAGCTGCCATCGATGCAGCGGCTGGCGGCGCGCGAGGACGCGCTGCGCGAGCAGGTGCGGACCCTGCGCCGTCGCCAGTCGCAGCTGCCTTCGCCGTGGGGCAATGACAACCTGCATCTGGCCGGCCAGGGCAATGCGGACAAGACGGCCGAATGGAACCGGGTATCCGACGAACTGAAGGCGCGGGACGATGAGCTGTCGGCGGTGCGCAAGCAGCGCCGCGGCCTGGAGAAGGAAAACGACACGATGCTGGGCAAGATCGTCAGCCTGCGCCGCCGCCGCGAGCGGGGCGCGACGCTGACGATGGCCGAGCGGGTGACCCTGGAGTCGTGGGACAACACCACGCTGTTGCCGCCGGAGGTGGAGGCCTTCTTCGACGGCTACGGCCACGACTCGGTGGCGCACTGGTTCATCGGCAACCTGAGCCAGTGGCGGGTGCTGTACTTCGGTGCCACCAAGTACACGCCGGGCAAGGTGGAGGAGAAGGCCGAAGCCACCGAGGCGGTGCCTGGCTGAGAGGGCGGGCTACACTACGCGCCGCGGCCGTGGGCCGAGCCATCGATGTGAGTGCCGTGCCCCGTCTGCCGTTGCTGTTGTCCTTGTCCCTGCCGGTGCTGGCCGGCTGTGCCAGTGCGCCCCCGCCGCCGGCCCATTCCGACGCGCTGTGGCGACTGATCGAACGGGACTGCCGGGGCGCCGAGGGCCCGCGCGGTGACTGCCTGCGGGTGGAGAGCGCGGCCGACCGTCGTGACGTGCTGGTCAAGGACGCGCATGGCGACTACCAGTTCCTGCTGATGCCGCTGGACAAGGTCAGCGGGATCGAGAACCGCCGCCTGTACCAGCGCGGCGCGCCGAACTACTTCGCCGCGGCCTGGCAGGCGCGCAGCCATACCGAACAGGCGCTGGGGCGGCCGCTGCCGCGTGCGGTGGCCAGCCTGGCGCTGAACTCGCCGCATGGCCGTTCGCAGCACCAGCTGCACATCCATGTCGACTGCCTGCGCGCCGACGTGCTGCAGGCTCTGGATGCGCAGGCCGGCACCCTGGGCCAGAGCTGGGCGCCCTTGGCCACGCCGTTGCGCGGCCACCGCTACCAGGCCCGGCTGCTGCCGGGCGATGCGCTGACCGCCAACCCGCTGAATCTGCTGGCCTACGATCTCAGCGGGGTAGCCGATGTTGGCCAATGGAGTCTGGTCGTGGCTGGACGTGATGACGTACAGGGCGGGCCGGGCTTCATCCTGCTGGCCACGCGGGTGGACGCCGCCAGCGGCAATGACGCCAGTGGCGAGGAACTGCAGGACCACGCCTGCGCCGCCGTAACCGGCGCAGGGCAGGCGCTGGAGCGGGTGCGCTAACGGATCGCCTGCTGGCGATTGCGCCATCCGGGCGCGGTCAATGCCAGCAGCTGGCGATCCTGCCAGCCTGCGGCGTCCAGGTGCTGATCGCGCAGCACGCCTTCGCATTCGAAGCCGGTGGCACGCAGGGCGTCGGCGAACGGCGAGGTGCATGACGGCGGCAGCAGCACGTAGATGCGATGCAGGCCGACGTTCTCGAACAGGAACGTGCACAGAGCCTGCAGTGCCGCCTGCGGATAGGCGTGCCGATGCTGCAGTGACTGGATTTCCGCGCAACGCGCATACGCGGACTGCAGGCGCACGTGCACCTGGTCCAGCAGGGTGCCGTGCACGTCGTCGAACACACCCAGCTGCAGCTGATCGTGGTCGTACTCCAGGCTTGAGCGGTGCATGCCCGCCAGGAAGCGGGCTTCTTCATCGACGCCAGGCACATGCGCGTGGCCACGCCGCCGGCTGTCATCGAAGATGCGCCAGCGGGGCAGGTCGGTGCGCAGGAAGGAACGCAGGGTCACCGGTGCGGCCTGCAGGTGCAGCAGGTGGCGGCGCCGGACCGGGTGCAGGGGCGGGAGGCAGGAAGGTTGGGCACTGTTGTTCATGCCCCGCACGATGCGAGGACGCCCGCCACGGCACCATTCAATTCGTTGCAAAAGCCGCTTGGCAGGGTCGTCAGGTCTGATTCGGTTCAGGCATAAGCCCATCAGGGCTGATCATTTCCACTGAAACTGCCCATTCAGGACACTTTCGTTACGGGATCGTTATGCGCCGCACCGGTGGCTGTCCTCCCGTACCACCCCATCGTCCCCAGGAAGCCCATGTCCGCCTCTCCCAAGGCGCTGCGCCCGCGTCCGCTGGTGCTCGCGCTGTCGTCCCTGATGCTGGTCTCGCTGCCGGCCCTCGCGCAGGAAAGCGCACCCACCTCATTGCAGGAAGTAAAGGTCACCGGCTCGCGTATTCCGCGCGCCAGCGTCGAAGGACCGTCGCCGGTAACGGTGATCAGCCGCGAGCAGATTGACGCGCAGGGCTACCGCAATGCCTTCGATGCGCTCAGTGCGTTGACCGAGAACACCGGCAACGTGCAGGGCGAGGACTTCGGCAATACCTTCACGCCGGCCGCCAACACCATCAACCTTCGCGGCCTGGGGCCCAACCGCACACTGGTGCTGGTCAACGGTCGCCGCCAGTCCGACTACCCGCTGGCCTACGAAGGCTCGGTGAACGTGGTCAACCTGGCCAACATTCCCAGCGCGCTGATCGAGCGCATCGAGGTGCTGGCCGCCGGTGCGTCGGCGGTGTACGGCTCCGACGCCATCGCCGGCGTGGTCAACATCATCCTCAAGGACCGCTTCGACGGTGTGGAGATCAACGCGCGTGCCGGCGGTACCCAGCGCGGCGGCGGCGACAACCAGCGCGTGCAGGTGGTTGGCGGCGGTTCCGGCGAGCGCTGGGAAGGCGTGTTCGGCTTCGAGTTCGATGTGCGCAAGGCGATCCATGCGCATCAGCGCGACTTCATGGACTCGCTCGACGATGACCCCACCGGCAAAGCGCCGCAGGCCACTGCGATCGCCTATCGCCGCAATGCCGCCACCGGGCGCAACATCGATCCGGGCGTGAACGGGTGCGACGCTGCCTCGGCCATCTATGGCGGCAGCGTGTTCCGTGCCAACAACCCACGCCAGGGCGCGTACTGCGGCAGCAATGAAGCGGCCGCCAGCTATTGGACCGTGCAGACCCAGAAGCGCAATCTCAATGGCTACGGCCTGCTGACCTTCCACCTGGATGAGCGCACCGATCTGTTCGCCGATCTGGCCGTGGGCAGTGCGCAGATCTACAACAATACGCGCGCGCCCACCTGGACCTCGGCACGCAATTACTTCTACAACCAGACCACCGGCAACCTGGAAAGCTGGTACCGCCGTTTCGCACCGGAGGAGATCGGCGGTCTGCCGCGCAATGCCAATCGCTTCCTGGAAAATTCGTGGTCGTTCAACGTCGGCGCACGTGGCCAGTTCGGCGACAGTGGCTGGGACTACGAGGCGGTCTACAGCCGCTCGCGCTACGAGAACCGTACCCGTCGCCCGGTGCTGCTGGCCGGCATCAACGAGTACCTGCTCGGCCCCAGGCTGGGCGTGCGCAACGGCGTGGAGGTCTATGCGCCGGATCCGGCGCGCCTGTTCCAACCCTTGACCCCGGACGAATACCAAGGCTTGTCCGGTTATCAGGAGAGCCGCAATGCGGCGTGGCTGCAGACCTTCAGTGCCAGCATCAACGGCCGCCTGTTCGCGCTGCCCGGTGGTGACGCCGCGCTGGCGGCGGTGGTCGAGGCCGGCAGCCAGGGCTACCGCAACCGCCCGGACCCGCGCCTGGGCACCGGCGAGTTCTGGAACACCAGCGCCGGCATCGGCGCCGGTGGTGAGCGCGATCGCTACGCGGCGGGCGTTGAACTGCAACTGCCGTTGCTGCAGTCGCTGACCACCACCGTGGCCGGTCGCTATGACCAGTACCGGGCAGGCGGCGAACACATCGGCAAGGCGACCTGGAGCGTCGGCGTCGAGTTCCGCCCGGTGGAAAGCCTGCTGATCCGCGGTTCGGCCGCCACCAGTTTCCGTGCGCCGGACATGAACTACGTGTTCGCCACCGAGACCCGCGGCTACAACCCGGGCATGACCGACTACTGGCGCTGCCGTACCGCCGGCCAGTCGTATGACAACTGCGACTACAACGGCCTGTCGATCGACTACAGCAACCGCGCCAATCCGCAGTTGCAGCCGGAGACCGCCAAGTCCTATGGGTTCGGCGTGGTCTGGTCGCCGTTGGCCGGGCTGGATTTCAGTGCTGACTACTACGACATCCGCATCGACAACGAGGTGACCAGCCTCGATACCAGCCGCATCCTGCGTGACGAGGCCGATTGCCGGCTGGGCCGCACGCTGGGCGGCGAGACGCGTGACCTCGGTTCGCCGCTGTGCCAGGACGCGCTGTCACGGGTGATCCGCAATCCGTCCAACGCGACGGTGCAGCCGGACCAGGTGACCCGCGTGCTGATCAACCCGATCAACGCGGCATCCGAATCGGTGCGCGGCCTGGACCTGAAGGGCAACTGGCGCTTCGACGCAGGTCGCTATGGGCGCTTCACCACGCGTCTGGCCTATACGGTGGTGCTGGACCACACCTACAGGCAGTTTGCCGATGACCCCGAGCGTGACATCCGCAACTCGCTCGACAACTGGCAGTGGCGCAGCAAAGCCAATGGCAGCATCACCTGGAGCCAGGGTGACTGGACCACCACCCTGTACGGCAATCGCTTCGGCTCGTTGCCCAAGAGTGATGGCAGTGGCCGCATCGCGCCGTACATGACCTACAACGCCAGCGTGTTCCGCCAGTTTGGCGAGAACCTGTCGCTGGGCGTGATCGTCAACAACCTGCGCGACAGCCGCCCGCCGGCGGACAGGAATGGCGGTGGTTGGCCGTTCTATCCGGTCGGCAATTACGACCCGTACGGCCGCCAGTACTGGGTGCAGCTGGACTACCGGTTCCGCTGATCCGGTGGCAAGCGAAAGGCCCGGCATTGCCGGGCTTTTCTTTGTGCGTTGCACCGGCCTGGCGAAAACGAGCGTGGCATGCTGTTGCGCTACACGGAGGAGCAGGCGCATGGATGTCAGGGTGTGGAGTGTGATGGCAGTGGTGGTCCTGGCCGGCTGCAGCGGCAGCCAGGCGGGCAGCGTGGACGAGGCGACGGAGGTGGTCGATGCGGCGGCGGTGCGATCCCGGTCCGTCGCAGCCAGCGATGCTGGATCGCCGCGCGCGGCATCGGCAACGGCAACGGCGGGCGCGACGGCTGCCCACGGGCCCGCGAACGTGGAGGGTCACTTCCTCGAGGGTGAGCGCCTGCTGATGGCCGATGGCGGGGTGTCTGCGCAGAAGAGCGAGGCGGTGTTGGTTTCGGACAAGGCGTTTGCACAGGCAATCGGCCAGTTCGAGCGCGATGCGTCCAGCCGCCCGGAAGTGCAGGACCTGACGGGTCTCTACAAGGACGCTGCGACCCGCCTCATCGGCAGGGACGGCACGCTGGTGTCCTTTGCCTGCGGCTACAGCCTGTGCGTCGGCGAGATCCGCAGCCGTACCGGGGAGGATTTCAGCGCCTGGTCCGAGGCGTTCGGCCTGGACAAGGCGAGCCCGGTCTACAGCCTGACCACGGCGCCGATGACGTGGGGCAGGGACCAGCACGGCGGGCGTTTCGTGTTTTCGGTGGACCCGGCCGCCAACGCAATCACGGGTCAGTAGCGGCGCGTTACGGCAGCGCCTGCACCAGATACGACTCGATGACGTAACTGAAGGGCTGCTGCTGGCGGTCGCGCAACAGGGCGCGCACTTCCAGGATGACGCCGTGGTCGCCCTCACCGCGCGGTGGCCAGAAGGTCTGGTCGGTGAGGGTCTGGCGCTGGAAGCCCAGCGGGCCGACCACGCGGCCGAACGGTTCGTCGGTGCTGTCCAGCACCTGGTTCATGGCCGGGCTGAGGTGACCGGGCAGGTACCAGTTGTCGGCCTCGGACAGCACGCGGCTGCCGCACACCAGCTGCACGCGGCGGTAGCGCAAGGGCATATCCGGCTGCGTTGCGCCCAGTGCCTGCAGGACATCGGCCGGGGCCGGCTTGTCCTGGCCATGCACCCGCACCGCGCGCACGCGTGCCTGCTCGGCCAGGCCGTGTTCGGCGCACCAGTGCTCCAGAGTGGCCGTTGCACTCTGCCCGGACAGCACGCGTTGGTGCAGCCGCTCGACCAGCGCGGCCGGCGCGATGCGCTGTTGGCCCGGCGGCGCCTGCAGCGGTGCCGTGGCCGCAGCATCGGTGGCGGACAGGCTGGCGATCGGGGCAGCAGCGAGCAGCGACGCGGCCTGCCAGCGGCGGAGACGATCGTGGCGGTCGGACGGGCCCATGCGGCATCACAGCGGAAACAGGCGCCTATGGTACCCGTTCAGCGGTGTCCGGGGCGTAGCTGCGATCGGCGGCGGCGGAAGCATTCAGTGTTCCTTCGAATGCGTGGCATCCATATATTTCGTTGGCCGATGGCCGCCGTGGCGCGCACGATAACGGCCATTGCCTTGGCTTTCCCGGGAGTTCCCGATGACCCTGCAGTTCGTCCACGGAGCCGTCGACCGCGATGGCGCACCGCTGCATTTCCATATCCGTGATGGCCGCATCCGCGATCTCAATGGTGCGGCGCGCGCCTCCGAAGGTGCGGAATGCGTCGATCTGACCGGCTTCAGCGTCCTGCCCGGGCTGGTCGATGGCCATATCCACCTGGACAAGAGCTTTGTCGGTGACCGTTGGCATTCGCATCAACCGGTCAACACGCTGCGCGAGCGGCTGGCGGTGGAAAAGGCTGCACTGGCCACCGCCGCACCGATGGCCGATCGCGCCGAAGCCCTGATCCGCCAGTGCAGCGGCTTCGGCACGGTGGCCATGCGCTGCCACGTCGATGTCGATGGCAGCACCGGCCTGGACCATCTGCAGGCGGTGCGCGAGGCGGCACTGCGCTGCGCCGACATCATGCGGATCCAGCTGGTGGCGTTCCCGCAGGCCGGGGTGATGTCCCGTGCGGGTACGGCGGCGGTACTGGAACAGGCGCTGGCGGCGGGCGTGGAAGTGCTCGGTGGCATCGACCCGACCACGCTGGACGGCGACGCCGAAGGCCAGCTGGCACTGCTGTTCGGGCTGGCCGAGCGCTATGGGGTGCAGCTGGACATCCATCTGCATGAGCCAGGTGAGACCGGACTGGCCCAACTGCTGCGCATCGCCGCGCGTACCCGTGCCGCCGGCCTGCAGGGGCGTGTGGCGGTCAGCCATGCGTACGCACTCGGCGAGGTGCCGTTGGCGCGCGCGCTGCAGGTGGGCGAGGCACTGGCCTCGGCCGGCGTCGCGATCATGAGCAATGCACCGGGTGACCATCCGTTCCCTCCGCTGCGCGCGCTGCATGACGCCGGCGTGCGCGTGTTCGCCGGCAACGACAACATCCGCGACTGCTGGTGGCCGTATGGCAATGGCGATCTGCTGCAGCGGGCGATGCTGCTCGGTTACCGCTCCGGGTTCTACACCGACACCGACCTGATGCTGGCGCTGGACATGGTCAGCACCCATGCCGCGCAGGTGATCGGGCTGCCACAGCATGGCGTGGCCGAGGGCCTGCCGGCGACCTTCGTGGCGGTACGCGCCGATCATGGTCCAGCGGCGGTGGCAGGGGTGCCGGTGGAACGCCGCGTGGTGGTCGACGGCCGCTGGCAGTAGCTCCACGCCATGCGTGGATGCGCATGGTCGCGGGGTGGCCGCATCCACGCATGGCGTGGATCTATCGCGATCAATCCGGTTCGCGCTGCACCTGGCGCCACAGCTCGCTGGCCAGGGCACGCACCGCGTCGTCGGCGTCGGCGCGATGCAGCAGGCCGATCTCGTAGTTGTCGATCACCGGCAGGTCGCGTTCTCCATCGATGATGCGGTGCTCGCGGCTGACTGCGCGGCGCGGCAACAGGCTGATGCCGATGCCATCGGCCACCGCGCCCTGGATGCCGCTGAGCGAGGAGCTGGTGAAGGCGATGCGCCAGCGCAGGCCCAGCGCTTCCACCGCGTGGATCATCTCGTCGCGGTACAGCCCGCGCGGCGGGAAGGTGACCAGCGGCAGCGGGTCCTGCAGCAGGCAGCTGCTGCGCAGGCTGTCGATCCAGTGCATCGGCTCGCGCCGGCAATGCACGGCCTGGCGGCTGTTGCGGCGCTGCTTGACCAGCACCAGGTCCAGTTCGCCATGGTCGAAGCCGTGGGCCAGGTCGCGGCTGAGGCCGCTGCTGATTTCCAGCTTGACCTGCGGGTGGCGGCGGCTGAAGGCCGCCAGCATCCGCGTGGTCTGCGCGTTGACGAAGTCCTCCGGCACGCCGATGCGGACGGCGGTTTCCACGGTGGCGCCGGCCAGCGCCTGGGCCATTTCCTCGTTCAGGTCGAGCATGCGCCGCGCGTAGCCGAGCAGGGTGTGGCCGGCGTCGGTCGGGTGCACGTCGCGGTGGCCGCGTTCGAGCAGGCGATGCCCGGCCAGTTCCTCCAACCGCCGCACCTTCTGGCTGACCGTGGACTGGGTCGAATGCAGGCGCGTGGCGGCTGTGGTGAAGCTGCCGCAGTCGGCCACCATCACCAGTGCCCGCAGCAGGTCCAGCTCGAACAGGGTTCTATTCGATTTGGCACTGTCTGGCATTTGAACATTTCACTTCTGGATACCCGGGGCGACTTCTACCATGCGGGACAACGACCGGCAATGCCCGGCCATCGCGCGCGCCGCGCGGTACCGGACAGGAGGAGACACCGACATGCGCTTTCATCGTTGCCCTGCCTGGCTGGCGCCGTTGCCGCGCGTGCTGCTGGTGTGCCTGCTGGCGCTGGTGACTCCCGCCTGCACCGCCACCTCCAGGGCCGAGGCCGATGGCCATCTGCGCGATGCCGCCAGCCGCGGCGATGCCGAGGCCGTGCGCGAGGCGATCGCGCAGGGCGCTGATCTGGAGGCCCGCGACGGGCAGGGGCGCACCGCACTGCTGCTGGCCACCCATGGCAACAACGTGGATGCCGCGCGCGAACTGATCGAGGCCGGGGCCGACGTCAATGCCAAGGACGCGTTGCAGGACAGCGCCTACCTGTATGCCGGCGCGCGTGGCCTCGATGAGATCCTGGCGATGACCCTGGCGCACGGCGCCGACCTGCGCAGCACCAACCGCTATGGCGGCACCGCGCTGATTCCGGCCGCCGAGCGCGGCCACGTCGCCACCGTGCGCACGTTGCTGCGCGCAGGCGTGGCGGTAGATCACGTCAACCGCCTGCACTGGACCGCACTGCTGGAAGCGATCCTGCTGGGCGATGGCGGGCCGCGTCATGTGCAGATCGTGCAGCTGCTGCTGGACGCCGGCGCCGACCCCGAGCTGGCCGATGGCGATGGCGTGACCCCATTGGCCCACGCGCGTCAGCGTGGCTACTCGCAGATTGAAACCCTGCTGCGCCAGCACGGCGCGGCACGCTGAAGCCCGACCCCTTCCACCCCGCACGCTGCGCGTGCCCACCAGGATGCTGTCCATGTTCCGTTCCCGTCCGCTGTCCTTCGCCATTCTTCTTGCCGTTGCACCGCTGTCGGCCGCAGCGGCCGAGCGCGCCGACCTGCTGATCCGCAATGCCACCGTGGTCGATGTCGAGCACGCCCGCAGCCTGGCGGGGCAGAGCGTGGTGATCCGTGGCGAGGACATCGTCGCGGTCGGCCCGGACGCGCAGCTGCTTACCCAGTGGAAGACCACCCGGCAGATCGATGCGCAGGGCAAGTACCTGATTCCCGGCCTGTGGGACATGCACGTGCACTTCGGCGGTGGCCCGGCGTTGATCGAAGAGAACAAGGCGTTGCTGCCGCTGTACATCGCCCATGGCATCACCACCGTCCGTGACTGCTCCGGCGACCTGCCCGAGCAGGTGCTGCAGTGGCGTGGCGAGATCGCCAGGGGCACCCTGTTCGGCCCGCGCCTGCTCAGCTCGGGTGCGAAGATCGAGGGCATCAAGCCGGTCTGGAAGGGCACCATCGAAGTGGGCAGCGAGGGCGATGTGGACAAGGCCATCACCCGCCTGCAGCGCGACAAGGTCGATTTCGTGAAGATCACCGACAGCACGCTGAAGCCGGAGCTGTTCCTGTACTCGGCCAGTGCCGCGCGCAAGGCGGGTTTCAAGGCCTCGGGCCATATTCCGATGGCACTGACCGTGGAGCAGGCGGTCGACGCCGGCCTGGCCTCGATCGAGCACCTGGATTATGCGTTCAAGGCCGGCAGCAAGGACGAGGCGCAGATCGCCGCCGACTTCGCTGCCGGCCGCATCGACCGTGCTGAAGCCAACCGCCGGCTCGACGCCAGTTTCGACCGCGACACCGCGATGCACGCCTATCGTGATTTCGCCAAGCGCGGTGTGTTCGTCACGCCCACGCTCAACGGTGGCCGCATCCTGGACTTCCTCGACCAGGATGACCATGCCGACGATCCGTACCTGGCCTACATCGGCCCGGGCCTGCGCGCGACCTACCAATGGCGCGTGGACCGCGCGGCCAAGGCCACGCCGGCACAGATCGAAGCCCGGCACGCGCAGTACCACCAGGTGGCGGCGGTGCTGCCGCTGCTGCAGGAGGCCGGTGTGACGATCATCGCCGGCACCGATGCCGGCTTCCTCAACTCGTACAATTTCCCGGGCATCGCTCTGCACCAGGAACTGCAGCTGTTCGTGAAGGAGGGCCTGAGCGCACCGCAGGCATTGTCGGCGGCAACCCGTTCCGGCCCGGCCTGGTTCGGCCAGATGGATCGCTACGGCGGCATCGCGCAGGGCAAGGCGGCCGACCTGGTGCTGCTGGCCGCCAATCCGCTGCAGGACATCGCCGCCACCGAAAAGATCGACAGCGTGATTCTGCGCGGCAACGTCTATGACCGTGCGGCGCTGGACAAGATGCTGGCCGATACCAAGGCCAAGGTGGCCGCCTGGAATGTTGAGGCTGCCAAGGCCAACTGAAGGCCCCGGGGTCGGATCCCTTTCCTTCGGAAAGGGATCCGACCCCTTCATCGATTGACGCCCTTGCTTCCGGCACGGGAAGGATCGGGCGCGGGCGCCTAGCATGGTGGCTGGTTCCCGTTCGACGCTGTGCATGTCCGTTGCCCCCGCCTGTGTGTTGCCTGCCCCCGAAGCACCGTTGTCGTTACCGCGCCCACGCGTGGTCATGCTGGGGTTGTGGGCGCTGCTGATCGCCACCGCAGTGCCGGCGGTGCACCTGAGTCAGCAACCGGGTGGCCTGGTGCCAGCGGCGCTGTTCATCGTCGGTGCCGAGCTGCCCTGGATGCTGGCGACGCCAGCGCTGTGGGCGGCCTGCCGGCGCTGGCCCTTGCCGGGGCGGCGCTCTCTGATCGGCTGGTTGTTGCTGGGCCTGTTGCTGACACCGGCATTGACTGCGCTGGGCTGGGGGCTGGGCCATCTGCTGCTGCAGCTGTGGCAGGCGCAGCCGCTGCCGTCGTCGCGCCAGGTGGCCCGAGCAATCGGCATCACCACGTTGTTTGCCTTTCCCACCTTCATCGCAGTGGCCGGTACCGGTCACGGCCTGGCCTGGTTGCAGCGGCTGAACGCGCAATCGCAGGCCCTGCGGCTGGCCCGCGAAGTCGCCCTGCGGCAGCACCTCCAGCACCATTTCCTGTTCAACGCACTCAATGCCATCGGTGGCCTGGCGCTGCTGCGTCCACTGGCGGCAGACGCGGCCCTGGTGCAGCTGTCCTCGTTGCTGCGCGACACCCTGCAATGCCCGGCGCAACGTCCGCTGGCAGATGAGCTGGGCGCTGCACAGGATTACGTGGCCCTGCAGTCGCTGTTGCATGACGAGGCGTTGCATCTGCACCTGCAGGCCAGCGCCGAGGCCCTGCACTGGCCCGTGCCGGGGCTGCTGCTGCAGCCGCTGATCGAGAACGCGGTGCTGCACAGTGGCTGGCAGGCGGGGGACCCGCTGCTGCAGATCGAACTGACAGCGGAGGTACAGGGCAGCGTGCTGGAGGTGGCCGTGTTCAATCCCTGCCTGCGTGCTGCGCGCAACGTAGGCCTCGGCAGTGGCCTGGCCACACTGCAGCGCCGGTTGACGATGATCGGTGGCCATCTGCAGGCCGGCCACAGCGGCAGCGGCTACAGGGTCTGCCTGTTCCTGCCGGGACAAGCGGCATGATGCGCCCGTTGAGCGTGCTGCTGGTGGATGACGTGGCATTGGCGCGTCACCGCCTGCGTGAGTTGCTGGCGCACATTCCGCAGGTCAGGGTCGATGCTGAAGCGGCCAGCCTGGACCAGGCGCGACAGCGGCTGCTGGGGCGACGCTTCGATCTGTTGCTGCTGGATCTGGTACTGCCCGATGGCCGCGGCTGGGAACTGCCGGCGCAGCAGCCTGCGCTGGCCGCGCACACCATATTCGTGACGGCGCTGCCACAGCATGCGCTGCAGGCCTTCGAGCTGGGGGTGGCCGACTATCTGCTCAAGCCGGTTGCGCTGCCACGACTCCAGGAAGCGATCATGCGGGTGCGTCGCCTGGCCGGGCTGCTCGACGATGAGCAGGCCAATGCGCAGGTTCTGGCCGTGCCGGCCGTGGGTGGAACGCAGTACGTACCGTTGGCGCAGATCGACTACATCGACATGGCCGGGCACTATGCGTGCGTCCACGTCGGGCAGCGCCTGCATCTGCTGCGCGAGACGATCGCGCGGTTGGCCGAGCGCCTGGCGCCGGGCGGCCTGCTGCGCGTGCATCGCTCGGTGCTGGTCAACCCGTTGCGCGTGCAGGGCGTGGTCGAGCGTCACAACGGCGATGCGCTGCTTGAGCTGGCCGGGGGCGTGCAGGTGCCGGTCAGTCGCAGCTATCGCACCGCCTTGGCCTCCGCCCTGGACGCGCGGCTGAAACACGGTTGAGGCCAGCCGTGGCACGGTTGGCACCATCGACGCCGGTTCCTGCGGTAGATGCCGCTCCCTCCGGGCACGCTCTCCCTTTTGCGGAAGAGGGCAGGACATGCGGAAACGAGCGGGGTGGGGATGGTTGCTGTGTGCGCTGGCGATCCCGGCGATGGCCGATGTCCGCGTTGAGGTTGATGACCAGCACGGGCGTGCTGATCGTATTCCGGTGATCAAGGTCGAGGGCCTTGCCGTTGCCGAGACGGTGCGCCTGCGCCTGTCGATGCAGGACAGCCGGGGCCAGCGCTGGCAGTCAGAGGCCGTGCTGCGTGCCGATCTGCGTGGCCAGGTTGATACCACCGGCAGCGGATCGGAGCAGGGAAGCTACCGGGGCATCGATGCGGGCGGACTGATCTGGTCGATGCAGCCGCAGCAGGGGCGCGCCAGTGCAATGCCGCTGCATTGGCAACGCGCGGCCGATGGCATGGGCTTCCTGCCGCAGACGTTCGAACTGGAAGTGGAGCAGGCTGGTTCGGTCGTTGCACGGCAGACCCTGCAGCGTCACCTGATGCTGCCTGGGGTGCGGGTGCAACGGGTTGATATCGGCGGGCGCGAGGCGCATCTGTACCTGCCAGCGGACAGGCCCGCCCGGACACGAGGGCCGGCGCTGGTGACGCTGGGTGGCGCGGAAGGCGGCTTCGAGGGCGGCGACCAGTACGCTGCCTGGTTGGCCAGCAACGGCTACATCGCCGTGTCGATTGCGTGGTATCGCGGGCCCGGTGTGCCCAAGGATCTGATTGACGTGCCGCTGGAGACCATCGGTGATGCGGTGCACTGGCTTCAGCGGCAGCCTGGCGTGGATCCGCAGCGGGTCGGTCTGCTGGGTGGTTCCTGGGGCGGGATCGCAACCATGGCCACCGCCGTCCATCTGCCCACGCTGCGCGCGGCGGTGTCCTGGGTTGGCAGTCCGGCCCCTTTCCGTGGCATTGCCCGCGACGTTGCCCCGGCCGATTTCAGGGCCGTGGATCGCTCACCCCTGAGTTGGCAGGGCAAACCGCTGGCGTGGCTGCCGTATCGGGAGGATGTGGATTGGGGACGGCCGGGGCCGCAGTGGGCGCCGGCATTGCAGGCGGCGATGCTGCCGATCGAAACGATCGCCGCACGGACATTGTGGGTGGGAGGCGGCGATGACCGCCTGGGCGACTCCGGCGTGATGATGGCCGTTGCCCAGCGTCGGTTGGCCGAAGCAGGGCGAGGTGATCGCGACCGGTTCCTCTACTACCCCGATGCGGGGCATCTGATCACACCGATTCTGCAGCCGAGCTCCCATCGCCATGACGTGGGTCCGTTCATTGAAGTCGGGGGCACCGCCGAAGGCCATGCGCGCGCCGACCGTGAAGTGGGCCCGGCCGTGCTGGCGTTCCTGGCCGAGGCGTTGTGAGCGGGCGCTAATGCGGTGCCGGCCGCATTCCGTGCAGCTGTGGCAGTGCGGCCTTCATCGCATTGATGAAGGCGCGCAGCCGTGGCGGCTGCTGGCGCGCGGCAGGAAACACGACGTGTACCGGCAGTGCCGGCGCCTGCCAGTCCGGCAGCAGCTGCACCAGGCGCCCTTGTGCCAGGTCCTCGGCGACCAGCCAGGCCGAGACCACGGCCGCGCCCAAGCCGGCGCGCGCGGCCTGCTGCACTACGAACAGGTTGTCGCTGAGCAGGCGTGGGCTGATTGAAAGGGTATGCGCACGCCCCTGTGCATCATGCAGCAGCAGGCGTTCGCGGTAGTAGGTGACCAGCGAGATCCACGGCAGGGACTGCGCCTGTTCTGGTGTGCTGATCGCGGCGGCCTGCACCAGCGAGGGCGCTGCCACGACGATGCGCGGCACTTCGGCGAGCGGCAGTGCGACCATGCGCGGTTCGTCGACCGGGCCCACCCGCACCGCGCAGTCGATGCCTTCTGCGATGAAATCCGGGCGGCGATCTTCCAGGATCCACTCCAGGCTCAGCTGTGGATGCCGGGCGAGGAAGGCCAGCATGGTCGGCAGCAGCTGCGCCTGACCGAACGCGTGCGGCACCATCACCCGCAGCCGTCCGCGCAGCGTTTCTGGTTCGCCCTGGAGTTCGGCCTGCAGCGACTCCCATTCGTCAACCACGCGTTGCGCATGGCGCTGGCAGCGCAGGCCATCTTCGGTCAGCTGCAGGCCGTGGGTGGAGCGCTGCAGCAGGCGCAGGCCCAGCTGCCGCTCCAGCGCCTGCAGGCGGCGGCTGACGGTGGGCTGGGTGGTTCCCAGCTGCACGGCCGCGGCCGACAGGCTGCCCGCATCGACGATGCGCAGGAAGGTACGCAGAAGGTCCAGGCGATCAGCGCCGGTGGCGAGGTCTGTCATGCGTATGGCGTATGAATGGTATGCGAATCAGCCTACTACAGACGTTGGATGAATATAGGCACGATACGCCCACTTCTCCCACGGGACTGCCCCATGTCTACCCCCTCGCTGTCCGTCGCCGCCGTGCCCGCAGCCGCCCCGTCCACCCCGCTGGTGTTGGCGATGGCGGCCGGCGCCGGCTTCTCGGTGGCCTCGCTCTACTACAGCCAACCGATGCTGGGCCTGATCGCCCAGGACCTTGGCGCGGGGGAGCGCGCGGCCGGCCTGGTGCCGACCCTGACCCAGCTGGGGTATGCGCTGGGGATCCTGCTGCTGGCACCGCTGGGTGACCGTTTCGACCGCCGCACCCTGATTCTGTTGAAGTCCGCGCTGCTGGCACTGGCATTGGGCGCGGCAGCGATGGCCGGGCACCTGCCGGGCCTGCTGATGGCCAGCCTGCTGGTGGGGCTGATGGCCACGCTGGCGCAGGACATCGTGCCGGCCGCTGCGGTGCTGGCGCCGGATGCGCAGCGCGGGCAGATCGTCGGCCGGGTGATGACCGGCCTGTTGCTCGGCATCCTGCTGTCACGGGTGGTCAGTGGCGTGGTGGCCGAGGCGTGGGGCTGGCGTACCCAGTTCGTGCTGGCTGCGCTGTCGGTGGCGGCGATGGGTGCGGTGATGGCACGCGCACTGCCGCGTTTCGCACCGACCACTACGTTGCGCTACCCGGCGCTGCTGGGTTCGTTGCTGGCGTTGTGGCGTGAGCAGCCGCAGCTGCGCCGCGCGGTGGCCAGCCAGTCGTTGCTGGCCGTGGGCTTCAGCGCGTTCTGGTCGACCCTGGCGCTGATGTTGCACGCCTGCCTGGGGCTGGGCAGCGCGGCGGCAGGTGCATTCGGCATTGCCGGAGCGGCCGGTGCGCTGGCCGCGCCGTTCGCCGGCCGCTTCGCCGATCGATTGGGGTGCCACGCGGTGGCACGGCTGGCGATCGCGGTGGCGCTGCTGGGTTTTGGCCTGCTGCTGGCCGAGACCTGGCTGCCGGCCGCCGCGCTGCTGCCGCTGCTGGTGGTGAGCGCGCTGCTGTTCGACTTCGGGTTCCAGTCGGCGCTGGTGGCACACCAGACGCTGGTCTACGGCCTGGTGCCGCCGGCACGCAGTCGCCTCAATGCGCTGCTGTTCACGGGCATGTTCATCGGCATGGCGGCCGGTGGCGCGCTGGGCAGCCTGGCGCTGGCGCAGTGGGGATGGCACGGCGTGGCCTGGCTGGCGGTGGTGTGTGCGGGCAGCAGTCTGCTGCTGCGTTTGAAGTAAAGGTTGTTTGGCAGGGCTTGCAGCCCTGCACCCCCGCAACCGGACCCACCCCGCCTTCGACAGATTCCTGCGGCCTGTTGGAACGGCTTTTGGGGTCAGATCCGTTTTTCGCAGGAAAACGGATCTGACCCCGGATGTACTTCGGTATCTGACAACGTTCATCCACGCATGGCGTGGATCTACCGTGTCGACCAAGGTCGACATCTACCAACAGCCATCGGAATCTGTCAGAGGTAGGGCGGTGTCGGAGTGCGGGGTGTCAGCCGCATGGATGTGGCCGTGGGTGCAGGGCTGCAAGCCCTGCCGAACACCCCCCTAATCGTGACCGCTGTCGTCCAGGCTGATGATGCCGCGCCGCAGTGCCTGGGTGACCGCATGCGTGCGGTCGCCGACGCCGAGCTTGTCCATCAGGCTCTTCATGTGCGCCTTCACGGTCTGCTCGGAAATCTGCATGCGCTCGCCGATGCGCTTGTTCGACAACCCGCCGGCCACGTGCCGCAGCACTTCGGTCTCGCGCGGGGACAACCGGTCTTCGACCACATGTGCGGCGATGCTGGCGGCTACCGCCGGTGGAATCGGCGCGCGGCGACCGCCCGCCACCATGCGGATCGTATCGACCAGCTCGTGGCGCAGCATGTCCTTCAGCAGATAGGCGCTGGCGCCGGCCTGCAGGGCGCGCACGGCGCGCACGTCACCGCGGTAGGTGGTCAGCACGATGATGCGCGCGCGTGGATCCATCGCACGGATCCGCACGATGGCTTCCACGCCATCCAGGCGCGGCATCTGCAGGTCCATCAACACCACATCCGGCTGCAGCTGCTGGTAGCGCGCGATGGCCTCTTCGCCATCGGCGGCTTCGCCCAGCAGGCGCAGGTCGGCGTGCGCGCCCAACAAGGCCGCCAGGCCGTCACGCAGCAACGGATGGTCATCCACCACCAGTACGCCGATCGGGGAAGGGGTCTCAGTCATGCTCAGGTCTGCTCCAGGGCCAGCGCCAACGCGGCGCGCGGCGGTGATACAAGCGTCGCGCCGGAACCGCCAGCGCCACTTCAGTGCCCAGCCCGGGGCGGGTCCACAACTGCAGCTCGGCGCCGAGCCGCTGCGCGCGCTCGCGCATGCCCTGCAGGCCCCAGTGGCCATGCGCGGCGTTCTCATCGGCAATACCGACGCCATCATCGCGCACATGCAGCAGGAAGCAGCGCGTGCCGTAGGACAGCTCCACTTCGATCGCGCTGGCATGGGCATGACGCAAGGCATTGCGGATGGCCTCGCGGCCGATCAGGAACACTTCCTCGGCGGCGTCGGCCTGCAACGATGGCAGTGCGCCTTCCACGGTCAGGCGCAGCGGATTGGTACCGTGCCCGGCGTACTCGGCATGCACATCGGCCAGTGCCGAGGCCAGGTCGCGACCGGCGAAGGGGCCGTCGCGCAGTGCATTGACCCGCTCGCGGCCCTCGGCCAGATTGCGTTCGGCCAGTTGCATCGCCGACTCCAGCTGGCTGCGCACCGGCTCGGGTGTCTGTGCTGATTGGCTGATCGCGTGCAGGCGCAGGATCAGGCCCTGGCTGCCCTGCAGCAGGGTGTCGTGCAGGTCGCGGGCGATGCGCTCGCGTTCGCCGTGGCGCTCCTGCAGCCGCGCGCGGAACAGTGCCGCCAACTGGCCACTGCGGATGCGTACGGCCATCACCAGCAGCGCCAGCACGGTGGCCGCGCACAACAGCTTGAACCACACGGTCTGCATGAAGGTGGGGGCGATGCGGAAGCTGCGCTGTGCCGGTGCCGTGCTCCAGATGCCGTCTTCGTTGGCCGCCTCCACTTCAAAGCGGTAACTGCCCGGCGCCAGGTTGGTGTAGTACGCGCGCGTGCTGCTGCCGGCGTCCTGCCAGCCATCATCGACGCCGGACAGGCGATAGCGGTAGCGGTTGCGCTCCGGTCGCGCCAGCGACAACGCCACGTAGTCGATCTGCAGCTGGCTGGTGCCGGCCGGCAGGCGCAGGCCGTCGTGCAAGGGCTGCTGCTCGCTGCCGTACAGCACGTCACCGATGCGCACGCTGGGGGCCATGGTGTTGACATGCGAACGGGTGGTGTCCAGCCACGCCAGCCCCTGGTTGGTGGCCAGCCACAGCAGGCCGTCCGCCGCCAACGCCGCGGTGGAGATCGGCCCACTCTGCAGCGCGATGCCGGGCATGCCGTCCACGGCATCGAACAGGCGCGGCGTCACCGGCAGCCCGGCACGCAGTGCACGACGCAGCTGCGCGCTCTCCAGCCGCACCAGACCGCGGCTGCCGTTGAGCCACAGATGCCCGCGCGCATCGGCGACCATGCCGGTGATGCCTTCGAGCACGCCGGCCATGTCGGTACGCACGGCAACGAATCGACCCTCGCCGACGCGCGCGGCCAGTCCGGCTTCGCCGGCCACCAGCAGCAGGTCCTGGTGCTGCAGCACGGCGGTCACCGGCCCTACCGAAAGACCCTGTGCGCTGCCGAAGGTCTCGATGGCCGTCGCGCCCATCCGACGCAGGCCACCATCGGCATAGCCCAGCAGCAGTTGCCCGTCGGCATCCAGGCCCAGCGAAGAGCAGGCCTGCTCGGGCAGGCGCCGCTCGCGCTGCCACTGGCCGCCCTGGTAGTGCAGCACGCCGCGCTCGCCGGTGCACACCCAGGCCTGCGCATCATCGGGAAACAGCAGCGCATGCAGGGGCTGCCCGGTGAACGGTGCGGGCAGCGGAATCAGTGTGGTACGGCCGCCCTGGGTGCGGGCGAGATTGATCCAGTCGAACTGCCAGATCGGTGTGGGCGCCTGCCGCGCGGCGGCCTGCAGCTGCGCGGCACTGCCTTGCAGCAGACTGCGGCGCAGGTCGTACGGTTTGAGATCTTCGCCGTAGCCGTACACCCGGCCGTCACTGGCGCGCACCAGCGAGCGGTAGGGATCGCTGGGGCCGACCGTGAGAGTGTGCACGCTGCGCGCGCGGAAGCGGTTGAGGCCCAGATTGGTGCCGACCCAGAGGTTGCCCTCGCGGTCGGCGATGATCGGTACGGCCGAGGTGGCAGTGAGCCCGTGCGGCGAATCGAAACGCTCCATGCGTACGGCCTGGGTGCCTTCGAAGGTGACCCGGGCCACGCCGCCATGCGGGCTCATCGTGGCCCACAGGGCGCCGTCGGCGGTGAACTGGAGACGGGCCGCGACCAGCTCCGGCAGGCGTCGCGCCTCGCGCTCGCGCTCGGGTAGCACGCCCTGCGCGTTGGCCAGCGGCGAGGTGCCGCGGATGCGGTCGGCCAGCCACACCTCACCGCTCGGGCTTTCCGCCAGCGTCGCCATCTGCGAGACCGCGATGCCGGTGTCGACGAAGGCCGCCTGCTGCGGCCCGCGCATCCAGATCCTGAGGTCGGCCAGGACCCAGAAGGTGCCGCGACTGTCGTGCAGCACCCATTGCACGCGGCGTTCCGGCAGGCCGGCACTGCTCGGCAGAGGCTGCCAGCGTTGGCCATCGAACCGGCGCAGTCCGCCGTTGATCGCGGCCCACAGCCGGCCATCGCGGTCCTGGCTGAAATGCGGCACCACCCCGACCGGCACGCCCTGTGCCCGGCCGTAGTTGTGCAGCTGGCCAGCGGCGAGCTGGCTGATGCCGGCCTGGAAGTAGCCGATCCACATCGTGTCATCGCGGCCGACGGCCAGGGTGACCATGTTGGTGGACGGGAAGCGGCTGCCCACGGGGGGCGACTGCCGCTCGAAGCGGCGCCCGTCGAAGCGGTACAGGCCCGAACCGGTGGCCAACCACAGCAGCCCATCGCGGTCCTGGGCGATGTCCCAGATGTCACCGGGCGCGCCCTGGCCGACCCGCCACGCAGTGTGCTCGTAGCCGGGCAGGCCACTGCCCGACAGCGGATGCTGCACGGCGAGCGCGGGCAGGGCAGTCAACAGCAGCAGGCACGTCAGCAGCGCCGGCAGGCGACGCAGGAACGGGAAGGGGCGGCCACGCATGAGGCGCATTCTGGCAGGTGCGGGGCAGGCCGGGGTGACCCTAACGGGGTAGGCGTGGTGCGTCTGCATCGGCTATCACGCCGGCATGCCCCATGGAGCGCGGCGATGCAGCGCCTGTTCGTGATGTTTCCCGACCGTGGCCCGGGCGTCGGCCTGCTGTGGTTGCGGTTGTGCGTGGCCGCCACCCTGTGCCTGCCTGGAACGCAGGACGGATGGCTGGCGCTGCTGTGCCTGCTGGCGGCGGCGATGCTGGTGCCGGGCGTGTTGACGCCGTTGGCGGCCGCGCTGGCTGTCCTCGGCCTGCAGGCGCAGGCGATGCCATGGCCGGTGGCGCTGCTGCCGCTGGCCCTGCTGCTGCTCGGGCCCGGTGCCTATTCGCTGGACGCGCGATGGTTCGGGCGCCGTGTGCTCGGCCGTCGGCCTCCCCCATTCGGGTAAGTGCCGGCCCCGACCGTCGGGGGTAGGGCGTCGAGCCGTCGCCACGCACCATGGGCCACCCCCTCGCGGCATCCCCGATGGCTATCGCTTCTCCACCGGTTTCGCCCGCCGTTGCCTTGGCTCCGCACCAGATGGCGGCACTGCAGCGTGCGCTGCGTTATGTCGATGAGCATCTGTCGCAGCCCCTGCGGGTGACCGAGCTGGCCGAAGCGGCCTGCGTCAGCCGTTTCCATCTGGTACGGCTGTTCCGCAGCGGCACTGGCGCCAGTCCGCTGCGCTATGTGCGGCGGCGGCGCATCGAGCGCGCCCGTCAGCTGCTTCCCTCCGCGCAGCTGCCGATGTGCAGCCTGGCGCAGCAGCTGGGCTTCTTCGACCAGAGCCATTTCGTACGCAGTTTCCGCGCCGAGACCGGCTGCAGCCCCGGTCAGTACCTGGCCGGCGATGCCGGATTGCGTCTTCCTACCGACCATGTTTCCAACGGAGTCCACCCATGAACCCTGCCACCGCCACGCCCGCCCCGTCCCTGTTGTCGCCGACCGACCATGCCCTGGTGCTGATCGACTTCCAGTCGCAGATGGCCTTTGCCACCCACACCATCGACATCTCCGCGCTGCGCAACAACGTCTCGCTGATCAGCAAGGGCGCCAAGGGTTTCAATGTTCCAGTGGTGTTGACCACCGTGGCCGAAGCCTCGTTCTCCGGCCCGATGTTCCCCGAGCTGCCGGCGATCTTCCCGGAGCAGCCGGTGTTCGACCGCACCTCGATGAACACCTGGGAAGACCAGCCGGTGATCGATGAGATCAACCGCATCGGCAAGCGTCGGCTGGTGATGGCCGGGCTGTGGACCAGTGTCTGCATCGTGGGCCCGGCCCTGTCGGCACTGGCGCAGGGCTTCGAGGTCTACGTGATCACCGATGCCTGCGGCGACGTCAGCGAGGAAGCGCACGAGCGCGCGATCACCCGCATGGTGCAGGCCGGTGCGGTGCCGATGACCAGTGTGCAGTACCTGCTGGAGCTGCAGCGCGACTGGGCGCGCGGTGAAACCTACGCGCTGACCACCGGCATCGCCGGTGACCACGCCGGCGGCTATGGCATCGGCATCCAGTACGCCAAGCGCATGTTCGGCGCGCAGGAAGGCGGGCACTGAGCATGATGGCCGGCCATGGCCTCGACCTGGCCCTGCTGATGCTGCGCGTGGCGGCGGGAGGCTTCCTGTTGCCGCACGCACTGGGCAAGCTGTTCGGCTGGTCGGGCGGCCCGGGCCTGGCCGGCTTCGCCGCCGAGCTGCGCGGCTTCGGGCTGCCGGCCATGGCACCGCTGCCGCTGCTGCTGGCGTTGACACAGGTGTTGTCCGGCCTGGCGGTCCTGCTCGGCTGGCAGACCCGCATCGCCGCCTTGGTTGCCGCCGCCTTCATCGGCTTCACCGTACTGCTGGCCCTGCCCAAGGGCTGGTTCTGGATGCGCGGCGGCACGGAGTACCCGTTGATGTGGACGGCGGTACTGCTGGCCCTCGCGCTGACCGGCCCCGGCGCCTGGGCGCTGGACGGTCAACGCCTTCCGGGAGATTTCGCATGAGTCACGATCCACTCGACCACGGCCGCCGCAACGTGGTGCTGGCCAGCGGCGCTGCCGTGGCGCTGGGCCTGGCCGGCCGCGCCGGTGCTGCACTCGATTCCACTTCCAAGGAGCGTCGCATGAGCACGCTGGTCATCCGCAATGCCCGCATCACCACGCTTGATCCGCAGCAGCCGCATGCACAGGCGTTGGCCGTGCAGGAAGGGCGCATCGTCGCCGTCGGCAGCGACGCGGAGATCATGCGCGAGTGGGGCAACGAAGCGACCCTGATCGATGCGCAGGGCCGGCGCCTGCTGCCGGGGCTCAACGACAGCCACACCCACCTGATCCGTGGCGGCCTGAACTACAACCTGGAACTGCGCTGGGATGGCCTGCGTTCGCTGGCCGACGCGATGGCGATGCTGAAGGCCCAGGTCGATCGCACCCCGGCGCCGCAATGGGTGCGTGTGGTGGGAGGTTTCACCGCCGCGCAGTTCAACGAGAAGCGCTTGCCGACCCTGCAGGAGCTCAACGACATCGCGCCGGATACGCCGGTGTTCCTGCTGCACCTGTACGACCGTGCGCTGCTCAACCGCGCCGCACTGCGTGCGTGTGGTTACAGCAAGGACACCCCCGACCCGCCGGGTGGGCAGATCGTGCGTGATTCGCTCGGCAACCCGACCGGCCTGCTGCTGGCCAAGCCCAACGCGCTGATCCTGTACGCAACGCTGGCCAAGGGACCACGCCTGCCGATCGAGTACCAGGCCAATTCCACCCGCCACTTCATGCGCGAACTGAACCGGCTGGGCATCACCTCGGTGATCGATGCCGGCGGTGGTTTCCAGAACTATCCCGAGGACTACCAGGTCATCGAGCAGCTGCATCGCGATGACCAGCTGACCGTGCGCATCGCCTACAACCTGTTCACCCAGAACAAGGGCAAGGAAGTGGATGACTTCCGTGGTTGGAGCGAGATCCTGCAGCCGCGCCAGGGCGATGACCTGCTTCGCCACAATGGTGCGGGCGAGATGCTGGTGTTCTCGGCCGCCGACTTCGAGCTGTTCAATGAGCCACGTCCGGAGCTGCCGCCGGAGCTGGAGCCGCAGCTGCACGATGTGGTCAGGCTGCTGGTCGAGAAGCGCTGGCCGTTCCGTATCCACGCCACCTACGATGAGAGCATCAGCCGCATCCTCGACGTCTACGAGCAGGTCAACCGTGAAGTGCCGTTCGACGGCCTGCACTGGTTCATCGATCACGCCGAGACCATCACACCGCGCAACATCGAGCGCATCCGTGCGCTTGGCGGTGGCATCGCCGTGCAGCACCGCATGGCCTACCAGGGCGAGGCCTTCGTCGAGCGCTATGGTGTGCAGGCCGCGCGGCATACGCCACCGGTGAAGCGGATGTTGGCCGAGGGCGTGCCGGTCGGCGCCGGCACCGATGCCACCCGTGTGGCCAGCTACAACCCGTGGGTGGCGCTGTCGTGGCTGGTGACCGGGCGCACCGTCGGTGGCCTGGCCCTGTACGGCGATGAGAACCTGCTGGAGCGCGAACAGGCGCTGCGCCTGTGGACCCAAGGCAGTGCCTGGTTCTCCGGCGATGAGGCAGTGAAGGGCACCTTGAAGGCTGGCCAGCTGGCCGACTTCATCGTGCTGTCGGCTGACTTCTTCCGCGTCGACGACGCGCAGATCGCCGACATCACCAGCGTGCTGACGGTGGTCGGTGGTCGCATCGTGCACGCCGACGCTGACTATGCGGGCCTGGCCCCGCAGCTGCCGCCGGCGATGCCGGACTGGTCGCCGGTGAACCGCTTCGGTGGTTACCACGTTGGCGGCGCAGCCACCGGCCTGGCGGCGGCCCACCACCATCATCACGGCGTTGCCTGCAGCACCCACGGCGCGCACGGGCATGCGGCGCACCATGCCGCACCCACCGACGATCTGACCGCGTTCTGGGGCGCGATGGGATGCTCGTGCTTCGCGTTCTGAGTCTGGCGCTGCTGGTTGCGCCGACACTGGCGCTGGCCTGCGAAGGTGGCCGTTGCATCGAAGCAGGCGACGGCCAGCTGCAATGGGACGCGTCACTGCGCGTGCGCGGTCTGTACTACGACCCGACCCGGTTCGGCATCGGTGGCGCGGAAGATGGCTATGGCCTGCTGCGCGCGCTGGCTTCGGCCAGCTATGTGGAGGACACCTGGCAGGCGAAGCTGCAGCTGGGCGTGCACGGCGAGAATGGCAAGGCGGGCGGCCCGGGCCGGACTGACCGCAGTGCGCTGGATGTGCAGCAGGTGTACTGGCGCTGGCAGCGTGGCAGCTTCCACCTGCAGCTGGGTCGGCAGGAAGCGGGCTATGGCAGCTCGCGCCTGCTGTCGGTGCGCGATGGGCCGAACATCCGGCTGGCCTTCGATGGCGCCCGTGCAGGTTGGAAGGGACGGCTGGGTGCGCTGGATCTGATGGCGCTGCGACCGGTGCAGAACCGGCCGGGCGCGTTCGATGATCGCGGTGAGCCGGGGGCGCACCTGTGGGGCGCATATGCCACCACCGCGCGCGGCCGTTGGCCCGGTCAATGGGATCTGTACCTGCTGGACTACCGTCGCGAAGCTGCGCGCTTCGCCGCCGGTGCTGGCATCGAGCGTCGACAGACCGTCGGCGCGCGCTGGTTCGGCCAGGCCGGCGCACTGGACTGGAACAGCGAGCTGGTCGCGCAGGGCGGTGAACTGCGCACCGCCACCGGCGACCTCGACATCCGCGCGTGGACGCTGGCCACCGATACCGGTTGGCGCTGGAGCCGCCTGCCGCTGCAACCACGGCTGGGTCTGAAGGCCGACATCGCCAGCGGCGATGGCAACCTGCGCGATGGGCGGCTGGGCACGTTCAACGCGTTGTTCCCGAAATCGGCCTATTTCAGCGAGGCCAGCCTGCTGGCTCCGGCCAATCTGATGGACGTGCAGCCGACCCTGTCGCTGCGCCTGCACGACACGGTGACGACGGAGCTGGGCGTACAGATGGCCTGGAAGCAGCGTCGCGCCGACGCGGTGTACACCACGCCGGCACCGCTGGTGGCTTTGCCCGGCACTGCCGGAGGTGCACGCCGGATCGGCACCCAATACAAATCCGAAACCCGCTGGCAGGCCAGCGAACACTGGCAATGGCAGCTGCAGCTGGCCTGGGTCGACGCCGGACCTGCACTGACGCAGGCCGGCGGCCAGGACACGCTGTTCGCCTCGATCGTTGGAGCATGGCAATGGTGAACGCAAGCGCGTCGCAACCTCCCGCACAGGCCGCAGGTGCCTGGTCCCCGCTGAAGATCCGGATGTTCCGCTCGATCTGGCTGGCGATCCTGGCCAGCAACATCGGCACCTGGGTCAACGACGTCGCCGCCGCCTGGGTGATGGCCGAACGTACCGGTTCACCGTTGATGGTGGCGCTGGTGCAGTCGGCCACCACGGTACCGATCGTGCTGCTGGCGCTGGCGGCCGGCACGCTGGCCGACATCGTCGATCGCCGCCGGTACCTGCTGGCGACCCAGGGCTGGATGCTGCTGGTGGCGGCGGTGATGGCCGGTTTGACCGCAATGGATCTGCTGACCCCGCAGCTGCTGGTGCTGCTGACCTTCTGCATGGGCTGCGGCACGGCGATGGCGATGCCGGCGCAGGCAGCGATCGTGTCCGAGCTGGTGCCGCAGCCGATGCTGGCCTCGGCAGTGGCATTGAACTCGATCGGCATCAACATCGCGCGCTCGGTCGGCCCGGCCATCGGTGGCGTGATCGTCGCCCAGCTCGGTGCGGTGTGGGCGTTCGGATTCAACGCGATCACCTTTGCCGCGATGCTGTTCGTGGTGTGGGGCTGGAAGCGCGATCCGAAACAGTCCAGCCTGCCGCCGGAGGGCTTTGGCGCCGGCCTCAAGGCGGGCCTGCGTTACGCCAGCCGCGCCGGGCGGTTGCAGGCGGTGCTGATCAAGTCGGTCGGTTTCTTCTTCTTCGCCGCCGCGATGAACGCGCTGTTGCCGGTCGTGGTACGTGGGCAGATGCACGGTGGGGCGGGGCAGTACGGCATGCTGCTGGGCTGCATCGGGATCGGCGCGGTGGGGGGGGCGCTGCTGCTGCCGAAGCTGCGTGCGCGGCTGGACCGTGACCTGCTGGTGCTGCTGGCCACGCTTTCGCTGGCGTTGAGCCTGGTCGGCCTGGCGCTGACCCGCAGCTGGTATGTGCTGCCGCTGGTGATGCTGATCAACGGCTTCGCCTGGATCACCGTGCTGTCGTCGTTGCAGATTGCGGCGCAGACCGCGGTGCCAGCCTGGGTGCGCGCACGTGCGTTGGCGCTGTACATCGTGGTGTTCTCCGCAGGCATGGCCGCCGGTGGCCTGAGCTGGGGTGCGCTGGCGCAGCGCACCTCACCGGAACTGGCCTTGCTGGTGGCGGCGGCCGGCGCGGTGATCGGCGGGCTGCTGGTGTGGCGCGTACGCATCGCCGGCACCGAGGATCTGAACCTGCGCCCGGCCGGGCATTGGCCGGCGCCGGAGCTGTCGGTGCCGGTGTCGAATGATCGTGGCCCGGTGCTGGTGACCATCGAGTACCGCATCGAGGAGGGTGATCGCGCTGCATTCCAGGCGCAGATGCGCGCGCTGGGCACGATCCGTCGCCGCGACGGCGCGGTGGTCTGGGGCGTGGTCGAGGATGTGGCCAGCCCCGGCATCCACCTGGAGTATTTCGTGACCCCGTCATGGCTGGAGCACCTGCGCCAGCACGAGCGCATCACCGCCGATGACAAGGCGATCCAGGAAGTGCTGCGCGGGCTGCATCGCGGTGAACGCGCACCGGTGGTGCGCCATTTCGTCGGCGGCCACGACCCGCTGCCCAAGGCTGGGGTTCCGCACCACCACAACGACATCTGAGCGGCCCCGGGTAGAGCCGGCCGCTGGCCGGCTGTGCAGATTGCGATGGATTGATCGGGTTGCCGGCCAGCGGCCGGCACTACCGAAGGGGCGTCGGCACCACAACGACATCTGAGCTGCCCCGGGTAGAGCCGGCCGCTGGCCGGCTGCGCAGATTGCGATGGATTGATCGGGTTGCCGGCCAGCGGCCGGCACTACCGAAGAGGCGGCGGCACCACAACGATATCTGAGCGGCCCCGGGTAGAGCCGGCCGCTGGCCGGCTGCGCAGATTGCGATGGATTGATCGGGTTGCCGGCCAGCGGCCGGCACTACCGAACAGGCGGTGGCACCACAACGACATCTGAGCGGCCCCGGGTAGAGCCGGCCGCCGGCTGGCTGTGCAGATTGCGATGGATTGATCGGGTTGCCGGCCAGCGGCCGGCACTACCGAAGAGGCGGCGGCACCACAACGGCATCTGAGCGGCCCCGGGTAGAGCCGGCCGCTGGCCGGCTGTGCAGATTGCAATGGATTGATCGGGTTGCCGGCCAACGGCCGGCACTACCGAAGAGGCGGCGGCGCGGTGAGGCGCCGCCGCGGCATATCAACTGCGGGCGAACGCCAGCAGGTCGGCGTTGAACTGGTCGGCGTGGGTCACCGTCAGGCCGTGTGGGGCGCCGGCGTAGACCTTCAGTTCGGCATTGGCGATGATCTGCGAGGACAGCTTGGCCGAGGCATCGAACGGCACGATCTGGTCATCGTCGCCGTGTACCACCAGCGCCGGTACGTCGATCTTCTTCAGATCCTCGGTGTAGTCCACTTCTGAAAACTCGTGCACGCAGTCGTACTGGCCCTTGACGCCGCCCAGCATGCCCTGCAGCCAGAACGCATCGCGCATGCCCTGGGTGACGCTGTTGCCATCGCGGTTAGCACCAAAGAACGGCGTGGTCAGGTCCTTGAAGAACTGCGAGCGATCGCCGCCGGTGCCCTTGCGGATGCCGTCGAACACCTCCAGCGGGGTGCCCGCCGGATTGCCGGCGGTCTTGAGCATCAGCGGCGGCACGGCGCCGACCAGCACCACCTTGGCCACGCGCTTGCTGCCATGGCGGCCGATGTAGTGCGCCACTTCACCGCCACCGGTGGAATGGCCGACCAGGATGGCGTCCTTCAGGTTCAGCGCTTCGATCACCGCGGCCAGGTCGTCGGCGTAGGTGTCCATGTTGTTGCCGTCCCAGGTCTGGCTGGAGCGGCCGTGGCTGCGGCGGTCGTGGGCGATCACGCGGTAACCGTTCTGGCCCATGAACAGCATCTGCGGGTCCCAGGCATCGGCGGACAGCGGCCAGCCATGGGCGAACACGATCGGCTGGCCGGTTCCCCAGTCCTTGTAGAAGATACGAGTGCCATCGGCGACGGTGACGTAATTGCTCATTGCAGGTTCCTTGGCGGAAGGGAGGAGGGCGCCGGGCGGAGTGCCGGGCCCTGGGCAGTACAGCGCAGCACCGCGCGGGTGGCTTGCACCGGTGTGCCGGATTGCTGCCGGCATGACGCCTCTCGCTCTGGCGCACAGGCGGTCCGGCACCGACGATGGCGGCCGGGCCATCGGGGTGCGGATCGGATGCTGAAAACCTGCGCATTGCTGCTGCCGGGCCTGTTGCTGGTCGCGAACGTGCAGGCGCAGACCAACGTCTACAAGTGCGTGGACGGACCGCATCCGGTCTACCAGCAGACGCCCTGCCAGGGCCGGGCCGAGTGGCGTTGGGAGGTCGCGGCCGAACCCGGGCCATCGTCGGGTGCGGCGGTGACGGAGAGCAGGGAGAGCCGGCCGAAACCGGCTGCGATGCCGCCTCGGCGTGCACAGGCGGCGCTGATCGCGATCAGTTCCGATCCCGTCGCCTGTGATCGCGCTCGCCGGCAACGGCAGGCGGCGCTGGCCAGGCGCGCCCGGTTGGATCTGGTGCAACGGCGCCAGCTGGATGATGCGGTGTACGACGCCTGCCGCTGACCGGAACTGATCGGAGGCCAGAAACGACAACGGCGCCCTGGGGCGCCGTTGTGCGAGGGGGCGAAGACCGGCGCTCAGCGACCGTCGCTGGCCGCAGCCGGTGCCGGCACGCTGTCCGGCTTGGGCAGGCTCAACTCCGGGTTGCCCTGTTCGGCCTGCAGGATCTGGATGCGGCGCTGCAGGGCGTCCAGCTGGCTGTTGGTGCTCTGCACGTCGGTGCTGAGGCTGACCGCCTGCTGCTGGGCCTGCTGCAGCGCGGCGCTGACCTGTGCCGACTGCGCCTGCTGCTGTTCCATTTCCTGCTGCAGGGTGCGCAGGCGTGCCTCGTTGTAGGCCACCAGACGCTCGGTGTAGCGCTTGCCTGCTTCAAGGCGGGTGGTGTCGATATAGACCTGCGCGAGCTGCTCGGACTGCTGCGCGAACGTGCGGTAGACGCGCTCGGCATTGTCCACGGCGTCGGTCTTGATCACGCGCCAGAAGTTCTTTTCCTGGAACAGCGCGACGTAGTAGGTCAGCGTGCTGGCGTTGAACAGCAGGCTGGCGCCGTAGTTGCCGTTGTAGGTGGTGCGCAGCTCGGTCAGCTGGCGCGCATCCATCAACTGCTTGAGCTCATCCACGGTGTTGCGCACGACCGGTGCAGTGCGGGCCGCCGGTTCTTCCGTCGCAGCGGCGCGGTCGCCACGGGCCGCCATGGCCGCCGGTGCCACCAGCATCATGGCCACGGCCAGCACTGCCGCGCTGCGCGCGTGCCGGGCGAAGACCGCGCCCCCTGAAGTTTCTCGCATGTCTAGACCATCCACGGGTGAAGTGTGGGTTGAGATGAAGGTGGTTCCCCGCCGGGAGTCTAGCATGGGTACGGGCGCCGCCAAGGGCGCCCGTCACGGCTCAATACACCAGTTGCGCAGCGCTGCACTGGATCGATTGCACGTTGACATCGGTGCGGCCCAGCTCCAGCCCCAGCACATTGGCCAGCAGGTTGGTCAGCAGCGTGCCGACGCTGTTGAGGACCGGCTTGAGTGCGGCCAGCACCGGCTTGAGCAGCGTGCACAGCAGGCCGCTGCAGCTGACGGTGCCGTCGGGATTGGTGACGCCGCTGCCGCCGGTGCCGTCGAGGAAACCGGCCGGCGCGGTCTGGATGTAGGAGGCCAGGTTGTTGCGCACGCAGCCGTTGTAGTCGATCAGGTTGCCGAGCAGGCTGTCGCAGCGGTTGATCAGCAGGCCGCCCACCAGGGAGCCGAGCAGGCCGTCGAGGACGCCAAGCCCCTGACCGGTCACCGTCACCTTGAACGCATCCCAGACCGGGCCGTCCTTGTGACAGGTGGCCAGGTTCAACAGTCCGCACGCATAGGGCAGCCCACCGGGTACGTTCCAGCTGTTGAGCGGCGCCAGTTGCCGGCTGGGGTCTCCGTCGCGCAGCAGGGGAATCAGCTTGTCCACGTCATAGCGGGTGTTGGGCGGGAAGGTGGCCTGCAGATAGCGATCAGCAAGCGCCTTGGCGGTGTCGTTGGCACTCATGCCCTGCTTGGGTGAACTGAGCATGCCCGACAGCACGCGCAGCAGTTCATTGACCAGGTCGGAGACCGCGTTGCCCAGGGCCAACGGATTGATCTGGGTCGAGCCGGTCTCGCCGGCAGCCAGGGTCAGGCTCTGCGAGCTGGTCAGCGCCGGCAGGGTGATCTTGTCGGTGATCAATGGCTGGCCGAGCAGTTTCAACAGCTGCTCGTTCTGCAGCGTGGCGTCGCAGACATTGCTCTTGGAGAAGCGCTGCGCGGGCGCAACATTGCCCACGCAGGCGCGCAGCACCGAAGAGTCCACCTGGATGGTTGCCTTCTGCGGGCTGGCGCCGCACTGTATGCCGGTCAGCGTGCCCATCGCGTTGGCGACGTCCACGTGCAATGGCAGGTGCAGTCGCGTGCCCAGCAGATTCAGCAGCGGGCCGAGCGCGAACAGATTGTTGCTGTCCACATCCACCATCAGCCGCACCTGGGCGTTGTAGGCGCGGGTGCCGACGCCGCCCATCGCGATCGACGGGGGTTCGACCACGCCTGCCTGCACGTTGATGCCGAGCAGGTTCAGGCCCTGCACGGTGACGGCGTTGCCGGCGTTGGCGATGGAGATGGCGGTGGTGACCAGATTGAGAACGTTGATCTGTGATTCCAGCGCGCTACCGACCGTACCGTCGGGCGAGACGACCTCGGCGAACAGACCGCCGCCGCCGGACTGGCTGCCGAGCACGATGTTGAGCTTGTTGATGTCCAGCTGGGTGGCGACCAGATCCGACAGCGCCCGCAGCTGCAGGCCGACCGTGGTATCGCGGCCGACCACGGTGGCGGTGGCGTCGACCAGCTGCGCCAGCGAGATCTTGTTCACCGACAGCAGTCGATTGAAGTCGGCCACGCTGAGGTTGGCGGTGACCGGGATGTTCAATGCCTTCAACAGACCCGACGGGGTGACGTTGGCCTGGGCCAGGCCGTCGTAGGACAGCACAGTGGCGTTGGTCACATCCAGGCCGACCATGCGCAGGGTGGACAGCAGCAACGAGTCGCCCTTGGTACGCAGCAGCTGCGAGCCGACCGCGAACACTGCGGTGGGTTCGGAGCGGCGGGCCACCGCCTCCACGCTGACCGTGGGCAGGCTCGTGTTCTGGCCGAAGAACGGCAGCACGCTGCGCTCGGCGACAACCTGCACGGCATTGCGCGGGTTGCTGGCGTCCACGGTGGCGGCAAAACGATTGCCGGTGCCGCGGCTGGCGCTCCAGTTGCCGCAGCGGATCTGCAGTGTGCCGGCGAAGCCGTTCTGGGTTACCGCGCTCTGGCGTGCGGCGCTGTTGTCGCTGTTGTCCGCGCTGCACAGTTCCAGACGTTGCGCGCCGGCCAGCGCGGCCAGGTCGGCCACCTTCTGTGCATCACGCTTGGCCCAGAAAAGGTAGCCGATCTCGATCAGGCCGAGCATGGCCAGCATCGACAGCATGACCAGCATCATGGTGATCGACATGCCGCCGCGTGGGCGGTTGAAGCTGAACTGGCGGGGGCGTCTCATGGCCTACCTCAGCGTCCGGATGAGGATGCGTCCTTGGACCTGGCGACATCGGTTTCGAAGAAGTCGGGAATCTCGTGTTCGAAGCTCTTCAGGTAACGGGCGTAGCTCAGCGTGGCCTGGTCGCCGAGGATCGGCAGCCGCTGCCCGGCGCGCTGCCCGGACGCCTGCAGGCGGAACAGGTTGCGCGTGGTGTCGCCGTCGCGCAGCGGCTCGCGGGCAGGCGCGGGCAGGGGGCTGTCTGCGGCCTCGGCCAGCGGCGCCGGCGCCATGGCCGGCGGCGGCGCGGCCGGTGTGGCCGGTGCGGTCAGATCCACCGTTGCCACTGTTTCGGCCTGCATCGGCTGCGGAGTCGGTGCCGGAGCCGGAGCCGGAGCCGGAGCCGGGCCACCCAGCATCTGCCCGGTCAGCGGCGGCTGCTGGGCGTGTACGACGCTGGCGACCAGTGCACACGCCAGCGCAGGCAGCAGGCGTCGAATCAGAGGCGTCGCGGTCATGGCGTATTCCCAGTTGTGGGGGTGGCGGTGCTGAAGCGTTCCAGCATCGAGGGGGGCAGGCGCTGCGGATCGCGCGTGTCGCGCTGCTCACGGCGCGGTTCGGCGGCGAACCGGGTGCTGCTGCCGGCACGCTCGGGTGCGGCAGCGGCGATGGCACGGTCGGGTGCCGTTGTTTCTGTCGCCACAGATGTGCTTCGCTGTTGCAGGCGCAGACGGATCTGCTGGGCCTGCTGCTGGATGCTGCGGCGGGTGTCCTCGTTGAGGTTGCCCTGCGCAACCAGGCGCTCGGCGGTGGCGCTGTCGCCGCGCAGTACTGCCCAGAGCGCCAGGTTGGCGGTGGCCTTGGCGTTGCCGGGCGACAGTTCCAGCGCCTTGGCCAACGGCTCGCGGGCCTGCTCGAACCGGCCCGCACGCAGGCGGGCGTAGCCGAGATCGCCGAGATAGTCGGTATTCAACGGTTGCAGCTGGGTGGCGCGTTCGAGCGCCTGTTCGCTGCCGGCATCATCGTCGCGACGGGCGGCGATCAGGCCCAGCCCGTGCGCGGCCGCCGCCGCCTGCGGCCCGCTGGACAGCTCGCGATACAAGGCGATGGCAGCATCGGCCTGGCCGGTCTCGCGCAGCGCGTCGGCCTGCAGCAGGCGCAGTGCCGGGGGATCTCCATAGCGTTGGCGGAACGCATCGACGTGGGCCAGCGAGGCATACCAGGCGCCCTGCTGCTGCATGCGCCCGATCAGCTCCAGGTAGGCGTTGCGGCTGTCCTGCGGGGCGGGTTCGGGGGCGGCCAGGGTGGGCGCACGCAGGTACTTGGGCGTGGTCGAGGCGCAGCCGCTGGCCAGGGTGGCCAGGCTGAAGGCAAGCAGGCAGGTGGTGCGCAGGGCAGGCATCAGGCAGATCCCATCTTGGACATGGTGGTGGCCAGCGCAACCAGCGCCGGACCGGCGAGCACCAGCATCAGGGCTGGCAACAGGGTCAGCATCATCACCACGGTCATCTTCACCGACAGCTTGCCGACCTTCTCCTTCAAGGTGTTCCGGCGCTGCTCGCGCAGGCGGATGCTGAACTGCCGCAGCGGCTCCTGCACCGCGCCGCCGTGCGCATGCACCTGCAGGATCAGCTGCATCAGGCTGGCCAGGTCGTCATCGCCGTAGACTTCGCTCAGCCGCCGCAGCGACTGCGCGCGGGTGCGCCCGTGGGTGTAGGCCACATTGGCGTCCTGCAGTTCACCGCCCAGCACCGGCAGTGCATCGCGCAGCTTGTCGCCCAGCGTCTGCAGGCTCTGGTCCATGCTGAACCCCACACCCTGCAGCAGGCGCAGCAGATCGATCAGCAGCGGCAGTTCGTTGTCGACCGCGCGCCGGCGCCGCTTGACCCACGAAGACAGCACGAACTTGGGCAACAGCAGGCCGGCGGCAAGTGCGCCGATCACCACCATGACCTTGCCCAGGCCCTGCGCATCGCTGAAGGCCAGTGCCAGTGCCAGTACCAGCAGCGCCAGCAGCAGGCGCAGGCCCAGGTAGATGGCCGTGCCGCGGCGGGTGTTCCAGCCGGCCAGGTCCAGCAGCAGGCGGTCCTCGTTGGCCAGCAGCGCGGCCTCCAGGCGGCCGCCACTGAGCGCACGGCCGAAACGTTCCAGCCAGCCCAGCGAATCGCGCCGCGTGGCCTCGGCCTCGCGGGTTTCGTCGCGCGGTTGCAGTGCGGTCTTCAGGGTGGAAGACGTGCGCTGTTCGCGGTCGCTGCGGATCCAGCCGGCGATGCCGAGCAGGGCCACGCCAGCGGCAAGTACCAGCAGCGAGAGCATGAACCAGACGCTGGCACTCATCGGGCACCCTCCGGGCGGCAGCAGGCGTTCATAGCGATTTGGCCAGTCGGTACAGCAGGAAGCCGCCGACCAGCTCCAGTCCCAGGGCGATCAGCAGCACTTTGTGGCCGAGCGGATCGTGCAGCACCGGCTGGAAGAACTCGGGGCTGGAAATGGCCATCAGTACCGCGCTGGCCGGCGGCAGCAGGCCAAGCACCCAGGCCGACATGCGCGTTTCGGAGGTGGTCGCCGCCAGTTCCTGCTGGGCCTGTTCAAGGTCGCGCATGAAGTCGCCCATGCGCTGCAGGATCTGGTCGGCGCGTCCACCGATGCGCACGCTCACACCGATCACCACCGCCAACACCTTCAGCACGTCCATGCGGTAGGGTTGCGCGGCCAGGCCCAGCGCTCGGTCCAGATCCATGCCGCTGCGGGCATAGCGCACCGTGGTGTCGAGCAGGCCGCGCAGCGGGGCGCTGGTCTGCATCGAGGCGACCTGGAAAGCGGCCTGCAGGCTGTTGCCCAGCGCAGTGAGGCGTACCAGGTTGTCGAGGAAGTCGGGCATCTGGTGCAGCAGCTGCGCGCGCAGCTTGGTGATCCGCCGCATCACCCACAGCCAGCAGCCAAGCAGGTACAGCAGCAGGGTCAATGGGAACATCCACGCTGTTCCCAGCCGCATCGCGGCGACCACCGACAGCACCACCCCGGGCACCACCAGCAGCAATGGCAGTTTCCAGCCCGGGGCCAGCCCAGCCCGTTGCAGCAGCCCATCCCAGGGCAGCCCACGGCGGCTGCTGGACGCCGGGCGGGCCGGATCGTTGGCAGCGCCGATGGACGCACCGGCCGGCACCGTGCCGGCGCCACTGCCGCGCGCCAGCTGCTGCTCGGTGTGCTGCAACGAGGCCTGGCGCTGCTCACGGCTGCTGGCCGTACCCCACAGCCATGCCGCCAGCGCCAGCAGCACCGAGATGATGCTCAGCACACCCAGCAGCAGGCCGGCACCCATGCTCAGAAGTCTCCGTACAGCGATTCGCGCAGCTGCTGCCGGAACGGCTCCAGCTTGTGCGAATGGGGATGGAAGCCAAGGCCGATCCAGCGATCGGTTTCGCGGCCCGTGCCGTCGATCTGGACTTCGTGACGGAACATCTCCTGGGTGGTGATCAGGTTGTCACTGACGCCGGTGATCTCGGTGATCGACACCAGCACGCGGCGGCCGCTGCCCAGGCGCGAGATCTGCACGATGAAGTCGATGGCGCTGGCAATCTGTCGGCGCAGGCTGTCCTCGCTGCCCTGGAAGCCGGCGAACCCGGCCAACATCTCGATGCGGTACAGGCAGTCGCGTGGCGAATTGGCATGGATGGTGGCCATCGAGCCATCGTGGCCGGTGTTCATCGCCTGCAGCATTTCCAGCACCTCGGCCCCGCGCACTTCGCCCACCACGATGCGGTCGGGGCGCATGCGCAGGCTGTTGCGCACCAGATCGCGGATGCTCACCGCACCCTGGCCCTCGGCACCGCCGATGCGGCTTTCCAGGCGCACCACGTGTGGATGGTTGAGCGACAGCTCGGCGGTGTCTTCCACGGTGATCACCCGCTCGTTGGCCGGCACATAGCTGGCCAGTGCGTTGAGCAGCGAGGTCTTGCCCGAGCTGGTGCCGCCTGACACCAGGATG
Source organism: Stenotrophomonas sp. Nf1 (assembly GCF_003028475.1). Taxonomy (NCBI): domain Bacteria; kingdom Pseudomonadati; phylum Pseudomonadota; class Gammaproteobacteria; order Lysobacterales; family Lysobacteraceae; genus Stenotrophomonas; species Stenotrophomonas sp. Nf1. Next base: position 511,083 of record NZ_PYTV01000002.1, on the reverse strand, counting down.
TTGCAGCGGCCCAGGACCATGGCCTTCAGCAACGCCTGCATCGGGGCATCGAAGGTGCCCTTGGCGAGCAGTTCGTCAGGCGTGAACGGGTCCTTGCGGAACTTGCGGATGGACACCATCGGCCCATCCACGGCCAAGGGCGAGATGATCGCGTTGAGTCGTCCGCCGTTGGGCAGGCGCGCGTCGACCATCGGGTTGGAATCGTCCAGGCGGCGGCCGAGCGGGGCAAGAATGCGGCGCAGGATGCGCAGCAGATGCGTGTCATCGGTGAAGCGCTGCGTGGCACGCTTGAGCTGGCCGCCCTGGGAAACGTGCACATCCTTGAAGCCGTTGATCAGGATGTCTTCGATCGACGGGTCGTGCAGCAGATCGTCCAGCGGCCCGAAACCGGTCAATTCCTTGACCAGGCCCTCGGCAACCACCTGCATCTCCTCTTCGTTGATCGGGATGCGCCATTCCTGGATGAAGCCCACGGTCTGCACCTGCACCCAACGGGCGATGGTGTCCGGGGCCCACGAGTCGATATCGATGCGCTCGTCTTCGATGCTGTTGAGCAGGTGCTCATGCGCGGCCGACAGCACCTTCTGGTACTGCTCGGTCTGCGCGAACGGCAGGTGGCCCGGCGCACTTTCAGGCTGCATCGGGCGGGCCACGGCGTGCGGGAACGGAGTTACCTTGTCTTCCATTGCGATCCACCCAGAGCAAGGGAGAGTCTTTCCCGCAGGCCCTGTGCCTGGACCGGGCAGGCTGCCGGATCCAGGCGCGAGACCAGCGGGGCGAGGGCACGCAGATAAGGGTCGCGCGGTGCATCCTGCAGCAGCAGATGGCCCTGGCTGGCAGCCAGTCGTACACGCGGACGTTCGGGCAGGGTGGCCAGCAACGGAACCTCGAAGCGCCGCGCGATCTGTTCCGGGCTCATGCCGCTGCTGTCGTCATGGCGGTTGATCACCAGCTGCAGGCGCTTCTCACGCTCACGTTGTCCGGCCAGATGCTTCAGCGCCTGGTCCAGCGAAACCAGGGTGGCGATCGATGCGTCGGTGATGAGCCAGATTTCATCGGCCTGGTCCAGCAGCAACGGCGGCAGCTGCCGCAGCGGGCAGCCCCCGGCGTCGCACAGGACGCTGGAAAACACCGCGCGCAGGCGCTGCAGCAGCGCGCCGGGGTCGGACGGTGGCAACGCATCGCTGCCGCTGGCGCGGTCGAGCAGCACCAGCCCCGAGTCGTGGCGGGCCATCGCCGTGCGCGCGAGGGTGGCGTCGATGCGGCTGGCATTGCGCAGCGCATCCTCATAGTGGAAGCGGCTGTCCAGGTTGAGATACAGGGCCAGGTCGCCGGAGGGCTGTGCCAGTTCCACCAGCAGGCCATCCTGCTGCGCGCCGTCGCCCTGGGCCAGCGCACGGGTCTGCTGTGCCAGCACCGAAAGATGCGCGGCCAGGGTGCTGGTGCCGACTCCGGCGCGCACCCCCAGCAGCACGATCAGGCGTGCCTTGTGCGCGTGCTGCGCCACCGCCGCCGGGCGCGGCGAAAGGGCACGGCGCAGCGCCGCCTCGATGCCGGCATTGTCACTGTCCAGATCCAGCACATCGCGCAGGCCGGCGCGCAGGGCGATGACCACGCCTTCGACCTGGCCGGCACCGGTGGCCCCGACCGCCACCAGGGTCAGCTCCGGCTGCGTCTGCTGCAACTGCTGCGCCAGCACGCTGGACGCCGCCGCATGTTCGGGCCTGAAGTCCAGCAGTACCAGGCTTTGCGGACCGCGCTGCAGGTCCTGTGCGGAGGTCGGTGCGCCGCTGTCCTGCCAATGCAGGGTGGTGGTCGGTGGCAGCTTGGCCGCCAGCCGGGGCAGCAACTCGCGATCCATCCCGTACAGGACCAGGTTCATCGGCGGGCCTTGCGGATGCAGCGTCTGGGCGGTGGCGTAGGGCATGGGCGTGGGGTCGCAGGCATTGGGGAATCAGCGCGAGAAGCCCGGCACCGGGTCCCGGCTCACCGGGCCCAGCAGCCAGGCGCCCCACTCGGGCAGGTTCGGCTTGGCTTCGCGCTCGCCGGGCAGCGGCAGTTCGGTGTTGCGTGCCAGCGGCTGCACCAGGCGCGGGGTGACGATGATCACCAGTTCCTTGTCCTGGCGCTTGTAGTCGAAATTGCGGAAGAACGAGCCGATGATCGGCAGATCGCCCAGCAACGGGATCTTGTTGACGTTGGAGACGATGTTGGAGCTGACCAGCCCACCGATCACGAAACTCTCGCCATCACCCAGCTCGACGGTGGTGTCGGCGCGACGGGTGGTGATCGAAGGAATCTGCACGTTGTTGAGCACGATGGCGTTGCTGTAGTCCAGGTCGCTCGCCTCCGGTGCCACCTTCAGCGCGATGCGGTTCGGCGCCAGCACCGTGGGCGTGACCGTCAGGCCGATGCCGAACGGCTTGTAGGTGATGGTGGTGGTACCCAGGCCCTGCGGCTCCAGGATCGGCAGCTCGCCGCCGGCCAGGAAGCTGGCGCTCTGCCCGGACAGCGCAACCAGTGTCGGCTCGGCCAGTACGCGCGCCATGCCATTGCTCTGCAGCAGTTCGACGTCGGCGTTCCACAGGCCCTTGGTGGATCCGAACACCAGACGGAAGGCGGAGGAGATCGGCGAGCTGGCTTCGTTGCTGCTTTCGCCCTCGGTCATGCCGGGCAGCAGGCCGGTATTGCCCGGCAGCGTGGAGCCGGGGCGCGCGAAGCCGTAGGCGAAGCCGCCGTTGCGGTTCTGGAAGTTGATGCCGATCTGTTTCATGGCGGTCTTGTTGAATTCCACCACCTTCACTTCAACCTGCACGACCCCGCCGCTGCTGATGGTGGAGGCATCCACCAGCGCGCCGTCCTTGCCCAGCGCCATCGCCGCGGTCCGCTGCTCCTGCATGTGCGAAAGCATGCTGTCGGTGCTTCCCTGCAACAGGCCCTGCTGGTCCTGCTGGGTGAACAGCAGATCGTTGCCGCCGCTGCCGGCTGCACCCTGTACCGCACTCTGCACGCGCACCTGCACGCGCTGCGGTTCGGCCTGCTTGCGGTGCCACAGCAGCAGGGTGGTGGTGCCGGGCATCTTGCCCACCAACAGTGCCTGGCGCTGGCCGCGCAGCATCACCAGGTCGGCCACGCCGGGGTCGGCAATGGCGACCCGCTCCAGATCCGCCGGCAGGGTCCAGGGGCGCTGCTCGCGCGCCTGCAGCACCAGATCGTCGGCGGCCACGCTCGTTGCCGGTGCCAGCAGCACCAGCAGCAGGGCCAGCCAGCGCTGGCGGGTGGAGGGGCGTGGACTGCGGCGACGTTCGGTCATGGAGGCGCTCGATGCAGGTCAGAGGGAGCCGCGGGGCGTAGAGCTGTCGCCGCGGATGATTTCGATGCCCGACGCGCGCGGGGCGCTGCGACGTGGGGCCGGTGCGCGGGCGGGGCCATCGTTGGTGGTGCGCGCCGGAGCGGCGCTGCGACCGGCCAGCGCATCGCTGTCCAGGCCCGCGAAGGCATGGTTTTCCGGGCGTTGCAGCGCCAGCTGCTGCTCCGCATCCAGCCCGCGCATCGGATCGATCACACCACGCGACTGCGGAAACAGGGCGAGATCAGGCAAGCCGGTATCGGCGGGATTGCGCAGCGCCAGGAACAGCTTGCCCTGCTGGGCGCCCAGCAGCAGCCGGTTGGCATCGGCCACCGGCACGGCCAGCACCGCGCTGCGCGCCGGTTGGGTGGCTTCGCTGGCACTACCGTGGCTGCTGGTGCTGCCGCTGGTGATATCGGCCGCGCGCGGGTCGTTGCGGGCGTCGGTACCGCTGCTGTCGGCGACCTCGGTGGCGACGGGTGCGATGTCCTGCTGGCCGTAACTCAGCACGCGCAGGCGCGACAGCAGCAGACGGGTCTGCGCGGCCTCGCCAGGGCTGCTGACGTTGGGCTGGGCATTGCGCAGGTTCAGGAAGACATCGACGAAATCGCCCGGCAGGATGCGGTTGCCCGCGCCGACCAGCTCGTCCACCGGCACCGCAAGTGCGCGCTCGCCGGGTCGCAGCTGCAGCGAGAAGCCCTGCGCCAGTGCGCTGCCGCTGATGGCGGTGCCTTCGGCGATGTCCTGCACGGGAACCTTGCCGACCACGGCGGCCAGGGAGGTGGCCGCACCGGCCACCGGCGTGGTGCGTTGCGCCAGGCGCAGTCCGTTGGCGGTGATCGGTTCACCGGCGGGCAGGCGGGCCACGGCCTCCACCACGGTGATCGTCTCGGCCGGGCCGTGCGCGGTCGGCGTGACCGTGGCAGGCGCATCCGGCTTGCGCCCGATCATGAAGGCGATCAGCGCCAGCAGCACAGCCAGACCGATCAGGCCGATGGCAGCGATGCGGGTCAATTTGAGCATGGATGCGTCTCCTGTACCGATCGTCAGTTGCCGCTGCCGAGGTCGAGCTGGGCGACCGCAACGCTACGGATGGGCGCCCGCATCACCCACTTGTAGAGCGTGGCGGTGCCGGGCAGAAAAGGGGATGCGGCATAGTCGTAGCTGACGGTCACTGTCATGCACTGCGCCGTGGCGAGGCCTTCGCAGGGGGCCTGCGCCGAAACCACGATGGCGTTGCTGCCGCCGTTGCTGCAGTCAACCGCCTGCCTGGAAAACTGCAACAACCATTGCATCGAGGTGCGCGCCGCCACGCAGGCTGCGGTGCGGCGCTCGCCCGCAGTGCCGTAGCGCAACGACGCCCGGGCCCCTTCCGCCGAGGCGGTGGCCAGGGTCTGCTGCGCGGCCATGATCATCACGCCGGAAAAGGTGAACAGCAGCAACGGAAGCAGGCCGAGCATCAGCATCAGTGCGAATTCGATGCTGACCACGCCACGTTGCCGACGAGGACTGCGCCTGCTCATGACACGTCTCCGTAGGTGCGTACCAGGACCCAGCCGATGGCCGACAGTGCCAGGTACGCGGCATAGGGAATGCCGCGCCGTCCCTGGCGGGCGGCCAGCATGTCGCGCAGCGCCGGGTGCGACTGCCACTGCGCGCTGGCGCGGTCGACCTGGCCCTGCAGGCCCAGCGGCAGGGCGGCGCCGAGCTGCCGCGAAACCAGAATGAGTACCGCATGCAGGCCCGCGGCCAGGCTTGCAGCGATCCAGACCGGCAGCAATGCCTGCCAGCCCAGCATCAGCCCCAGCACCGAGAAGAACTTGACGTCACCTGCCCCCATCCAGCGCATGGCGTAGTACGGCAGCAGGGCGACAAGGCCGAGCACCGCGCCGGCGACGTGGGAACCCCACGGCAGGCGCGGTGCGCTGAACTGGCCGGCGATGATCAGTGCAATGGAGATCGCGCACGCCGCCAGCAGCCAGGCGTTGGGCACCCGACGGGCATACAGATCGCTGATGGCGATCCGCAGGCTTACGCCGATGGCCAACAATCCCAGCAGTGTCATCGCACACCCCATCGTCCGTCACTGGACGGTCTGTCCAAGGCCCAAGTCTTCGCGTGCGGGCCAAGGCCCGCGACCTGTGCGCCGACGCACTACTTGGGTGCGGAGCCGGAGGCCTTGGTGGCGAGCGCGGACAGGTTGTCGAACAGGGTTTCAAAGAAGCCCTTGATCTTGTCGTTGCCGACCGCGATCAGGACGCCGGCGATCACCGCGGCCAGCAGCCCGTATTCGAGTGCGGTCACGCCGTCTTCTTCTTTCAGGAACCTGCGGATGGAAGCGTTCATGACGGTTGTCTCCCTCTACCTGTCTTCGACAGGACACCTGCGTTGGGCGGTGGCCCGGCTCCGCCGGGATCGTCCGTGGACCTCCGCACATCCTGGCGGAGGAGGCACTGCGGGCAACGGCCCGCTGTGCTCAAGCAGGGTGATCGGCTCCAGATGGGACACCCTTCGCGCGCACCCTGCCGCGCAGCGCCGGGCCGCGGGTTGGAAGGTCGTGCGATCGGTGCATGGTCATGCTGTCCCCCTGGGTGTGGCCGCTTCCGCGCGGCCCGATCACCGTGATATCGACTTTGCCTGAATGGCGGTGCGCTGCAACCGGAACCTATATGCAAATTCGGCAGAAAATGCCCGGCTCTTAAGTCTTCATACTGTTTGTGTGACGCAAATCCGTTTTCCGCCAAAACGATTCATCGATGTGTAGATAATGTGCCGCATGGTTTTCGCATGCGAAAATCATGCCAATGGCGAAGACATTTTCTTCACCTGTGTATCGATTTTGTTCAATGCCGTTCATGGGTTTACCGGCGTGGATTATCGGGCATACTCGTATTCAAGGTGCAGTAGTTACCCGGATGGTGTTTGCCGCATCGGCGGCAGCCAGCCCGGCAGCAGTGGCGGTTCCAGGAACGCTGCGCGCCCTGTCAGGCAGTGGGGGCCGCAACGCAATGCGGATCAACGGGGGACAACACTGTCATGGTCGATGGTGGGGTGGGAGACAGCGGCGACGGCGACCTGCGGTCGATAGACCTGGCGACGTTGAGCGGCGTGCTTCGCGTATGTGATGTCGAGCTCCTGCTGCTCGATGGCAACGGGCCGCGGGCGGCATTCGTTTCGCGCGTACACGAGGAAGCCCTGTTCTGCAGCATCAGCTGCGGGTTCCATTGCCGCGGCCGCTTCATGCTGCCGCCGGACTGGGCAATGCTGGGCTACCTGCACGCCACCGACGAGACGCTGAGCTGGTGCCACGGCGTGCCGCTGACCACCGGCATGGCGCTGACCGTGATGCCCGAAGGCATCAGCGAGTTCACCCTGAGCCCGGGCACGCACATGACCCTGATGCTGGTGCCGGTGGCGCGCGTGCAGCGCAAACTGACCGAGCTGAGCCTGCGCAACACGCCGCCGGCCGGCCAGGCACTTTCCCTGTTCAATCTGCCCAGCGAAACGGCGCCGCTGGCACGCCATTACCAGCAGCTGCACCTGGAGCTGGGGCAGGGCGCCGGCCTGCAGCCTGAGGAAACCGAGCGCCTGCTGCATGAGCACGTGCAGGCACTGCTGGCGGCCGGCAGTGCTGATCGCCCGGGTTGCAGCCGTGCCCGACGCACGCATTATCTGATTGCGCAGCGGGCGGAGAACTTCATGCGGCTGAACCTGCGCCGCAATATCTACATGAACGAGATCTGCGATGCCGCTGGCGTCAGCGAGCGCGGCCTGCGCTATGCCTTTGAAGATCTGTTCGGAACCTCACCCAACCGCTACCTGTCGATGCTGCGGCTGTGCGCGGCCTGCCGCAGCCTGTCGATGGCTGATTCCAGCCGCCGCTCGGTCAAGGCCATCGCACTCAGCTGCGGCCTGTGGGATCTCTCGCGCTTCGCCGACAATTATCGGAAGGTATTCGGCGAGCTGCCACGCGATACCCTGATGCGCGCGCCCGCGCAGATCGGCCAACCTGCCTGAGCCAGGTGTATCAAGGGTTCCCGGCGGGTTTCTGCCGGAAATGCCCATCTGCTTGCCGATAGCGTTGCCGCTTCTGCATAACCGGCTGCCGATTCCGGCCGTGGATTTGCCGGAATGCGCGATTGCCGTGCCGGATTGAAGTGCGCGCCCGCCGTGACAACCGCTGAAATGTCAGTCACCTGCCTAGCGGCAAGTCCACTGTCATTCCAGCTGTTCGTCTACGGGGGAAATGCTCATGAACCGCATCTACCGGCGTGTATGGAACCGCCAGCTCAATGCTCTGGTTGTGGCCTCGGAACTGGCCACCGGCGATAGCGGCGGCAGCGCCGCGCGTGATCCGCGCGCCTTCCTGCTGATGCCCACCACCCTGGCGCTGGCACTGCTTTGCGCGCTGGCCAGTGGGCACGCAGGCGCATCGGAAACCAATCAATCGTTGCGCGATCTACAGGCGCTGGCCGCCAAGTACGCACAGCCGATGCCGGTCAAGATCGACGCGGAGGTGGCCTTGGCCGCCGCAGCCCGGCAGGCGCAGAGCAGCCCGGCGATCAGCGCCGATGCGCGTGTCGGCCTGCAGCTGAACACCGCTTCGTTGCCGGTGGTGCGCGACGTCCTGCCGGCCAGCGTGGAAGTGAAGCTGTCGGCGAACCAGGCACCGCGCCAGGTGCCGGTACCGGGTCTGGCCGCCGACGTGCGGGCCACTGTCGGCGTGGGTCGTGCGGTGGCTGCGTCGGCCGGTGTCGACGCCTCGCTGGGCGCGAAGACGGGTGCGGCCGCACGTGCTGGCGCCAAGGTGAAAATTGCCGGCAATCCCATCGCCGCGATCGACACCGGGGCCCAGCTCCGGGCCGATGTCGGCAGGCCTGCCGACGGTTCGCCGTCCGGCCTGAAGGCGGCGGTCGGCGGCGACGCCGATGCGCGCCTGGCGTTGGCCGGGCACACGATCAGCGGACAGGGCCAGGCCAAGGCGGTGGTGGCCGCTGCGCTGCCGGCCAAGGAAGAACTGCCGGGTGAAACGCACGATCGCGCGATCCGTGCCGCCTTCGACACCGGCGTTGCCGGCAAGGTGCGCGTGCAGGCGCCGGACGGGCAGGAAGTGGTGGCTGATCGCAATCTCAAGCTGGCCGGGCAGGCCACCGTTGCCGCGCAGAACAGCGCGCTGGGCGTGGGTGGGTTGGTCAACGGCGGCGTAGCGGCCGTCGGCCACGCAGTCGGCGCAGTGGGCGGTGCCTTGAATGGCACTGTCGGCACGGTCGGAGGCGCGCTGGGTGGCACCTTGAACGGTGCAGTCGGCACGGTCGGCGGTGCAGTGGGCGGAACCCTCAACAACACCGTGGGCGCAGTGGGCGGTGCCTTGAACGGCACTGTTGGCACCGTGGGTGGTGCGGTGGGCGGTGCGCTCAACAACACGGTCGGCGCTATTGGCAGCACTGTCGGCGCCGTCGGCGGTGCAGTGGGCGGCACGCTCAACAACACAGTGGGCGCAGTTGGCAGTACCGTCGGTGCAGTTGGTAGCACAGTGGGCGGCGCGCTGAATGGTACCGTCGGTACCGTGGGTGGTGCCCTGGGTGGCACGCTCAACAACACGGTCGGGGCTGTTGGCAGCACTGTCGGTGCTGTAGGCGGCGCAGTGGGTGGAACCCTCAACAACACCGTCGGCGCCTTGAACGGCACCGTTGGCACCGTGGGTGGTGCCGTGGGCGGCACGCTCAACAACACGGTTGGCGCTGTTGGCAGCACTGTCGGCGCTGTCGGCGGTGCAGTGGGCGGAGCCCTCAACAACACCGTGGGCGCAGTGGGCGGCGCCTTGAACGGCACCGTTGGCACCGTGGGTGGTGCGGTGGGCGGCGCGCTCAACAACACGGTCGGCGCTGTCGGCGGCGCAGTGGGCGGCGCCTTGAACGGCACGGTTGGCACCGTGGGTGGTGCCGTGGGCGGCACGCTCAACAGCACGGTTGGCGCTGTCGGCGGTGCAGTGGGCGGAGCCCTCAACAACACCGTGGGCGCAGTGGGCGGCGCCTTGAACGGCACGGTTGGCACCGTGGGTGGTGCCGTGGGCGGCACGCTCAATAACACAGTGGGTGCAGTCGGCAGCACCGTCGGTGCTGTCGGCGGCGCAGTGGGCGGTGCCTTGAACGGTACCGTCGGCACCGTGGGCGGCACGCTCAATAACTCAGTGGGTGCAGTGGGTGGGGCCGTTGGCGGGACCTTGAACAACGCGGTCGGCACGGTCGGCACGACCGTCGGTGGCGTGCTCAATGGCACGACGGCCGGCGGCCTGGGCGGGCTGCTTGGCAACACCCTCGGCAATGTCGGCGGTGCCGTGGGCAATCTGCTCAACGGCAATCTCACCGGCACCGTCGGCAATCTCGGCAGTGCCGTGGGTGGCCTGGTCGGTGGCACGCTGAGCGGCCTTGGCCTGACCAAGCCCTCCGCGATTCCGCCCACCAGCCCGAAAGCCCCGGCTGCGGCCGACCCGAACGCGGGCCTGATCATCGGCACCGGTGGCCTGGTCGGCAATGTCGGCCAGCTGATCGGGCCGACCACCACCAGCCTGTTCGGCGGCAACGGCTATCTGAGCAACGGCAACCTCAAGCTCAGCAATGCCAACGTGATGCAGACCTACTCGACGGTCAACGTGCTGGGCCTGCCCGTGGTCAACCTGTCGCCGGTCGGCAGCACGCTCAATGGGCTGGGCGGCGCCGTCACCGGTGGCAGCTCGCACCTGACGCTGATCGGTGGTGTCACCTCCGACAGCTACATCTACAACATCAACAACGGCAATCCGGGTGGCCTGCTGGGCCTGCTGCTGCCGAAGGATTCGCCGGCCTGGGCCGCCAAGTGCCTGGATATCGCCCTGGCCGACATCTCCTGCTGGGCGGTCAATGCCGCGCAGGACTACCAGGTGCTGATGGGCGATGGCGCCTTCGCCAACGGCTCGAAGGAAGTGGTGATCGGTGCCAACGCACGCCACGAGCTGCCCAAGGTCGATGCCAACGTGGCCTTCCCCGGCGATGGCGTGAATGATCCGAGCAACCCGACCGGTGTGCCCACGGCCGACTATGCCGCGCGCATGGGCCATTCGGTGATCGTCGGCGACAGTGCCGTCGGCACCGCCAACGGCCAGACCCTGCTGGGTGCCGAGTCCACCTCCAACCAGGCCAATTCGGTTGCCCTGGGCTACCGTTCGGCGGCACTGCGCGGCGCACAGGCCAGCTACACCGCCTACGGTCTGACCGCTCCCCAGGTCTCCGCCGGTGAAGTCTCGGTGGGTACGGCCGGTGGCGGCGAACGCCAGATCACCAATGTTGCTGCCGGTAGTGCCAATACCGATGCAGTCAACGTGGTCCAGCTGAAGGGCGCGATCAGCCTCATCAACGATGTGGCGGCTGCAGCGGTGACCTACGACCTGGATGGCGCGGGTAATCCGAACTATCGCCGCGTCACGCTCGGCGCCGGTACCGGCACCACCACCATCGGCAATCTCGCTGCGGGTGCGGTAACCGCGGGCAGCCTGGAAGCCGTCAACGGAGGGCAGCTTGCGGCGACCAACACCGCCATCGCCAGCTTCTTCGGCGGCCGCGCTGCGTTCGATCCGGCCAGTGGTGCCTTCACCGCGCCGCTGTTCGAGATCAGCACGATCTCCACCACCGGTGCCATTGCCAAGGGGTTGTACGAAAACACCACCGATGCCTTCGCGGCGGTCGATGGCTCGCTGGTCAACCTCAATACGCAGATCACCGACATCCGCAACGGCGGCACCAAGTACCTGCGGGTGAACTCGACCGGTACCGAGGCACTGGCAACCGGCACCGATTCGATCGCGGTCGGCACCAATGCCCGCGCCACCGCCGCCAACAGCATCGCGGTCGGCGCCGGCAGCCTGGCCGACCGTGCCAACAGTGTCTCGCTCGGTGCAGCCGGTGCCGAACGCCAGGTCACCAACCTGGCCGCCGGTACCGCAGCCACCGATGCGGTCAACGTTGGCCAGTTGCAGGCCTCGGAGCAGGGCGCGCTGCGCTATGACCTCAATGGCGATGGCAGCGTCAACTACGCCAGCGCCACGCTGGGCCAGAGCGGAACGGCCACCACCCTGCGCAACCTCGGCCCGGGCCAGGTCAGCGCCACCAGCAGCGAAGCCATCAATGGTGCGCAGCTGTTCGCCGCCAACCAGGCGGTGGCCACCCACCTCGGTGGCGGCGCGGCGGTCAATGCCAGCGGCGTGCTGACCGCACCCACCTATACCCTCAACAACATCGCGGCCAACGGCAGCATCAGCCAAGGCAGCTACAACGACGTCGGCACCGCCTTCGATGCAGTGAGCAACTCGCTGGCCAACGTCGCCGACCAGACCGGCGAGATCGACAAGCTGGCGGTGAAGTACGACGTCGATGGCAGTGGCAACGTGATCAACAGTGTCTCGCTGAAGGGCACCGGCACCGGTGCGGTGAAGGTGACCAACGTCGCCGCCGGCAGCATCCTGGCCGGCAGCAGTGATGCGATCACCGGCGACCAGCTGTTCAGTACGAACAGCACCGTCGCCAACTACTTCGGTGGCGACACGGCCTACAACGGCACCACCAACGTGTGGACCGCGCCGAAGTTCAGCATCTCCACCATTGCGACCGACGGTACCTTCAGCACCGGCGACTACAACAATGTCACCGCCGCCTTCACTGCGGTGGACGGCTCGCTGAGGGTGCTCAACCAGCGCATCACCAACGGTGGCACCAGTGCCTACCTGGCCGTGAACTCGACGGCTGCGGCGGCAACGGCCGCCGGCGCCGAAGCGGTGGCGGTGGGCCCGCAGGCCAGCGCCGCCGGCGCCAACAGCGTGGCGGTCGGCAACGGTGCCAGCAGCAGTGCGGGCAACAGTGTCGCGCTGGGTGCCGGATCGGTGGCCAGCGTGGGTGCGCAGAGCGGCTACACCGCCGCCTATGGCCAGGCCGGTGCCAGCAACTCGGCCGGCGAAGTGTCGGTGGGCAGCACCGGCAGCGAGCGCAAGATCACCCATGTGGCCGATGGTTCCGATGACCACGACGCCACCAACGTCGGCCAGCTGAAGAATGGCGTGAACTACGCCATCGACCAGTCCAAGTCCTACACCGACCAGAAGATCCAGAACATCACCAACGTGGCCGGCAGCTTCCGCGCCAACAACACCAGCAACCTGGCTGATCCGTCCGCCAGCGGTGCCAACTCGGCCGCCGGTGGTGCAGGTTCCACCGCAGCCGGAGCCAACTCGACCGCGCTGGGCAATGGCTCGCAGGCGCAGGCCGACAACTCGGTGGCGCTGGGTGCAGGCTCCGTCGCCAACCGGGCCAACACGGTCTCGGTCGGCGCCAGCGGGGCCGAGCGCCAGGTGGTCAACGTGGCCGATGGCAGCCAGGCGACCGACGCGGTCAACGTGCGCCAGCTGCAGGCATCGCAGCAGGGCACCCTCCGCTACGACACTACCGTCAACGGTGCTACCAACTACAACAGCGTCACCCTGGGCAGCACCAACAGCGGCCCGACCACGGTGCGCAACGTCGCCGCCGGTACCGCGGGCACCGACGCGGTCAACGTGGACCAGCTGAAGTCGGGCATGGCGCAGACCCTGGACTGGTCGAAGGCCTACACCGACGAGCGCATGGGCGGCTTCGAGCGCGACCTGCGCAAGACCGACAACCGTGCCTCGGCCGGTATCGCCTCGGCGATGGCCACTGCAGCGCTGCCGCAGCCCAGTGAAGCGGGCCGCAGCATGGCCTCGATCGCGGCCGGCAGCTACAACGGTGAGTCCGGTGTCGCGCTGGGTATCTCGGGTGTCTCCGAGGGTGGGCGCTGGATCTACAAGTTCAGCGGCTCGACCAACAGCCGCGGCGAGGCCGGTGTGGCCGTCGGCGCCGGCATCCAGTGGTGATCCCCGCCGCCGGGCCGCAGAGGCGGCCCGGCATCGCGGAAACGTCTACAGGGGGAATGACATGAATCAGCATCGCATCGCCCGCGCCGGCCAGCTTGCCGCCGCGCTGGGCCTGGTACTGGGAATCGGCCTGCTGGCCGCCTGCCGCAGCCACGCACCGGCCGCTGACGGCCCGGCCGAAGCCACCGCCGTGCACTTCCCGGAGGCATCGAAGGCCTCGCTGAAAGAAGGTATCTATCCGGACGTTGCCGACCTGCGCCGTTTCGCGCCGGGCATGAGCAAGCGTCAGCTCTACACGCTGTTGGGGACGCCGCATTTCAATGAAGGCATGTGGGGTGTGCGCGAGTGGAACTACCTGTTCAACTTCCGCACGGCGCAGGGCGCGGAGTACTTCACCTGCCAGTTCCAGGTGCGCTTCGACAGCAAGGGCATTGCCCAGGGCGGCTACTGGAAGCCCGAATCATGCGCCGCCGTGCTCGAGCCGCCGCGGCCCCCGGCGCCGCCTCCGCCGCCTCCGGCGCCGCTGCCGGAACAGCCCCTGCGCTTGTCTGCCGATGCATTGTTCGGCTTCGACAGCGCGGTGCTGAGCAGCGAAGGGCAACAGGCCGTGCAGGGCATCCTGGCGCAGGTGCGTGAGGCCAGCCAGGTGCAGTCCATCCGCGTGACCGGCTATACCGATCGCATCGGCAGTGCCAGCTACAACCAGGCGTTGTCACTGCGCCGCGCCGAGGCGGTACGCAGCGCCCTGGTGCAGGGCGGGGTGCCGGCCGCCAGCATCAGCGCCGAAGGGCGTGGCGCGGCCGACCCGATGGTGCAATGCGCGCAGCGCAACCGCCGCGAACTGATTGCCTGCCTGGCGCCGAACCGGCGGGTGCAGATTGCCGGGGTCGCGCAGCCTCGTTGACGTCCTGTGCCGGGGCAGTGCCCCGGCATCCCGAGTCCCCCTGAATCGCCGGCAGGTCGTGGCAACGTCTCCCCCGTCTTCCACGCCTGCCGGCGGCTCAGGTTTTCATACGGTGCACGCCATGAACGCCCAATTCCTGCCCCTTGCCATGAAGACGGAAACGACGCTGAGCGTGTACGGCCAACTCGGCAACCATGCGGTGGTGCGCATTCCCGGGCGGCGCCTGCCGGGCCTGATCCTGCAGGCCGATACCGTGGCCGGGTTCCTCGCCCAGCTGCAGGAGGCGCAGGCCTGCCTGCGCAGTGGCCGCGCACAACGCACCGATGCCGAGCTGGACATGCTGATCGACGTGCTGCAGCAGTGGTATGCGCTGATCGAATCGCGCCTGGCCGACGCCGGCGAGGCGCTGTAGAACAAAAAGGGGACGGAGGGGATTAAGTCGTTCTCGGCGCAACTGGGCCATCAACGACTTAATCCCCTCCGTCCCCTTTTTCGTGTCAGGCGCGTGCGCGGATCAACCAGCAGGCGGCGTCCACGCGCACGCGGTCGCCCTCGACGAACGGTGCGAATGCCGCCAGTGCCTGGTCGCGCAGCGCGGCGGCCTGCGCTTCGGGCAGTGCCCGCAGCGCCTGGCCCACCGGGCCCAGCTGGCCGACGTAGGCCGGCAGATCCTCGCGCGCCATCGAGCACGGCACCTCAACCGCCACCACCTCGGCCTGCTTCCAGCCAGACACCTGAAGCAGGTGCCGCACGCGCTGGCCATCGGCAAAGGCGAACTGTCCCGGCGCGCCTGCTATCCGTGGCGGCAGTGCCAGTGCAGTGCCCACTGCGCGCTCGGCGGTGGTCATGAACGGGTTTTCGTCGGCGCCGCGCCAGGCGATGAAGCGCAGGCCGGCGCCGGGCCGTGCGGCGCGATGCAGGTTGCTGAAGGCTGCGGCGGTGTCCTCGAAGAACATCACGCCCAGCCGTGACTGGATCCAATCGAAGTGCGCGGACGGCAACGGGTGCCGCTCGGCATCGGCCACGATGAAGTCTGCCTCCAGCCCGGCCCTGTCCGCACGCTGCCGGGCCAGCGCCAGCATGGGTGCGGAGATGTCCAGGCCGGTGCAGTGGGCAGACGGGCGGGCAGTGGCTGCGGCCAGCAGGCTGGCACCGGTACCGCAGCCGACATCCAGCAGCTGCGTGACGGTCTGCGGCAACTCGGCGGCGAGCAGGTCGGCCATCGGTTGGAACAGGCCATCAAGGATGGCCTGCTGGGTGACCCAGACCTGGCCTCCTGGGCCGTTCCACAGGGCGTTCTGATCAACAGGGGGTGTACGGGTCATGGCCTTGTCTCGGCAGGAACTTGCCCATAGCTTGGCGGTTGAAGGCGACTTGAGGTCAAGCCCATGCGTGAACTGGATATCGGCGAGGTGGTACGGCGCAGCGGCGTGCCGGCCTCGACCCTGCGCTACTACGAACAGTTGGGATTGCTGCAGACCCTGGGCCGTCGCGGCCTGCGCCGGCAATACGACGAGCAGGTGCTGGAACGGTTGGCGCTGATCGGCCTGGGCCAGGCGGCCGGACTGTCGTTGCAGCAGATTGGGCTGTCGTTGCCGCAGCAGGGTTGCATCACCCTGGACCGTGACGCATTGCTGGCGCAGGCCGAGCTGCTGCAGCGACAGATCACTCAGTTGCAGCGGGTCCGTCGCCACCTTCAGCGCGCTGCCGCCTGCCCGCAGGCACACGATGCCCGCCAGTGCAGTTCGTTCCGGAAACTGCTGCGCGCGCAGCAGCGCATGGGTGGGTGAGCGAACAGCATCCACGCATGGCGTGGATCTACTGCCATCGCCAGAATGCATCCATCCCGCACACGACCTCGGTAGATCCACGCCATGCGTGGATGAATCAATCGCGGGTGCTGACTTCCCACGTGGCATGCAGCACGCCCGGTACCTGTTCCATCCGCGCCAGCACCACGTCCAGCTCGTCGGCACTGACCGCCGTGCTGACCAGCACCGCGATCACGTCGGTAGGCGCATCGGCATGCTCGACCACCTGCACATCACCGACCGGGTACTGCGCCGCTTCGAGTGCGTCGACCAGACGCTCGCGCACCCGCGGCACGGCCTCGGCGTCCACGCTGAGACGGACTTCATAGGTGGCTTCGGTGGCAGCTTCATTGATCGGAATGCGGTTGATCGCATTCACCAGTGGTCGCAGCAGGGTGTTGCCGGCGATGACCAGCACGGTCAGCAGCACGCCCTCGGCCAGCATGTCCGCACCGGTACAGCTGCCCACCGCCGCCGAACACCACAATGTGGCGGCGGTGTTCAAGCCGCGCACGTTCATGCCTTCCTTCATGATCACGCCGGCGCCGAGGAAGCCGACCCCGGAGACCACATAGGAAATGACCCGCACCGCCTCGGCGCTGCCGGCGATGCGCATTCCGAGGTCGACGAAGGCGGCGGCGCCCACCGCCACCAGCACGTTGGTGCGCAGCCCGGCGGTGCGCTGCCGGTACTGGCGCTCGGCGCCGATCAGCGTGCCCAGCACGAAGGCGGCCAGCAGGCTGACCACGGTGTCGGCGAAGGGGCCGGCCTGGAAGGTTTCAATGAAGCGCATGGCCCGGAGTCTACTCCGCCGACGTGACAGTAGATCCACGCCACGCGTGGATATCGGGATGCGCCAGAAACGACGTAATCCCCTCCGTCCCCTTTTTCGGGGTCAGTCGGTGTCCTCGACGCGCTCGCCCATCAGCTCGCGTTGGCGCTTGTCCAGTTCCTCGGCGTAGCGCTTGCGCACGAAGGCTTCGGAGACCACGCCCAGCACCTGGCCGTCGGCGCCGACCACGGCCAGTTCGTCGGCCTGGGTCTGGTCGAAGCGCTGCATCACGCTGACCACGTCGGAGGAGGGCGCCAGCGAGATATCGCGGTTCTGCGCCAGTTCGCCGATCGGTGTGTCGGGCTTCACGCCGTCACCATAGGCATGCGGAATCTGCACGATGCCTGCGTAGTGGCCTTCGCTGTCGATCAGGACCACCCGGGTGCCCGAGCCCAGCGGAAAGCGCTGGCGGAACGCGGCGGTGTCGAGGTCGGACGGGGCGGTGGCTACGCCCTTGCGCATCAGTCGGCCAGCATTGAGGTTCTGCACCCAACCGACATCGCGGGCGCTCTTGATGGTTTCGCCGCGCAGGTGCATGCGCCAGGTCGAGAACGAATAACCGAACCATTGCCGCACCAGCGTGCTGGAGACCAGCACCGCGCTCATCACCACGCTGGACAGCAGGAAGTCGTGGGTGCCTTCCAGCACCAGCATGGCCATGGTCATCGGTGCGCCGACCACGGCCGCCGCCAGTGCAGCCATGCCGGCAAGGGCGGCCGAGGTGGCATCGACCACCGGCACGCCGGCGGCCATGCCCAGCAGGCCGGCGAACAGCGCGCCCACCAGCGTGCCCATGAACAGCGAAGCGAAGAACAGGCCGCCGCGGAAGCCGAAGCCGAGCGAGATGCCCGAGGCCAGGCACTTCAGGGTCAGCAGGCCGCCGATCCAGATCAATGGCAGGTGGGTGGTCAGGTCCAGGTGCAGCGCGCCATGTCCGGACGACAGCACCTGCGGGCTGGCCAGCGCCAACGGAATCAGCAGCAGTCCGCCAACCACCGGCCGTCCCCACGCGGGCAGCGGGCTGCGCTTGACCGTGCCTTCGATCGAGGCGATCAGCCGCATGATGGCAATGCCGACCATCGCGCAGCAGCAGCCGAGCAGGCCGTAGATGGCGTAGTCGGCGGCGCGCACGTCGATGGTCGAGGCGGCAGGCAGCAGGTAGGCCTCGATGCCGGCCTGGTCGGCCACGAAGGCGCCGGCCAGCGCGGCGACCGCCACCGGTGCCAGCGCAGCGGGGGTATAGGCGCCGATGACGATCTCGAACGCATAGAACGCGCCCGCCAGCGGCGCACCGAATGCGGCGGCGATGGCACCGGCGGCACCGGCGCCGACCAGGATGCGCACATCGTTACGACGCAGGCGCATCACCCGGCCCAATTGCGAACCGCTGCCGGCACCCATCTGCGTGTACGAAGCCTCCAGCCCGACCGACGCGCCGCAGCCGTTGGACAGCAGGGTCTGGGTCAGCACGATCAGGTTGTCGCGCATCGACATGCGGCCACCGTGCAACGCATTGGCTTCCACCGCGTCGAGCAGGGGGCGCTTGAGCCGGGTCGCCGCCAGGCTGACCAGGCCGACCAACAGGCCGCCCAGGGGCAGCACCAGCAGCGCAGTCCAGGTCAGCGAGGGCAGCGAGCTCAGGCGCATGCCGTCGTCCAGCCCGTACAGCGCGCCCTGCAGCCAGCGTGCGAGGCCCGACTGCAGCAGGGTCAGGTAGCCGGCAATCAGCCCGACCAGCAGCGCCAGTGCGATGAACCACAGGTCACTGCCGCGCAGGCGCAGGCGCAGGCCCTGGAAGGCCAGATGCAGGCGCGATGGCGAAACGGGCGATGACATGGTGGCGGCATGATACGCCGCCACCGTGAGTGCCACCGTCACCGCATCGGGCGGCTACCGGCTCAGAAGCGGTAGCGTCCCTGCACGTAGAAGGTGCGCGGCGCGGCCACCATGCGGCCGGCATTGCCATCGACGTTGCGGGTGTACCAGCGCTTGTCGGCCAGGTTGTTCACGCCCAGCGCGATCTCGCTGTCGCCCAGCCCCGGCACCTGCCAGGCCACCTGTGCATTCCACAGGCGCACGCCGGGCACGCGGCCCACGCGCGCATCGGCGGTCTCGGCCCAGGTGTTGGCGGCATCGGAGAACTGACCACTCTGGTGGGTGCTGGAGACGTTGAAGGTCCAGCCGGCCAGGGCGTAGCGGGCGCCGACGCTGTCGGTATCGCGCGAGTAGAACGGCACATCCAGGCCGCGGTTGTCGCCGGACTGCTGGATCGCCTTGGTCCAGGTGTAGTTGGCGTACAGCTCCAGCCCGGCCAGCGCGCTGTCTTCGGCGAAGTGGTACTCCAAGGCACTCTCAACGCCCTTGTGGTCGGTGGCGCCGATGTTCTGGAAGGTCGGCGGGGTGATGCCCGGCACCTGCAGGATCTGGTTGTCGAAGCGCATCTTGAACACGGTCACTTCCGCGCGCAGCGCGCCATCCTGCCAGCGCGCACCCAGCTCGGTGGTCTTGGCCACTTCCGGGTTCAGCGGGTTGCTGGCCGTCTGCGAATTGAGCTGGATGTTCTGCACCGGCCCGAACGAGGTGGTGTAGTTGCCGAACACGGTCAGCTGCGGGGTCAGCAGGTAGGCGATGTTGAGCGAGGGCAGCGCCTTGTCGTTGCGGCTGCTGAAGGTGGCCGTACCGCCGGCCTGGCGGCGGTCCATGTCGATCCACTCCATGCGCACACCGGGGGTGATCCGCCACTGGCCGACGGCGATGCGGTCGTCGATGTAGAAGGCGTGCGCATCGGTGGCGTTGTCGAAGCGGGTGGTGGCACTGGCCGCGCCGGTGCGGCGGGTGACGGTGTAGCTGCGGTCGTTGCCGCGCTCGCGCAGGAAGCGGTAGCCGGCGGTGATGTCATGCACCGTGCTGCCCCAGTGCAGGCGCTGGGTGTAGCGCGGCTCGATGCCAAGCACGCGGTAGTCGCGCGGCTGCACGGTCAGCTGGGTGTTTGCGGCGTTGATCAGCGAGCTGGCGCGGGTGCTTTCGTTGTAATAGGCCAGCACCTCGAACTCGCTGTTGGCCGACAACGTGTTGGTGTAGCCCAGATCGATGCCGGTGCGGTGGCCCTTCCAGAAGTCGGTCGGCCGGGTGTTCTGGAACGGATCGGCTTCGAACTGCGCACGGGTCAGGCCGCCCGGGGTCAACGAGCGCACGTCGTAGTAGGACAGCTTGGCGCGCAGTTCCTGCTGTTCGTCGATGGCGTAGGCGAACTTCAGCGCCAGATCGTTGAAGCGGTCATCGCTGCCCTGGCGCCAGCCGCGGCCATCCTGGCCGGAGTAGAGCAGGGCGGCGCCCAGCCCCTTGTCGCCGGTGCCGCCGAGGAAGGCGTTGTACTGGGTGCTGTCACCGCCGCCGTGGTCGTAGGCGGTGTAACGCACGCCGGCTTCGCCGTGCAGGCCGGCCCCGGTGGGAATGGCACGGGTGCTGAAGTTGATGATGCCGCCCACGTTCTGCGGGCCGTAGCGCACCGCGCCGCCACCGCGTACGACGTCGATCGACTCGATGTTGGACAGGCTGGTCGGCGCGAACGACAGCTGCGGCTGGCCATACGGCGCCACTGCCAGCGGCACGCCATCGAGCAGCACGGTCGAGCGCGGCGAGTAGCGGCCGGTGAGGCCGCGCACGCCGATGTTCAGCGAGACCGAACTGCCGGCGGTGCCGGAGTTGTCGGTGACCTGCACGCCGGGGATGCGGCGCATGGCATCGCCGAGGCTGGCCGCGCCGCTGGCCTCGATGCGCTGGCGGTCGACCACGGTGCGCGCGCCGGCGAAGCTCTTGACGCTGTCATGCAGGCCGGTGCCCAGCCAGCTGCCGGAGACCTGGATGCTGTCCAGCGTGGTGGCGCCGTCCTGGGCAAGGGCGGTGGCGGCCGGGAGCAGACACAGGGCGAGAGCGGCGGCCAGCGGCAGGCGGGCCGGTTGCGGGGCGTGGGTGGGCATCGGTGCAGGTCGTGGAAGGTCGTAAATGAGAATTATTGCTGATTCCATTCGCCAATGGAATGCGTCACCGGTTCATCCCGATGCCCGGGTGGTAAAGTTCGGGATTGCTTCCTGACCCGCTGAGATCCGCCATGTCCCAAGCTCCCTTCTACCCCGTCGGAACCCCTGGCCAGCCGTGGGGAGCGGCGGAACGGGAGGCGTGGCGCGGTCGCCAGCAGCGCCTGCGTCGCTATGACGAGGAGGTGCTGCCGCGCATCGAGGCGCTGGCCGCGCGCTTCGACAAGGTGGCCTATGGCCAGCTCGACTACGCCGGCGAGACCTACACCCTGTTCGCCCTGCGCAGCCGCGACTGGAACCCGGCGTTGCCGGCCGCGCTGGTCACCGGCGGTGTGCATGGCTACGAAACCAGCGGCGTGATGGGCGCGCTGGAGTTCCTCGAGAAGCACGCCGCCGACTATGCCGGCAAGGCCAACCTGCTGGTGGCGCCGTGCGTGAACCCTTGGGGTTTCGAGCGCATCAACCGCTGGAACTTCGATGCGATTGATCCGAACCGCAATTTCCGCAGCGATGGCCCGGCGCGTGAATCGACCGCCGTCATCGACCTGATTGCGCCGTACCAGGGCCAGTTCGTGCTGCATATCGATCTGCACGAAACCACCGACAGTGACGAGAGCGAGTTCCGCCCGGCGCTGGCGGCGCGCGACGGCAAGCCGTTCGAACCGGGCCTGATTCCCGATGGCTTCTACCTGGTGGACGACAGCGAGAACCCGCAGCCGGCCTTCCAGCAGGCGGTGATCGCCGCGGTGGAGAAGGTGACCCATATCGCGCCGGCCGACGACAAGGGCGAGATCATCGGTTCGCCGGTGGTCGCCCACGGCGTGATCGAGTACCCGCTGGTGAAGCTGGGCCTGTGTGCCGGCATTACCGGTGCAACGTACACCACCACCACCGAGGTCTACCCGGACAGCCCGCGCGCCACCCCGCAGCAGTGCAATGACGCGCAGGTCGCGGCGGTGTGCGCGTCGCTGGACTACGCGCTGGCGCATCGTTGATCGGATAACCGGCATCCCATCCACGCGTGGCGTGGATCTACCAGGCTCTCAGTAGATCCACGCCATGCGTGGATGGCGCGATGGTGGGGGTGTCACCCCAACGCGTCGGCCCACCAGAGGGCGGCCGGCCCCGGCGGCGTGTCGCGGCGCCACAGCAGGTCGCTGTGGATGCGTCGCGGCCAGCCGGGCAGGGTCAATTCCACCAGCTGCCCGCGGTCGTAGCGCTGTACCAGCGCGCGTGGCAGCTCGGCCCAGCCGATGCCGTCCTCGGCCATCTCCATCACCATCAGGTAATCGGTGGCGGTCCAGGCCAGCCCGGTAACCGCCCGCGCAGGGTCGACCTCGGCGCTCAACCGCACCTGCCGGTGCCGTGCCAGCTGGGCAGCGGCGCGACGGCCGGCGTCGGCGAGCGGATGGCCGCGTGCCACATACACCGACAGTTCGCTGTGATGGGCCAACGGCCGTGCCACCAGGCCGTCCGGATAGTGTTCCTGTCGCGGTAACAGGCCGAGCGCGGCGCGGCGGCTGCCGACCAGCTCCAGCACGTCATCGCCTTCGGCATCCAGCCATTCCAGTTCGATCTCCGGGAACGCCTCGGCAAAGCGCTGCAACACATGCTGCGCCGGATCGAGCTGGTACACATCGGAGAACGCCACGGTCAGCCGCGCTTCAACCGGCGCCGCCAGCCGCACGCTCAACTGCTGCAGCCGTGCATCGGCGGCGAGGATTTCCTGTGCGTGGCCCAGCACCTGGCGCCCGGCCTCGGTCAGCTGCGGGTAGCGTCCGCTGCGGTCGAACAGGCTCACGCCCAGGTCGGCCTCCAGGTGGGCGATGGCGGTGCTGACCGTCGACTGGGTCTTGCGCAGGCGGCGCGCCGCAGCCGAGAACGAGCCCAGCGCTGCCGCTTCGACGAACGCCTGCAGGGATTCAGGGGAATAGGGCATTGATCCATCGCTCCTTTCGATGGAATCCATTTTGAATCGACCGTAAAAGACGATGATACTGGCCGCCGTCGCCCCTGTCAGCGGGGCGTTCCGGATCATCCACGCATGGCGTGGATCTACTGATGGCGGGGCGCGGTCCCCGTCCCGCAAGGAGTTTCACATGCCCCGTACTGTTCCCGCCCGTGGCGCGCTGGTCGCCTGGGCCTGCCTTACCGTGGCGATCGTCGCCGAAGTGGTCGGCACCTCGTTCATGGCCCATGCCGCCCGCGACGGCGGCTGGACCGGCTACTTGATCATGGCCGGCGCGCTGGCGCTGTCCTATTACTTCCTGGCCCTGTCGGTGCGCCGCATCGCAGTCGGTGTCGCCTACGCAGTGTGGGAAGGCCTGGGCCTGACACTGTTGACCGTGGTTGGCCTGACCGTGTTCGGCGAGAGCCTGTCGCTGCAGCAGCTGGCTGGCCTGGTGCTGGCGGTGGTCGGCATCGTCTGTGTCACCCTCGGGGAGGCGCACTGATGAATACCCTCGCCCTGTTTTTCGTGATCTGTTCCGCGCTGATCGACGTCGCCGCCAACATGATGGTGGCCAAGTCGGAGGGCTTCCGCCGCTGGCGCTGGGGTGTCGGCGCGATTGTCATGGTCTGGATCGCCTTCGCCCTGCTGGGCCAGGCGGTGCGGTACATGGACCTGGCCACTGCGTATGCGATGTGGGGTGCGATCGGCGTGATCGGTACCGCCACCTGCGGCCGCCTGCTGTTCGGCAACCGCCTGCGCCCGATCGGCTGGGTCGGCATCGGTCTGGTGACCCTCGCGGTGCTGCTGCTGAGTACGGCGAAGTAACGCTTCGCTGTGCCAACCAAGGTTGGCACCTACAGGTGCTGAGTGCCAACCAAGGTTGGCACCTCCAGGTGCAAGGTTGGCACCTGCCAGAGCGTGAGCCGCAGCAAGCAGGCGCCCCGGAGAGGATCTCCCCGGGGCGTTGCCGTTTCCGACGGGCTCAGAAGCGTGCGGTGAAGTTCAACCGCGTGGTGCGCCCCGGGCCGGGCATCAGGCTCATCGCCAGCGTGTCCATGTAGTAGGTGTTGCGCAGGTTGCTGACCACCAGTTCCACCTCGGCCTTCGGAGTGAACTGCCAGCGCGCGTAGACGTCGTAGATCGCGGTGGGCAGGTAGATGTTCTGCAACCCGGTCGAGCCGGTGATGTTCCAGGGCTTGTCCAGTTCGTGGGTGGGGCCGCTGTTGTAGGTGCGGCGGATACCGGTATCCAGCCGCCTGTCGAACAGGCGCAAGCCCAGCGTGCTGTGGATCGAGTACTTCGGCGGATTCTGCGCGTTGACGAACGAGGTACCGAAGCCACCGTCCACGCAGTCAGGGGTGCCACCGAGATTGTTCCACCTTGAGTGCCGCGCCCGCATGGCTGCGGCGGTGGCCGCGTCGCAGGTGCGCGCGCGCTGGTAGTAACTGGCCGACAGGTCCAGGTAGGCGATGCCGGCGTCATAGCCGGACTGCAGCTCGTAGCCGGACACCGTGTAGTTGTCCACGTTGTCGACGTAGAACGCCCAGTTGCTGGAATCGAAGCGGCGGGTGATCGCGTTGTCGATATCGTTCTTGAACCAGGCCACCTTGAACGCCAGGCGGTCGCCGTCGCGCCACAGGTCCTGCTTGAGCAGGCTGAAGCCGATGTCCCAGGAGCGGTTCTTCTCCGGCTTCAGGTCGGCCACCGGTGCCGAGGTGCTGTTGCCCAGCGTCGATTCGAACAGGCTGGGCATCTTCCAGCCTTGCGCGTACTTCACGTAGAAGAACATGTCCGAATCGAGGTTGAAGCGGGCCTCGGCGTAGGGTGCGAAGCCGTGGCCGGAACGACGGATGGCCGGCTTGTAGCCCCAGGCGGTGGGAATCTGCTTGGTATAGAAGGCATTGGCGCCACGCGGATCGGCAATGAAGCCATCAAAGTCGTAGCTCTGGCCCAGCGTGCTTTCGCCATACGGCGTGGCCCGCAGCGAGTCGTAGGTGTAGTTGCCCTGTGCATCCGGGTACCACTCCTTGTACCAGCCCGGCAGCAGCTGGCCGCCCTTGCTCAGGCGCGCGAAGGTGTAGCGCAGATCGCGCGATTCACTGACGAAGGCGACGCGGTTGCGGTCACGGGTGCGGTAGTCGATGAAGCGACCGCCGGCGGTCAACGACAGCCAATCCCAGGGCTGCCATTGCAGCGAGGCCACGGCACTGGCCTCACGCCGTGTTCCCGAGCGCAGGTAGCGGTTCTTGTTGTAGTCCACCGGCAGTACCGGTGAGTTCGGCGCGGTGTCCTCGTGCTGGAAGGCCGCGCCATAGCGCAGGGTCCAGTCGCCCAGGCGATTGCTGAAGCGGGTGGTGTTGCTGCTGTCCACGCCCCAACGCCGGGTCTTCACGTCCGATTGCAGGCCCGGGGCATAGGTTTCGCCCAGGGTGTCAGGCATTGCATCGCCGGGATAGTTCTTGAACAGCGGGGTATTGACCAGATTGCTGTTGAACATCCGGCTGGTAGCGGTGGTGAACCACAGTGTGCTGCTCAGGTCCAGCCACGGGTGCGTCTCGGGGCGATAGCGCTGGCGCAGCGAGGTGGCATTCACCCGCATCTGGCCCGGCTCGAACTGCGCCATGGTGTTGGCCGGGTCGACATAGGTCACCCACTCGTTGGACTCAGGGACACGTCCGATCGCCGACGGCATGATCTCGCCGAAACTGGAGTTGAAGTAGCGGTGGCTCAGCTCAACGCGCTGGTCGGGGCTGGGTGTCCAGGTGAATTTCAGCAGCGCCGATTCGTTGTCGGTATGCGTGTTCAGCACCTCGTCGCCCGGGTGGTAGATCGTGGATACGGCCTGGCCGGACATGCCGGTGCCCCCGCTGGACAGGTGCTGCTCGTCATAGCGTTCTGCGTCGTTGCGGCCAGCGAAGTAGTTGCCCTGGCGGCGCCGCGCATAGGCGGCCACCAGTTGCCAGTCCTCTCCGCGCTGGGCGAAGGCCACGCTGCCGTTCCAGTCACGCGGGTCACGCAGGCTGTTGCGGTTGTCGCTGCCACGCGCGACCTGCTGGAACACGCGGGTGCGGTCGATGCTGTTGTCGGCCACGCCACCACGCACGCGCAGGCCCCAGGCCTGACCGTCGTCGAGGATGTCATCGACGTTCAGCGTTTCCATGTAGACCACGCCGCCGATCGCGCTGGCGGCGTTGGCGGCCAGGCTCGGTCCCTTCTCGATGCTGACCGAACTGATCAGGTCGGGGTCGAGGTAGCTGCGCTGCTGTACGCCGGCATAGCCGCGGTACACGTCGATGGCCTGCTGGCCGCCGTCGATGATCACCGGTACCCGGTTCTGGCCCTGCAGGCCGCGGATGTTCACGTCCAGCGCACCGCCGTTGCGCACGTCGGCGGTGTGCACGCCGACCGCACCGGCCAGCACATCGCCGATCGACTGGCCGCGGAACCGCTCCAGCTGCTGGCGGTCCAGGTGCACGCGCGAGCCGCTGTCGCGGTAGACCGCATCGGCATCGGCCAGGCCCCACGGCGAGGCGCCTTCGCTGGCCTGGCCGGCCACGCGCAGGGTGCCGATCTGGCGCACGCCGGCGTCGGCGGCAGGTGCGGCCCGCAGCACTACACCGCTGGCATCACGTTGAAAGGTCAGGCCGGTGCCTGCCAGCAGCTGCGCGAGGGCGGCATCGGTGCCCAGCGTGGCGTGCACACCCTGGCTATGGCGGCCACGGGTCAGGCGCGCATCGGCGGCAATCGGCAGGCCGGACTGCTGGCCGAACGCGGTCAGGGCCTGGTCGAGCGGGCCTGCTGGAATCTGCCAGCGCACCGTCGCTGCGGTGTTCTGCGCAACGGCGGTGGCGGGCAGCAGGCAGGGACTGGCCAGGGCCAGGTACAGCGCAATGGCTAGGGGGCGAGGGGAGGGGCAGGGCAGTTTCATGGGGGCGGCAACATCCGCAATGGGTTCCCCTGTACTGCCCGGTGAGCGCGCAAAAGGGGAACCGCGCATCAACGCGGATGTACGACGGTCCACCATGGCCAGCGCTGCTCGATGCGGATCGGCAGCGCACGCGTCAGCAACTGCAGGGCCTGTGCGCTGTGCAGGCGCGGCAGCACCGCAGTGACCTTCAGCGCTGCAACGGCGGGATCGCAGCCGAGGTAGCCGCGATGGTGGCGGGCCAGCTCTTCGACGACGCGGACCAGCCGGGTGTCCTGCACCTGCAGGCGACCGTCCTGCCAATCGCCGCGCAGCGGATCGGGCTCGACCGCTGCAAGCCCGCCCATCGGGCCGATCTGCACGGCGCTGCCGGCGGGCACATCGCGTGCCGTACTGAACTGCGGCAGGCAGCGCACCACGCCTTCAAACACATCCAGGCGGCTGCCCTGTGCCTCGCGGCCTACTGCGAAACGGGTGCCGATCGGTTGCAGGCGGGCGCCGGGCACATGGACGGTCAACCGCAGGCCGGCGAAGGCGGCGGCGTGACCGGTCTGCAACAGCAATTCGCCACGCAGCAGATGCACGGCGCGCTGGCCGTCGCCCATGCGGATCGCCACTTCACTGTCGGCGTTGAGCCACAGCTGGCTGCCATCGGCCAGCGTCCAGTGCCCGGTGCGGCCTGCGGCGGTGCGCTGGGTCTGCAATCCGCGTTGGAGTTGCAGCCCGCGCAGGCCCAGCAACGAGACGCCGCCGATGGCAAGGGCACCGCCCAGGCCACGCAGCGCCTGCCGACGGCGCAGCCCCATGGCGCCCAGTGCCTTCGCTGCGGCGGGGGCTGACAGCGGCGCAAACGATTGCCAGACCGATTCGACCCGGTGCCATGCGTGGGCGTGGCTGGCATCGGCGTGCAGCCAGGCGTGCCAGCGCTGTTGCTCCTCGTCATTCCATCCCTGCTCGCGCAATGCGAACCACTCGGCGGCCTGTTCCAGCGCGGGGCTGGCCAATGCCGTGCTCATGCGCTGGCATCGCCGGACAGGCGCAGGCAATGCAGCATCGCCTGCGCCATGTATTTCTTGACCATCCGTTCGGACACGCCCAGCTGCTGGCCGATCTCCGCATAGCCCAGGCCCGACAGTCGCGCCAGCAGGAAGGCACGCCGTGGCCGCTCGGCCAGCCCGGCCAGCATGTCGGCGATGGCGTGCAGCAGCTGCAGCGCCTGCGCCCGTTCCTCTGCCGAAGGGTGCAACGGCTCGGGTTGGGCAGCCAACGCGGTCAGATAGGCGCGCTCCAGATCCGCGCGCTGCCAGTGGTTGACCAGTAGGGCGTGTGCGATGGTGCTGAGGTAGGCGCGCGGCAGCCGCAGCTGACCCGGGTCAACGCGGCGGCTGAGCAGGCGCAGAAAGGTGTCCTGGGTGAGGTCGGCGGCACACTCGGCGTTATGGGTGCGGCGGCGCAGCCAGCCGAGCAGCCAGCCATGGTGTTCGCGGTAGAACCCCGCCAGCGCGGCGCTGGAGGCGGCGGGCACAGCCATCGGCTTCGGTCATGAATGAGAATGATTCCCATTATAGAGTGATCGCGCGTCGCTCGACAAACATTGCGCAGCGGGCAATGGGGTGGCGGGCCCATTTGCGATGCCCGCTGGGCTCGCCGACACTGCGGTTTTCCGCAGGGAGTGCCACATGTTCAGCCACGTTACCGTTGGGACCAACAACATGGATGTCGCGCATCGCTTCTACGATGCGCTGTTCACCGCGCTGGGCGCACGCCCGGGCGTGTTCGACGACAAGGGGCGTCTGGTCTATTTCAAGGACGGCCGCATGTTCATCGTCACCGCGCCGATCGATGGTCAGCCGGCGTGCCACGCCAACGGCGGCACCATCGGCTTCACCCTGGACAGCGCCGAGGCCGTGCGCGGCTGGCAGGACGCTGGCGTGGCGCAGGGCGGCACTGCCATCGAAGATCCGGCCGGCATCCGTAACATGGCCGGGCGCCAGCTGTTCCTGGCCTACCTGCGCGATCCCGATGGCAACAAGCTGTGTGCGGTGCATGTGATGTCGTGACGCGCAGCGGGCAGGGCGGCGCGCGCGTGATAGCACGAAACCACGCGCGCGGCCCGTGACCGCAGGCCGCAACTTCATGCTCTGTCCACTGCGGTTCAGCCAGAATCGGTCGGCTAATTCCTTGATCTACCGGAGAACGCCGCCCCATGGATGTACTGGAGCCGCAACAATCCCCGGTGCGCACCCTTCGGCCTGTGTTCGCCTTCGCGGCGATCGTTGTCGTGGCGTTCGCGCTGTTCGTCAGCCTGTTCCCGCTGGGGGCAGGCCGCCTTCTGCTGAAGGCACAGGACTGGGCTGCACTGAATGTTGGCTGGTACTACCTGCTGGCGATGACCCTGTACCTGGTGTTCGTGGTCGGCGTGGCGCTGTCCAAGTACGGTGGCATCAAGCTCGGCGCCGACCATGACGAACCGGAGTTCAGCTACCTCTCCTGGGCCGGCATGCTGTTCGCCGCCGGTATCAGCATTACCCTGTTCTTCTTCTGTGTTTCCGAACCGCTGACCCATTACCTGCAGCCGCCGCAGGGTGATCCGGCGGCGGGCGAGGCCGGTGCACGCCAGGCCATGCAACTGCTGTTCCTGCACTGGGGCCTGCATGGCTGGGGCGTGTTCGCACTGGCGGCGATGGCCATGGCCTATTTCGCCTACCGCCACAACCTGCCGCTGGCGCTGCGCTCGGCGCTGTATCCGCTGATCGGCAAACGCATCAACGGCCCGATCGGCTACACCGTGGATGCACTGGGTATCGTCGCTACCGTGTTCGGCATCGGCGCCGACATGGGCTTTGGCGTGCTGCATCTCAACGCTGGCCTGTCCCACCTGTTCAACATCCCGCATTCCAACCTGGTGCAGATCATCCTGGTGGTCAGCATGATGGGCGCGGCGGTGGCGGTGGCCGTGTCCGGTGTGGAGAAGGGCGTCCGCTGGATGGCCAATATCAACATGCTGCTGGCGATCGCACTGGTGCTGTTCATGCTGTTTGCCGGGCCGACGCAGTACCTGTTCAGCACCTTGATGCAGAACCTGGGCGACTACCTCGGCAGCGTGGTCGGCAAGAGTTTCGACGTGTACGCCTACGGCGGCCGGCCGGAATGGCTGGGCGGCTGGACGGTGTTCTACTGGGCCTGGTGGATCGGCTGGGCGCCTTTCGTCGGCCTGTTCATTGCGCGCATCTCGCGCGGCCGTACCATCCGCGAATTCGTGTTCGGCGTGCTGCTGATCCCGCTCGGCTTCACCCTGGCGTGGCTGTCGATCTTCGGCAACAGCGCGCTGGACCAGGTGCTGCACCATGGCCAGCAGCAGCTGGCGCAGCTGGCGGTGGATGATCCACCGACGGTGCTGTATGCACTGCTGGACGGCTACCCGTGGAGCCGCACCGTGATCGCGGTGACCGTACTGGTCAGTTTCATCTTCTTCGTGACCTCGGCTGATTCGGGCGCGGTGGTGCTGTCCACGTTGTCGTCGCACGGCGGCTCGCCCGAGGACGATGGCCCGCGCTGGCTGCGGGTGTTCTGGGGTACGGTGATCGCGGTGCTGACCGCGGGCCTGCTGCTGGCCGGCAGCATCGACGCGCTGAAATCGGCGGTGGTGCTGGCGTCGTTGCCGTTCTCGGCGATCCTGTTGTTGATGATGTGGGGACTGACCCGCGCCTTCAGTGACGAGTCGCATCGCAAGCGCGCGCTGCAGTACCGCCCGTCACCGCTGATCGGTGACGACCGCCATCATCAGGGCTGGCGCCAGCGCCTGAGCCAGGCGATGCATTTCCCGGTACGCGACCAGGTCTACCGCTTCATGGATGACACGGTAAAGCCGGCGATGGAGGCGGTGGCCGAGCAGCTGCGCGGGCAGGGCTGGGATGTGGCCACGCGTTTCGAAGCGGGCGACATGGAGCTGACCGTCAATCACGGCGAGCAGCAGGACTTCCTGTACCGGGTGATCCTCAGCGGCTACCTGACCCCCTCGTTCGCCGCACAGCAGCTGCGCAACCAGCGCTATTACCGCGCCGAAGTGCACCTGTATGAAGGCAGTCAGGATTACGACCTGGTGGGGTACAGCCGCAAGCAGATCATCAACGACATCATCAGCCAGTACGAACGGCACCTGCAGTTCCTGCACCTGAGCCGGTGATGCGGTGGGTGCGGACCGTTGGTCCGCACCCACCTGTAGAGCCGAGCCATGCTCGGCTGCCTGGTGCCGAACAGCAGCCGAGCATGGCTCGGCTCTACAGGGGGCGCAGCGCAACGGCCGTCGAGCAAGCTCGACGCTACGGGTGGTCGATCAGAACCGGTAGCGCGCGCCCAGCGAGACGAACTGCCCACGCAGGTTGTACTGACTGATGTCGAAACCGTTGGAACCACCGGCCGGATCGAACGGCGGATCCTTGTCGGTCAGGTTCAGCACCGACAACGACAACGTGGTGTTGGCGATGCCTTCGTAGGCCACGTACAGGTCCAGCTGGTGGTACGGCTTGACGCGGTCGCGCAGGCCCGGGTTGCTGGTCGCCGTCGCTACGCGCTGGTCGTAGCCGCTCACGTACTGCAGGCTCAGCGTGCTGCTCCAGTCGCCGGCCGCCCAGTTCAGCGACGTGGTACCGCGAGTGCGCGGCAGCGCGCCATGGCGGTTGTTGCCGGCGCCGTCATACGGTGCCTGCCCGGCCACCAACGGCTGCTTGAAGCTGAGCAGGTGGGTCCAGCTGCCGGCCACGGTGAAGTTGCCCCAGCCGTCGGTGCGGAAGGTGCGGCTGGCGTCCAGGTCCAGGCCGGAGGTGGTCAGCTCGCCCTGGTTGGCGTACTGGTTGGTGATGAACTGGATGCGTCCCTGCGCATCACGCTGCACCCGGCCCGGGAACAGGGTCGGGTTGTCGACGATGAACTGCGCGCTGTCCGGCTTGACCAGGTTGTCCTGTTCGATGCGGTACCAGTCCAGGCCGATGCTGGTATCGCCATCGGGCGACCACACCGCGCCGACGTTGAAGTTTCGCGAGCGCTCGGCCTTCAGGTCCGGGTTGCCGGTGCGGATGTTGGTCACGCCGCGGCTGCCGCCCGGTTGCAGGGGATCCAGCGGATCGATCACCGAGCCATAGCTGACGGTCTGGCCCGGCGCGATCTCCGGCAATGACGGCGCGCGGAAGCCGCGTGAGAACGAGCCGCGCAGCAACAGGCTGTCCAGCGGCTGCCAGCGCAGCGCCACCTTGGGCGAGAACGCCTTGCCGAAGTCATCGTAGTGATCGCCGCGACCGGCCACCTGCAGTTCCAGAGTGCGATGCAGCGGCACGCTCAGTTCGGCGTAGGCGGCGCTGACCTGACGCTCGCCGTTGACCACGTTGATCGCAGGGCGCAGTTCAGTGCCCGACAGCACCTGCGCACTGGTGCGCGCGTCCAGCGATTCCTTGCGGAACTCCGCGCCCCAGGCGAAGCCAACTGCACCGGCCGGCAGCTCCCACAACGAGGTCGAGGCCTTCACGTTCAGCGAGTGCAACCTGTACCAGCCCGGACGCTTGGTCTGCAGGCGCAGCGCATCAAGCGCCCCCGGGGTGCTCGAAGGATTGAGGAAGTTGTAGCTGCCATCGCGCAGGATCTGCTCGAACCCATACCGGTTGACGAAGTTGTCGACGTACTCGCGTTGCGCGCTCTGCGAGGTCAGCGCGGCCACTTCCCAGTCCCAGCGCTCGCCACTGCCGCGCACGCCGGCCAGGGCGCGGTAGAACACCTGGGTGTTGTCCTTCAGGCGCGGGCCGAGGTCGAAGAAGGTGTACTCGAACGGCAGCGGCGTGCCTCCGGGGTTGTTCGGGTGGCCGACCGGCAGCACCGCCGGCACGTCGATCAGCGTACCGGTGGCCGGGTTGTAGGCGCGCAGGCCGGGGCCAACGGTCAGCGGCGCACTGAAGATCTGGTCGGCCTTGTTGTGGCTGTACAGCACATCAGCGAAGGCTTCGACACTGTCGTTGAAGCGATAGGTCGCGCTCAGCGAGGCCTGCAGGCGCTCGGCGCCGGGCTGCAGGGTCTTGAACGGCTGCGCGTTGAAGGCGCAGGCCTGGCCGGGCAGGGTGCTGCCGAAATCGCTATACGGGCGCAGCTGGCTGCCATCCGGGCAGTTGGCGAACGGTTGCGGCGCGCGCGGGTTGGTCAGCCAGTTGCCACCGGCGGTGGACCAGCCGGCGAGGCGGCCACCGGGTTTGTCGCGGAAATCGCCGCTGCGGGTGTAGGCGCGCTGGTCGGCGTCGAGGCGGTCGCGCTTGAGCAGGTCCAGCCCGAACAGCACGTTCCAGCCCTGTTGTTCGAGGTCACCGAAGCCGGCCAACAGGTTGGCCTTGCGCTCGTTCAGGCCGCCCTGGGGGGCGGTGCCGAAGCCGCCGCCGACTTCCACGCCCTGGAAGTTCCTGCGCAGAATGATGTTGATGACGCCGGCGATGGCGTCCGAGCCGTATACCGCCGAGGCGCCGTCCTTCAGCACTTCGATGCGCTCGACCGCGCTGATCGGCAGCGCGTTGAGGTCGACGAAGGTGTCCTGGGTATTGAGCGCGAAGCCGAAGTTGGACACGCGGTAGCCGTTGACCAGCACCAGCGTGTTCTTCGGCGACAGGCCGCGCAGGCCGATCGAGGCCGAGCCGGCGGCGAAACTGCCGGTGTACTGCTCGTCGAAGCTGTTGCCGGCATTGGCCGACAGGTTGCGCAGCACGTCGGTGAGGGTGGAGCGGCCGGTCTGCTCGATCTGTTCGCGGCTGACGATCTGCACCGGGTTCGGCCCGGCGGTATCGCTGCGCTTGATGTTGGAGCCGGTCACCAGCACGGCGCCGAGGGTAGTGCTGTCCTTGCCGGACTCGGCGGTTTCAGCGGCGCCGGCAGCGCCAGCGGTGAGGCTCAGCGCGATGGCGCCGGCAAGCAGGTTCAGGGTGGTGCGGTACATGGAAGCGACAGCGCCGAACGGGGGAGGAGCCGTCAGTACCGCATGCGAGCGCCTGCGCCTTCCAATGACGAAAGCGCATTCAGTTATACATCACAGGTTCTTAACGAACCGGCTCGGTGGGTGCGGACCGTCGGTCCGCACTCCTCCTGGGGTCAGATCCCTTTCCAACGGAAAGGGATCTGATCCCGGTTGTCACGGGCGCAGCAATACCTTGCCGTTACGCCCCGACCCAGCACCAACCTTCGCCGCCTGGGCGATATCGTCCAGCGCGAAAACCTGCTCCACCGGCAGGGTCAATTCACCCTGCGCCGCACGCTTCAGCAGCTCGCCGACCAAGCGGCGCTTGTCCTCCACCGCCATCGCCTGGCTGACCTTGCTGCCCCAGAAGCCCTTCACCGTGGCTTCCTTGTAGATCAGGCCGCCGGCGGGAATGCGCATCGGCTCGCCGCTCATCACCCCGAACGACACCAGGGTGCCGTGGTGGCCGAGCAGCTCGACCAGATCGGCACTGGCCTCCCCGCCGATGGAATCAACCGCGGCCGCGGCCTGTGCTTCGCCGGTGGCTTCACGCACACGGTCATTCCAACCGTCCACCGAGGTGTCGAACACATGATCGATGCCCAGTGCCTGCAACTGCGCCACGGCCGCAGCGTTGCGCACCAGATTGGCCACATGCACACCGCGCGCCTTTGCCAGCATTGCCAGTGACTTGCCGACCGCGCCGTTGGCGGTGTTCTGCACGATCCACTGGCCGGCCTCGACGTGCAGGAATTCCAGCAGCATCAGCGCGCTCAGTGGCATCGCGATCAGCTGCGCCGCGGTTTCGTCAGCAATCGCCTCCGGCATCGGAATCACCATGCGCGCCGGTGCGATGAAGGCTTCGGCCCAGGTGCCGTGCACCGAGGCGGCGGCAACGCGCTGGCCAAGCTGCAGGCCATCGACGCCTTCGCCGAGTGCATCGACAACGCCCAGCGCTTCACTGCCACCGATCGCCGGCAGCGTCGGCTTGTAGCCGTACAGACCGCGCACGGTCAGCAGATCGTGGTTGTGGATCGAGGCCAGCACGGTGCGGATGCGCACTTCGCCCGGGCCGGGCTCGGGCAGGGTCGTTTCGCCGACGGCCAGGACATCGGCCGGATCGCCGAAGGAGGAATACAGGGCTGCGCGCATGGGCGGTGTTCCAGGGAAAAGGGAAGTTGTATCGAACTGGGGACGCAGGCGCCGTCGACAAGGCAACGCAGGTGCAACACGGCATCCTGCGACGGATGGTCGCGGCATGTGCTGATTACCGCATCTTGTGTTGACGGCTCGAAATATCCCCACTATGTTGTGGCCGTCACTCCCGGTCAGCCGCCGCCGCCGGTCAGCAGCAAACGTCCCGCGGCCCGCCCCCTGAAGGCTTGCCGTGTCGACGCGGCCGCCATCGCGCGGACCCAGATCGCCCCCACGGCCCGGATACCGGCCGCAGGCGCAGGCAGATGCCGACGACCTGGTGTTCCCGCGCTATGGCATCCCACCCCGATCGCCCCGTGCGCCGGTATCGCGTGCAGGGCCGCCACGGCATCGACCGCCGACGCGCGTGCGAGCCTGGAGTTCCACCACCATGACCGACAGTACCTTCCGCGTGGCCGACCTGGCCGGCGCCGGCGACGCCTTGCGCGCTGGCGGCGAGCGCGTACCGACCTGGATCACCAAGGAGGCCGGCAATCGTCGCCTGCCGTTCGACGCCGAACGCCTGCAACGCAGCATCGATGCCGTGCATGCCGAGTTCCCGCAGCTGGATGTGAGCGACTACCGCCGTGTGGTGCAGGCGATGGTCGAGCGCAAGCCCAGCCTCAGTGCAGATGATCTGGTCGATCTGTTGATCCGCGAGGCCGAGTCGCGCGTGGACCTGGTCGCACCGGAATGGGAGCAGTTCGCCGCACGCATCTACCTGCGCCGCCTGTACAAGCGCGCCAGCCGCAACCGCTTCTACGATGTCAGCCTGAAATACGGCTCGTATGTCGGCCTGCAGGAAAGCCTGGCCGACCGTGGCATCTACAGCAACGACATCCTGCGCTGCTATTCCAAGGAAGAACTGCAGCACGCCGGCGAGATGATCGACCCGGAGCGCGATCGCCTGTTCGCCTACAACGGCCTGTACCTGCTGGCCACGCGCTATCTGGCCAGTGATCGCAGTCGCGAGGTCTACGAACTGCCGCAGGAGCGCTGGCTGACCATCGCGCTGTACCTGATGCAGGATGAAAAGCCACGCGAGCGCCGAATGCAGCTGGTCGGCGAGGCGTACTGGGCGCTGTCCAACCTGTACATGACGGTGGCCACGCCGACCCTGGCCAACGCAGGCAAGGTGGGCGGGCAGTTGTCCAGCTGCTTCATCGACACGGTGGATGACAGCCTGCAGGGCATCTATGACTCCAACACCGATATCGCCCGTGTTTCGAAGCACGGCGGCGGCGTCGGTGCCTACCTGGGCTACGTACGCAGCAGCGGTGCGCCGATCCGGGGTGTGCCGAATTCTTCCGGCGGCGTGGTGCCGTGGATCAAGCAGCTCAACAACACCGCCGTGTCGGTGGACCAGCTCGGCCAGCGCAAGGGTGCGGTGGCGGTGTACCTGGATATCTGGCACCGCGATATCGAGGCCTTCCTCGATCTGCGCCTGAACAATGGCGACCAGCGCCTGCGCGCGCACGATGTGTTCACCTCGGTGTGCGTGCCGGACCTGTTCATGGAGGCGGTGGAGCGCCGCGCCGACTGGTACCTGTTCGATCCGCACGAAGTGAAGAGCGCAAAGGGCTGGTACCTGCAGGACTTCTACGATGAGAAGCGCGGATCGGGCAGTTTCCGCGACCGCTATGCCGAACTGGTGGCCGACGAGCGCATCAGCCGCCGCACGGTGAAGGCGATCGACCTGTTCAAGCGGATCATGCTCAGTCAGCTGGAGACCGGCAACCCGTTCCTGTTCTACCGCGACGAGGTCAACCGCAGGAACCCGAACAAGCACGCGGGCATGGTCTATTCCAGCAACCTGTGCACCGAGATCCTGCAGAACATGAGCCCGACGCGGATGATCCAGGAGATCGTCAGCGGCGACCAGATCGTCACCACCCGCCGCGCCGGCGACTTCGTGGTCTGCAACCTGTCCTCGATCAATCTCGGCCGTGCGATCAGCGCACCGGATGACCTGCTGGCGGCCGACGTACTGGAGCGGCTGATCCCGATCCAGGTG
This sequence comes from Stenotrophomonas sp. Nf1, assembly GCF_003028475.1. NCBI lineage: Bacteria > Pseudomonadati > Pseudomonadota > Gammaproteobacteria > Lysobacterales > Lysobacteraceae > Stenotrophomonas > Stenotrophomonas sp. Nf1. Next base: position 474,168 of record NZ_PYTV01000002.1, on the reverse strand, counting down.
CGCATGCTCGACAACGTGATCGACCTCAACGCGCTGCCGGTGCCGCAGGCCACGATCACCAACCGCAAGTACCGCGCCATCGGCCTGGGCACGTTCGGCTGGCATCACCTGCTGGCACAGCAGGCGATCCAGTGGGAATCGCCGGACGCCGAGCAGCTGGCCGACCGCCTGTATGAGCGCATCAACTTCCTGACCATCCAGGCCAGCGCGCAGCTGGCGAAGGAGAAGGGCAGCTATCCGATGTTCGCCGGCAGCGACTGGCACAACGGGCGTTACTTCCGTGACCGCGACTATAGCGGTGCGGCCTGGGACGGCCTCGCGCGTGAGGTGGCCACGCACGGCCTGCGCAACGGCTGGCTGCTGGCGGTGGCGCCGAACATGAGCACCGCGCAGATTGCCGGCTCCACCGCATCGATCGATCCGATCTACAGCGCGTTCTACTACGAGGAAAAGAAGGATTTCCGGCGGCCGGTGGCCGCGCCGGGCCTGTCGCTGGAAACCTGGCCGTACTACGAGAAGGGCGCCTACAAGGTCGACCAGTTCGCCAGCGTGCGCCAGAACGCGCGCCGGCAGCGCCATGTCGACCAGTCGATCAGCTTCAACCTGTACGTGCCCAGCACCATCCGCGCCAGCACGCTGCTGGAACTGCATCTGACGGCGTGGCGTGAGGGATTGAAGACCACCTACTACGTGCGCTCCAACGACATCGACATCAGCGAATGCGAATGGTGCGCCAGCTGATCAATGGTAGTGCCGGCCGCTGGCCGGCAACACGATCGAAAGAGAACGAAGGCAGAAACCCATGGCAACCCCGCTCGACCGCATCAAGATCCTCGAACCGCGCCACCCGAACCGCAGCACCGGCATCATCAATGGCCGCACCAGCGGCATCCTGAACTGGAACGACATTCCGTATCCGTCGTTCTATCGGGCCTACAAGGAGCTGTCGACCAACTTCTGGATCCCCGACGAAGTGGACATGAAGCTGGATGCGCGCCAGTACGGTGAGCTGTCCGGGCGCGAGAAGAACGCCTACGACTCGATCATCGGCCTGCTGGCCACACTGGACTCGCCGCAGACGCGTTTCATCTACAACGTGGCCGAGTACATCACCGACCCGGCTGCGCATGCCAATGCGGCGATCATCGGCCAGCAGGAAGTGATCCACAACGAGAGCTACAGCTACGTGCTGGCCTCGATCACCGATCTGCCGAACCAGAACCGCATCTTCGAGATCGCCCGCACGCACCCGACCATCATCAAGCGCAACGCGCCGATCATGGGGGCGTATGACGATTTCATGCGCGAGAAGACCGCCGAGACCCTGCTGAAGTCGCTGATCCAGTCGTCGATCCTGGAGGGCATCAACTTCTATTCCGGTTTTGCCTACTTCTACAACATGGTGCGGCAGAACCGCATGACCGGCACCGGCAAGATCATCAGCTTCATCAACCGCGACGAGCTGGCCCACACCAAGTTCATCAGCGAACTGATCCGCGCGATCATCGGCGAGAACCCGGAACTGCAGACCCACGAGCTGACCGACTACGTGCACGGCGCGTTCCAGCACGCCATCGAGCTGGAGACCCAGTGGTCGTCGGAAGTGCTGGACGGCATCGATGGCATCGACGTGGACGAGATGGTGCGCTACGTGAAGTACCGCGCCAACAAGATGGCCGGCATGCTCGGCATCGAGCGCCTGTACAGCGACACCACCGACAACGTGATGCCGTGGATCAAGGCCTACGCCGACAATTTCACCGAGACCAAGACCGACTTCTTCGAGATGCGCAATGCAAGCTACAAGAAGACCAACGTCGACAACGGCTTCGACGATCTCTGAGCCGCGCGGGGCGCTGCGGATCCTGCTGGTGGTGGCCTCGTTGAGCGGCAACACCCGCGAACTGGGCCGGCAGATTGCCGAGCGCTGCCGCGCCGCCGGTCATGCCGTGCACTGGCAGGAGGCCGACGACCTGCGCCAGACGCCAGCGCTGGCGGCCGATGATGCCGATCTGGTGCTGCTGGGCAGCTGGACCGACAACGCCGGGCGCACCCCGGCGGAGATGAAGGCCTGGGTGGCCGGTATTGCCGAGCGCGGCGAGCGGCCCCGGCAGTTGGCGGTGTTCGGTACCGGCGAGACGCAGTGGGGGCAGGAGTACTACTGCGGCGCCGTGCATCGGTTGATCCGCTATTTCCACAGCGGCTACCCGCCGCTGGAGATTGAACAGATGCCGCATGGCGCTCGCCATGCCATGGCCATCGAAGCCTGGACCGACGCGGTTCTGGCCCACTACTGGAGCAACACCGATGCAGATCATCGACGCCACCACGCCTGAGCAGTTCCAGCAGGTGCTGGCCGAGCATCCACGGGTGCTGGTGGATTTCCACAAGGACCAGTGCCCGGGTTGCCGGATGCTGGAGATGTCGCTGCATCGGGTGGCCAACAGCGTGGCGGGGCAGGGCACCACGTTACTGCGCGTGCAGTTGGAAGTGCTGGGCGAAGCGTTCTTCCGGCAGCTGGGCCTGCGCCAGACACCGACGCTGGCGCTGTTCCGTGACGGCGATGAACGCACGCGCCTGGCCGGTTTCCAGTCGCCGCAGCAGATCGAAGCGGCGATCGCACTGCATCTGTAAGGAGGTGGATGTACTGATCGCGCCGGATTCCTGCTTCTGTAGAGTCGAGCCTTGCTCGACTGCTGTTTGCGCGGTGCGCGAAAGCATCCACGCATGGCGTGGATCTACCACGGTCATATTGGTAGCGGCGGGCCATGCCTGGCGGCATTTCGCGCGCCCCCGCTTTTGTAGAGTCGAGCCTTGCTCGACTGCTGTTCGCGCGGTGCGAGAAAGCATCCACGCATGGCGCGGATCTACCGGGGCATCGCGGGCATTCCGCGCTAGGCTCCGCTGAAGGTATCCAGCAGCAGCTTCACGTTCAGCGCCACGATCACCAGCGCGATCACCCAGGCGGTGCCACCCAGCCAGCGCGGCGCCACCAGCGCGCCCATCGTCACCTTGTCGGTAACAATCCGCACCAGCGGAATGATCGCGAACGGCAACTGCATCGACAGCACCACCTGGCTCAGCACCAGCAGCTTCACCGCACCCTGGTCGCCGAACATCACGATCACCACCACCACCGGAATGATCGCCAGAGCCCGCGTCAACAGCCGGCGCAGCCAGGGCGGAAGGCGCAGGCGCAGGAAGCCTTCCATCACGATCTGCCCCGCCAGCGTGGCAGTCACGGTCGAGTTCAGGCCCGAGGCGAGCAGTGCGATGGCAAACAGCGTGGCCGCCGCGCCGACGCCCAGCATCGGCGCCAGCAGCTGGTGCGCCTGTTCGATGTCTTCCACATCGAATCGGCCGTTGGCATGGAACACCGCCGCTGCCAGGATCAGGATGCTGGCGTTGATGAACAGCGCCAGGGTCAGCGCCAGGGTGCTGTCGGTCACCGCCCAGCGCAGCGCGCTGCGGCGGCCTTCATCGGTGCGCGGGTAGGCGCGTGTCTGCACGATGGACGAATGCAGATACAGGTTGTGCGGCATCACCGTGGCACCGATGATGCCGATGGCGATGTACAGCGCATGCGGATCGGTCACCACCTGCGCGCGCGGAATGAAGCCGCCCAGCACCGCCATCACCGGCGGCGCCGCCATTGCGATCTGCACCACGAAGCAGGCAAAGATCACCATCAGCAGCGCGATCACGAACGCTTCCAGTGCGCGGAAGCCACGGTTCATCAGCAGCAGCACCAGCAACGTGTCCAGTGCAGTGATCACCGCACCCCACAGCAGTGGCAGATCGAACAGCAGTTTCAGCGCGATCGCGGTGCCAATTACCTCGGCCAGGTCGCAGGCGATGATCGCCGCCTCGCACAGCGCCCACAGTGCCAGGTTCACCGGCTTGGGGTAACGCGCGCGGCAGGCCTGCGCCAGGTCCATGCCGGTGGCGATGCCCAGCCGCGCCGACAGTGCCTGCAGGATCACTGCCATCAGGTTGGAAATGAGGATGACCGACAGCAGCAGGTAGCCGAAGCGCGAGCCGCCGGCCAGATCGGTGGCCCAGTTGCCCGGGTCCATGTAGCCGACCGAGATCATGTAGCCCGGGCCAAGGAACGCCAGCAGGCGGAACCACCAGTGGCCCTTGTCGGGCACGGCCACCGAGGCATTGAGCGCACCCAGGCTGGCCGGGGTGGAGGCCGATGGGTCACGGGGCGCCAGGGTGTTCATGGATCCGAATATAGCTCCTGCTATAGTCATTAGCAATGTGAAACAATCGTCTTTATCGCGTCACTGGTCCAGAATTCAGGTTCAACCCCGGAGTACACCGGAAGGACAGGCGCAGGCGTGGGCAAGACCGACGATTCGACATCGCTGAAAAGCACCCCCTTGATCGAGGCCGAGCGCCAGGTCGAGAGCTTCCGGCAAGTGCGCGAGGCGCACCGTATGGAGCTGGTGGAGGACTATGTCGAGCTGATCTCGGACCTGCTGGCCGACGGCGGCGAGGCCCGCCAGGTCGATATCGCCACGCGCTTGGGCGTGGCCCAGCCGACCGTGGCGAAGATGCTGCGGCGGCTGGCCCGTGATGGCTGGGTGGTGCAGCGCCCGTACCGCGGCGTGTTCCTGACCCCGGAAGGCGAGGCGCTGGCCCATGCCAGCAGACAGCGGCATCAGACCGTGGAGCGTTTCCTGCTGGCGCTGGGCGTGGACGCGGATACCGCACGGCGTGATGCCGAGGGCATCGAGCACCATGTGAGCGAACAGACGCTGGCCCTGTTCGAAGCGTTCGTGCGCAAGGCCGAGGGCGGCTGAGCCACGCTTCCCGTAGAGCCGAGCCATGCTCGGCTGCTGTTCGCGGGATGGCAGGGGGCATCCACGCATGGCGTGGATCTACCATCCAGGCGGGCAGCGCGTGTGCTGCTGCGCGCACGCCTGTTTCGTCCATTCCTTCAACACTGGCTGCAGGCCGTCGAAGCGCCGGCCCTGCCAGCCATTGGCCAGCACCCTGCCGTCGGCATCGATCAGCACCAGGTTCGGTGGGCCCAACCCGGCCAGGGCCTGTAGTGCCGGCATGCGCGCGGCACGGCGCGGGTCCAGCACCGGCCACGGCATGTCCTGCGCGTGCATGTAGCGACGCAGCGCGGCCTCGCTTTCGTCCAGGCTGACGTACACCACTTCGGTATCGGCGCCGGCCTCGCGCAACGCATCGCGCACGCTGCGCAGGGTTGGCACGAAGGCATGGCACGGCGCACACCAGTCGGCGCCGAAATAGAGCGCGACCAGCTTCGGCGGTGGCGACCACTGCATCGGTCGCAGCGAGCGTTGTTCGGGCCGCATCAGCGAGGCGGAGACCTGCGCATGCAGGTCCGCGCCCATGGCCGGTGCCGCCAACAGCAGGGCAGCGGCCAGCAGCAACCTGCGCAGTGGTTCAGAACGCATAGCGCAGGTTGACGTACCACGAGCGCGCGAAACGCGGCCCGTAGACATAGTCGCTGTCACGCAGCGCACCCACTTCCAGATCCTTCTGGCGCTGGTCGAACACGTTCTTGAGCCCCGCCGCCACCGAGACTTCCTGCTGCGCCTGTGCGCCCAGATGACGATGCCAGCGTGCGCCGAGGTCGGTGACCAGGAAAGACCGCGTGCGGTGCAGCTCGCCCAGCCGGTTGTTCAGCACCGACATCGGCCCGGTGTGGCGCAGGGCGACGAAGGTCTCCCACGGCTCGGCCGGCATCCAGCTGAGCTGGGCCAGGCCGGTCCAGCGCGGGGTCTTCAGGTAGTCGCGGCTGTCGATGACGGTGTTGCCACCGTCGCCGCTGTCTTCGAAGATGCGCTGCGGTTCGCGGAAGCGCGAGCGGTACCACGAAGCCCCCGCCGTCAGGCGCCACTGCGGCGACGGTTGCCAACCGAGATTGGTTTCGGCGCCCAGTACGTTCGAGCCCGAAGCGTTGTGGCGCAGCTGGCTCAGTTGGCCATCGTCACCGCGCTGGATCTCGCCCAGTGCGAAGGTGTCGCGGATGCGTGCATAGGAGGCGGTAGCATCCCAGCTCCACACTGGATTGGCCGGGTCCGATCGCCAGTCGAAACCGAACAGGGTGGTCAACGCGCGCTCTTCCTTCAGGCCATCGGTGTTGCGCACGCGCACCTGTTCGCCACCCAGCGTATCGACATGCACGTCCTCGACGAAGATCTCCGGAGCGCGGAAGCCGGTGGCGATACCGGCCCGCCACTTCAGGTTCGGCGTGGCCTGCCAGGCCAACGCGATGCGCGGCGAGAACACCGCGTTGTCCAGCTCCGAGCTTTTGTCCACGCGTGCACCCAGCACCAGGTCCACGTTGTCGCGCAGGCTCCACTCGTCCTGGATGAAGGCGCCCAGGTTGTGGAAGGTCGCATCCTCCAGCACGGCAAGACGCTGCCCGTCGCCGGTGCGGTTGTCGTCGCGCAGCGCCTCGTGCTTGTACTGCACACCAAAGGCCAGCGCGTGCGCGCCCAGCCGCCAGTTCAACTGGCTGTCGATGTAGTGCAGCGGGTTGTGGGTGCGGCCGTACTGGCGCCACGAACGCGAGGCCGCGCTGCCGGCTACGTTCGGATCCAGCTGCGACGGGTCATAGCCGGGCGCGGAGGGATCGGTCACGACATCACCCAGGCCGCCGTAGAAACTGTCGCGGTCGATGTCGGCGAAGGCGTAGGCCAGGCGGAAATCGACGTCGGCATTGATTTCCTGGTCCCACGACACGCTGCCGCGGCGGTATTTCGTATCCAGCGATTCGGCGATGTTGGCCAGGTATTCGGGCTGGTCCAGACGATTGCCACCACGGCGGGTTTCATCGGTCACCTGCAGGTCCAGGCGCAGCCGCGTGCCGGGATTGGGCGCATACCAGGCCTGCAGCCCGCCGACCTTGAGGTTCTTGCGGGTGATTTCGGTGTAGCCGTCGCCGTTGTAGTCGATGCCACTGTTCCAGTTGCGCTGGGCAATCACTGAAAGCCCAGCGTCGGCGTCCTTCGCCACCAGGTCCAGGCGCACATCGGCGTTCTTCTGCGGCGTGCCCTTCAGCACGTCCACACCGGCCTGCACATGGCCGCCGCTGCGCGCAGGCAGGGGCGGGATCAGGTTGATTACACCGGCCACCGCACCCGGGCCGTACAGCGCCGAGCCCCCGCCTTTGACCACTTCGATGCGGTCCACGAACCCGGCCGGAATCTGTTCCAGGCCATAGACGCTGCCCAGCGTGGACAGCAGCGGGATGCCATCGAACAACAGCTGGTTGTAGGCGCCGGGCAGGCCCAGCAGCTGCACTTCGCTGGTGTTGCAGTTCTGGCAGTTGCTTTCCACGCGCAGGCCGTTGATCAGCTCGGCGGCCCGCGAAAAGTCGGTGGCCGCGCGCAGCGCGATGTCTTCCTTGCGCAGCACTTCGGTGCGGATCGGCACGTCCGACAGCAGGCGTTCGCTGCGGGTGGCGGTGCTGACCTTGACTTGCACGCGGTCCAGCTCAGTCGGCTGGGGCGCGGCGGCCAGCGTAGGTAGCGGCAGCGTGAGCGCGATGGCGGCGGCCAGTTGCAGGGGGCGGGGGAGGCGGGAGTCACGCGGCATGAGGGCGTCGTCCTTGGGGAGGGAGGGCGGCGAGGGTGGCCTGGCTGGCGCATATAAAAGCAGGTGCTTTGATATATAGCAAATGCTATATAACTACATGATGGGATCTGCGCGTGGGCCAGGCCTGCGGGTGGATCATGATGGTGTTATAACATTACATTCAGGCGCAACAACCGTGCCGGTGGTCATGTCGTTCTGGGGCGCTGCGGAGGGTGGGGGTCAGAGCCCTTTCCTGCGGAAAGGGATCCGACCCCGGGCGCCGGCCTCGATCAGCCGCGGCGGAAGGCGGCGGGGCTTCGGGCGCCGACGATGATCATGCGGATCATCGTGGAGATCTGTTCGACCAGTTCCGGGTCTTTCTCGGGGGGCTGGTCCATGGCCGAGGCCCCCATCGCGAATACCAGACGGGTGATCGCCATCGAGACCAGTTCCGGCTTGTGCAGGACCGCGCCATCGAGGGCGGCCAGGCGCACCAGGTCGTGCTGCAGCTCTTCTTCGAAATAGTGCAGCTCGCGTTCGACCGCGTGCTTGAAGTCGTCCGAGCCGACCGCGCCTTCGCGCAGCAGCACATGCAGCAGCTTGTCGTCGGCGCGCAGCTGCTCCATGAAGGTTTCCACCGACACCCGCACCACGCTGGTGGCGCTGGAGGTGGCGCGCTGGCGGGCCTCACCGATGATGGTGCGCAGCGAGCGGCCGGCCACGTCGATCAGCGCCACGGCCAATTCGTCCATGTCGCGGAACTGCCGGTAGAAGCTGTTCGGCGCAATGCCGGCCTCACGAGCAACTTCGCGCAGGCTCAGGGTGGACAGGCTGCGGTGCGGCCCGATCAGCTTCAGCGCGGCCGCCAGCAGATCTTCGCGGCTCACCGTTCGGCGGGCCGGGCTGTTGGCATCTTCGTTGGGCGTCAGGGCGGTGGCGGCGGCCATGGGGGTTCCGGTGGAGCGAGGCTGAATCATACCCAATCCGGTTCAATATACACATGTATACACAGCTGTATGTGCGCCCGTATAGTGCGCCCATGAGCGCTGTCGTCCGTCCGTCCCTGTTTTCCCCGCACCGCTGGGTGTCGCCGACGCTGTTTGATTTCTGGGCGGGCCAGCTGAATCCGTTGTGGACCCTGCGCGCGCCGATGGCCCGCCTGGTCCGGCGCGAGCCGGCCGGCGAGGGGGCGGCAACCCTGGTGCTACGCACCAACCGGCACTGGGCCGGCATGCGCGCCGGTCAGCACGTGACCCTGAGCGTGGAGATTGAAGGCCGCCAGTGGCAGCGCAGCTACAGCCCGACCGTGCTGGGGCGGCGTGAACTGGCGATCACCGTCAAGGCGGTCGAGGGCGGCCGGGTCAGCCAGCATCTGGTCCACCACGCGCAGCCGGGCGAGCTGTTCCGACTCGATGCCGCCTTTGGCGAATTCCACATGCCCGCCGCCGCACCGGTGCTGCTGCTGGCCGCCGGCAGTGGCATCACGCCGATGCGCAGCCTGCTGCGCGAGACCTGTCAGCGCCCGCTGGCGGCGCCGGTGGATCTGTTCTATTGGGAGCGCACTGCGGCCCATCTGCAGTTCCGTGATGAACTGCAGGCGCTGGCGGCGGCGCAGCCGAACCTGCGCGTGCACCTGCTGACCACCCGCGACGGCGAGGTGCCGGCCGCGCGTATCGATACCCATGATCTGCAGGTGGCCGGTGATGACACGCCGCTGGCGCAGCGCCACGTGCTGGCCTGCGGCCCGGATGGGTTCGTCGCCGCTGCACGTGCGCGCCTGGCTCACCAGGTGGCCGGCTTCCAGGCTGAAGCGTTTACTCCTCCGGCGCCGATCGATGATGCCGACAGCCAGGGCGAAGTGTCGCTGACCTTGGCCCGCAGTGGCCGCCAGCTGAGCGTGCCGCGTGGCCGCTCGCTGCTGGAAAGCCTGGAAGCCCATGGCATCAAGCCCAAGCATGGCTGTCGCATGGGCATCTGCAACACCTGCACCTGCGATCGCGTCAGTGGCGCTACCCGCCACCTGCGCACCGGCGACCTGCAGTCCGAATCGGCACAGCCGGTGCGGATCTGCGTGAGCGCACCGACCACCGACCTGACCCTGGATCTCTGAGGACGCCTGCCATGACCCGCGCTACCGACCGTGCCCTGAGTACTGCCGAGATGCATGCCTTCGGTGAGGAACTCGACGCGATCCGCGACCGTGTGATCGGCAGCCTCGGTGCCTCCGATACCCGCTACATCCGCCGCGTGGCCGCCGCCGTGCGCTGGTTCGGCGTGGGTGGCCGCGGCCTGCTGTTCCTGGCGGCGTTCTCGCCGCTGTTCTGGATGCCGCTGCTGTGGCCGGCCGCGATCACCGGCACGTTGCTGCTGGCGCTGTCGAAGATCCTGGAGAACATGGAGCTGGGCCACAACGTCATGCACGGCCAGTTCGACTGGACCGGTGACCCCAAGCTCAACGGCAACACCTACGAGTGGGACATCGTGGCCACCGCCGACAACTGGCGCAAGACCCACAATTTCCGCCACCACACCTACACCAACGTGCGCGGCATGGACGATGACATCGGCTACGGTCTGCTGCGCATCTTCCCGGAACAGCGCTGGAAGCCGTTCTACCTGTTGCAGCCGATCATCGCGCCGATCTTCGCGTTGCTGTTCCAGTGGGGTGTGGCCGCGCAGGACCTGCGCCTGGGCCGCTGGCTGAAGGGCCGCATGAGTGCCCGTGCGATGTGGCTGCAGACCCGCCCGGTGGCGCGCAAGATGGCCCGCCAGGTGCTGAAGGATTACGTGTTCTTCCCGCTGCTGGCCGGCCCGTTCTTCCTCACCGTGATGCTGGGCAACATGGTGGCCAACGGCCTGCGCAACATCTGGACCTACGTGATCATCTTCTGCGGCCACTTCACCGCCGAATCGGAAACCTTCCCGAAGGAATGCCTGCGCAATGAATCGCGTGGCCACTGGTACCTGCGCCAGCTGCGTGGTTCGTCCAACATCAGCGGCGGCTTCCTGATCAACGTGCTGTCGGGCAACCTCAGCCACCAGATCGAGCACCACTTCTACCCGGACCTGCCGGCCAACCGCTATGCGGCCATTGCCAAGGAAGTGAAGGAGATCTGCCGCCGCTACGGCCAGCACTACAACAACGGCTCGCTGCCGCGCCAGTTCGGCCAGGTGGTCTGGCGCATCCTGCGCCACGCGTTCCCGAGCAAGCCGCGCCGCCTGCCGATGGCGGACATCATGTCCGCCCCGGCATCGGCCAACGCGGGCTGATCGACTCAGCCCATCTTCGCCAGGGCCGCCTGTTCGCGGTCCAGGCGACGCAGGAATACCTGCATTTCCTTGCGTGCCTGCTGGTCGCCCTTGCTGCCGGCCACGCTCAGCCCGCGCTGCCACGCCTCGCGCGCCGCCTGCGGCTGGCCACTGGCCAGCCAGGCCTTGCCCAGCAGTTTCCACGCGGCCGAATACTGCGGGTCGAGCACCACGCATCGGCCCAGATGGGTCGCCGCGCGCACCGGGTTTCCCGCATCGAGCCAACCCTTGCCCAACCCGAAACGCAGCAACGCGCCGTCCTTGCCGGTGGCGAGCATGCATTCCAGTGCTTCGATGTTCATGGCCGCACCTCCACCAGCAGTTCGGCCGGTCCTGGCTGGAACCGGCCGCGATGGAACAGCAATGGTGCGCCGCCGTTCTCGTTGACTTCGATGATGCGCCCGGCCAGCAGCAGGTGATCGCCCACCGGCCACATCGCGTGGCGGGTACAGGTGAGATGGGTGACCGCACCGGCGATGCGCGGCGGTGCGTCGTCGGCGTCCTCCAGCAGTGCCAGGCCGGCAAAGCGATCGCGCGCCTGTGGATCGGCAAAGCGTCGGGCCAACGCTTCCTGGCCCGCTGCCAGCACGCTGATCGCAAAGCGGGTGGCGCGCTGGAAGGTGGGCAGGCTCTGCGCATGCAGCGCCAGGTTCCACAGCACCAGCGGCGGCTGCAGCGACACTGGCACGAACGAGTTGATGGTCAGGCCCACCGGCTTACCTTGCGCATCACGTGCGCAGACGATGGCCACGCCGGTGGGGAAATGGCCGAGCAGCCGCCGCAGGGCGCGCGGCGGCATCTCGACCGACGGCACCGGCGCCGGGGCGGGGAACACCCCCGCCCACGGCCCGGCGTAGGGCAGTGTCTCGCCGCTCATCAGGCCCGGGCCTGGCGGTAACGCCGGCCGACCTCGGCCCAGTTGATGAGGTTGAAGAACGCGCCGATGTAGTCGGGGCGACGGTTCTGGTAGTGCAGGTAATAGGCGTGTTCCCAGACATCCAGCGCCAGGATCGGGGTGTTGCCGGACAGGCCAACGGCCGCGCCCATCAACGGGCTGTCCTGGTTGGCGCTGCTTTCGACCCGCAGGTGGCCGTCGCGATCGGTGGTCAGCCACGCCCAGCCACTGCCGAAGCGGGTCTGTGCGGCCTTGCTGAAGGCCTCCTTGAAGGCATCGAAACCACCGAGATCGCGCTCGATTGCAGCGCTCAGTTCGTCGTCCGGAGCGCCGCTGTTGGCGCTGAGCACAGTCCAGAACAGGCTGTGGTTGGCATGGCCGCCGCCGTTGTTGCGAACAGCGGCACGCTGCGCCTCGGGTACGGCGTCGAGCTGGGCGATCAGCGTCTCCACCGGCTGCGCGGTGATGCCGGCCTGCTCGACGGCGGCGTTGAGGTTGTTGACGTAGGTCTGGTGGTGCTTGCTGTGATGGATCTCCATCGTGCGCGCATCGAAATGCGGCTCGAGGGCGTCGTAGGCATAGGGGAGCGGGGGAAGCGAGTACGACATTGAAGCGATCTCCGTGGGGAAGGCCAGGGAAGCTGGCCGGTGTGGAGATCGTTATCGCACCTCAACATTGGTTGAGGTCAAGGGCGGCGTGGAGGCGTGGTAGTGCCGGCCGCTGGCCGGCAATCAGGCAACATCGGGATGCCGGCCAGCGGCCGGCACTACCGCTCCTTGCACGCGCCATCCACCTGCGCGCCCTGGTGCTTGCTGCTCCAGGTCTTCAGCTGGCCGGCCAGCGGCTCGAAACGCTGCCGCGGTTGAGGTCAGGCGCGGAAGCAGCTTCTGTAGTGCCGGCCGCTGGCCGGCAATCAGGCAACACCGGGATGCCGGCCAGCGGCCGGCACTACCGCAATCAGCTCAGCCACTCCTTGCATGCACCATCGGCCTGCTCGCCACAGGCCTGCTGCATCCGCTGCTGCAGGCGCGCCAGCGTCTGCGCGCCCTGGTGCTTGCCGCTCCAGGTCTTCAGCTGGCCGGCCAGCCGCTCGAAACGCTGCCGCGTGCGTTGGTGGTAGCCCGACGGCTGGGCGTCCAGTTCGGCGATCAGCGCGGTGGTGGCTTGTTCGATACGCGGTGCATCGTCCGGTGCAAGCTTCAGCAGGCCTTCGACGTACAGCACGCCCCACTGCACGCGGGTGGCCGGCCCTTGCGCGCTGTCGTACGCACGCTTCAGCCATTCCAGTGCGGCGGCGTTGTCGCCGCGTTGCTCGGCCAGTTCGGCCAGTTCGGGCATGTAGTAGTACGGCTGCTCGCTACGCTTGAGCTCGGCCAGCAGCAGTGCCTCGGCGCCGGCATCGTCGCCGACCTGGCGCAAGGCGTAGACCGCGCTGCTGATCGTGGCCTGCCGCGCATGCGCATCGCTGGCGGAGGCATCGGCGGCAGCCACGCGCTGCTGCACGCGTTCGATCAACGCGGCCGGCAACGCGCCCTTCGGCTGCGCCTGGCGCGCCAGCGTCACTTCTGTCAGCACGCGCGACAGTGCATCGTCGGCGCGGTCCCCGCGCTCGGTGTCTGCACGTTCCAGCGCGACCAGCAGTTGCTGGCCCAATGTGTTGCTGGTGGCAGGGCCGGCACTGGCCTGCTTGACCAGCTTCGCGCCGGCATAGCCGAGCAGTTCGCGATTGCGACGGACCTCGGCCGGCTGCGCCAGGACCGCCTGCAGCAGTTCGCGCACCTGGGTGGGGGAGGTGGCTGGCTTTTCCGAAGTCGCCAGCGCCAGCAGCGCGAAACGACGTTGCAGCGCCGCGTCCGGTGCCGCCCTGGACAGCTGCTGCAGCACATCGGCGCTGCCGCGCTCGCCGGCCAGGCGGTTGGCGTCCACTTCCCAGCCATAGTCGCCCAGCACCTGCCAGTCCTCGGCGGTCAACCTGTCCGGCGTGGCCAGTGCCGTGGCCAGCGTGGCGGCCACCGCGCTGCGGCGGCTTGCGGCCAGGGTCAGTGCGCGGGTCAGCTCGGCCGCGTCGTTGCCACCGGCCACGCGGGTGATCTCGTTGCGCTTGGGGTCCAGCACGATCAGGGTCGGATAGCCGCGTACGCCGAAACGCTCGCCCCAGGCCTGTGCGCCTTCCTCGTCACCGTCCAGATAGACGGGCACGAACTTGCCGGTCAGCGCGATGAACGCCGGGTCCTTGAACAGGCCGGCCTTGAGCTGGTTGCAGGGCGGGCACCAGACCGCGCCCCAGTACAGCAGCACCGGCTTGCCGCTGTCGGCGGCCTCGGCGAAGGCATCGTCGACATCGCCCTGGCGCCAGGCGATGGCTTTGGCCGCTGCCGGCTCGGAGGCCTGCACCGCGGCAATGGGCGCCTGCGCCGGGGAGCAGGCGCTCAGCGCCGTGGCCAGCAACAACAAGGGAAAGGCAGCGCGCATCGGCAGCATCTCGAAGAGCCAGGGTAAGCCGGCATTGTAGGAAGGGAGGTCGGCTGCATTGATTCAGTTTGATCATGAGCAGCAAGGGGCAGGGCATATGCGCCCTGCGCTCAACCCGGGCGCTGCAGCTCCGCCGCGAGCACGCCGGCCATCCAGGTCATGAAGGCTTCGACACGGCGGGGCAGGTGGCGGCGCTGCGCATAGACCAGATGAACCGGCATCGGCTCGGCCACGCAGTCGGGCAGCACTTCCACCAGGCGGCCAGTGCGCAGTGCATCGCGGGCGCCCAGTTCCGGTACCTGGATGATGCCCAGCCCGGCCAGCGCAGCGGCGCTGTAGCCATCGGCGCTGTTGACGGTCAGCGCGCCGCGCATCGGCCAGCTCTGGTAGCGCTGGCCGTCGAAGTACTCGAAACCCGGCGAGCGCTGGCCGAGGGTGCCGACGTAATGCACCAGGTGGTGCTGGTCCAGATCGGCCAGCACCTGCGGTACGCCGCGCGCAGCCAGGTAGCCGGGGCTGGCTGCGTTGACGATGCGCATCTGCCCGAGCGGACGGGCCACCAGGCTGCTGTCGTCCAGATGGCCCACACGCAGCACGCAGTCGAAGCCTTCGCGTACCACATCCACGCGCCGGTCGGTGGCGCTCAGTTCCACTTCCAGGCCCGGATGCAGGGCCAGAAAGGCGGGCAGCTGCGGGATCACCACGTTGCGGGCCATGCCGCCGGGCATGTCCACCCGCAGGCGACCACTCAGTTCGCTGGGCTGACGCCGGAACAGATTCTGCAGCTCCTCCATGTCGTCCAGCAGGTCGTGCGCGCGCTGCTGCAACTGCGCGCCGTCGGCGGTGAGGTGGACGCGGCGGGTGGTCCGGTGCAGCAGCTGGGTACCGAGGTCGGTTTCCAGCCGGGCGATGGCCTGCGACACACTGGCCTTGGGCAGGCCCAGGCTGTCCGCCGCGCGGGTGAACGAGCCCAGCTCGGTAACGCGCAGGAACACGCGCAGGGTGTCGAGGCGGTCCATCAATTGTTCACCTGGATTGAACAGTAAAATCAGCATCGCGCGATTTATGCGCGACGGCAATCCCAATAGTCTGGCCGCACCTTCTCCTTTCCTGGTGCCTGGCCATGACTGCTTCCTCTTCCCGTGTCGTCCTCATCACCGGCGGCAGCCGCGGCCTCGGCCGCAACGCCGCCCTCGCGCTGGCCGCCGACGGCGCCGATATCGTGATCACCTACCGCGCCCAGGCCGAGGCGGCGGCCGAGGTGGTCCAGCAGGTGCAGGCCCTGGGCCGTCGCGCGCAGGCGCTGCCGCTGGACGTGGCCGACAGCGCGGCCTTCCCCGACTTCGCCGTTCGCCTGCGTGACGCACTGCAGGCGTGGGGAGCCGATACGCTGCAGGGGCTGATGAACAATGCCGGTGAGGGCCTGTACGCGCCCATCGCCGACACCACCGAGGCCCAGTTCGACCATGCCGTGGCGGTGCACCTGAAGGGGCCGTACTTCCTGACCCAGGCGCTGTTGCCGTTGATCGCCGATGGCGGCCGCATCCTCAACGTATCCAGCGGCCTGGCGCGCTTCTCGCTGCCGGGCAGCTCGGCCTACGCGATGATGAAGGGCGGCATCGAGGTGTTCAGCCGTTACCTGGCCAAGGAGCTGGGCGCGCGCGGCATCAGCGCCAACACGCTGGCGCCGGGTGCCATCGAGACCGACTTCGGCGGTGGCCGGGTGCGCGACGATGCGCAGGTCAATGCGATGGTGTCGTCGATCACCGCGCTGGGTCGTGCCGGCCAGCCCGATGACATCGGTCCGGTGGTGGTGGCGCTGCTGTCGCCGGCTACCGGCTGGGTCAACGGCCAGCGCGTGGAAGCCTCCGGCGGCATGTTTATCTGACCGCCGACGTGGCGGTCAACGTGGCGGGGTGAAGGTGAGGGGCTGGTAGACCAGCCCGTTGAACTCGCCTGCCTCGCCGTCCAGCACGAAGCCGTAGCGCTGGTAGGTGGTCACGGCATTCAACGACGCGCGCACGCTCATCGTCGGCGTGCGCAGCTGCGGCAGCACGGCCCGGAACAGGGCGTGGCCGATGCCCCGGCCCTGGCAGCCGGGATCGACGAACAGCATGGCCAGATGCCGGCCTTCCTTCAGTTCGACCACGCCGACGATGCGGTTTTCGTGCTCGGCCACCAGGATGAGGTTGTCGCCGTGCTGGCGCGCAGCGAACGCATCGGCGGCCGCGACGCTGCCGAAGGTCGCGATGCCGACCTCGCCGAGGGACGGCGCGACGGCCACGTTGAAGGCGGACAGGCACAGCGCGCTGATCGCGGGCAGATCATCGACGTGGGCGGGGCGGATCCTCGGCATGCAGTGTTCTTCCTGTGGTGGGCGGCGCGTCATCGCCGCCGTAGCCCTGCACGCTAAGCTGTCGCCATGAGTGAATTCAATGCGGCACACGCGTTGGTGTTTCCGGGGCAGGGCCTGAGCCTGGGCCTGATGACGCCCGTTGCCGCGCACGGGGTGGCCGATCCGCATGCGGCACGACGCATCGCGCGGTTGGCCGATGACCTCGGTTTTGCCGCGCTGTGGACGCGCGACGTGCCGCTGATGGTGCCGCAGGGGCCCGACGCGACCGCCAGCGCGCTGGACGATCCGTTCCTCTGGCTGGGCATGCTGGCGGCGGCCACCGAGCGCATTGCGGTCGGCAGTGCAGCCATCGTGCTGCCGCTGCGGCAGCCGTTGCAGGTGGCGAAGTCGGCGATGAGCCTGGACCGGATCAGCGACGGGCGCTTCCTGCTGGGGCTGGGCTCGGGCGATCGCCCGGAAGAGTTCGCGGCGTTCGGCGAAGACCTTGAGGGCAGGGCGGCGACGTTCCGCGAACGCTGGTCACTGCTGCGTGCCGCGCTGTCCGTCGATGCGGAGGAGCGGGCTTCGGTGCGGCAGGCCACGGGTGGTTTCGATGTATTGCCAGCGCCAACCACGCGCATTCCGATGCTGGTAGTGGGCAGCGCACGGCAGAGCCTGCAGTGGATCGCGCGCGAGGCCGAAGGCTGGGCCACCTACCATCGCGAAGAGGCGGCGCAGGAAGGCCGCATCGGGTTGTGGCAGCAGGCGCTGGCGCAGCAGGGCGGACCAGCCAAGCCGTTCGTGCAGT
Organism: Stenotrophomonas sp. Nf1; assembly: GCF_003028475.1. Taxonomy (NCBI): domain Bacteria; kingdom Pseudomonadati; phylum Pseudomonadota; class Gammaproteobacteria; order Lysobacterales; family Lysobacteraceae; genus Stenotrophomonas; species Stenotrophomonas sp. Nf1. The sequence continues at coordinate 456,786 of NZ_PYTV01000002.1, read as the reverse complement.
CGATGCTGCTGGATCTGCAGACCGATCCACAGGCGCCAGCGGAAGCGCTGCCGCTGGGCCTGAAGGTTGGGCGCGAGGGGCTGCACGACTACCTGCAGCGCGTGCACGCGCAGGGCGTGGCGCATGTGATGTTCAACCTGGTCGACAACGGGCGGCCGGTGGAGCAGGTGCTGCGCGAGATCGGCGAGCACGTCCTGCCGGACCTGCTTCGGTAGGTGTCCACCTGGGTGGACACGGGGTTGCCGTTGCGGCCGATGCTTCTTTCGCGCAGCAGCAGTCGAGCATGGCTCGACTCTACATCGAGCGTGCATCTGCGTATCATTCGCGTTTGATATCCCGCTTCCGGAGTTCTGCGTGACCCCATCGACCCCCATGCACCCGAGCGGACGGCTGTTTGCTGCCGTGGCCTTCATCGAGGCCATCACCTGGGCCGGCCTGCTGATCGGTATGTGGATGAAGTACGGGCCGATGGCCAATGTGGCGCTGGTGAAGCTGTTCGGCCCGCTGCACGGCGTTGCCTTCCTGGTCTACGTGGCGGTCACCCTGTTTGCCGCGGTGCGCCTGCGCTGGCCGTGGTGGGCGAGTGCGCTGGCATTGCTGGCGGCCATTCCGCCGCTGGTGACCCTGCCGCTGGAATGGTGGTTCAAGCGCCGTGGTCTGCTGGGTCTGCGTGCAACGCGCTGAACCCGCTGTTGCATGCCCATTCAAGAGAATGGGTATCAAATGCAAATACGAGCCGTTATCATTTGAGGGTGGCGTCTGCTCCTGAACGGGGCGGATGCCGGGCCGGGCGCAGCTGCGCGTCCGGTGATCCTTCCCTGTTACGGCTGGTGTTCCATGCACGCACGTCCCGTCGTTCCCGGCTTGCCGGCGCTGGTGTTGGCGGCCCTGATCGGCACCATGGCGATGATGTCCTTTGTCGCGGTGATCGGCCCGGTGGTCCGCCTGCTCGGCCTGTCCGAATGGCACGCTGGCCTGTCGGTCACGGCTGCCGGCGTGCTGTGGATGCTGGCCGCACGCCCCTGGGGCCAGCTCAGCGACCGCATCGGTCGCAAGCGCGTGCTGATGCTGGCGATGAGCGCCTACACCGTGGTCTACATCGCGCTGGCGGTGTTCATCGATGTGGCCCTGCAGACGGTGCCACCGGTGCTGGTCTCGGTGCTGGTGCTGGTCGGCGCGCGCGGCCTGATCGGCCTGTTCTATGCCGCAGTGCCGCCCACGGCGGCGGCGCTGATCGCTGACAAGGCGCCGACCGGGCAACGTGCCAGATTCCTGGCCCGGCTGGGCAGCGCCAACGCGCTGGGCATGGTGCTGGGGCCTGCCGCGGCCGGTTGGCTGGCGTATACCCATCTGTCGTTGGCGTTGTACGTGGCCGCGTTGCTGCCTCTTCTTGCCCTGGCGCTGCTGGCCTGGCGGTTGCCGGCCACCGAGCCGGTGGTTGGCGCGTCCGCGCCGCGCCGTCCACCGATGAGCCGCCTCGACCCGCGCCTGCGCCTGCCGCAGCTGGCAGCGTTCATCGCCATGGTCTCGGTGACCATCGCGCAGGTCACGGTCGGCTTCTTCGCCATCGATCGTCTGGGCCTTGATGCAGCAGCCGGTGCGCGCATGGCGGGCATCGCGCTCACCGCGGTCGGTGTCGGCCTGATCCTGGCGCAGGCGCTGGTGATGAAGCTGGACGTGCACCCGCGTCGCTGGATCATCCTGGGCGCGCTGATTTCCGGCATCGGTTTCGCTTCGGTGGCGGGTGTGCAGCAGGCCTGGCAGTTGCCGGCGGCCTACGCGCTGGCCGCCTTCGGCATGGGCTTCGTATTCCCCTCGTTCCAGGCGCTGGCTGCCGATGCGGTGCAGGCGCAGGAGCAAGGCGCCGCCGCCGGCACCGTGGCCGCCGCCCAGGGCCTGGGCATGGTGGCCGGGCCGATGCTCGGCACGCTGTTGTATCGCGGCGGGCCGAGCCTGCCTTACCTGCTGGTGGGCGCGCTGCTGCTGTTGCTGTGCGCGCTGGCCGCAGCGCATCGGATGAAGGAGACCGCATGAACGATTCCCTGATGCAGGGCGCGTGGCCGGAGGCTGTGCCATCGCCGCTGGAAACCACGGACGACGCCTCGTTGTTCCTGTTGCAGCACGCCGGCCAGCATGTGCATGCGCGTGGTTGCCGCGCGGTACTGCCCGCTGGGGCGCTGGCGACGCTGGCCGAACGTGCCAGCACGTTCTTCGCGCAACAGCGCGGCGGGCCGGGCCTGCTGGTCGGTGCGGTGCCCTTCGAGCCGCGCGCCGACGATGCGTTGTACCAGCCCGAACGCCTGCTGCCGCCGTTGCCGTTGCAGCCGCAGGCAGCACCGCCGCTGGACGGTACGCTACGGGCCGAGCCTGCGCCGCAGGTCTACGCGGCGGCCGTGGCGGCCGCGGTGCAGGTGCTGCGCGCACCGGAACACGATCTGCACAAGGTAGTGCTGGCGCGCAGCCTGCTGGCGCACACCCGCCATGCGCTTTCACCGGAGGTGCTGCTGGCGCGGTTGGGTGCCGATCCTTCGGTGGCGACCTATGCGGTGCCGTTGCCGGTGGAACTGGGTCAGGCGCCGGCCTGGCTGGTGGGGGCGACGCCGGAGCTGCTGCTGCGCAAGCGCGGCACCCAGCTGCTGTCGCATCCGCTGGCAGGATCGGCGCGACGCAGTGCCGATGCCGCCGAAGACGAGCGCGCGGCTCAGGCGCTGCTGGCCTCGGCCAAGGATCACGACGAGCACCGCCACGTGGTCGAGGCGATTGTCGATGGGTTGGCGCCGTACTGCCGCCACATCGATGCGCAACCCCGTCCCGCGCTGCACGCCACGGCCAGCATGTGGCACCTGGGCACGCGTATCCATGCCACGCTGAAGGATCCGCAGACCTCGGCCGCCGAGCTGCTGGCACAGCTGCATCCCACGCCGGCGGTCTGCGGCACGCCGCGCATGGCCGCACTGCAACGCATCCGCGAACTGGAACCGGTACCGCGTGGCTTCTATGCCGGCGCGGTCGGCTGGCTGGATGCACAAGGCGACGGCGACTGGTACGTGGCGATCCGCTGTGCACGGTTGCAGGGCACCCAGCTGCGCCTGTACGCCGGTGCCGGCATCGTTGCCGAGTCGCAGCCCGAGGCCGAGGTGGCCGAAACCGCAGCGAAGTTCGCTGCCCTGTTGAACGCACTGGGCGTGCATGACGCCGCGCCCGCGATCGAGCCCGCCGCATGAACACACCGACCGTTTTCTCACGCCTGCCATTGCAGCAGGTCTGGCCCGAGCCCCTGGTGGCGCGCTATCGCGAGGCCGGCCACTGGCGCGGGGAGACCTTCCCGGCTTTCCTGCGCGAACGGGCCGAGCGTTATGCCGATGACATCGCCGTCGTCGCCGGCGACGTGCGCCTGAGCTATGCACAGCTATGGCACGAAGCCGGGCGCATCGGTGCCGGCCTGCTGGAACGCGGGTTGCAGCCGGGTGAGCGGGTGCTGGTGCAGCTGGGCAACACGGCCGGTTTCATCGCCACGGTCTGTGGCCTGTTCCGCGCCGGCCTGGTGCCGGTGTACGCGCTGCCTGCGCATCGCATCACCGAACTGGTACATTTCGCCCGCAAGGCCGAGGCCAGTGCCTACATCACCACCGACCTGCACGATGGCTTCGATCACCGGACGCTGGCGCAGGCATTGCAGGCCGAAGTGCCGGCGATACGCGAGGTGGTGATCGATGGCGATGCGCAGGCGTTCATCGCGCTGGACGGGCTGCAGGGGGACCGCAGCCAGCTGCCGGCCGACCCGGATCCGCAGTCGGTGGCCTTCCTGCAGATTTCCGGTGGCAGTACCGGCCTGTCCAAGCTGATTCCGCGCACCCACGACGACTACATCTATTCGTTCCGCGCCAGCAACGCGATCTGCGGCATCGACCGCGACAGCGTGTACCTGGTCGCGCTGCCGGCGGCACACAATTTCCCGATGAGCTCGCCGGGCTTCTTCGGCGCGCTGTATGCCGGTGCCCGTGTGGTGCTCAGCCCCGGCCCCGGCCCGGATGCGGCGTTCCCGCTGATCGCCCGCGAGCGGGTGACCTGCTGCGGCCTGGTGCCGCCGCTGGCGCTGCTGTGGGCGCAGGCCGCAGCCACCGCCAAGCACGACCTGTCCAGTCTGCAGGTGCTGCAGGTGGGCGGTGCCAAGCTGGTGCCGGAGGCGGCGCGGCGGGTCATCGAGGGTCTTGGCTGCACCTTGCAGCAGGTATTCGGCATGGCCGAGGGCCTGGTCAACTACACCCGGCTGGATGATCCGGAAGACCTGATCGTGGCCTGCCAGGGCCGGCCGATCAGCGAGGATGACGAAGTGCGCGTGGTCGATGACCACGACCAGCCGGTCGCCGAAGGCGAGGTCGGGCATCTGCTGACCCGTGGCCCGTACACCATCCGTGGCTACCACAATGATGCGGTGGCCAACGCACGCGCGTTCACCGACGACGGCTTCTACCGCACGGGTGATCGGGTGCAGCAGTTGCCAGGTGGCTACCTGGTGGTGCAGGGCCGTGCTGGTGACCATATCAACCGCGCGGGCGAGAAGATCTCCGCCGAGGAGATCGAGGACCACCTGCTGGCCCACGCGGGCGTGTTCGACGCCGCCGTGGTCTCCATTCCCGATGAGTACCTGGGCGAGCGCAGCTGCGCCTTTGTGATACCACAGGGCGAGCCGTTCAAGGCGCCGGCGCTGAAGGCCTGGATGCGCGGGCGTGGCCTGGCCGCGTTCAAGGTGCCCGACCAGATCGTCTTCGTCGACAGTTTCGATACCACCGCGGTCGGCAAGATCAGCCGCCGCGAACTGCGCGCGCAGCTGCGCGCGCGTCATCTGCAGCAGACAGGAGGAACGCGCTGATGGCGCTGCCCCGTATTACCGATTATCCCTTGCCGACCGCTGCCGAACTGCCGCCGTCACGCGGCCCGTGGCGCCCGCAGCGTGATCGCATCGCGCTGCTGGTGCATGACATGCAGCGCTACTTCCTGGCTGCGTTCGACGCCGGCAACGCGCCGCTGCGGCCGGCGGTGGACAACATCGCGCGACTGCTGGCGCATTGCCGCGCGCACGCCATTCCGGTGTTCTATACCGCCCAGCACGGCGACCAGGACCGTCGTGACCGCGGCCTGCAGGCTGACCTGTGGGGCCCGGGCATGCGCCGCAGTGCCGACCACGAGCCGATCATCGAAGCGCTGGCACCGCAGCCGGGCGAGCATGTGCTGGTCAAGCACCGCTACAGCGCGTTCCAGCGCAGCAACCTGGAAACGCTGATGCGGGTTCGTGGCCGCGACCAGCTGCTGGTGACCGGTGTGTATGCGCACATCGGCTGCACCGCGACGGTGGTGGAGGCCTTCCAGCGCGACATCGAAGCGTTCATTGCTGCCGACGCAGTGGCCGACTTCTCGCGTGCCGACCACGATCAGGCCCTGCACTGGATCGCGCGCACCAGCGGTGTGCCGATGACCACCGACCAGTTGCTGGAGGTGCTGTGATGGCGGCCACGGGTGAAGCGCTGGACCTGGAGCGCATGCGCGCCGATGTGGCGCGGGTGCTGGAATGCATGCCGGCCGAGATCGGTGACGACGACAACCTGATGGATCTGGACCTGGATTCAATGCGCATGCTCGGCCTGGTCCTGGCCTGGGGCAACACCGGCCTGCCGCTGGAGTTCTCACAGCTGGCCGAGCACACCACGCTGCGCCAGTGGTGGGGCGTGGTGCAGACACTGCAGGCATCGCAGAACGCATGAACGCCGTTGCGCTGGCCACACCGGTGGCGTTGACCGAGGCGCAGGCCGGGCTGTGGTTCGCGCAGCGGCTGGCGCCGGACAATCCGTCGTTCAACACCGCCCATGCGGTGTGGATCGACGGGCCGCTGGATGTGTCGGCGTTCCTTGCGGCGGTCGACCAGGCGGCGGCCGAGGCAGAGGCCTTCGCGCTGCGCTTTGCCGAGCGTGCCGATGGCCAGCCCGTGCAATGGCATGAGCCGGCGCACGTGCCACGGCTTTCGGTACGTGATGTATCGGCCGAGGCCCAGCCCGCGTCAGTGGCACGTGCGTTGATGCAGGCCGACCGGCTCAGTCCGGTCGATCCAACCCGCGACCGGATCAGCCAGCAGGTGCTGTTCGACCTGGGCGGGCAGCGCTGGGTCTGGTACCTGCGCGTGCACCATCTTGCCGCCGACGGCTACGGCATGGCGCTGTTCACCGATCGCGTCTGCGCGCTGTACGCCGGTCGTGCGGGCGAACCGATGCCAGGACTGGCAGCGGTGCTGGCCGATGATGCCGCTTACCGAGCCGATCCACGCCGTGCAGCCGCTGGGCAGTGGTGGCGCGAGCAGATGCAGGGCGCCCCGGCCGGCGCTGGCCTGGCGGGATCGCTGGAGGCGAGCAGCGACGCGCTGCGCTGGGTGCAGCCGCTGGATGCGGCGTTCCGCGAGCGCCTGCTGCAGGTGTCGGCAGGTTGGTTGCAACCCTGGCCGGATGTGCTGGCTGCGCTGTCGGCCGAGTACCTGCGGCGGATGAGCGCTGCCGACGAAGTGGTGCTGGGCGTGCCCTACATGGGCCGCCTCGGCAACGCGTCGGCGCGGGTGCCGGCGATGGTGATGAACGTATTGCCGCTGCGTGTGGCAGCCGGCGAGGGCAGCGTCGAGGCCTTCACCCGCGCGCTGGGCCTGCAACTCAGCCGGAGTCGCAAGCGTGGTCGTTACCGGGGTGAGCAGCTGCGCCGCGATCTGGGCCTGGTCGGCGCGCAGCAGCGCCTGCACGGCCCGATGGTGAACGTGCAGCCGTTCTACAAGCCGTTGGCGCTGCCGGGTGTACAGGCGACGCTGGAGGTACTGTGTACCGGCCCGGTTGACGATCTGACGCTGGGCTTCCGCGGCGATGGCCAGACGTTGCTGGATCTGGAGATCGAAGCGAATCCCGCACTCTACAGCCGCGAGGATGCGGAAGCGCATGCGGCGCGGCTGCTGCATTTCGTGTCGACGGCGCTGGGCGCTGATGACATTGCGACGGTGCCGCTGGCCACGGTCGCGGAAGCCCAGCGTGTGGTGCACGACTTCAATGCCACCACGCATGCGCTGCCACAAACCACGCTGGTCGAGCTGCTGCAGCAGGGCATGGATCGTGATCCGCAGGCGCCTGCGCTGGTGTTCGGCGAAACGGCGCTGGACCATGCCACGCTGGAAGCGCGCAGCTTCGCACTGGCGGCACAGCTGCGGGCGACGGGCGTCGGCCCCGGCAGCGTGGTGGCGGTGGCACTGCCGCGTTCGCTGGAACTGGTGATTGCACTGGTGGCGGTGCTGCGCGCAGGGGCGGCCTACCTGCCGCTGGATCTTGCCCACCCCGATGAGCGCTTGGCGCGCATCCTTGCGTCTGCGCAGCCGGCGTGTGTTCTGGCCGCGGCAGACGTGCAGGCGCGCATGCCTGGCGTGCCCGTTCTTGCGCCGGAGCAATGGACCGCGCTGAGCTTTGCTGCGCCCTGGGCCGACCCGGCACCTGATGATGCGGCCTACGTGATCTATACCTCCGGCTCGACCGGCGAACCCAAGGGCGTGGTGATCGAGCACCGCGCCATCGTCAACCGCCTGCTGTGGATGCGCGAGTATTACGGTGTCCGCGCCGACGACCGGATCCTGCAGAAGACGCCGGCCACCTTCGATGTCTCGGTCTGGGAGTTCTTCCTGCCGCTGCTGTGCGGTGCCACGCTGGTGATTGCCGGGCCGGATGCGCATCGTGATCCCACCGAGCTGGCGCGACTGATCAGAGCGGAAGGCATCACCACGGCGCATTTCGTGCCGTCGATGCTGGATGCCTTCCTGGCGGCGCCGGCCTCCGACGGCCTGCAGATGCGCCGGGTGTTCACCAGCGGCGAGGCGCTGGACGCCTCGCTGCGTGATCGCTTCCACGCGCGCGTGCAGGCCGAACTGCACAACCTGTATGGCCCGACCGAAGCGGCTGTGGACGTCAGCTATTGGCCTGCGTCTTCGCAGGATCGGTCACGGCCGGTGCCGATCGGCTTCCCGGTCTGGAACACACGCCTGTACGTGCTGGACGCGCGGATGCAGCCGCTGCCGGTGGGCGTACCCGGCGACCTGTACCTGGGCGGCGTGCAGCTGGCGCGTGGCTACCTGGGCCGCGACGACCTGACCGCCGAACGCTTCCTCGCCGATCCGTTCCTGCCGGGCGAGCGCATCTATCGCACCGGCGACGTGGCGCGCTGGCGCGCCGATGGCGCGGTCGAGTATCTCGGCCGCAGCGATCATCAGGTGAAGCTGCGTGGGCTGCGCATCGAACTGGGCGAGATTGAAGCGGCGTTGCGCGAGCTGCCGGGCATGGACCGGGTGGAAGTGCTGCTGCGGCATGATGCCCCCCATGATGCGCGGCTGGTGGCCTATGTGCCGGCCGCGCTGGCCGATGCGGCAGTGCTGCGCAGCCATCTGGCCACGCGTGTGCCGGACTACATGGTGCCATCGGCCTTCGTGGGCGTGGATCACTGGCCGGTGACCGCCAACGGCAAGCTGGACCGCAACGCGCTGCCGAAACCTCCGCAGCAGGCGGTGGCTGGACTGGCCGCGCGCACACCGCTGGAGCGGGAGCTGGCGGGCCTGTTCGCCCAGGCCCTGGGCCGCGCCGAGCCGGTAGCGGTCGACGCCGACTTCTTCAGCCTGGGCGGTGATTCGCTGTCTGCGGTGCACCTGTTGCTGGCCATTGAACAACGTTGGCGCTGCGATCTTGGCTTGGGCGCGTTGTTCGCGCAGCCGACTGTGGCCGCGCTGGCCGTACGCATCGCCGAACCACCGGCGCTGGCCGACCACGCATTGGGCCCGGTGATCGCACTGGCCGCAACCGACGCCACCGGGCCTTCACCGCTGTTCGTGTTGCACCCGGCCGGTGGCATCGCCTGGAACTACCGAACCCTGGCGCGGGCGCTGCAGCCGGCGCGTGCGGTGTATGGACTGCAATCGCCGGCGCTGGACGCACAGCAGCCACTGCCTGGCAGCATCGAGGCGATGGCCAATGACTACGTGCAGCGCGTGATTGCGTTGCAGCCGCACGGGCCAGTGCATCTGCTGGGCTGGTCGGTGGGCGGCATCCTGGCGCAGGCGATGGCGGTGCGCCTGCACGAGATCGGGCGCGAGGTGGGTGAGCTGGTGCTGCTCGATGCCTATCCCAGCGAGTGCTGGCGGGCCGAGCCCGAACCGGACCCGATTGCCGCCCTGCGTGCGCTGCTGGCCATCGCCGGGCACGACCCCGACGCGCATCCGGAACTGGACAGCCGTGAGCGCATCCTGGCGTTCCTGCGTCGCGGCGGCAGTGCGCTGGGCAGCCTGCCGGATGTGGTGCTCGACGGTGTAGTGCGTGCGGTGACCGGCACCAACCGGCTGATCCGCGAGCATCACCACCGGCCATTCATCGGGACCTTGGTGCATGTTCGCGCGGGTCGCGATCATCAGGCGCGGCCGCAGCTGCAGTCGGCACTGTGGCGTGCACACGCACACACGGTGCAGGCGCTGGAACTGCCGTTCCTGCATGCCGAACTGACCGGGCGCGATGCGGTGGCGCAGTTGGCGCCGTGGTTGTCGGCGCGTCTGCGCCAATGGGATGAGCAACAGGAGATCGCAACATGCAGTTGACCGGCTTTGAAGGCCGCGTGGCGTTGGTGACCGGCGCGGCCGGTGGCATCGGCGCGGCCTTGGTGCCGCTGTTGGCCGAGGCCGGATGCACGGTGGTGGCGACTGATCGCCAAGTGCCTGCCGTGGCCGGACCGCGCGTGCAGGCCTTCGCACTGGACGTGACCGACAGCGCGGCCGTGGATGCACTGGTGGACCGCGTGGAGGCCGATATCGGGCCGATCCGGCTGGCCGCCAGCGTGGCCGGGGTGCTGCATGTGGGCGCGGTGGCGGCGACGTCGGATGCCGACTGGCGTCGCGTGTTCGCCGTCAATGCCGATGGCGTGTTCCATGTCGGGCGTGCACTGGCGCGTGTCATGTCGCCGCGCACTGCGGGGGCCATCGTGACCGTCAGCTCCAACGCCGCCGGCGTGCCCCGGCACGGCATGGCGGCCTACGCCGCGTCCAAGGCGGCAGCGACCATGTTCACGCGTTGCCTCGGGCTGGAGCTGGCGCCGCTGGGCATCCGCTGCAACATCGTCGCACCGGGTTCCACGCTCACCCCGATGCAGACCGGCATGTGGCAGGACGCGCATGGCGCCGAGCGGGTGATCGCCGGCAACCTGGAGACCTACAAGGCCGGCATTCCCCTGCGCAAGCTGGCCACGCCGGAAGACATCGCCCATTCGGTGATGTTCCTGCTGTCCGAGCAGGCCGGCCATGTGGCGATGAGTGACCTGTACGTAGACGGCGGCGCCACCCTGCGCGGCTGAGCCCCGACTGCGGACGCCCGGCCGCTGGCCGGCATGCCATGGAGCCCGGTAGTGCCGGCCGCTGGCCGGCAACCTCAGCCAGCTTTCAGGCATCTCCCTGCCTTCAACAAGGCACGCCCCGACATTCAAGCCCAGTCGCCCGATCCACCATGGGCCATGAGCAGCCATCGCCTACGCCTAGGCCGTCACTCCATCATCGGCCAGGCCTACGTTCTGACCACAACGACGCATCAGCGTCGCCGGCTTTTTGAAAGCAAAGCCACCGCCGGTTGCGTGATCGATCAATTCCACTACATCGAACAACGAGGACTCGTACGGTCGCTGGCCTGGGTGGTGATGCCGGATCACGTGCATTGGATGCTGGAGCTGACGTCTGCGAACCTGGCCGATGTTGCGCGCCGGCTCAAGTCGTCCAGCTCGCTGGCATTGAATCGGTTGGCCGATCGTCGGGGTGTGGTATGGCAGTCTGGCTATTACGACCACGCGGTGAGGGCCGCGAAGTCGCTTGAGCGGCAGGCTCTGTACATCTTGGGGAATCCGATCCGGGCCGGGCTCACTGAAGAGATTGGGGAGTATCCGTTCGCATGGTCGGCTTGGCTGTGATGCCGGCCAGCGGCCGGCACTACCGAGGCATGTCGAGTGATTGCAGGTAGTGCCGGCCGCTGGCCGGCAACCTCAGCCAGTTTTCCGGTTTCTCCATTGACCACGTGGCGAGGGCCAATCGGAGCGATCGGGGAGTGTCCGTTTGCTGTGATGCCGGCCAGCGGCCGGCACTACCCGGAGATGGCGGGTGACTCCTGGCGGGCTGTCAGGGCAGGGTCAGACGGTACACCAGCACGCGGTTGTCGTTGTCGTATGGGCTGTCGCAAGGCTCGCCCTGCATGCGGCAATGACGGGCGATGAAGTCGTTGTCGTTGCCGATCAGCAGCAGCACGTCGTTCGGATGTTGTGCGTCCAGCGCCGGCAGCACGTCCATCGCCTCCCACTTCTCTGACAGCAGGCCGTCGTGCGGGCCGCGCCGGGTATCCAGATCCAGCCCGGCTCGGGCCAGCTGCGGACGGTCGAGCAGGTTCAGCAGTTCGTCGCTGCGGGCGGGCACGATCTCCCGCTTCAGCGCGGCGCCGGTTGGCTCGGCCAGCACCGACGCGGTGCTGGTTTCATAGGTGGAGCCTGCCAGATTGCTGGCGCCGGCCACATCCACCAGCAGCACCGACTTGTAGACGATCGGATCGTCGCCGTCCTTGCCCAGGCCATTGCCATCGCGCGCCAGCAGCAGGAAGCGGTGCGCGTCCAAGGCGCGTAGTTCGCTCTGCGCGGCGGTGCGGTCCAGCTTGCCCTTGCCGTCGTGGGCATAGGCCGGCAGGGCCATCACGTAATGGCCGATCGGCTGCTGCGGCGTCGGCGAGGCCGTCACGTCATAGACCAGCACACGGGTATTGATGCGGCCTGCGGCATTACCCTGCGCGCTGTCCTGCAGCGTCGCGCTCTGCAGGGCCACGAACAGCCGGCTGCCATCGGGCGAAAGGCCCATGCCTTCCACGCCCTGGTTGTTGCGGCGCCCGCTCTGCGGTGGGGCCAGTGAGCCGAACGCCGGCTTGCCATCGCGCTGCGGCCTGATCGCCGGCGGTGCCACTATCACGCCCTGCAGCTGGCCCTGTGCATTGAAGTAGTAGACGTTGGCGGTGTACTCATCGCCGATGTAGAAATGACCATCGGCAGTGAACTGCAGCGATTCCGCATCCAGCGAGACCTTGCCCGCACCGGCGCCGCTGGCCGGCGAGGGCAGCACCACCTCGCGCTGGGTGATCGTATGGTCACCCGGGTCGGCACCGGTGAACGTTTGGCCGTTGAAGTCCTTCAGCACAACGCCCTTGTCCGGCACCATCGTCAGCGTGCCCAGCGTGCCCGCCTTGCCCTGCGTCGTGTCGATACGCAGCCGCATGCGCTCCACGCGGCCGGCGTAGTCGTAGAACAAGCCGGCCTCGGGATCGTTGCGGCCACGGTCGGGCAGGGTCCACAGCACGCCCTCGTAGCCGTTGGCGGTGCGCTTCCAGGTGCCGGGCTGTACCGCCAGCGACGAGAACGAGCCCAGCGTGTCGCCGAGGAAGTCGACCGTGCCCGCCGGCAGCCGCCCGGCTGCAACCAGGCCTTTGTCCACATAGGTGCGGCCGCCCAGCTGCATAGTGCGCGGCGGTGCGTCGCTGGCCTCATGCGGGGCGGAATATCCGCTGGCCGACAATGTGGCCAGCAGCAGGGCGGTTGCGAGCATCAGTGGACTCCGGGCCGTCGATCAGAAGCGAAGGTCGAGGGTACCGAACACCTGGCGCGGTGCCGACGCATGGAACACGTACAGCTTGCCGGCCGGGTCGCTCGGCGCGAACACGCTCGAATCCAGGTTGCTGGCGTAGCGCTTGTTGGTCAGATTGGTCACATTGAACGACAGGCGTACGCCCTTGGCAAAGCTGACCTGGCCGAAGTCGTAGCCACCGGCCAGATCGAACACGGTGAAGCCACCAAAGCCCTGGTCATTGGTATAGGTGTAGAAGCGCTCGCCGGTGTACTTGCCACGCAGGCTGGCGAACCAGCCGTTGTCGCGCCAGGTGATCTCGGTGGCCAGCAGCTGTTTGGGGGTATCGGTCTGGATCTTGCCCTTGATCTGCTGCTCGACGCCGGCCTGCACGTAGTTCGACGCATAGGTCGAGCGGTTCAGCGAGGCCGAGGTGTACCAGCTGAAGTGCTCGTTCGGGGTCCACAGCACAGTCAGCTCGGCGCCACGGCTGTCGACGCCGCCCACGTTGTAGAAGCGGTTGCCGCAGGTGGGGCCAACCGGCTGCCGCGAGTCACAGGGGTTGTACTGCAGCAGGCGGTTGTCGAAGCGTACGTTGTAGGCGGCGATCGAGGCCTGCACAGTGTCGGTGACGAAGCGGTAGCCGGCCTCCAGCGAGCGCGATTCTTCCGGCTTCAGGTTGCCCTGCGCGTTCCAGGTGGCCTGGCTGACTGCCTGCGGACCCAGCTTGAAGCCGCCCTGGAACATGGCGATGTTTTCGGCGTAGCTGGCGAACACTTCGTGATGCTCGGCCAAGCGGAAGTTGGCGCCCACGCTGGGCAGGAAATTCCTGCTGGCCTTCAGCGAGCCGGTGGCGAACTGGTTGTTGGAGGTCGGCGGGATCGGCATCTTCGCATCGCCCGGCAGCGCCTGTGCGTCGGAGGTGGCATGCGGGCTCTTGGCGCCGAATTCCAGGGTCAGGCGATCATCAAGCAGGCGCCAGGTGTCCTTCAGGAAGAACTGATGGGTCTTCCAGCGCGTGCGCTGGGCGAACACGCCGACATCGGAGGGCAGGGTGTTCATGCCGCTGAGGTCGCGCGGGCCGTCCACGGCGGTCTGGTAGCGTTCGGCGCTGCTGGTGTTGCGCTCATACCAGACGCCGCCCTCGATGCGATGCGCGCCCAACTCCCAATCGAACGACAGCGTGCCGCCATCGCGGTCGATGGTATAGATCGTGTTGCGGAAGATGATCGGGATTTCCTGCGCGGTGCCCTTGTTCGACCACGCGCCGCTGTTCCAGTTGTGGCCTTCGCCGCGATCGTCATGGTGGTAGGCCAGCGCCCGCAGGCTGAAACCATCGGCCAGGAAGAAGTCGCCGGCCAGGTAGTAGAGATTGTCGTCGCGCAGGATCTGCCCGGCGGTGAACGCCCCGTCGGCATCCTTGTCCGGGCCACTGTTGTCGCACTTCTTCGCATTGAAGCTGGCCGTATTGCAGTAGGCCTTGGCCACCGCCTTGTTCCAGTCCGGCGCGTAGCCGCCCCAGTCCCAGCCCAGGCCGCGCGACATCTCGTCCTTGGACAGGTAGAGGTAGTCGGCCTGGGTGGTGCGCGACGTATCGACGAAGCCGGTGATCTGGCCGCGGCCGAAGTTCCACACGCCCTTGGCGTTGAACTGCTTGGTGATGGATTGGTTGTAAGCGGTCTGGTCGTTCCACAGGTCCGAGACGGCGTTCATGCCCGACACGTAGCCGGAGAAGCCGTTGTACTCGCCACTGTCCACGCGCACGAAGGTGCGACGGTTGGCATCGCTGCCGAAGGTCTGCACCACGCGGCCGCCGAGTTCCTGCGCCGGGCGGTCGGAGGTATAGGAAATCGTGCCGCCGAGGTTGCTGGTGGACGGCGTACCGAGGCTGCCGATGCCCACCGCCAGTTCCGCGCCGGCCATGTTCTCGCTGATCAGCGCACGGTTGATGGTCAGGCCGTTGTAGTTGTTGTACGCGCCATCGCCCAGCGGCACGCCATCCAGGGTGTAACCCAGGCGGGTGGAATTGAAGCCGCGCAGGCTGAGGGTCATCGACTGCTCGTTGGTACCCAGCGCATCGGCCGACTGTGCGTTGACGCCCGGCAGCAGGTTCAGGGTCTTCTGCAGGCTGGTGCCCGGCGGCAGGATGTCGAGGTTCTCGCGGGTGATGCGCTGCACCTGGCGCGCTTCACCGCTGCCGATCACCGAGACCGCGTCGAGGTCGGTGGCGGACGTGCCAGTGGAGGCCGGGGCGGCATCCTGCGCCCAGGCCGCGGGGGCAAGCGCAATGGACAGCGCAGCGGCCAACAAAGTCTTGGTCATGTTACGGACACTCAGGCAGGCACGAGCCACCGCGTGGGCGCGGAGCTCATGGAGTTCAAAAGGGGAGACAGCCGATGCGACCGGCAGCGCTGCAGGCGCCGTGGGTCAACGTGAAAATGGTGCGCTAGACAGATGACTGTCTGGTGACATGTTCATCCGTTGCGAGGGCTGACCTGTAGAGCCGAGCCCATGCTCGGCTGTTTCTGGCCGGAGCCGAGCGTGGCTCGGCTCTACAATGACACTTCTGTAGTGCCGGCCAGCGGCCGGCACTACCCCTTCGGTGTCTGGCGCGGCTTGCGCGTACGCTTGGGCTTTGCGGTATCGGCGCCGCTGGCGGCACCGTCCTGCAGCGCCTGCAACCACGACAGGGTGTCGACGTAATCGATGAAATGCCGCAGGTAACCGGGGCTGGTCGTCTGCATCGTGTCGAGCATGCGTTGTACCAGTACCGCCGAGTTCAGCGGGCCGCCGTCGGCCGGGGCTTCGGCGCGCAGCGAGCGGCGCACCTGCAGTTCGCTGCGCAGCTCGGTCCACTCGCGCTGTGCCTGCGCCAGCATCGGCACCTGCGGGTAATGCGCCAACGCGCGCGATCCCGCATCGAGATCGCGTACCAGGGCGCGCAGGCCCTCGCGTGCGGGCGGCTTACTTGCCATCCGGGGCCTTGGGCTTGGGAATCGGCGCGATCTCGACGCGGCGATTGCGCGCGCGGCCTTCTTCATTGGCATTGGAGCTGACCGGCTGCTCGCTGCCGAACGCGGCGGCAAACACCGCATCGGCAGGAACACCGTCGGCGATCAGCGTGCGGGTCACGGTCAGCGAGCGCTGCGCGGACAGCTCCCAGTTGTCGGCGAAGCGGCGGTTGCCTTCGCGCACCGGCGCGTCGTCGGTGAAGCCGCTGACCATCAGGATCTCTTCGCGGCTGCCCAGGTAAGCGGCCAGCGGTGCGGCCAGGCTGCGCAGCAGTTCCTGGCCTTCCGGCTGCAACTGGTCCGAGTTCAATGCGAACAGCACGCTGCCGCTGATGCCGATGCGGCCATCGACCAGGGTCACGCGGCCGGCGGCGAGCGGGCCGGCCAGTGCCTGTTCCAGGGTCTGCAGGCGCTTGGCCTCGGCCTGGCGCTGCTTCACTTCCTGGTCCAGCCGCTGCGACAGCTCCAGCTGCACGGCCACCACGCCGACCAGGATCAGCACGAATGCGCCCAGCAGCACCGACATCAGGTCGCCGAAGGCGGCCCAGATCGGCGCGTGCGAGCCACCATCGACCTCCAGCTCGTCGCTCATGCGCTACCGGCCTTGCCGCGCCGTGTGGCCAGTTGCTGCAGTTCCTCCATCACCTGCTTCTGCGACAGCAGGCTGAGATCAACCACCTCACGTGCCTGTGCCACGTAGTAGGCCAGCTGTTCGTCGCTGCGCGCCAGCGAGGCGTCCAGCGCGCCGCCGATCACTTCCAGGCGGCCGGACAGTTCGGCGGAGGCGCTGCCGAACTGCGCGACCGCTTCACCGAAGGCGCCAGCCAGCTGGCCCACATCTCCGGCGCTGCCACTGAGCGCTGCGGCTATGCCATCGAGCTTGCCGGTCTCGGCGGCGATATGGTCGGTGAAGCGGTTGCCGACGCGTTCCAGCAGCTCGGCCGAACCGCCGACCAGTGCGTCCACCGCGGTGCGCTGTTCGTGCGAGGCGTGGTTGATCGCATCAAGCAGGGTCTGCACGGTAGCCAACAGGCGCCCGCGCTCTTCCAGCATCGCGTTGTCGCGCACCAGGCTTTCCGACAGCGTGCTGCGCAGTTCATTGATGACGTCGGCGGCGGCCTTCGGCGCGGCGGCGGCGGTCTGCAGCAGGGTGGAGACTTCGGCGAGGGTGGCGCTGGCCTGCGCGCGGCCGTTGTCGCCGATCTGTTGTGCGGTCGTCGCCAGGGTGTCGCAGACCTGCTGTTGCTGCGCGGCCAGATCGCGGGAGATGGCCTGCAATGCGTCGCTCCAGTGTTGCAGGCGCTGCTCATCGCCGGCCTGCAACTGCGAATGCAGCGTGGCGTGCGCCTGCTGCAGTTCGGTGCTGACCGCGTCCCAGCGCGCCTGGCGCTGCTGTTCGCGGTGGTCCAGGCTGGCCTGAAGTTCGGCATGCGCACTCGCGGCGGCAGTCTGCGCGGCCTGCCAGTCCTGCGAGCGCTGCTGCTCGTGGTCCTGCAGCAGCGACTGGCTGGCGGAGTGTCGTTCGTCCAGCGCCTGCAGCAGCGCCTGCGCGCGCTCGTCCAGCTGCTCGCTGGCGGCCAGCAGGGCCTGTTGCTGGCGTTCGACCAGCGCGGTGTTCAGCGCCTGCTGCTGCTCGGCGGCGCTGCGCCAGGCCTCGGCATTGCCGCTGGCATCGGCCTGCAGGCGCTCGCCGATGCGTGCGACCAGTGCTTCGGCCTGCGTGCGTTGGCCCTCGCTGAAGCCCTGCAGGTGCTGGCGCAGATCGCTGACCAGCGCCTGCTGCGCCTGGGCCTGTTCGCCCACGACCTTGGCCCAGCTGACCTCGGTGGCCACGCGGCTGCGCTCGAAGCCATCGGCCAGCCCGGCCAGCTGTGCCTGCACGGCCTGCTCGACACGGGCGTGCAGGGCTTGGCCATGGTGAGCCAGGCCGGCCAGCGTGGTTTCGGCCATCGGCTGCAGCGCGCCACCGATGGCGGCGGCGCTGGCTTCGGCACCTTCGCGCAGCGACTGCTGCAACGAGACCGCCAGGCGTTCCTGCAGCGCCTGGCTCTGGGTCAGGAACTCGGCTTGGCCGGCCAGCAGGCGTTCGTTGGCGGCCGAGCTGTGCTGTTCAAAGGTCTGGGTCATCGCCTGCAGGCGGTCGACCAGCGCCGGCAACGCAGCGGACTGCGCCTGCAGCAGGCGCAACGATTCGGTGCGCTGCCAAGCCTGCGAGTACGGATGCAGGTCGCCGGCAACGGCGCGGTCCAGCTGCTGCACGGCCTGCAGGCGGTCGCGGCGCAGCAGGGCGGCCAGCAGGCCGAGCATGGCCGAGCTGGCAACACCGGCAATCGAGGTGCCAAAAGCTACCGCCAGGCCCTGCACCGGCGAGGCCAGCGAACCACGGATGGCGGCCATGTCGGTCGCGCTCTGCAGCGCAAGGCCGGTGCCGCGCAGGGTATCCATCATGCCCAGCAGGGTGCCGAGCATGCCCAGCAGCACCAGCAGGCCGACCAGGTACGGGGTCAGAACCGGTGCGGGCAGGGCAGTGCGCTCGCCTTCCACGCGCAGGCGCACGGCGTTGCGCAGGCTCACCGGCACGCGCTCCAGCCAGGGGGACAGGCTTTCCCGGGCAGCGGAAAGATCACTCAATGCACTGCGCAGCCCGTTGCTGGCCTGGCGATAGCGGTACAGCTCCACGCCACCGGCGATGTAGCAGGCCGCGATGATCGCCGCCACCGCCGCCCCCAGGGGATGCACCGACACATAGCCAATGCCGATCCAGCACACGGCCAGCAGGCCGACAAGGAAGACAACGACATGGAAAGCAGTTCTGGACATGGTGTTCCGGTCAGTGGGAGCGCAGGGCGTCTTGCAGCCCTTCGATCGGGTGGAAGCGCAGCTGCAGCTCGGCGAGCAGCAGCGTGCGCATGTCGTGGCGGAAGGCCGCGCGCCAGCCGGGCTGGCCGTGCACGCGCTCGAAACGGGCGCCGAGCACCGCTGGCGCGGTGGCCAGCAGGCTGTGCTCGCGCGGGGTGAGGGTCTGCTCCATCACCGCGTCGACCTCGGCCAGCCGCGCCAGTTCCGGCGACGCCTGTACCAGCTGGTCGCGCAGGCGCCCGCGCATGCGCCCGGTGGCGGTCTGGATGGCCTGCTGCAGCACCCGGTAGCGCTGCCGCAGCGAGGCGAAGTTGGGCGCGGCGGCGGCCTCGGCCAGGTCGAGCAAGCGCTCGGCCTCGGCATCCTCGCTGATCGAGGCGCGCAGGCTGGCCTGGGCCTGGGCGCAGTCGGCCAGCACATCCTCGACCGCCTCGGTGGCCTCGCCGGGCTCGGGCAGGCGTCCGCCGAGGGCCCCGGACAGGGCCACGGCGCGGCTCCAGTCCACCCACTGGCCGAGGCGATCGGTCAGGGCGGGACTGCTGGCCGGCATCGCGCCGTCGCTGAGACGGGCGAGCAGGCGGAGGAACTCCGGTCCACCCAGGACCGGCTGCGCTGCGTTCGCCATCAAGGGGTGAGGGGCCAAAAACCGTTGATTTTACAACCAGATGACCCCGGCTGGATGAAGGCGCGGCGGCAAGGCAGGACCCGCAGGCGCGACAAGGCTTAGAATGACCGGCTGCACCCACCCGTTCGACCCTTGGAGTACCCCATGACTGTTGCGCAGTTCTATCCGATCGGCACCCCCGGACAGCCCTGGGGCGACGCGGAACGCGCACAGTGGCGGGCCCGCCAGCAGCGCCAGCGCAGCTACCACGACGACGTGGTGGCGGCCCTTGAGCGCCTGGACGACAGCGTCTTCGACGTGATCCAGTACGGCCAGCTGGACTATGCCCCGGACCACTACCCGCTGTTTGCCGTGGTCAACCATGACTGGAACCCGGCGCTGCCGGCCGCGCTGATCACCGGCGGTGTGCATGGCTACGAGACCAGCGGCGTGCACGGCGCCCTGCAGTTCCTGGAACAGCAGGCCGAGCGCTACCTGGGCCGGCTCAACCTGATCGTGGCGCCGTGCGTCAGCCCCTGGGGCTACGAGCGCATCCAGCGCTGGAACCCGGATGCGATCGATCCGAACCGCAGCTTCCGTGACGGTGGGCAGATCGAGGAAGCCGCCGCCCTGATGGCCTGGGTGGCCGAGCGCAAGCCGAAACTGCTGGTGCACCTGGACCTGCACGAGACCACCGACAGCGACCTGCACGAGTTCGACCCGGCACGCTGCGCCCGCGACGGCAAGCCGTTCGAGCGCGACACCATTCCCGATGGCTTCTACGTGATCGGCAACAGCGAAGATCCGCAGGCCGAGTTCCAGAAGGCGCTGATCGCTGCGGTCGCGCCGGTCACCCACATCGCCCCGGCCGACGCCGAGGGCAACCTGGTCGGCCTGCCGTTGCAGTCGCCGGGCGTGGTCTGGGGCGAGTCGCGTTCAATCGGCGCCTGCGCCGGCTTCACCGATGCGCGCTTTGCCACCACCACCGAGGTCTACCCGGACAGCCCGCGCACCAACCCGCAGGAATGCAACGACGCGCAGGTGGCGGCGGTGTGCGCAGGCCTGGATTTCGCCCTGGCCGCGCAGTAAGCCATTCCCGCATCGGCAGCGCCGGGCCACGCCTGGCGTGTACGGGTGTGGTCTAGCCCAGCAGAATCACGCCCCACACCGCGCCGACCATCAGCAGTGCGGTGGTCTGCGCGGCGCTGCCCATGTCCTTGGCGTTCTTGGAGAGCGGGTGATGATCGAGCGAGATGCGGTCGACCACCGCCTCGATGGCCGAGTTGAGCAGCTCCACCAGCAGGCTGATGAAGCACACGGCCAGCACCACCGCGCGTTCGACGGTGCTGATGTCGAGCACGAAGGCGGCGACCGTCAACAGCGCGTGCAGCAGCAACAGCTGGCGGAACGCAGCCTCGCCACGGAAGGTGGCGATGAAGCCATCACGTGAGTGGATCAGCGTGTGCAGGATACGGCGCAGCCCGGTCTTGCCGTGCGGGTACTTGCCGCTGTCCCTGGGATGAGGTGGCTGCATGCCGGCCCTGCGATGAATGACCTCGCACCAGCATGGACAGGCGTGCGTCGGGAAATCGTCGGATGGCCGCAGGCCGTTTACCCGGCCGGGCTGCGCGAATCGCGGATCGAGTACACCACCGAGAAGATCTTCCAGCCCCGTTCGGTGCGGACCAGCTGCCACAGCTCCTTGCCCCAGTTGGTCTTCTCGCCGTCGTCGTGGAAGCTGTAGTCGAAGGATACCGAGGCCACGTCGCCATCGGTTTCGATCCTGGTATTGAAGAATTTCTCCTCCCTCGGCTTCGGCGACGCGACGGCGCCGTCGATCAGCGCGATGAAATTGTTGGCGGGAATCTTCCGCGCCTTGATCGCATCGGGCTTGGCCTTGCGGATGTCCTGCAGGCGCACATCCTCGGACACGAACTGCCAGCCGATGTCTTCCGGCTTGTCAGAGAAGAACAGGCCCATGTAGGTCGGCTTGTCCTTGTTGATCAGCGAGGTGCGGAAGGACTCGACCACCTGTTCGATGGCCTTGACGTCGGCAGGCGCGTTCTGCGCGGCGTGGGCGGGAAGGCTGGTGAGCAGAACGGCGATCAGGGGAATCGTCAACGAACGCGCCATGAATCTCCTTGGGGGCGGGTAGCGACCTGTGCCGGCGCCTGCTGGCCGGGGCCGTAGCACTCTACACGCGTGGACAGGTCAGCGGCGCAGTGCGTCGATGATCAATCCGCTGGCAATCTCTACCAGCAGGTACTCGGTATC
Organism: Stenotrophomonas sp. Nf1; assembly: GCF_003028475.1. Classification (NCBI taxonomy): domain Bacteria; kingdom Pseudomonadati; phylum Pseudomonadota; class Gammaproteobacteria; order Lysobacterales; family Lysobacteraceae; genus Stenotrophomonas; species Stenotrophomonas sp. Nf1. The sequence goes on along the minus strand of NZ_PYTV01000002.1, from coordinate 435,353 downwards.
GGACTGCCGCACCCAGCGCTGGTCGCGGCCCGGCGCGCGCAGATGGTAGCGTGCGTAGTCGTCCACCCAGTAGCGGCGGTCCACCTCGGCCCAGGGCAGGCGTTCACCGCGTCGCCAGGCCTTCTTCTGCCAGCCCGGCGGCGGCGCCTCGCGGTTGTGCGGCCCGCCGGCATGCGGTGGCGGGCCATTGCCACGCGCGTGGTGCGGCGGGTCGGCGAAGGCCGGTGCACTGGCGCATGTCGCGGCGGCGGCCAATGCAATGGCAAGCCATCGTGTGGTGTTCATCGCTACCTCCGGTAACCGCCGCAGCAGGCGGCGGGCGCGGAGACTATAGAGCGGGGCAGGTGAACGCATCATTCAATGGGTTCGGCCTGGCCCGCGACGGCGCTGATGGCCGCCACCACCGCCGCAGGATCCTCGCGCTGGAGGTTGTGCCCGGTCGGCAGATAGCGGTGCGAGCCACGCGTGAAGGCCGAGAAGAGCAGGGCGTGCTGGTGCTTCCAGAGGGCCTTGCCTGCGGCGGTTTCCTCGAAGAACAGGGGCTCGGCCGCCAGCTGCGTTGCAGTGAGCAGTGCGACCGGGACGTCCGGCATCGTGCGCGGGGTGTCCGCACCGGGCGCATCGAGCTGCTCGATCAGCAGGGTGTAGTCGGCGGCAAGCACCGGAGGCAGCATCGCCCGCAATTGGGCATCGTCGGCCTGCACGCGCGCGCTGTCGGCTGCCATGAAGGCGTGGCGCTGGCCCAGGGTGGCCGGGTCCACCAGGACCAGGCCCTGCAGCCGCTCGGGATGGCGGCGGGCGAACTCGGTGGCCAGCAGTCCGCCGTAGGAGTGGCCGACCAGCACAATGCGGCGGCCGGGCGCCAGGGTATCGATGACAGCGGTGAGGTCGGCCAGATGCGCATCGATGCGCTTGGGCTGGCCGTCGCTGCCGGATCGGCCGAGGCCGGCACGGGCATAGGCGATGCTGTGGTAACCCTGGCCCAGGCCTGCAATCACGCTCTTCCAGGCGCCCGCGCCCTGTCCGAACCCGGATTCAAAGACCACCGTCACCGGGCCCGCGCCAGACTCTTCGGCCTGCAGCGTGTAGGCGCCACGGTTCACCTGGATTTCCCCGGCGTGGACACTGCCTGCGGCCGCCAGCACCGCAGCCAGCACCCACAACGTCACTCGGCTGCTCTTCATTGCCACTCCCCTGGGCCGTGACGCGTGCCAGCCCGTGTGATGGGTTGGGTCTGCAGCGCCATGCTGCAGCCCGTCGACCTCGCGACAGGTCGTGCTGGTAATGTAGTGAGGTATAACACCAGCAGCCTGTGCTGGAAGTCATCCTGTTGGGCCGGTGTGCGCATCTGCACGGGTACGTTGCGCACTTGTCGCGCGCCGAGGCGATGTGCAACGTCGGAACCCGTGCGGCAACAGCTCTGAAGGACGGCGATGCGGGTGATTCTGGCGGTGATGCTGGCGGCGTTGGCGAGCCCGGCGATGGCACTGGAGGCGGCAACGCCGGCGCAGTTCGACAGCCATGTGGTGCAGGACCCGGCGCTGGGAGAGGTCGGCTGGCACCTCGACAATGTCAACGCGCAGGCGGTAGGGCCGCTGGTGGTCTGGCTGCCCGGCTCGGGCGCGTTCCCGCATTTCCAGCGTTTCAGCGATGGCAGCCGGGGGGCCAGCTTCCCGCGTGACCTGTTCGCCTTCCGCGACCGCGCGCATTTCCTGCTGGTGGACAAGCCCGGCATCCCGTTTTCGGCGGAGCTGCGCCTTGACCAGGCCAAGGGACGACCGCTCCCACTGGATGGGCCGATCTATCGTGCCGGCCTCACGCGCGAGAACCTGATCGCGCGCACGGTGCTGGCCATCGCTGCGGCCCGCCGCAGCTTGGGGGATAGAGTCTCGCAGGTGGTGATCATCGGCGGCTCCGAAGGCGCGCAGTATGTCTTTGCAGTGGCTGCACTCGCCCACGCCGACAAGGCCGTGGGCTGGGGTGGGCTGGCACTGCCGCAATATCACGACTTCATCATCGAGCAACGGCTGCGCGCCGAACGTGGCGAGATCACCCGCGCCCAGGCGCAGGCGTCGGTCGAGGAGATCTTCGCGGCCATCAAGGCGATCAACGCCGACCCGCTCGGTCTGCAACAGACCTTCATGGGGGAGACCAACCGGCGCTGGTCCGGGTTTGGCCCGCATGCGGTGGTGGACGACATGCTGGCGCTGGATATCCCGTTGCTGCTGGTGCAGGGCGGCGACGACGACAAGGCACCGATCATCAACACCGACCTGGCGATGGTGGCCTTCCTGTCCCGTGGCCGCAGCAATCTGGACTATTGGGTGTATCCGGAGGCCGACCACGGCTATCGGGTGCCCGATCCGGCGAATCCGGGCAAGCGCGTTTCCATTGCGCCGGACATCTGGACGCGTGTCTGGGCATGGGTGACGAAGCAGCCCTGACCCGGACGCACGCTGGCGCAAGCGGGAGGGCAGGGCAGGTGGGCAACGGGGCAGAACGAAGTCTCCGCCCCGTCGTCCAGGGTCATCGCGCTACGGTCGCCCATCCACCTGCAGCCGCACCACCGCTTGCGCGCCCAGTGCCAGGGCTGCCTGTTTCAGTCCTTCCATCACCCGGTCGCCTACGTACTGGTCGGGCTCGCCGTTCTGCCGGGTGCGCTCGGCGGCCAGCAGGATCTCGTGCACCACCCGCAGCCCGGCGAGCGCGCCATCGGCGTCGGCCAAGGCGAGGCGGCGTCCGGGAAGCAGGTAGCGTTCCGGCCACGGCTGGCCATCCGCCGCGACGCCGCTGTTGATGCGGTTCAGATTGGCAATGAAGGAGTGGCTGTCGGCAGGTGCTGGGCGCGCGGCGGGTTCGTCAGCGTTGGCCGGGCCGCGGTAAGCATGCAGATGGGGAAAGTCCGGTTCGTTCATGGCAAGGCTCCGTGCAAGGCAATCGGTAGCCGCCACCCGGAAGGTGGCGGGCGGTACGTGGTTCGAATCCGGGTTGGCCTCAAGCCGGTGGGCGCGAACGCCCCCACGCACCGCCCGCCATGTATCGGCAGACGGATTGCCAGCCGGTGTCACGCAAGGCGGCACCGACTGGCAAGCGCAATCACTCAAAGCCAACACGGGATTCGAAACCCGGCCACCCGTTTTCGGTGGCGTGCCATCTGAACCCTCGATGCTGTGCCATGCCCATCAGGAGAGTTGCAAATTGGTTCTGATTGAAGACGCGTTCGGCAGTGTTCCACGCTGTTGAGTGCTGACAGCGCTGGCTGGCGCAGGCATCCCCTTGTGCTTGGGCATCTGCGACAGGCGTCGTGATCGTGACGGATGGTACGGCGGGCCAACCGCGTCGATAGCGACAAAGCATCCCAATTCAGCGGCGCGCGCCCCGGGTTGACGCTTTCACCGCCCCAGCGCACTCTGGGCACTGGGGTCGACAACCCGTTCAGGGGGCAGGCTGCAGGGTGGTGCCAGGAGGTGGAACAGCCATGAGCCAACTCACCGACAGCTTCGGACGCAGCTTTCCGTACCTGCGCTTGTCGCTCACCGAAGCCTGCAACTTCCGTTGCAGCTACTGCCTGCCCGACGGGTATCAGGCTGACGGCCGCCCACGTTTCCTGCAGGTGGATGAGATCGCGCGCCTGGTGCGCGCGTTCGCCGCGCTGGGCATGAGCAAGATCCGCCTGACCGGCGGCGAACCCAGCCTGCGCAAGGACCTGGACGAGATCATCGCCACCGTGGCGGCGGTGCCGGGCATCGCCAAGGTGGCCATCACCACCAATGGCACGCTGCTGCCCAGGCGCCTGCCGGGCTGGCACCGCGCCGGGCTGACCGCGCTGAACGTGAGCATGGACAGCCTGCAACGCGAACGCTTCGCTGCCATCACCGGTCACGACCGGTTGCCGGAAATCGAGCAGGGCCTGGCCCTGGCGCAGGCGCTGGGCCTGCCGTCGATCAAGCTCAATGCGGTGCTGCTGCGTGGCCTGAATGATGATGAGCTGCCGCAGTGGATGGACTATCTGCGCGAGCGGCCTTTCAGCGTGCGCTTCATCGAGCTGATGCGTACCGGCGACAACGAAGCCTATTTCCAGCGCCATCACCTGCGCGCCGATGTGATGATCGAGCAGCTGCTGGCCGCCGGCTGGCACGAGCACCCGCGCGCGGCCGACGCCGGCCCGGCGCGCGAGTTCGGCCACCCCGACCATCGCGGCCGCATCGGCATCATCGCCCCGTATTCGCGTGACTTCTGCAAGGGCTGCAATCGCCTGCGGGTGACCGCCAAGGGCGACCTGCGGCTGTGCCTGTTCGGCGAGTTCGGCGTGCCGCTGCGGCCGCTGCTGCAGCACGACGACGACCATGACGCGCTGCTGGCGCGCATCACCACCCAGCTTGGCCTGAAAGCGGCCGGGCATGGCCTGCACCAGGGCCAGACCGGGCTGACCCCGCATCTGGCCTCCATCGGAGGATGAGCAACACGATGAGTGGGGAATGGAATGCGGCGTTTCACATGGCCGATGTGCGCAACAAGCGCATCACCCGACGGCGTGCGGTGGCGGTGGGCGAACTGCATGCCGGCCCGGTGGCGTATCCGCTGATTGTCGAGCGCCGCCTGCCCAAGGGCGATGCGCTGGTGATGGCCGAGATTGCCGGCCTGCAGGGCGCCAAGATGGCCTCGATGCTGATGCCGCTGTGCCACCCGTTGCCGCTGGAACTGGTGCAGGTGTTCTGCGCGCCGGTGCCGGAGCGGCAGGCGATCCGCGTGTGGTGCGAGTGCGCCAGCGAAGCGCGCACCGGCGTGGAGATGGAAGCACTGGCCGGGGTCAACGCGGCGCTGCTGACGCTGTATGACCTGAGCAAGCCGGTGGAACCGGCGCTGCGCATCGAAGGCATCCGCCTGCTGTTCAAGGAGGGCGGCAAGCGCGGCGTCTGGCTGCACCCCGAGGGCATGGACGAGGCCGAGCGCGCGCGTTTCAAGCCGCGTGCGCCGAAGGGCCTTGAGGGTGCCAGGTGTGCGGTGATCACCCTGAGCGACCGCGCCAGCGATGGCACCTATGAAGATGCATCCGGCCCGACGCTGGTGACCGGCCTGCAGAAGATGGGCGGAGAAGTGGTGGCTGCTGAAGTGCTGCCCGATGGCATCGAGCCGTTGGCCAGCCGGGTGCAGGCGCTGGCGGGCGAGGGCGTGCGCCTGTGCCTGTGCACCGGCGGTAGCGGCCTGGGCCCACGTGACCTGACCCCGGAAGCGCTGCGTTCGTTGAACGCGCGGCCGGTGCATGGCCTGGCGCAGATGGTGCGCGCGCTGAGTGCGCAGCACACGCCGATGGCCTGGCTGAGCCGCGCCGAGGTGGTGCAGCTGGGCAGCATGCTGGTGTTCGCGCTGCCGGGCAGCCCGAAGGCGGCGGCACAGTGCCTGGACATCCTGGCGCCGGTGCTCGGCCACGCACTGGCGATGGTCGATGGCGGCGGCCATGCCGAAGGGGGCGCGGCATGATTGCCTACAGCGAAGCCTTGCAGCATCTGCTGGACGCGGCCATGCCGCTGCCGGCCGAGCACCTGCCGTTGCATGAAGCGGCTGGCCGTATCCTGGCCAGTGACATCCACAGCGCGCAGTCGCTGCCGCCATTCGACAACTCGGCAATGGACGGCTTCGCGCTGCGCGCCGAAGGCCGGGTGTTCGAATCGGGTGCCGAATTGGCGGTGCAGGGCTGGCAGGCCGCCGGTGATGCCAGCGCCGAAGGCGGCGAGGGTGCCTGGGAAATCATGACCGGTGCACGCATGCCGTCCGGGCTGGATACGGTGGTGCCGATCGAGAATGTGCGGATCCTTGCCAGCGAAGCAGGCCGGCCGACCCGCGTCGCACTGACCTCGACGGTGAAGCCGGGCCAGAACGTGCGCCTGCGCGGCCAGGATGTGAGCGCAGGTGATCGCGTGCTGCAGGCGGGGCAGACGCTGGATATCAATGCCCGCACCCTGCTGCACGCCCTCGGCGTGGGCGAGGTGGCAGTGGTGGCGCGGCCGCAGGCGGCGGTGATCGCCACCGGCAAGGAGCTGGTGACCGAAGCGGCGCAGGCGCTGGAATCGGGCCAGATTCGTGACAGCAACCGGCCGTACCTGGTCGGCCGCCTGCAGGCAGCAGGTGCTGCGGTGGTCTGGCAGGGTACGGTGGGCGACGACGAGGCCGCCTTCAATACGGTGCTGGATGAGGCGCTGGGCGCTGGCGCGCAGCTGCTGATCAGTACCGGCGCGGTGTCGGCCGGTCGCTACGACTTCATTCCCGATGCGCTGGCCGGGCGCGGTGCACGCATCGTGTTCCACAAGGTGGCGATCCGCCCGGGTAAACCGCTGCTGTTTGCGGTGCTGCCCAATGGCGCGCTGTATTTCGGCCTGCCGGGCAACCCGGTGTCGGCGGCCGTCGGCCAACGCTTCTTCGTCGAGCCGGTGCTGCGCCGCCTGTTGGGGCTGGCGCCGGAGGCCGTGTTGCAGCTGCCGTTGCAGGCCGACGTGCGCAAGCCGCCGGGCCTGCGCTTCCATGCGCGGGCGCGGGTGGAGGTGGATGCACAGGGGCGCCTGAGCGCGCGCGTGCTGTCCGGGCAGGAATCGTTCCGTTTGATGTCCATGCTGCAGGCCAACGCCTGGGTGGTGCTGGAGGCTGACGGTGACCTGGCCAGCGCCGGCACTTACGTGCGCGTGCAGGGCTGGGGCCACCACGAACCGGTGCAATTGGTGAGCCAGGAAACGTGATGAAACAAGTGACGTTGCAGTTGTTCGGTGCGTTTTCCGATCTGGACGCCCGCCGCGAGATTGCGGTGGAGGTGGCCGGTGGCACCGTGGCCGACCTGCGTCAGGCGCTGCGCGAGCTGCTGCCGGTGCGCTGGCCGGGCTTCCGCGCCGGCCTGCTGGACTATTCGGCGTTTGCCGACCAGCAGCGCGTGCTGCGCGACCATGACGCGCTGCCCGACGATGGCCGGGTGGCGATCCTGCCGCCGGTCAGTGGAGGTTGAGCGATGAGTGAGACGATCATCGCCAGGGTGGTGGACCGCGCGCAGGCCGCGATCGATCCGGCCGAGGGCATTGCTGCGGTGTCTGATCCGGGCTTCGGTGGCGTCGATGTGTTCATCGGCAAGGTGCGCGACGTGAACGTTGGGCGCGCGGTGACCGGCATCACCTACGATCTGTTCGAACCGTTGGTGCTGAATGAGTTCAAGCGCCTGGCCGCCGAGGTGGAGGCCGCGTTCGGGCCTAAGCTGAGGTTGTATGTGGCCCATGCCCGGGGTCGCCTGGGCATCGGCGATGTGGCGGTGGTGGTGGCCGCAGGCAGCCCACACCGCGATGAGGCCTTCCGCGCCTGCCGGCAGTTGATCGAGGCGGTGAAGCACCAGTGCCCGATCTGGAAGCAGGAGCATTACGTGGACGGCGACAGCGCGTGGAGCGAGGGGTGCAGCCTGTGCCACGTGGATGATGAAGCCGCACATGATCACCATCACAGCCATTGACCTCGGTAGATCCACGCCATGCGTGGATGGGGCGTTTCCCGCGTACCCGGCTGCGGCAGCCACGCATGGCGTGGCTCTACTGAGGGGTGACCGGGCCACGCGCTGCGTGGATGCGCGCCAGGAATGCAGTAGATCCACGCCATGCGTGGATGGGGCGTTTCCCGCGTACCCGGCTGCGGCAGCCACGCATGGCGTGGCTCTACTGAGGGGTGACTGGGCCACACGTTGCGTGGATGCGCGCCAGGAATGCAGTAGATCCACGCCATGCGTGGATGGGGCGTTTCCCACGTACCGGGCTGCGGCAGCCACACATGGCGTGGCGCTACCGTGAGCGGGACCATCGACGGCATCGTGCTGGCCGGTGGCCTGTCCACCCGCATGGGGCGCGACAAGGCGCTGCTGCAATGGCAGGGGCGCGCCCTGCTGGAACACATGCAGACCCTGCTGCTGCAGGCCGGTGCTCGACGGGTCTGGATCAGTGGCGACTACCCGGCTTTCGACGGCGTACCGGATCGGGTCGCGCGTTGCGGTCCGCTCGGTGGGCTCTACAGCGTGGCGATGCAGATGCCGGATGGGCCCGCCTGGGTGGTGCCGGTGGATACGCCGCAGATGACGCCAGCGCTGTTGCAGCGCTTGCACGTGGTCAACGACACCGCTTGCACGGTGTTTGCCGATGAACCGTTGCCGATGCGGTTGCAGATCGATGATCATTGCCGTCGCGTGCTGCAGGAACTGATTGACGATCCAACGGCGCGCCGTTCACTGCGCGCGCTGCAGGAGCGCCTGGGCGTGACCCGGCTGCCCCTGGCCGCGGAAGATCACGCCTTGCTTCTCAACTGCAATACCCCGTCGGAGTGGGAGTCCATCGCACCATGAAAGTCCAGCTGCAACAGCAATCGATGCGCCTGCGCGTGGATGAACAGGAACTGGCACGATTGCTGGCCGGCGAGTCGCTGGAGAACCTGACCCGCTTCGGCGGGAGTGGTGGCTGGGGTGTGGCGCTGTCGCTGCATGCCGGGGAGCAGGCGGTGCTGCTCGACGGTGGCACGTTCTGCCGGCTGGTGCTGCCGCGTGCAGGGGTCGAGGCATTGGCGCAGCGCTTGCCCTGCCGCGACGGCCTGGGCTTCAGCATCGCGCTGGATGACGACAGCCTGCTGCAACTGCAGTTCGACGTGGACGTGCGCGACAGCGTGCGCCAGCGTGGCCCGCATCGGCGCCCAGAGCCTGCGGCGGAGTAAGCGCTTTGCGTACAAGGGGCTCAAGGCCGCTGTCGTATGATGAGCGCCTTCGTTCCTGCGTTGCTGCAATGCCCCTCAAGCCACCTGCTCCTTCCTTGCCCCGAGCGGCCACGCCCAACCCGGCGGCGGCCGACGACGGCGATGCACTGCACTTCTGCAGCACCTGCGCGTTCTCCGATGCCTGCACGTCGCAGGGCTATGACAAGACCGCGCTGGGCGAACTGCATGTGCTGGTCGACCATGTGGGTCCGTTCCAGGCCGGTGACTACCTGTTCCGTGCCGGCGATCCGTTCGACTCGATCGCGGCAGTGCGTGCGGGCATGGTCAAGACCTTCGTCGAGGACAGCCAGGGCAACGAGCAGGTGCTGGGTTTCAGCCTGCCCGGCGAGGTGATCGGGCTCAATGCCATCCACGGTGCACGCTTCCCCTGCAACGCGGTGGCGCTGGATACGGTGTACCTGTGCCGGATCTCGTTTCCCAGGCTGAGCCTGCTGGCCACGCGCATGCCGGGGTTGCAGGCCAAGCTGTTCAGCCTGCTGAGCGCGGAGATCGGCAAGGTGGCCACGCTGGCCGCCAACCAGCGCACCGATGAACGCATGGCGGCATTCCTGCTCGACCTTTCCCAACGCTACGCGCGGCGTGGCTTCTCGGCCACCCGCTTCAACCTGAGCATGGCCCGGACCGAGATCGCCAACTACCTGCGGATGGCGCCCGAGACGGTGAGCCGGGTGTTGCGCCGGTTGAGCGACGAGGGTGTGATTGCCGTCAATCAACGTGAGATGCTGTTGCTGCAACCCGAACGGCTGGCGGCGTTGGCCGTGGCCAGGGAATCCGATCCGGACTGACGAGACAGCCAAGGGGCCGACCATGAAGCGCGCAGGACTGTTGTTGCTGGGAATGCTGGCTGCGATGCCGGCCTGGGCGGCCGAGCTGACGGTGTCGGCGGCGTCGAGTCTGACCGAGAGCTTCCGGGAACTGGGCGCGGCCTATGAAAAGGCGCACCCAGGCACCAAGGTGGATTTCAACTTCGCAGCCTCCGGCGTTTTGTTGCAGCAGATCAGCCGCGGTGCGCCGGTGGATGTGTTCGCCTCGGCCGATGAAACCACGATGGATCAGGCGCAGCAGCAGGACCTGCTGGCCGCCGGCACCCGCGAGGTGTTTGCGCTGAATGCGCTGTGGGTGGTGGTGCCGCCACAGGCGAAGGCCGCGCCGCGCACGTTGAAGGACCTGGCCGGTACCGGCGTACAACGCATCGCGCTGGGCAACCCGGACAGCGTACCGGTCGGCCGCTATGCCAAGGGTGCACTGGAAGCGGCTGGACTGTGGCCGGCAGTGCAGGGCAAGGCCATCACCACGCAGAACGTGCGCCAGTCGCTGGACTATGTGGCACGTGGTGAGGTCGACGCCGGCTTCGTCTATGCCACCGACGCGCAGGCGATGCCTGATCGCGTGCGCCGCGCCTTCGCGGTGCCGGTGGCCGGGCGTATCGCCTATCCGCTGGCGGTGATCAAGGCCAGCGCGCAACCGGCGGAGGCGAAACGCTTCGCCGCCTTCGTGCGCTCGGCACAGGGCCAGGCGATCTTGGCCAGGCACGGGTTCGGCAAGCCCTGAAGCATGGATCTGGACTGGAGTGCGCTCGGGTTGTCGCTGAAGGTGGCCGGCTGGGCCACCGCGATCAATCTGGTGCTGGGCGTGGCGCTGGGCGCGTTGCTGGCCCGCCGTCGCTTCCCCGGGCGCGAGCTGCTGGATTCGCTGCTGACCCTGCCGATGGTGCTGCCACCGACCGTGCTGGGCTACTACCTGCTGGTGCTGATCGGGCGCAACGGCCCGATCGGTGCGTGGCTGCAGTCGTGGTTCGGCATCAATCTGGTATTTACCTGGCAGGCGGCGGTGATCGCCGCCGCCGTCGCGTCATTGCCGCTGGTGTTCAAGCCGGCGCGGGCGGCCTTCGAAGAAGTGGACGGGCAACTGGAGCAGGCGGCGCGCACGCTGGGGGTTTCCGAGGCGGCGGTGTTCTTCCGCATTACCTTGCCGCTGGCCTGGCGCGGCATTCTGGCTGGCCTGCTGCTGGCATTCGCACGTGCGATGGGTGAATTCGGCGCCACGCTGATGGTGGCCGGCAGCATTCCCGGCCGCACACAGACGCTGTCGATTGCGATCTATGAGGCGGTGCAGGCCGGTCAGGATGGCCGGGCCAACGCGCTGGTGATCCTGACCTCGGTGGTCTGCATCGTGATCCTGCTGCTGGCCGCGAGGCTGGTGGGCGGACGCCGACGGGAGCTGCGCGATGTGGCTTGACCTGCGGGTGCAGCGGCGCTTGCGTGCGGCGGGCCAGGAGTTCGTGCTGGACGTGGCCTTGCAGTGCACGCAGCGGCAGGTGGTGCTGTGCGGCCCCTCTGGTGCCGGCAAGAGCCTGACCCTGAAAGCGGTGGCCGGGCTGCTGCGGCCCGGCCAGGGTCATGTGCGCCTGCAGGGGCAGACGCTGTTCGATGCGGCCCGTGGTGTCGATCTGCCGCCGCAGCGCCGGCGGCTGGGCTATGTGTTTCAGGACTATGCGCTGTTCCCGCATCTGAGCGTGCGCCAGAACGTGGCGTTCGGGCTGCGCAAGGGCGTGTTGAATCCCCGCCCCGGGCAGCGGTTCGATGCCGCGGAGCAATGGTTGCAGGCGTTCCGCATCGACGGTGTGGGCGATCTGTTGCCCTCGCAGGTATCTGGCGGCCAGCGCCAACGCACGGCCTTGGCACGGGCGCTGGTGACACAGCCGCAGGCGCTGCTGCTGGATGAGCCGTTTGCTGCGCTGGACCATGACCTGCGCGATCACCTGCGCCAGGAACTGGCCGCAGTGCTGGACAAGACTGGAATTCCGTTGCTGCTGATCAGCCACGACCCGCAGGACGTGGCGATGTTCGGCCAGCAGGTGGCGCGGCTGGTGGACGGGCGCATCGTCGGCGATTGACCGGCCGGGTGCATGATCGGCGCTTGACCGGTGGGGAGGTAGTGCCGGCCGCTGGCCGGCAACCAGGAAATCCTCGGCAGCCGGCCAGCGGCCGGCTCTACCCCATGGGCAAGTCAATACAGCTCGCAGTGGATGCGGCCTTCACCGCGCAGCGTGTCCCAATGCCCCTTACCGCCGATGGCATCGATGGCTTCGCGTACCGCGCCTTCCAGGTGGCGCTTGTTGCCGCACAGGTACAGGTGCCCGCCGCGGGCGAGCACGTCGCGCACCTCGCCAGCGCGCTGCTGCAGCACATGCTGCACATAGACCTTCTCGGCACCATCGCGCGAGAACGCAGTATGCAGGCCGGCCAGCACGCCACGCGCCTGCCAGTCCTGCAGCTGCTCGCGGTACATGAAGTCGTGCGCGCGATGCTTCTCGCCGAACACCAGATGCACCTCGTGTTGGCCGGCATTGGCCTGCACTTCCTGTATCAGGCCCATCAGCGGTGCAATGCCGGTGCCGGTACCGACCAGCAACAACGGCGCCTCATCCGTATCGGGAAGATGGAAGCCTGGGTTGGAACGGCAGTACACGCGGGCATGCGCGCCGCCATGCAGCAGGCTGCCGGTGGCGGTGCCGCAGCGTTCGCGGCCGCGCAGGGTGTAGCGCACTTCACGCACGCACAGGCTGAGCTGGCCGCCGCGCGGGTGCGAGGCAATCGAATAGGCACGCGGCAGGCGCGGCGACAGCAGCTCGCGCAGGCGCGTCAGCGGCACGCTGTCCGGGGTGGCGTGGTCCTGCAGCACATCCAGCAGGTCCAGGCCGTACAGGTAGGCCTCCAGCTCGCGCTTCTGGCTGACCTTCAACAGGCCCTTCAGCACCTCGCTGCCACCGAGCCTGGCCACTTCACGCAGCACACCCTTGCCCAGCAGGCGCAGTTCGCGGTCGTGCAACGCGGCCAAGGCGGTCGCGTCGCCATACCAGTCCGCCAGCCCCTGCAGCAGCGCCGGGTCGTTCTCCGGCACCACATGCAGGGTGTCACCTGCGCGGTAGGCGATGCCGCTGCCGGCGATATCCAGCTGCAGGTGCCAGGCGGCTGGATCACTGCTGTTCAAGCGGCGGCGTTCAAGCACGCGCGCGGCAAAGGCGTTGTCTTCAGCATAGGCGGTGACCTGCAGGCGCAGGTCACGGCCAGCGCCCAGGTCGCCCTGCAGCACCTGCCCCAGCACCGGCTGCCATCGCTGGAAGAACTGCTCGTAACCGAGGTCGGCGTCCACGCGGTGCAGCAGCGGTTGCGCCTGGCGTTCACTCAGTGCGGTGTCCAGCGCCTTGGTGAAGCCGCAGAAGCGGGGGTAGCCGGTATCACCGAGGCCGAACACGGCGTAGCGCAGGCCGCTCAGGGTCGGCGTCTGGCGCAGGGCTTCGAAGAACTGCTCGCCATTGGCCGGCGGTTCGCCGTCACCGAACGAACTGGAGATGGCCAGCAGTACATCGCCCTGGCCGAGGCTGGCCACATCGATGTCGTTGAACGCAAGCACCTGCGGCTGATGGGGTTGCAGGCCCGCGCCCAGGCGCTGGGCCAGGGCGCGGGCATTGCCCGACTCGGAGGCGAAGCCCACCAGCAGGCGGTTGATGGGCGAGTGTGCCGGCAGGGCGTTCACGCCGCCTCGTAGAAGTCGTCGAACTTTTCCTTGCTGAACTCGACCAGGTCGTAGTTCTGCATCAGGTCGTTCACCACGCGGCGGATGCTGATGTAGGAGGTGATGTTGCCCTCGGCGTCGAACAGCGGCTGCACGGTGGTATCGACCACGTAGAGCACGCCACCCTTGCCGAGGTTGGGCACGATGCCGGTCCAGGTCTTGCCGGCCTTGATCGTGTCCCACATGTCCTTGTAGACCGCCTTGGGCACATCCGGGTGGCGCACGATGCTGTGCGGCTGGCCGATCAGTTCTTCGCGCGCGAAGCCAGTGAGCGTGCAGAACAGGTCGTTGGCATAGGTGATGTTGCCTTGCAGGTCGGTGGTGGAGATCACCATGACGTTCTGCAGGGCATTGAGCAGCTGGGCGTTGTCTGGGGTGTAGTGCATCGCAGGGTCCTTGTGGAGGCCGGTAACGCCGGCGTGTTCGGGTCCTGCATAGAGATACGCCCGCACGACGGCGGGCGTTTTGACATTGGTCAAGCGGGTGGCGCGATGGGCTGCGACGCGGTGTCGCAGGCGCGGGTTCGAACTGTAGAGCCGAGCCCATGCTCGGCTGCCGTTCGCACAAGCCGAGCGTGGGCTCGGCTCTACAGGTGGGGTGAGCGCTTCAGCCCATCAGGTAGCGCAGCGCTCCGGCCGAGACCACGCCGATCAGCACGGTTGGCAGCATCGACAGACGGGTGGCGGCCAGCAGGGTGATCGCCAGCGCGGCCAGATCGGCCGGCTTGTCGGCGACGAAGTCCGGGGCGATCACCGAGATCAGCACGCAGCCTGGCGCGGCTTCCATCACGGTGACCGCGCGCTTGCTCAGCGTGCGGTTGCGCAGCGCGAGGAAGCCGACGATGCGGGTGAGGTAGGTGGCGGCGGCCATCAGTACGATGGTCAGCACCGAGGTCCAGTGGATCAGTCCGTTGAAGATCATGCCGCGTCCTCGGCCAGCAGCCAGGCAGCGGCCAGGCCGGCCAGGGCGCCGCTGGCCACGTACCACGCACCGGGCACCAGCAGATAGGTGGCGGCGGCCACCAGCAGGCTGACCAGCCACGGCCGCGCCGCCTTCATGCCCTGCCACATGCCGCGCAGCAGTACCAGGAACACGGCAGGGAAGGCCATGTCGAAACCATAGGCGTGGATGTCGCCCAGCAGCGGGCCGATGATCGCGCCCAGCGCGGTGCAGGCCACCCAGACCGTGTACAGGCCGGCCGAGACGCCCAGGTAGTAGGCCAGGCTGAAACCCAGGGCACGGCGGCGCGCGTCGGCCACGCCCAGCGCCCAGCTCTCGTCGCACATGAAGAACAATGCCGGCAGCACGCGGCGGCGCGGCAGGTGCTGCAGCAACGGGGCCAGACTGGCACCCATCAACAGGTGGCGGCTGTTGACCAGCGCGGTGATCGCCACGATCAGCGCGATGTGCGGCGGCGAGGTCCACAGTTCGACGGCGGCGAATTCCGAGCCACCGGCGAAGTTGAGGCCGGTCATCAGCGGCACTTCCAGCGCGGTCAGGCCCTTCTGTGCGGCCTGGGCACCGAGCACCAGGGCAAACGGGATGAAGCCGATCATCACCGGCACGGCGGCGCGCAGGCCGCGCAGGAATTCGGCGCGCGGGGCGGTATCGCAGGCGGCATCCGGCAGGGGGAGGGTGGTACGGGCGTCCATGGAGCAGCAACGAAGTGGGGGTAGCCCATGCTAGCGGTCCGATCGCGAAATCGGGTTGCGTTGCTGCCATTGCATTGCGGAATATTGGCATTCCGTGCGGCCCATCCGGCCATGAGTGAAATGCCATGCACTACCAGCTCGACAATCTGGATCGCCGCATCCTCGATGCCCTGCAGCGCGACGGTCGCCTGCAGAACCTGGAACTGGCCCGCCAGGTGGGGCTCTCGCCCTCGGCCTGCCTGCGCCGGGTGCGGCTGCTGGAGGAGGGCGGTTACATCGATCGTTACGTGGCGTTGTTGAACGAGGCCAAGGTGGGCCGTGGCTTCACCGTGTTCGTGCGGGTGTGGTTGCGCGGGCAGGACGAGGACACCACCAATCACTTCATCAACAGCATCAAGTCATTCCCGGAAGTGCTTGAATGTCATCTGATGGCCGGTGACTGCGACTTCCTGTTGCGGGTGGCGGTGGCCGACCTCGACGCCTACCGCCAGTTCCAGATGCAGCACCTGAACCGGATCGCCGGGGTGCAGAACACCAAGACCGAGATCCCGATGCAGCGGATCAAGCAGACCACCCAGCTGCCGCTCTGAGCGGGCGCCTGGCCGGGGTGCACCCGGCCCCTGCGGTAGTGCCGGCCGCTGGCCGGCAACCTCAGGAGCAACAGCCGAAGCAACAGCGTGCATTCCGTGGGATGGCGGGGTGGGTCCGGTTGCAGGGGACGCCGTAAACCCGTCCATGGGGCTTGGCCGCGGCATCCATGCCGCGGACACCCCTGCAACCGGACCCACCCCGCCTTCGACAGATTTCCACGATCTGCCGGAACGGCATGATCTGCGTTTGGTGGGTGTCGACCGTGGTCGACACGTTTGGGGCGGCACGGGGTCGGATCCCGATGCTGCGCAACAGGCTCTGACCCCAGGAGCAGATGATCATGTCTGTTCGATTCCTTGATTCCTGATGCGTGACTGGCTTTACGGAGCCTGCCTCGACGCCAGGCCGCCGGCGGCGGTCATCGCAATGACATGTGGCCCCGGTACGGTGTGTCCCGCTTGCAGCTGCTGTCGCTGCCGAGGGTCATGTGTTCTACGTCAGGGGGCTGAATGGACACCGTGCGATCAGAACGTGGAGGCTGGCCATCGCCGGATGGCTGCTGCTGGCCTCTGCCGCTGCGGTCGCGCAGGACGCGGTTCACGCCTACGACATGCCTGCACAGCCGCTGGAACAGGCCATCGAGCGCTTCAGCGTCATCAGCGGGTGGTCGGTGATGTACCCGGGCGATCTTGCCGCAGGCCGCAGCAGCCATGCGCTGCACGCCAGCCTGGCGCCGCTGCCCGCGCTGCTGGCCCTGCTGCAGGATTCGGGCATCGAGGCCGAGGTGATCGGTGAGCAGCGAGTGGTGCTGCGACGGGGTTCGCAGCCGATGGCCGACGCAGTTTTCGACGGCGGGCTTGCCGAGGCCGAGCGCCGGCGCCGTTACGGCGGCCTGCAGCAGCGCCTGCGTGAAGCGTTCTGTGATGACCCCGGAATCTCCCCTGGCCACTACGCCGCGACGCTGCGCTTCGGTGTCGACAGCGAAGGCCGTGTGCAGGCGCCCGAACTGGTGTCCGGCAGTGGCAGTGCCCGCCGTGACGCGCGGCTGCTGCAGGCGCTGCAGGGCCTGGTGGTGGCGGCCGATGCCGCCGCGCTGCCGCAGCCGGTGACGCTGCAGATCCGTCCTTCCGGCACCGACCACGACTGTGGCCGGCGCTTGCCCCTTCCATGATTTCAAGGATTCGAACATGAGCAACGGTACGGCTGGGGCAGTTGACCTGATGGATCACCTTCTGGGGGCCTACGACGAGCTGAAGCGCCGGCTGGTGCGCAAGCTGGGTTCGGAGGAGTTGGCTGGCGACGCGCTGCAGGACACCTGGATGCGCCTGAGTGCGCGCCGTGATCGTCTGGACGCGGTGCAGAACCCGGCGGCCTACCTGCTGCGGATGGCGATGAACACCGTGATCGACCGCCAACGCGCCGACCACCGCCTGCTGAGTCTGGAAGAGGTGGATACGCTGATGGACATGGCCGACCCGGCGCCGGGCCCGGCACAGGCGGCCGAGCTGGACTTCGCGCTGGAGGACATGGTCGGTCTGCTGCAGCGCATGCCCGAGCGCCGCCGCCGCATCCTGCTGGCAATCCGCGTCGATGGCCTGCAGCAGCGCGATGTGGCCGACCACCTGGGCGTGTCGCTGCGGCTGGTGCAGCGCGAGCTGAAGGCGGCCCAGGATTACCTGGCCGAGCGCAATGGGCAGGGGCGCCAGGTGCGGTTCTGAGCGACGGCATCCGTCTACACTTTGACGCCGAGCAGAACCCCGCAGCGTGCGGGTCCGGCATGAGCCCCCATGGACGCTGACGATCGCCCGCAACGCCCGCTGGATGCCGTCGAGCGTCAGGCCCACGCGTGGGTGGTGCGGTTGACCTCGGGTGAAGCGACCGCTGCCGATGGACGCAGGTTCCGCGCGTGGTGTGAGGCCGACCCGCGTCATCGCGAAGCGTTCGGCCGTGCGCGCCGCCAATGGGATCAGGTGCGGCTGGCAGGGGAGCAGCTGCCCGCGGCCGCGCGCCAGCCGGTGGCTCCCACCCAGGTGCAGCGTTGGAGCCGCCGCGCGTTCCTCGGTGCGGCCATCGCCGCACCGGCCAGCCTGGTGGTGGTGGCGGCGATCCGCCCACCGTTGGGACTGTGGCCGTCGGTGACGGCGATGACCGCCGATTTCCACACCGGCACCGGTGAGCGGCTGCAGATCGCGCCCTCGCCGCAGCTGAAGATCGACCTGGATACGCAGAGCAGCCTGCGCCGTCGCGCTGACGCACAGGGTGAAGGCTTCGAACTGGTGCAGGGACAGGCCGCGATTGAAACCCGGGCTGGCCTGCACCTGGCCTTGTTCGCCGGGCCGGGGTGCGTGATCGTCGATGACGGCCCGGTGCGGCTGGACGTGCGCAACACCAACGCCCAGGTGCGGGTGACCTGCCTGCAGGGTACGGTCCGCATCGAACACCCGCAGGGCCGCCTGCAGCTGCAGGCCGGTCAGCAGACCCGCTATGACGAGCGCCTCAGCGGGGTTGTCGCTGAGGCGGTGGCGTCCGAAGCCAGTGCCTGGACCGAAGGCATGCTGGTGTTCCGCCGCGCACCGTTGCGCGAGGTGGTCGACGAAATCAACCGCTACCGCCGCGGCAAGGTGCTGCTGGGCGGGTCGGCACTGGCGCGTGCTCCGGTCAGCGGCCGCTTCCGCATTGATGATCCGGAGGCGGCGCTGGAGCAGCTGCGGCTGACGATGTCGCTGGATCTGCGTCGCTTTCCGGGTGGCATTGCCGTCCTTGGTTAGGTGAAGAGGCTGGCCGTGCGCGCCGCGGACGGTTGTTGCAAGCAAGGGAGGCCAAGGATGCGCAACGAGACCATCGGTGTGCTGGATCTGCGCCGCAATCTGTCGGCGTTGCTGGAAACCACGCAACGACGGCCATTGATGGTGCATCGCTACGGCTCGCCATGGGTGTGCGTGGTGTCCGACGCGCAGTGGCAGCAACAGGCGGTACTGCTGGACTTCGATCCCCAGTCGCATCCGTTGGGGATGCTGCTGCGTCTTCAGCAACAGGCCTTGCCGCTGGCGGAAGGCGGTGTGCTGCCGCCCGCAGCGCTTGCCCGCGCACTGCTGCTGGCAGGCATCCACGGCGTCGACACGCTGGCGCAGCTGCACGAGCAGGTGCTGCACCATCGGCTGTGGCATTGGTTCGTGGCCGGCTCCCGTGGCGTGATGGACCGATGGCAGCTGCCGGCGCTGCGCGTTGCGATGGCGGCACGCTGCGACGACGCAGGCCTGATCGATGCGCTGGCCGCGTTCGCCGCCCGCAGTGATGTGGCGATGCTGGCGCGCCGCTGCGGTGGCGATGCGCCGCGGCTGGAGCGCGAAGCCTGCAAGCGGATGACGCTGCGGTGACAGTACCGATGAATCGCCACCCAACGCACACCGCTGCGATTGCGCTGTCGCTTCACCTGCCTTGCTGACGTCTTCTCCAGAGTACGGCGCATCACGCGTCGCGGAGCACAGGCGACGCCGATGGCAGACAGTCGCAGGATCAGCATGCTGGAACTGGATCGCCACCTGAGCCAGTCACTGGAGCAGGCGCGGCACACGCCCCTGAATGTGCAGCGTTACGGCCACCCGTGGGTCTGGGTGCTGTCCAGTGACGCCTGGGCCGATGCTGCACGCTGGGCCACACTGGACAGCAGTTCGCACCCGCTGATGGCACTGCGCAGTGCCCTCGACCTGCAGCTGCACCCCTGGCCCGACACGGCCATGAGCGCTCTGCCACTTGACGCAGGCAACCCGCGCGCGCTGCAGCGGGCTGCACTGCTGGTGGTGCTTCAGGGCCTGGACAGCGCGCAGCGCGTGTACGACGACCTGCGCTACCACCAGGCTTACCGGCAGTTCATCGGCCTCGACCACGGCACGGCCTGGTCGCCGATGCAGTGTGTGCGCCTGCTGCACGCCTGCACACAGCCACTGCTGCGCGACTGCATCGACAGCGCGCTGGCCGCCGTTCCACCGCATCTGCTGGAGGCGGTGTGCCCCCAGCGTGCACATGGCACGCCAGCGCAGGCATCTGCGCAGCGAATTTCCGGCGGATGTTTATCGTACTGACACATGCACCGCTGACGATGGTGCAGCGGTCTCTTCCAGGATGACGAGGGCGGAACAATGGCAAGGCAGTTGGGTGGTCGCAGGGCGCGGCAGCAGGGTTTCAGCCTGATCGAGATCATGGTGGTGGTGGTGATCATCGGCATTCTGGCCGCGTTGATCGTGCCGCGCCTGATGGATCGCCCCGATCAGGCGCGCATGGTGGCAGCGCGTCAGGACATCGCCGCCCTGATGCAGGCGCTGAAACTGTACAAGCTGGACAATGGGCGCTACCCCAGTGCGGAACAGGGCCTGCAGGCGCTGGTGAAGCCGCCGCAGGGCAGTGGCGCGGTGCCCGCCACGCCGTACCTTGACCGGCTGCCGAATGACCCCTGGGGGCATCCGTACCAGTACCAGGTTCCCGGCAGCCACGGCGATATCGACGTCTTTTCGCTGGGCGCGGACAGCAAGCCCGGCGGCGACGCCGGAAACGCGGACATCGGTTCCTGGCAGCTGTGAGGCGGGTCGATGTCACCCCGGAAGCGTTCGGTTCGGTTTGCCCATCAGCGCGGCATGGCGGTGATCGTGGCGATGCTGGTGGTGGCGCTGGTGGCGGTGATCGCCACCGCGCTGCTGACCCGCCAGGCCGCCCAGCTGCGCGCGCTGCGTGGCGACCAGCTGCGCGCGCAGGTGCGCATGGCGGTGGATGCCACATTGGAGCGCGCCGCGCAGCAGCTGCGTGAGGACGTGCGCGAGCAGCTGACCACGGTCCGCAGTGGCCGGTGGGCGCGCCCGTTGCAGTTGCAGGCGCCGCTGCCGGTGCAGCTGCAGCTGGTCGACGCGCAGTCGCTGTTCAACCTGCGCAATCTGCTCGCGCACGGGCAGGCCGATGCCGACGCGCGCCGTGCGTTCGTGGCGCTGTGCAGCAGCCAGGGGCTGGGGCAGGGAGCGTGCGGCAGCGCCGCCGACTACATCCAGGCGCGCCTGCGTGATGGTGATATCCAGGCCCAGGCGCCGTTGCCACGCGAGTCGCTGATCGAACAGGCGCTGGCCGGTTCCGACCCGGTGGCTGTGCAGGCGCTGTCGCGGCGCACCGTGGTACTGCCGGCGCAAACGCTGATCAACGCCAACACCAGCGACATCAGCGTGCTGCAGGCCGTTGCGCCCGGCGTCGAGCGCGGGCGCCTGCAGGCCCTGCTGGGCGACCGCGATGGTGGCCATTGGCTGCTCAACCGTGGCGACATCGCCAACCGACTGCAACTGAGCGACGAACAGATGGCGATGCTTCCCCTGGGTATCCATAGTGAATGGTTTCTTGCGGTCGGCCAGGTGCAGGCCGACGGCAGTGCGGTCGAGTTCCGCGCGCTGATCTGGCGCGAGTACCGGGATGACGGGGTGCGCGTGCAGCGGGTGTGGACGAGGATCGGTGCATGAACGCGCAGCTACGGGTACGCCTGCCGGTGCTGGAACAGCTGCGTGCCGACAGTCCGGTGGCGTGGGCGCTGATGCGCAAGGGCGAGGTGCTGGCGCACGGGTGTGACGCCCTGGTGGCGCTGGGCCAGCGGCACCCGCAGGGTGAGGTGCTGGCCTGCCTCGATCCGCACGACCTGATCCTGCTGGAGCTGGCGCTGCCGCCGCTGACCGGGCGCCGGCTGCAATCGGCGCTGCACGGCGAAGTGGAAGCGATGCTGCTCGATGACCTGCAGGAGGTGGCGCTGGCGCATGGCAGCCAGGCCGTCGATGGCACGGTGCCGGTGGCCTGGCTTGGCCAGCAGGCGATCGCGCAGGCCCAGCAGGTGCTGGCCGCCAGCGGATTGCAGCTGCGGGCGCTGTATCCCACGCCGTTGCTGCTGCCATGGACGCCGGGTCAGGCCACGTTGCAGGCTTGTGGTGAACACCTGCTGGTGCGCAGCGGGCGCGAGCGCGGTTTCGTGCAGTGGTGTGGCGGACGTGACGCGGCGGCGGTGATGCAGGCGCTGGCCGCGCGCCTTCAGCAGACCGGTGCACACGCAGTGCAATGGATCGGCAGCGTGCCGTCGGCATGGCCGTCGACGCTGCCGGCAACTGCGGTCGGGCAGCCACAGCAGGCGTGCGGACCGTTGCCCAGCTGGTCTCTGCCTCTGCCCGGCAACGCTCGGCAGGCGCCGCGGCTGGCGATCGGGTTGGCGCTGGCGGCGATGCTGCTGGCAGCGCTTGGCCTGCAGTTGCAGGTGTCGCGTTGGCGCAGCGAAGGCGAGGCGCTGCAGCAGGATATGGCGCGGCAGCTCAGTGCGAATTTCCCGGAGATCACCGAGGTGGTGGACCCGGTGCTGCAGGCGCGGCGGGCCTTGGCGGTGCCGCTGCCGGCAGCGCCCTTGCCGCCGGTGCAGCGTCAGGTGGCCAGCACCTTGCAGGCGATCCCGGAGCTGGCCGGGCGGGTGCGTGGCCTGCACTACCAACCCGGGCAGCTGGAACTGGAACTGGATGCCGATGCGCAGGCCGTGGCCGACGACGCGCAGCGGCTGGAGCAGTGGCAACAGGCGACGCAGGCGCAGGGCCTGCAGCTGGCGCGTGAGAGCAGTGGACGCCTGCGCGTGAGCGGAGGCGGGCAGTGACCACCCGTGCTGCGCGCTTCGGTGATTCGCTGGCCGGCCTGTCGCAGCGCTGGCAGCGTCTGCCGCCGCGCGAGCGCCTGATGCTGGGGCTGATGGTGGTGGCGCTGCTGGCCGCAGGGCTCTGGTCGTTCTGGCTGGAGCCGCTGCTGAAGCAGCGCAGCCACTGGCAGGCCGAGCTGCCGCGCTTGCAGGCACAGGCCCGTGCATTGGCCCCGTTGCTGCGCGCCCGCGAGCGCCAGCAGCAGGCACAGGGCCAGCGCCCGACGCTGGCGGGGCTGCGCAATGGCATCAAGGCGGCCGGTCTTGCCGACGGCCTGCACATCGAAGCGCGCGAAGGGCGCTGGCACCTGCAGGTGCAGGCCGTGCCCGCCGACGCGTTGTGGAACTGGCTGCTGCCGCTGCTGGCCGACCCGGCCATCGAGCTTCAGCAGCTGCAACTGACACGCACAGGGGATGCGAACATGCCGGCGGCACGGATTTCCGGAAACATCGTGGTGGCGCTCGCTACCGGTGGCCATCCATGAGGGCGATGCGCAGCCTTGCCTGGACCACCACCTTGGCGCTGATCGTGGGCATGGCCCACGCGCCGGCGCCGGCATGGGCGCAGGACGCCCACGATGAGCCGGTGCAGTTGAACCTGGTCGATACCGATATTGGCGGCGTGCTGCGCATGGCGGCCCGTTTCACCGGCCGCCAGTTCCTGGTCGATCCACGCGTGACCGGCAAGATGACCGTGGTTTCAGACGGCCCGGTCAGCCGTACCCAGGCCTACCAGCTGCTGCTGGGGGCGCTGCGCATGCGTGGTTTTGCCGTGGTCGAGAACGGCGGCGTCAGCCGGGTGGTGCCGCAGGCCGATGCCAAGCTGCTCGGCGGACGCGTGGGTAGCGGCGGCGCGGGCGGTGAGATCGTCACACGCACCTTCGCGCTGCGCTACGAGAACGCTGGCGCGCTGGTGGCGGTGCTGCGGCCGATGATCAGCCCGGACAATCCGATCACCGCCAACCCGGGCAACAACACGCTGGTGATCACCGACTATGCGGACAACCTTGAGCGCATCGCGCGGGTGATCGCCAGCGTCGATACCCCGGCCGGCATGGACACCGACGTGGTCAAGCTGCAGCAGGGCATCGCGGTGGATGTGGCGGCGATGGTCGCTCCGCTGCTGGACGCGCAGGGGGCCGAAACCAGCCAGAAAGTGGTGGTGATGGCCGACCCGCGCAGCAACAGCGTGCTGCTGCGTTCCAGCAGTCCTGGCCGCACCCGCCTGGCCCGGCAGCTGGTGGAGAAGCTGGATCGCGCGCAGGACGAGTCGGGCAACCTGCACGTGGTCTATCTGCGCAATGCCCAGGCCAACCAGCTGGCCGGCGTGCTGCGTGGGGTGGTGGCCGGGCAGAGTGATGCGCCGGCGATGGGCAGCACCGAAGGCGTCACGCCGCTGCCCGGCGACGCCGGCCGCACCCAGCCGGTACAGCCGACGCAGCCACAGCAGGCAAAGACCGGGGGAAATGCGCTGGAATCACAGCGGCTGGACCCCAGCCGGCGTGATCCGATCGATGCCGGCAGTACCGGCTTCAGCCAGAACGGCATCTCGGTGCAGGCCGATGTGGCCACCAACACGCTGCTGATCTCGGCGCCGGAACCGGTGTACCGCAATCTGCGCCGGGTGATCGACCAGCTCGACCAGCGTCGCGCGCAGGTGCTGGTGGAAAGCCTGATCGTGGAGGTCAACCAGACCGATGCGGCCGAACTGGGCGTGCAGTGGATGCTGGGCAATGGGCGTACCTTCGGCGGCACCCACTTCGGCGGCGCCACCGGTGGCAGCGGCCTGAACACCGCCGCGCGCACCACCCTGGACGTGCTGCCCAAGGATGGCCTGAAGATCGGCGTGATCGACGGCACCATCAACCTGCCCGGGGTCGGCCAGATCCTCAACATGAAGGCGTTGGCCAATGCGCTGCAGAGCAAGGGCGGTGCCAACATCCTCTCCACGCCCAACCTGATGACGCTGGACAACGAGGCGGCCAGCATCATGGTGGGGCAGACCGTGCCGTTCGTCAGTGGCCGTTACGTGACCGATGGGGGCGGCGGCAGCAACAACCCGTTCCAGACCATCGTGCGCGAGGACGTGGGCCTGAAGCTGCGCGTGCGCCCGCAGATCTCCGAAGGCGGCACGGTGAAGCTGGACATCTACCAGGAAGTCAGCAGCATCGATGCGCAGAGCGCGAACAGTACGGCCGGCATCATCACCAACAAGCGCGCCCTGGATACCAGCGTGCTGCTGGACGATGGCCAGATCATGGTGCTCGGTGGCCTGCTGGAAGACAGCGTCAGCCATGGCCGCGATGCGGTGCCGGGCCTGGGGAAGATCCCGGTGTTGGGGGCGCTGTTCCGCAGTGACACCCGCAAGCGTGCCAAGACCAATCTGATGGTGTTCCTGCGCCCGCACGTGGTGCGCGACCCGGCCGCCGGGCAGCGCTTGACCCGCGACCGCTACGACTACATGCGCAACGCACAGGCGGGTGCGCAGCCGGTACAGAGCTGGGCGTTGCCGGCATTGCCGGCGCCGCAGTTGCCGCCGCAGGATCTGTCCGTGCTCGGCCAGGGCAACGCGCGCGATGGCCAGGGCCAGCCGCTGCAGAACACCAGCCTGGCCGCGCTGTATCCGGCCGGCGACGGCGATGCGCAATTGGTGCAGTTTGCGCAGGGGCTGGAGCCGGCACGCGCGAGCCAAGGCGTGGCGCAGGTGCGGGCGCTGGGATTGCAGGCCTATGCCGAGGCCATCCCGGGTGAAACGGGCCAGCGCCTGCGGGTGCGCCTGCCGCGTGATCCGGCGAAGCTGGACCCGGCGCTGCAGCAGTTGCGCGGGCTGGGCTACACCCCGGAACTGGTGATCGGGCCGTGAGCGTGCCCGCGCCATTGCCGTATGCCTGGGTGCGCAGCCATGGCGTGATGCTGGCCGAAGCGGGGGGCGAGGCCGTGTTGCTGGGCACGGCCGACACCGCCGCGTGGGCGGTGGCCGAGCTGCGCCGCCGCCATGGACCGCTGCCGTTCCAGGCGCTGGACGCGGCCACATGGCAGCAGCGGTTGGGCGAACAGTATCGTGACGGCGGCGATGCCGCAGCGGTGGTCGGTGCCGCCGAAAGTGAAGTGGATCTGGACCGGTTGATGCAGGACATGCCGGAGGTGACCGATCTGCTGGATGCGCAGGACGATGCGCCGGTGATCCGCATGATCAACGCGCTGCTGGCCCAGGCCGCCCGCGACGGCGCCAGCGACCTGCATATCGAACCGTTCGAGACCCATTCGGTGGTGCGTTACCGTGTCGACGGCACGCTGCGCGACATGGTGCAGCCGCGTCGCGCCTTGCATGCAGCGCTGGTGTCGCGCATCAAGATCATGGCCCACCTGGACATTGCCGAGAAGCGCTTGCCGCAGGACGGGCGCATCGCGATCCGGGTCGGCGGCCGCCCGCTGGACATCCGTGTCTCCACCGTGCCGACCGGGCACGGCGAGCGCGCCGTGCTGCGCCTGCTGGAGAAGGACGCAGGCCGCCTGCAGTTGCAGCGCCTGGGCATGGCCGACGATACGCTGGCCACATTCACCGGGTTGATCCGGCAACCGCACGGCATCGTGCTGGTGACCGGGCCGACCGGCAGCGGCAAGACCACCTCGCTGTACGCCGCGCTGGGCCAGCTCGACAGCAGCACCAGCAACATCCTCACCGTGGAAGACCCGGTGGAGTACGACTTCGCCGGTATCGGCCAGATCCAGGTCAATGCGCGTATCGGCATGAGCTTCGGCACCGCGCTGCGCGCGATCCTGCGCCAGGACCCGGACACCATCATGATCGGCGAGATACGTGACCTGGAAACCGCGCAGATTGCGGTGCAGTCGTCGCTGACCGGCCATGGCGTGCTCGCGTCGCTGCATACCAACGATGCGATCTCGGCGGTAACCCGTCTGGCCGACATGGGAGTGGAGCCGTTCCTGCTGGCCTCCTCATTGCGCGGCGTGCTGGCACAGCGGCTGGTGCGGCGGCTGTGCATGCAATGCCGGCGTGCCGAGGTGGACGACGAGGGCCGCACGGTGTGGCGCGCAGTGGGCTGCCCTGCATGTGCCAACAGTGGCTATCGCGGCCGCACTGGCATCCACGAACTGTTCGTGGTGGATGAGCGTGTACGTGCGTTGATCCATGAAGGGCAGGGCGAGCCCGCGCTGCGCGAGGCGGCGCGGCGTGCCGGCATGCGCAATCTGCGCGAGGATGGCCAGCGCTGGGTCGACAGTGGGGTGACCACGCTGGAAGAAATCCTGCGCGTCACCGGCGACGGCTGAGGCGGCCATGGCACTGTTCGACTATCAGGCGGCCAACGCACAGGGCCGCATCGAGAAAGGGCAACTGGATGCCGACAGCCCGCGCGGCGCCCGCCAGCTGCTGCGTGGGCGTGGACTGACGCCGGTACAGGTGAGTGCGGCACGCGGTGCCGGTGCTGGCTGGGGTGCCCGCCGCTTGTCGGCCAGCGAGCTGGCCTGGGCCACGCGCCAGCTGGCCAGTCTGCTGGCGGCGAGCCTGCCCCTTGAGGCGGCGTTGAGCGCGGTGATCGAACAGGCCGAACGCCCGCATGTTTCCCAGGCGCTCACCGCAGTGCGCGCCGACGTGCGTGCAGGTCAGCGTCTGACTGTGGCACTGGCGGCGCGCCCACGCGACTTCCCGCCGATCTATCGGGCACTGGTGGGTGCAGGGGAAGACTCCGGCGACCTCGCACGGGTGATGGAGCGCCTGGCCGACTACATCGAGGAGCGCAACGCGCTGCAGGCCAAGGTGCTGACCGCCTTCATCTACCCGGCGGCGATCAGCCTGGTGTCGGTGGCGATCGTGATCTTCCTGCTCAGCTACGTGGTTCCACAGGTAGTGACCGCGTTCGTGCAGGCGCGGCAGACGCTGCCGATGCTGACCCAGGTGATGCTGGCGGCCAGTGCATTCGTACGCAGCTGGGGCGTGTGGGTGGGGCTGGGCCTTGCTGCGTTGGTGGTGGCGTGGCGGCTGGCGCTGCGCCGGCCCGAGCTGCGCCTGCGCTGGGATGCGCTGCTGCTGAGGGTGCCGATGGTCGGGCGCTTCGTGCTGGGCGTGAACAGTGCGCGCTTTGCCTCGACGCTGGCGATCCTGCTCGATGCCGGTGTGCCGCTGCTGCGTGCGCTGGAGGCGGCACGACAGACGCTTGGCAATGCATTGCTGACGCGCTGCGCCGATGATGTGTCCGCGCGGGTGCGCGAAGGCGCGGCATTGGGCTCGGCGTTGAAGGTGCAGAAAGTGTATCCGCCGATCCTGGTGCATCTGGTGGCCAGCGGCGAGAAGACCGGCGCGCTTGCACCACTGCTGGATCGCGCCGCACAGACCATCTCGCGCGAGATCGAACGCCGTGCGATGGCACTGACCGCATTGCTGGAGCCGACCATGATTCTGGTGATGGGCGGCGTGGTGCTGACCATCGTGCTGGCGGTGCTGATGCCGATCATGGAGATGAACCAGCTGGTGCAATGATGCGCAGAGCGCATCACCGGTGGAGTCGACTGTCAGTCGACTGCTCTTCGCAGATGCCAAGAACACCCCGCGCGTCGCGCGTTAGTCGACTAATAGTCGACTCTACACAGTCGACTCTACACAGTCGACTCTACGCCGTTGACACTGCCCAGTAGCGGTAGGCGTGTCGCCACGCTTTCGATTCTCCACACAAAGCTCCACACCTTTTTCCGATCTTCCACAGGTTTCTTAAGCGGCCTGTCATCGGTACGGACCAGCATAGCCACGTCGCCGCAGAGCGGGCTGGGAGGCCCTCGGCGGCAGCAGGCGTGTAATGACCGTTCCTCCCTTGGTGTTTCACCTTCGCAGTAAACCCTTCAGGAGAAGATCATGAACAAGTACAAGACCCTGGCCGCGCTGGTTGCCACCGCGCTGCTGGCCACCGCCGGTGCCGCCTCGGCCCAGACCGCCGTCACCGGCGGCGGCGCTTCGCTGCCGGCCGACCTGTACAAGGGCCAGGCCGACAGCATCCTGCCGGCCAACTTCAGCTACGCCGTGACCGGTTCGGGCACCGGCAAGAAGGCCTTCCTGGAAAACAACTCGAGCCTGTTCCAGGCCACCGGCACCGTGCATTTCGCCGGCAGCGACTCGGTGCTGAGCGGCACCGAGCTGAGCACCTACAACAGCACCTACAACGTGTCCGGCGATGCCAACCGCTATGGCGCACTGGTGCAGATCCCGTCGGTCGCCACCTCGGTCACCATTCCGTTCAACAAGGCCGGTTCGGCGGTTGATCTGTCGGTCACCCAGATCTGCGGCATCTTCTCCGGCAAGATCAACAACTGGAGTCAGCTGGCGGGCCTGGGCCGTACCGGCGCCATCCAGGTTGTCTACCGCGGCGAAAGCAGCGGCACCAGCGAACTGCTGAGCCGCTTCCTGACCAGCGCCTGCCAGCCGGCTGACGTGTCGGGCACCAACCTGAAGCTGACCAACGGCGTGCCGGCATTCTCGGTGCAGTCGACCTTCGCCAACCTGTTCACCACCGTGCCGTCGAACTTCATCGCCGCACCGGCCACCGGTGGCACCTCGCTGTACAACGCCGTCTATGCCGTTGACGGCCGCGTCGGCTACGTCGGTCCGGACGTGATCCCGAGCCTGACCGATGCCACCAAGATCGCCAAGGTCAAGGGCTTCTCGCCGGATGAAGTGAGCGTGCAGGCCACGCTGGAAACCGCTGCGCCGCCGACCGGTGCCGCTGCCGAGAATCCGGCGAACTGGGTGCCGGTGTTCGGCAACCCGAACGCGGGCTATCCGATCGCCGGTTACACCAACTTCGTGTTCGGCCAGTGCTACAAGAACGGCACTGTGGGCGCCAACGTGCGTGCCTTCCTGGCTCGCCACTACGGCAGCGTCGTCGACGCCAACGGCGTCGAGAAGGGCCCGAATGACGACGCGATCCGCGCGCACAAGTTCATTCCGCTGACCAAGGCCTGGCGTGATGCCGTCCGTACCCGCTTCGCCACCGCCAGCAATGCCGGTGCGGTGAACAATCCGAGCACCTGCTCGGGCATCGGTCGTCCGCTGTAACTGCAATTGCGTCTGTAGTTGCAGGAGACACAAGGCGCCGGCAGCAATGCCGGCGCCTTCTGCGTATGTCCGCTGCATGACAGTGATGGGCGTGTCGCCTTCACGCCGCCACCACCGTCTATGAGGTGCAGGGCGTGCCTGGCGCAGGCCCATCCGTATACGCCGCCGCCGACGCGGCCCATCAGGTTGACGAGGTCCCCGATGTCGCACCCGCATTCGCCCACCGCCCGCTTCCCTGCTGCCCTGTGGCGCAGCCACCCGATGGCCTGGGCCGTTGCCGTGGCCCTGGGCAGCGTGGTGGCCCCGGCCAGCCAGGCCCAGCAGGCGTTCAGCCCCGGCTGGTTCGCCGAACGCGGTGCGGCGCAGGGCGCGGCGGCACAGAGCGGGCGCATGCCCAATGGCGTGCCGATCCAGTTCCAGCTGCCCGCGCAGCAGCAGGATGCGGCGCGGCAGAAGCTGCAGCAGTCCATCGACAACCTCGGCACGGCCGCGCAGGCCATCGCTCTGCAGCAGCGCCTGCAGGAGCAGGCACGGCAGACGCGCCGCGAGGCGGGCTTCGTAGTGGCCGATGGCCTGGGCAAGGATGGCCTGAAGGTCGACGAGAATCCGTTGACGCGTGGCTGGATCAACGCCCGCGAGGCGATCCAGTCGCAGGCAGCCGACGGGCGGGTGCTGGTCAACATCGAGCAGACCGCCGACCAGGCGATCCTGAACTGGGAAACCTTCAACATTGGTGGCAACACCACGCTGAATTTCCTGCAGAACGCCGACTGGGCCGTGCTGAACCGGGTCAACGATCCCGCCGCACGGCCCAGCCAGATTCTTGGCCAGCTGAAGGCCAATGGCACCGTATTCGTTGCCAACCGCAATGGCGTGGTGTTCGGCAACAACAGCCAGGTCAATGTCCGCAACCTGGTGGCGGCGGCGGCGCGCATCAGCGACGCGCAGTTCCGTGAGCAGGGTCTGTACAGTGCCGACGCGAACACCTCGGCGCTGACCGACGCCGTGGGCAAGGTCATGGTCGAACGCGGTGCACGCATCACCACCCACGAACCGACCACGGCAACGCGGGGCGGTGGCTACGTGCTGCTGGCCGGCCACAGCGTGGAGAACGCGGGCCAGATCGAGACGCGCAAAGGTCAGACCCAGCTTGCCGCCGGCGACAGTTTCGTGATCCGCCGTGGCGCGGGCACGGCGCAGAACACTGCATCGACCACCCGTGGCAATGAGATCGCGCCGCGCTTCGTCGCCGACAGCACAGCCGGCAGCGTTCGCAACAGCGGTCTGATCCAGGCCCGCGAGGGCGACATCACGCTGGCCGGTCGCACGGTCGAACAGGCCGGTGTTGTGGTTGCGACCACCACGCTGAATCAGCGCGGCACCGTGCACCTGCTGAATTCGGCGTCCGATGCTGCGGGCCGCGTGACCCTGGCTTCCGGTTCGACCACGGCCGTGCTGCTGGAAGACGATGGCAAGAGCATGGCGCTGGACAGCCAGCGCGATGCCCTCATCAAGGAGTCGGCCGAGCAGGACAAGCTTCGCGGTGCCAGCAACAGTGGCTCCTTCGACAATCTCTCGCGGCTGCAGGACCGCCGCGAGCAATCCCGCATCGAAGTCGTCTCCGGCGGCGATGTGAACTTCCAGGCCGGCTCGCTGGCAGTGGCCACCGGCGGCCAGGTGATCGCCGACGCCAGCCGCCGCAGCTATCTGGATGATGGCGCGCGCGTGGATGTCTCCGGTGCGGTGGGCGTGCAGGTGGCGATGGAAAGCAACAACGTCAAGGTGAAGGTGCAGGGCAACGAGCTGCGCGATTCGCCAGACAACCGTGACAGCGGCAAGCTGATCAGCAGCGAGGTGTGGATCGACCGCCGCCAGTTGACCGAAGTCGCCGCCGGTACCGGTGGCTATGAAGGCACGCGCTGGTATGCCGGTGGCGGCCTGCTGGAAGTGGGGGGCTACCTGGACAATCAGGGGCATTCGATCAGCGAATGGGCGGCGCAGGGTGGCACCGTCCAGCTGGCAGGCAAGGAAGTGGTCAGCCACGCCGGTTCGCGCATCAATCTGGCCGGTGGCAGCCTGGATGTGCAGTCCGGCGTGGTGCAGCAGAGCTGGCTGCGTGGGCGCGATGGCCAGTTGTACCGCCTTGACGATGCACCGGCGGAGATGCTGTACGACGGGCTTTACCAGGGCTACGAACTGAAGCAGGAGCGCTGGGGCGTCACCGAGTCCTTCCGCAACCCGCTGGTCGCCCCCGGTCAACGCTTCGACAATGGGTACACCGTGGGGCGCGACGCCGGCCGCCTGCTGATCTCGGCGCCGACAGCGGTGCTGCAGGGCCAGGTGGATACGGTGGCCTTCCAGGGCCTGCAGCAGACCCGCCGCCCCGACCCGGGGCAGGACGGGTACGCGCAGGCGCAGACGGCCGCGGCCCGCAACGCCCAGCTGTGGCTGGGGCGCTTCGACAACACCGGTCGCAGTGCGGTGTTCGATTCGAATGTCCGCATCGGAGAGATCCAGGCCGACCCCCGGCCGTGGACGCTGCAGGCGCCGATCGCCGAAGCACAGCGCAATACGGTGTGGCTGGACAGCGAGGTGCTGAGCGCCCAGCGCTGGGGGCAGGTGGACCTCGCTGCGGCGGGCCGTATCGACCTGGATGGCACGCTCAGGTTGCAGGAGGGCGGCCGGCTGGGACTCACCGCAAGCCGCGTCAGCTTCGGTGGCACGGTGCAGATTGCCGGCGGGCAGGTGGACGCCGGCAACCTGCTTGCGGCGCTTGGCGGGCCCACGGCGCTGCTCAGGTCCGGGCGCGGCGCGGTGGACGTTGCGGCGGGCGCGCGGATCGATCTTGGCGGTGGCTGGAGCAACGCGCTTGCAGCGTCGGAGGGCGGTCCCGCACAGGCGTGGATCGACGGTGGACAGGTGCGCTTCAACAGCAGCCACGACATCGGCATGGGCGAGGGAGCGACGATTCTGGTCGATGCCGGCGGTGCGATCGATGCCAACGGCAAGGGGCGCGTCGGCAAGGGCGGCAGCGTCAGTCTGCACGCGGCCAGCACCGAGGTCGCCACCGACGGCAGCGGCCGGCTGCGCTTGGGCGAGGGCGCGCGCTTCAGCGCACTTGGTAATGGCAGCGGCAACTTCACGTTGGCAACCGGCGGTGCGGTGTCCATCGGCGCGTCTGGCAGGGATGCATCGGCAGCCTCGCTGCGATTGCAGGCAGCGCTGTTCAACAGCGGCTTCGCCGGCTATGACATCGCCGGTCACAACGGGTTGACGGTTGAAGAGGGCACCCAGCTGCAGGTGGAGCGACCTGCGCTGCGCCTGGCCGAGGGCGCACTGCAGGCTCTGACCCGCGAGCAGGGCATGCAGGCCTGGATGCCATCGTTGTACGAGGCCGATCCGAGCAGCGGTCGCGTGTCGCAGCGCGGCGGCGCGAGCCTGACACTACGCGCGGGGCATCTGCTGTCCACGGCCGACCTGCGCGTTGGCAAGGGGGCCAGGATCGAGGTCGACCCGGGCCAGTCGATCGAACTGTTCAGCGCCGGCAACCTGAGCGTGGCCGGTCATCTGAAGGCGGCCGGCGGTCGCATCCGCCTGGACGAGGCATTTGACCCATCCGGTGTACGTGGCGATGCTCGTCGCGAGCGCCAGTGGACGATCGCCAATGGCGCACTGCTGGACGTGAGTGGCGATACCGTTTCGCTGGCCGACGCGCGCGGGACGTTGCGCGGGCAGGTGCGCAAGGGCGGAACGATCGAGATCGGGGGCGCGCTGGACTGGGAAGACCAGGACAACGTACGCCACCTGCCGCCCGATACCTTCGTGGTGGTGGAGCGTGGGGCGCGGCTGGATGCGTCCGGTGCCTCGGCGCTGCTCGATATCGAGGGCAGCGGGCGCACCCGCGTGGACAGCGACGGCGGCAGCATCGTGCTGCGCACCGGAAATGCCCTGTACCTGCAGGGTGAACTGGACGCAGCGGCCGGCGGCGACGGCGCGCGCGGCGGCACCCTGGGCGTTGCCTTCGGTGGTGGCACTTACGGCCGGACGGCAAACGGCAAGGACGTGCTGGCACCACGGGTGATCTCACTGACCCAGCACGCTGCGCAGGCGGCGGACCTGCCCGCACGCCTTGAATACGGCCATGCGGCACTGTCGGTGGAGCAGATCGAGGCCAGTGGTTTCGATCATCTGGCCCTGTTCGGTGACATCCGTGCCCAGGGGGATGTCAATCTGCGCATGGACCAGAGCCTGCGCATCCAGGGCTTGAACGAGCGTTACCTCGGCTTCGTCCCGGGCGGCAGCGAGGGTGGCCGCCTGCAACTGGCCGCGCCGTATGTCCGCCTTGCGCAGGGCCGCTGGTGGCAACCGGCCGGCGAAGGTACGTTGCGCCCGCTGGAGGCGCCCCTCGACGCCGGCCGGCAGCATCGCCTGGAGGTGGGCGCCGATCTGATCGACCTGCGCGATGTGACCTGGCTGGCGGGCTTCGATCAGGTCGCGCTGCGCAGCAGCGGAGACATCCGCATGCTGGCCCCGGTCGCCAGCAGTTCGCTGGTCTCCACGCTGGCAAGCCCGGGCTCGATCGATATCAGCGCCGCACGCCTGTACCCGGCGGCCCGGGCCAAGGGACGCATCGTGGCCGGCGTGCCCGACATCGGACCTTCAGGCGAGCCGTTCTGGCAGAACCCCGACGCCTTGCTTCGCATCCATGGCGCTGCAGGCGGCACGCAACCGGCACCGGACTCTGCGTTCGGAAGCCTGGAGCTGGTGGCGGCGACGGTGGTGCAGGGCGGCAATGTGCAGGCACCGTGGGGCCGTGTGCAGCTCGGTGGCCGGCAGTTCAACGCCGATGCGGCCGGCCGCGTCGACCTGCTTGCAGGCAGCGTGACATCGGTGAGCGGAGCGGGCCTGCAGCTGCCGTTTGGCGGCACCGTCGATGGTGTGGGCTGGCGCCGCAACGGTGCCGACTTCGATGTGCTGGGCCCCGGCTCGACCAACATCCCGATCGGTATCGACATCGTGGCCAACGCTTTCAATGGCGTGGCGGGCAGCGTGCTGGACGTGTCTGGCGGCGGCGAGCTGTCCGGTGCCGCATTCGTGGCCGGGCGCGGCGGCTCGGTGGACATCCTGCGGCACGCGCTGGCGGACGCGAACCCGCGCTACCGCTTCAGCGGCAGTGACAATGCGGTCTACGCGATCATGCCGGGACGCTCGGGCACGCAGGCGCCGCAGGCGATCGCTGACGGCAGCGCCGATCCGCGCGTTGGCCAGCAGATTGTCATTCCTGCCGGGGTTCCCGGCCTTCCGGCGGGAACCTACACGCTGCTGCCGGCCAGCTACGCACTGCAGAAGGGCGCATTCCGCGTCGAGGTCGGCGCTGAAAGCGCCGTCGGCAGCCGCCAGCCCGTGGCCACCGGCACCGGCTCCTGGCGCGTCAGTGGACACAAGGCGCAGAGCCTGGGTGGTGCAGTTTCATCGCTGCTCACCGATCTGGTGCTGACGCCGGCCGATGTGGTGCGCCGCCATGCCAGCTACAACGAGACCCCCTACAGCGCGTTCGTACAGGGCGTGGCCGAGCGGCGTGGTGAAGCGCTGCGCTGGCGGCCAACGGATGCCGGCAACCTCAACCTGGTGCTGGGTGATGGCGCCGGACGTTCCAGCGTGCCAGCCGCGATCTTCCAGGGCGTGTCACGCTTCAACGCCGGCAGCAACGACGGGCGGGGCGGCACGCTTTCGGTCAATCTGCTCGCTTCCAATGAGGCGACGCTGGAGATTGCCACCCAGGGCGGTCGTGCCGGCAGCGGTAGCGGCAGCGGCGCCACCCTCTTCGATTCGGCGCTCAATGCATTCCGCCCGGAAACGATGCTGATCGGCGGGGTTTTGCGACGTGACGCGACGACTTATTCGCTGGAGGGCAGCGCGCAGCACATCGTGGTGCGCAATGGCGTCAACCTGACGGCGCAGGAAGTGCTGCTGTCGGCCGCGTTCGGGGGCAAGGGAATCCTGGTCGAGCAGGGCGCTTCGATCGATACCTTGATCGCGGCCGATCCCTCGCGCGTGGCGCAGCCCACGGCGCCCTATCTGGTGTCGGGCGGCCTGCTTGCCGTGTCCAACCAGCGCTTGACGGCGTTCAGTGCGCAGGGCGGCAGTGCCGCCGGTCCGGTGGCGATCGACATCGGCGGATGCGTGGTGGACTGCAATGGCCAGACCCGGCTGCTGTCGGCAGGCAGCATCAATGTGGTCACCGACGGCGCCTTGAACATTGGCGACGCGGTGAGCTATGGCACACGCCAGCTCGGCCTGGGCATGTCGGCCCTCAATCTGGGCAGTGCCGAAGCCATTGCGGCGGCCACGGCGGCTGGTGGCCTGCCGGCCGGCATGACCATGAACCAGGAGGTGCTGCAGCGGTTGCTGCGCGGAAACACCGCCACCGGCGCGCCGGCGCTGGAGGCGCTCAGCCTGACCGCGCGCGATGCCATCAACGTCTTCGGCAGCGTGGACCTGGACACCCGTGAGGGCGCAACCGGTCGCAGCAGCCTGCGCAGCCTGGTGCTGGGCGCACCGGCCATCCACGGTTACGGCAGCGCTACCGACCGCGCGCGCATCTTCGCCGATACGCTGGTCTGGGACGGTACGCTGGCCGGCACCGCATTGGCCGGCGGTGAGCAGACCCAACCGGCCGGCGAGGCGATGGTGGGGCGGCTTGGCCAAGGACAGCTGGAAATCAATACGCGGGTGCTGGAGCTGGGGCGTGCGCCCTTCACCCGGCCCAGCTCGTCGGTGGCCGCAGATCGCCAGGTGCTTGGCTTCGCCGGCGTTATGCTGGCAGCGTCGGATCGCATGCTGTTCTCCGGCAAGGGCAGCCTGGACGTGTTCCAGCGCCAGGGCGACTACGTGGCAGGCAGCGGCTGGCAGTTCAGTGGCGGCGCGCTGGATATCGTCACCCCGCTGCTGACCGGCAACGCGGGTGCGCAGCTGGCCATCCGCAATGGCGGAACGGTGCAGCTGCGCGGTGCTGCGGCGACCACGGGCAGCGATGCATTGGGTGCAGAGTTGTCGATCACGGCCGAACGGATCGGCATCGACAGCCGGCTGGCGCTGGCGTCCGGCCGGTTCGAAGCCAACGCCCGCCAGGACGTGGCGCTTGGCAGCAACGCGGTGCTGGACATGGCCGGACGTAAGGTCAGCCTGTTCGACGTGGACAAGTACAGCTGGGGCGGCGACGTGGCGCTGACGAGCCGCGAAGGTGACATCGTTGCCGACGCCGGGTCGCGTATCGATCTTTCCGCCCGCAACAACCGCGGCGGCCGCTTGACCGTCGCTGCGCTGGGCCCGCAGGGCGGCCGTGTCGATCTGGCCGGGACCCTGCTGGGCGGCGCCAGCGGCCGCTACGACGCCGGTGGCACCGAAGTGCCGTACGACGGCGGCGAGCTGGTGCTGCGTGCACGCCAGTTGCAGGACTTCTCCGGCCTGAATACTCGGCTTACCGCCGGTGGCATCACCGGAGGCCGGATCTTCCAGTTGAGTGAAGGCGACCTGCTGATCGGCGATGAGGTGAAAGCCCGCAATGTCGATATCAGCGTCGATGGCGGCAGCCTGCAGGTCACCGGCCGCATCGATGCCAGTGGCGAACAGGTCGGCAGCATCCGCCTGTCGGCCCGCGATGTGCTGCGTATCGATGGCACATTGGATGCGCATGGCAGCGGCCTGCGCGTGGACAGCTACGGCAAGATCATCGACAGCCCGAACCGGGCCATGATCGAACTGACCTCGGCCAATGGCAGCCTGCAGCTGGGCGCGGCTGCCTCGATGGACCTGCGCGCCGGCACGTCGGTGGCGGTGGGTAGCAGCCCGGGCCAGAACGACGGCCGCGCACGCGGCAGCGTCAAGCTCAACGTGCCCCGCGCGGGCAGCAACGATGCAGCGATCGAGGTGGCCAGCGGCATCCGCATTGCCGGTGCCGGCGACCTCCAGGTCAACGCCTTCCGCAGCTACGATTCGGCGCCGCTGGCCAGCGCTCCAGACGTGCACGGCCATCGTCCGCAGGTGATCAACCAGCAATGGCTGGATACGGTGGTGGACCCGGACAACAGCCTGTGGATGAACGCCGCGCTGGCCAATACCGGATTGCAGCAGCGCACCGCCGCCCTGGGCAGCTACCGCCTGCGCCCCGGTGTGCAGCTGGTGGCGCGGAGCAGCAGTGACAATCCGCGTGGCGACCTGGTGGTGGCCGGCGATATCGATCTGTCCGGCTACCGCTACGGACCGCAGTCGAACCGTCTCGATCCTGCACGCCGTGGATTCGGCGAGTCGGCCGCGCTGGTGCTGCGTGCCGAGGGCGATATCAATGTCTACGGCAGCATCAACGACGGATTCGCGCCGCCGCCTGCCAACCCGGATGAAGACGGCTGGTTGCTGCTGGAGGGGCGCAGCGCAGGCTCGCCGAACACCGCATTTGGCGGCGATCTGATCGTGCCCGGCGAGGGGGTCAAGCTACAGAGTGGCACCGAATTCCGCGCTGGTGCGACACTGAACTACGCGCTGCCTTTCCAGGCCCTGACCTTGCCGTCCGGTACGGTGCTGCCGGCGGCCATGACGCTGTCGGCAGAGCTCACGCTGCCCGCCGGCAGTGTGCTGGGGGCGGCGGTGACCACCGATGGCGGCCAGGTGCTGCCAGCAGGCACCGTGCTGGCCCAGGCGCTCACCCTGCAGGCCGGCGCACGGCTGGGTGCCGGCTTCCGCCTGCGCACGCCGGCGCCGGTGGTCGCACAGGTGTGGCCGGCCGGTGTCGCACTGCCCATTGCAATGAAGCTTTCCGGCGCACTGGATCTGCATGCCGGTGCCATCATCCCCTCGATGACCAAGGTTGAACTGGCTGGCGACGCTCCGGTGAAGCTGCGGGTGGCCGACGCCAGCGGTCGACAGGGGCGCAATTGGGCGTTGGCCGCGATGCTGCCCGAAGGGACCACGTCATGGGATCTGACCGCGGTGGCCGGTGCAGATACTGCGTCTGCCGATCCGCGCACGCGGCGCTGGGGCAGTGACGGCAGCATCGTGCTCGCCGACAGCCACTACAGCACCATCGGTACGGTGACCACCACGACGGAATGGAAAGGCGATCGTGTCGTCAACCTGGAAGGTTCGCTGTTCTGGTGGGGAGACGACAGTCTGGTCGGCAAGTCGCCGCGGGAGGCCGCTGAAATGCTCGGCGTCGCCGAAGGTGACATCTGCGAGCTGGGACCGTTCTGCGGCGCGGCGCCACGCCTGGTGGACAAGGAGGGTTCGCTGATGTGGTGGGGCGACGAGTCCTGGGTCGGCAGGCCTGCATCGGAACTTGGCGCCGAGATGGGCATGTCCGAGGAAGATATATGTGCAGTCACCGGCTACTGCTACGGCGGCGGTACGCTTACCGAAGTCACCACCTACGGCAAGCGCCTGGGCGCGCCGGCCTGGAGCGTGTTGCGTACCGGCAAGGGAGACCTGGCGCTGCTGGCGGCGCAGGACGTGCGCATGAAATCCGGCTTCGGTGTCTACACCGCAGGTACGCCCACCCATCTGGGTGATGGCAGCGATCCGCGCTTCAACGCGGCGCGTGCGCCGAAGCCGGAGAACACCTTGCTGCTCGGTTCGACCCAGGTCTCCGGGGCCTACGACGCGGCCCTCGCCAGCTATCAGGCGTGGTATCCGGACCAGGGTGGCAATCTGCGCATCGAGGCGGGGCGCGACATCATCGGCGATACATGGAGCTTCCGCGCGGAATCGGGCACGGTCCAGCGCGACCAGGCTGGCCACTCAAGCGCAGCGGTGGGCAACTGGTTGTGGCGGCAGGGATCGGGCACCACCGGCGGTGTCGTGCAGACGCCGACCAGTTGGTGGATCAACTTCGGAACCTACAGCACGGTGAGGCCCGAACTGGATGCAACCCCCCGCCTGGTGGGCTTCACCGGGTTCGGGACGTTGGGGGGCGGCAATCTGAGCCTGGACGCAGGCCGCCATATGGGCATGCTGGACAGCATGGGCAACGCGCTGGGGTACGAGATCTCGCCGCATTCGGGTGCGCTTTCGGTCGCGGTCGGATCAACCGGGCGCGTGGTCGATGGCCAGTTGCATGTCACCGGCGGCGGTGACATGGCCCTGCGCAGCGGGGGGGCACTGAATCCGGGCCTGCGTGCCAGCAGTCGTGGCAGCACATCGGATCAGCAGGACCTGGACGTCAATGGCGTGGTGACCAATGTTCGTGGCAATACCCGCATCGACGCTGCGCGCATCGGTGGCCTCAGTGCGGTCCAGGCCAGCTATGGGCAGCTGGGCCTGAAGGATCCGCTGATGGCGGACAGCCCGGTTGCGATGGCCGGACCGGTGCTGGTGCTGGGCGACTCAACCGCGCAGTTGCAGGCACGCGGCGACGTGGTGCTGGGTAGTGCCGCCGATCCAGGCCGGGTTCCCGTGGCCAATTTCAACACCATCGTGCTGGATGATGGCAGCCGCGCGTCTGGCACAAGCTGGTTCTCGCTATGGACGCCGCGCACCGCGCTGGACCTGTTCTCCGCCGGCGGCAATCTCTCGCCGGGCCTGGTGGGCACGCAGCATGCGAGCGGCAGCAACCAGGCCAGGGAGGTGGTCGAGAGCAACGCCAGCAATGGCGACATCTATCTCAACTACTGGTTGTATCCCTCCCGATTCACCGCCATTGCGGCCTCCGGCAACATCAATCTCGCCAATCTGCGCAGCAGCAGTGTGCCCGATGCCCAGGACGTCATCCTGCTGGCGCCGTCGGCGTCGGGGCGGCTGGAGGTGTTGGCGGGAGGATCGATCCTGGCCGCCAACCAGGCGACACAGATCGCGCGCTCCAGCAGTGATGCCCGCATCCCTGGCCCGTTCGATCCCGGCTTCATCGCGCAGGGTCCCGGAAACGCCGGAACCGTGCGCAGCAATGTATCCGTCGATGGGAACGCGGCCAGCCCCGGCACCGTGCTGCCGTACTTCGCGTTCGGTCCCAATACCGCGCTGGGTGCGTTGTTGCCGGCTACGCCGACTGCGGTCAGCCGGTTCTATGCCGTGGCCGGCGATATCATCGGGCTGGGCAGCGGCAGCAGGCGGCAGCTCTCGCGCAATGGCCAGAATGGCGGGCGTACCGTATTTGACTGGTTTGAGGCGGGTTCGGCGGTACGGCTGCGCGCCGGCCGCGATGTCATCAGCGCGGATGTCACCGCGCTCAACACCAGCGGTACCGATATCAGCGGGATCGAGGCGGGCCGGGACATCATCCGCAGCAACCTGACGGTGGCCGGCCCGGGCAATGTCGAGGTCAGCGCCGGTCGCCAGCTGCGCCAGGAAGAGGCGGGCAGCATCGTCAGCCTGGGCGGCATCGTGCAGGGCGATACGCGCCCGGGCGCAAGCATTGCCTTGACGGCGGGCAACCAGGGCATTGATTTCGACGCAGTGCGCTCCCGCTACCTGGATCCGGCCAACCTCGCCGATGCCTCGCAGTCGTTGGCCTCGCAGCCCGGCAAGGCGGTGAAGATCTATGACAAGGAGTTGAGACAGTGGCTGCAGCAGCGCTTCGGTTCAGTTGTCGAGGGCGCAGAGGCCCTGGCGGCGTTCGACCGGCTACCGAAGGAACAGCAGCGCATCTTCCTGCGCCAGGTCTACTACGCTGAACTGCGTGAAGGTGGGCGTGAGTACACCGATGCCGAAGGCCCGCGTTCGGGTTCCTACCTGCGCGGTCGCGAAGCGATCGCCACGCTGATGCCGGACAAGGCTGCCACGGGCGCATCGGTCCAGCGTACCGGCGACATCGTGATGTACGGGGGTTCGGGCGTGCGTACCGAAGCCGGTGGCAACATCGAGCTGATGGCGCCGGGCGGGCAGATCGTGGTCGGTGTGCAGGGTGTGGTGCCACCGGCCAGTGCCGGACTGGTGACGCAGGGGCAGGGCGACATCCGGCTGTTCAGCCAGGACAGCGTTCTGCTGGGGCTGTCGCGGGTGATGACAACATTCGGCGGAGACATCCTGGCCTGGTCGGAGCAGGGTGACATCAATGCCGGGCGTGGTTCGCAGACTACGTTGTTGTACACGCCACCGCGTCGCGTCTATGACGGTTGGGGCAACGTGATCCTGTCGCCGCAGGCCCCGGCCAGCGGTGCAGGCATCGCAACCTTGAAC
This sequence comes from Stenotrophomonas sp. Nf1, assembly GCF_003028475.1. Classification (NCBI taxonomy): domain Bacteria; kingdom Pseudomonadati; phylum Pseudomonadota; class Gammaproteobacteria; order Lysobacterales; family Lysobacteraceae; genus Stenotrophomonas; species Stenotrophomonas sp. Nf1. Next base: position 393,832 of record NZ_PYTV01000002.1, on the reverse strand, counting down.
CCCATTGCCGAAGTGGCGCCGGGCGACGTCGACTTGATCGCGCCGCTGGGCACCATCGATGCAGGCGAGGCTGGCATCCGTGTGTCGGGCAACATCAACCTTGCCGCGCTGCAGGTACTCAACGCCGCCAACATCCAGGTACAGGGCGAAAGCAAGGGCCTGCCGGTGCTGGCCACGGTGAACGTCAACGCGCTGGCCTCGGCCAGTGCGGCGGCCAACAGCGCCAGCCAGGCCGCACAGGACGTGATGCGCAAGAGCCAGGACGATGCGCGGCGCAACCAGCCGTCGGTGATCAGCGTGCAGATTCTGGGCTTTGGCGGCGGCACCAGCAGCATCGCTCCACCGGCGCGCGGCACCCAGGTCAGCAGCGGCTACGACAGCAACAGCGCTTTCCAGTTCCCGCAGGCGAACCCCGAGGAAGGCACGCAGCGCCGGTAGATCCACGCCCTGCGTGGATGCTTCGGACGTCGGTAGATCCACGCCATGCGTGGATGCGACCAACCTGCAGGAACACGCAGCATCGGGCCAGCCGCCACGGAACGGCAGCGGCCCCAGCCAGGACGGCACGGAGGGCAGGGAGCGGCCATCGGCGGTGAGGACCACCGACACGGCGCCGCCGGGTGCAGGAGTGCGCCCGGCGGCAGGAGGGTGGTAGAACCACGCCCTGCGTGGATGGTTGGGCCAGCCTCAATGCCGACCAACGGTCGGCATCCACCGGATCACGCTCGTACCCACCGGCTCACGCTCGCGCCCACCGGATCGCGCTCGCACCCACCGGCTCACGCTCGCCAGTAGATCCACGCCATGCGTGGATGCGTTGCCAGGGAAGAATCCTACAGCGCCAACACCCGCCGGTAGCTCAACGTCCCACGCCCATCGCGCAGCCCCAGCCGCAGTTCCAGCCCGGTGGCGGGCAACACCTCAGCCTGGCCCGGCAACGCCGCCCAGCCCACACCAGGCTGCCATGCACGCAGTTCGAAACGCTGTACATCGCGTGCCACGGCAATGCCCTTCGAAGGCTCCGGTGCGGGCAGGGGGTAGCGGTCGGTGGCTGCACCGCTGGCCCGCCACAACGTGTTGCCCTGCCGCCACCAGCGTACCCGCTGCCAGCGCAGCCCGTCGCTGCCCACGCTGCGGGTGATCTCCAGTGCGAAGCTGCCATCCGGGTGCCGCTCGCTCAGCAGCGAAGGCGGCAGCAGCCGCTGCGGCTGGTCCGCAGGGCGCACCGCACCATTCATCAGCGCGTCGTCTGCGCGCATTTCGATATCGCGCTGGAACTGCTGCAGTACCCGCAACGCGGTAGTGGTCTCGGCATCGGCCTGGCGCAGGCGCTGGTCGCTGCTGGCCACGCTGTCCAGCGCGCGCCAGCAGATCAATGCCAGTACGCCCATGATGGTGATCGCGATCATCACCTCGATCAGGGTGAACCCGCCGGCAGGGCGCCTCATGGCGGCGATGTCCACGGCAGCTGCAGCCGTGCCAGCGCCTGCGCCGGCGCATCCTCGGCAACCACGCTCAGTTCCAGCTGCGCTTGCCCGTCCGCGCCCGGCCCCAGCTGCTGCTGCACCAGGAAGCTGCCGCGCCCCTGCACGCAGCGCTGTCGCCCCTGCTGCGGCACCTGCCCGGAAAGGCGCAGTTCCTGCCAGCGATCCTGCGCGCACAGCAGCGCGAGGCGACGATCGCGCAGGCGCGATTGATCGTCGGTGGCCACGGCCACCGAGCGCATCACCGCGGCCAGCGCGATCGACACGATCGCCAGTGCGATCAGCACTTCAATCAGGGTGAATCCGCCCGCGTTCCGCTTCATTGCACGACCTGCAACTGTCCGCTGCCATCATCACGAAGACGCACGCTGCGGCCGTCCAGCGACAGTGCCAGTTCCCAGGGAACCCCGATCCATTCCGGGCTGAGTTCGATGGCGGTAGCGGGCTGTACCGTGACGCCTGCCGCCTGCCAGCGTTGCGGTCGCAGCAGATCGTCGCGCTGCACCTCCACCCAGCGGGAGCCATCGCGCCGGCTGAATCGATAGCCGGAGGCATCGGCCTGCCAGCGCAGGGCCCTGCCATCGATACGGGCCTCGTCGCGCGCCACCTGCAGGCGCTGCGCCAGCCGCTCAGCCTCCTGCCGCAGTTGGCGGGAGGGATCGAGCAGGCTGCCCAGCCCCAGGCCGATACCGGCCGTGCAGATGCCGATGATCACCAGCACCACCATCAGTTCCAGCAGGGTGAAGCCGCGCGGAATGCGCTGCATCGACATCGCCTCCTGTCCTTGCCGACGCCGGGCAGCGTACGCGCCCATGATGAAACAAAAGCGTCAGCGGCAGCTGTTAGCGTGGGCGTACACGAAGGTGGCGATGGTGCGGAACATGGATGGCAGGCGCTGGGATCGCAATCGGATGTTGACCCTGTTGGCAGCCACGCTGCTGCTGGCGGTGGTGGTCTATTGGGGCGTGACCCTGGCCGCGCCGGTAGCGGCCGCCGCCGCCAGCGAAGCGCACGCCGGGCCTCCCGCACGGCCCGCCTTCGATGCTGCTGCAAGCGTGCCGCTGGTGCGGCTGCTTTCACCGGGCGCGGTGCAGACCGAGGTTGTCGTGCTGGGCGTGATGGCCGGCGACCACGCGCCGCTGGCGCTGCTTTCGGTGGATGGCGGGCCCGCCGAGGCCTACGCGCCTGGGCAACGGCTGGGCCCGTCTACGGTGCTGGCCAGCGTCAGCGCCAGTACCGTGGAACTGACACAGGCCGGGCAGTCGCGCAGCCTGCCGGTGCCAGGGCTGCCCCCGATGCCGACCGATGGCATCGTGCCCAGCAAACAGCAAGGCGGCTCCCTGTAGAGCCGAGCCCATGCTCGGCTGCTCCTGCGTGATATTGCCGATGAATGCAAAGGCCGCCGAGCATGGGCTCGGCGCTACAGATGCGCAGGCTCAGCGCGCAGGTCGCTGCGGTACCACCGAGCGACCAAAGGCATCGCCCATGCGCTGCCGCGTGCCTTCCAGGTTGTACTGCATGCGCTGGTTTCCCGGTAACCGCATCAAGCGTTCGGCCTCGGGCAGCGTTGCCGGTTTGGCCGCGTTCGCAGGCGGCGCCAGTTTGCGCTGCAGGCAATCCCAGGCCGGGATGCGCTCGCCGTTGACCTGCACTTCGATGCAGGGCGCGGCAGCTTCCTGCTTCTTCGCCTCGTCGGCACGAACCGATGGCAGCGACAGCAGCAGGGCAGGGGCAAGGGCGGCGCGCAGGCACGCCATCAACGATTCACGCATCTCGAATCTCCCGCAGCAGTTCACGTTCTGCAATGAAGACGTGTGGCGAAGGCAGGGTCCGCCGGCAGGCGTTTCGGCGCTGTCAAAAGATGACAGTGCTGTCACAAAACTGTTGGCGGCTTTGACGCGGCGTACACGTCCTGTTGGTAGACCCACGCGCCGCTCCCTGGCCATTCCCTTCGATACGACGCGATGCCTTCGATGACTCCTGTTCCGTGCCGAGCCGACCGCCTCACGCTGCGCCTGCATCCACTGGTGCTGGCCCTGGCCGCGTTGCCGCTGCCACTGCTTGCGCAGGACGTGGTGCCGGCGCCCAGCGTCAACATCAACGAGTACATCGTGCGTGGCAACACGGTACTCGACCCACGCCAGATCGAACGCGCGGTGGAGCCGTTCCTCGGCCCGGGCAAGACGCTGGCCGATGTCGAGAAGGCGCGCGATGCGGTGAACGCCCTGTACCAGCAGGCCGGCTACCAGTCGGTCTATGTCGAGCTGCCGGAACAGCAGGTCAGTGGCGGCGTGGTACTGCTGAAAGTGCAGCAGACGCCGATCGGCCAGTTGCGTGTGGTGGGCACGAAGCATGAGTCTCCCGACCGCATCCGCGAGCGCGTGCCTGCGCTGGCCGAGGGCAAGGTGCCGGACTTCGACCAGGCCCAGAAGGAACTGACCGCGCTGAATGAGGGCGGGCGTCGCCAGGTGATGCCACTGGTGCGCGAAGGCCAGGTGCCGGGCACGATGGATGTGGATCTGCAGGTGGAGGAGAAGTCGCCGTGGCGCGCCAGTGCGGCGCTCAACAACGACCACAGCGCCGACACCGAGAAGCTGCGGCTGAGCGCGTCGCTGGCCTACGACAATCTGTGGAAACGCGGGCACAGTGCCAGCGTGAGCGTCTACATGGCGCCGGAAGATACCACGCAGGCCAAGGTGTTCTCGGCGTCATACACGATGCCGTTCGAGGGCACGCCGTGGAGCCTGGAAGCGTCCGGCTACAAATCCGACAGCCGCGTGCTCAATGCTGGTGGCCAGGTCGGCACCGGCACCGGCACCAATGTGATCGGTAACGGCCATTCGATCGGCCTCAAGCTCAACTACCGCCTGGCCGGCAGCAGCCAGTGGTGGCGCCAGCTCAGCCTCGGTGTGGATTTCAAGGACACCGAAGAAGATACGCAGATGGGCAAGGACAGCCTGAAGACGCCGTTGAAGTACGCGCCGATCACGCTGGGATTCGTCGGTGTGCGCCAGGGCGAACACGATCAGCTGAGCATCAATACCCAGCTGGTGGCCGGCACCCGGCGCCTGTTCGGCTATGGCAGCGACGCCACCGCGTTCGGCCAGAAGCGCTACTGGGCCGACCCGAGTTTCGTGGCGTTCAAGGCCGATGTGGCCAACACCCACACCTTCGGCAGTGACTGGCAGTGGTACGCGCGCGGCTCGCTGCAGGTGACCGACGCGCCGCTGGTGTCGGCCGAACAGTTTGCCGCCGGCGGTATGTACACCGTGCGTGGCTACCTGTCGGCCGAGGCGATCGGCGACTACGGCGGCTTGGCCAGCCTGGAATGGCGCACCCCGGCGTGGTCGCTGTGGAGCGGCACCGATCTGCGCGTCTACAGCTTTGCCGATGCGGCCTACCTGCGCCTGCGCCAGCCGCTGCCCGAACAGCGTGACAAGTACAACCTGGCCTCGGTCGGCCTGGGCGCGCAGCTGCGCCTGGGCGAACACCTGCAACTGCGCCTGGACTACGCCTGGCCCTACGCCGATGGCCCGGTCACGCGCAAGGACGACCCGCGCCTGCATTTCAACATCAGCACCAGCTACTGACCCTTTCCTTGAACATGCGTTCTCCGGAGACCCTTCGCATGGACCGTTTGCTTTCCCGAGTATTGCTGCTGCTGGCCGCGCTGGCCGCGCTGGTCGCGTTGCCCGCCGCTGCGGCCGATGCCAACTGGTGGCAGGCCGAATGGAAGTACCGCAAGCCGATCACCGTTGACGCTGGCCCGCAGGGCGCGGGCCTGGCCGGTGACCCGGGCCGCACGCCGCTGCTGCTGCGCCTGCATACCGGCAACTTCGGTTTCGACGGCACCCAGGATGCGGGCAACGACCTGCGTTTCGTCTCGGGCGATGGCCGCACCGTGCTGGCCCACCAGATCGAACAGTTCGATCCCACGCTGGGCCTGGCCCTGGTCTGGGTGGACGTGCCGGCGGTCAGCGCCGCTGCGCCGCAGACGATCTGGATGTACTACGGCAATGAAAAGGCCCCGGCCAGTGGCAACGGCCAGCAGGTGTTCGACCCGGACTACACGCTGGTCTATCACTTCGCCGAAGCAAACGCCCCGGCTCGCGATACCACCGCCTACGGCAACAATGCCGGTGCGGTGGCGTCGCCAGCGGAAGGTTCGGTGATCGGCCGTGGCGTGCAGCTGGGCACCGCGCCACTGCCGCTGCCGGCCAGCGCCTCGCTGGCACAGGAGGCGGGCGCACCGCTGACCGTCTCGGCCTGGATCAAGCCGGGCAGCAACAATGCCGCACAGGCCATCTACGCCCGCCGTGATGGCGCGTCCGAGCTGGTGCTGGGCCTCGAGAACCGGGTGCCGTTCGTGCAGCTCAATGGCCAGCGCAGCACGCCGGCACAACCGATTCCGGAAGGGCAGTGGGCGCACGTAGCCATCACCGCAGAGAAGGGCGCCGTGCAGCTGTACCTCAACGGTCGCGTGGTAGCGCAGCTCAGTGGTGATCTGCCGGCGCTGACCACCGCCCCGGTGCTGGGTGCCGACGCGCCCGGCGCGCCCCAGCCACTGGCCAACTTCGAAGGCGCGCTGGATGAGCTGCGCATCTCGCGGGTCGCGCGTCCGGCGGCACTGCTGCTGGCCGACGCCACCGCGCAGGGTGCCGATTCGCGCCTGATCAGCTACGGCGCCGATGAACAGTCGGCCGGCCAGAGCCACTTCGCCTTCATCCTCAAGGCGATGCCGTTCGATGCCTGGGTGGTGGTCGCCATCCTCGGCCTGATGATGTTGCTGTCGTGGGCGATCATGATCGCCAAGAGCCGCCACTTCGGCCGCACCAGCAAGGCCAATGCGGTATTCACCGAGAACTTTGGCAAGCTGTCCGGCGTGCCGCTGCGCACCCTGTCCGACATGGATCGCCAGGGCAAGGCGCCCACTGCGATGCACGACGGTTCGCTGTGGCGCATCTACCAGGTGGCCATCGATGAGATGCAGCAGCGCCATCAGCGCGACGGCAACAGTGGTTACCTCAGTGGGGCCACCATCGCCGCGATCCGCGCCTCCATGGATGCGGTGATGGTGCGCGAGCAGGAAGCGATGGCCCGCCGCATGAACTGGCTGTCGACCACCATCGAGGGCGCGCCGTACGTGGGCCTGTTCGGCACCGTGATCGGCATCATGCTGGTGTTCGTGGTGGCGGCGATGGCCGGCGCGGTGGACATCAACTCGGTGGCGCCGGGCATGGCCGCGGCGCTGTTGTGTACGGCGGCCGGCCTCGGCGTCGCGATCCCGGCACTGTTCGGCTACAACTATCTGGGCGCACGCGCCGAGGCGATCGGCGCCGACATGGCGGTGTTCATCGACGAGTTCGCTGCGCGTCTGGCCGAAGAGCAGGACGGGCGCGGCGCGGCCGCGGCCCAGGGCTGAGGGGCGAACCATGGGCCAGAAGGCGAAGTTCGGCATCAAGAAGCGCGAGAAGGGCATCAATGTGACGCCCTTCGTCGATGTGCTGCTGGTGGTGCTGGTGATCTTCATCCTGACCAGCAACGCCTCCATTCCCGGCATCGAGGTGAACCTGCCGAAGGCCAGCAACAGCGTGGCATTGGAGAAGCCCAAGACCAAGGCGATCACCATCGACCCCAGCGGCCAGGTGTTCCTGGATGCGTACCCGGTGACGATGGCTGAGCTGGAGGACCGCCTGCGCACCGAGCGCGCGACCACGCCGGATTTTCCGGTGATCGTGCGCGGCGATGCACAGGTGCAGTACGCCCGCGTGGTCGAGGTGCTGGACCTGCTGCGCCGGCTGGAGCTGGCCCAGGTCGGCCTGGTCACCGGCAAGGCACAGGGCTGAGGCATGACCGCCCATCAACCCCCTCGGCCGGAGCCTGGCATGCGCGGTCGCCAGCTGCTGGTGACCGTCGCGCTGGTGCTGGTCGCGTTGCTGGTGCTTGGCATCGCGGTGTGGTGGCTGCTGTTCAAGGACACCGCCAGCACCCGCCGGCCGGTGGTGCAGCCGCCGATGCTGGCGCTGCCGCCACCGCCTCCGCCGCCACCGCCGCCGCCGGAGAAGCCGCCGGAACCGGAGACACCGCCGGAAGAATCGATGCCCGAGCCGGAGCCGCTGGATCAGCCGACGCCGGCTGAAGAGCCCACGCCGACGCCGGACACCGCCGACCCGGTGACGATGAACGCCGACGCGCAGGCCGGCGGAGACAACTTCGGCATCCAGTCCGGCAGTGGCGGCGGTTCATCCGGCGTCGGCCGCGGTGGCGCCGGCAATGCCACCTATGGTCGCTACCTCGGTTACCTCATGCAGCAGGCGATCTCGCGCGACGACAAGGTCAAGCGGCTGGCATTCCAGCTGCAGGTGAATGTGTGGCTGGCCAGCGATGGCCGCCTGGAGAAGGTCGAGCTGGTGCGCGGCAGCGGCAACGAAGACGCCGATGCAGCCGTGCTCGATGCCCTGCGCCGCATCGGCAAGGTCGACCAGGCGCCACCACCGTCGCTCGATTTTCCCGCACGCGTGCTGATCCAGGGCCGCCGTCCCGGCGCCTGATTCCCGACTTCCGTGATTTCCCTTCTTTCGATGAGAACCGTGATGAACGACCACCACCGCGCACGAATCGACTCCCGCCGCCCGCGGCCGGCCCGACGGGCGCTGCTGTGCTGCGCCGTGCTGCTCAGCCTGGCCGCCCCGGCCGGTGCGATGGCCGCCGAGACCACCATGGTCAAGCTGATCAAGGGCCTGATCGCCAGCGGTGCGCTGAAGCCGGAAGACGGCCAGGCGCTGCTGGTGCAGGCCGAGGCTGAAGCCGCTGCGGCACAACGCACGGCAGCCACCAGCGGAGCCCCCGCCAGCGGCGGCGTGGCCCTGGAAGCCGGCGACGTGCGCGTGCCCTATGTGCCGCAGAGCGTGCGCGACGGCATCCGCGATGAAGTGCGCCAGGAGGTGATGGCGCAGGCGAAGTCGGAAGGCTGGGCGGCACCCAACGAGGTGGCCGAGTGGACCAAGCGGATCAAGGTTACCGGTGACATGCGCGTGCGCAGCGAGTCGCGGTTCTATTCCGAGCGCAACAGCGACATCGTGAGCAACTGGGCGTCGATCAACTCCGGCAGCGGCTTCGATACCAACACCAACACCAATCTGCAGCTGCCGCCGCTGCTCAACACCCGCCAGGACCGTCGCAACCTGTGGCGCATCCGCGCCCGCCTGGGTATCGAGGCGACCATCGGCCAGCACACCACCGCCGGCGTACGCCTGGCCAGCGGCAGCAGCAACGGCCCGGTATCGACCACCGAACAGCTGGGCGGCGGCCTGAGCAAGAAGGACGTGTGGCTGGACCAGGCCTGGCTGGCCTACAGCCCGGCCGACTGGGTGACAGTGCGGGGTGGTCGCTTCGGCAACCCGTTCTGGACCAGCGACACGCTGTTCTCCAACGATCTGAACTTCGATGGGCTGGCCGCCAACCTGAAGTACGACTTCGATGGCGGTGATCTCGATGTGTTCGGCAATCTTGCGGTGGTCCCGCTGGAGTACACCTCCGACAATGCGCCGAACCGCAACCAGGTGAAGACGCCCAACGAGAACAGGTGGCTGTCGGGCGCGCAGGTGGGCGTGAACTGGCGCTTCAATGAAGACAATGCCCTGCGCGCCGCAGTGGGCTACTACGATTTCAAGAACATCAGCGGCCGGCTGTCCTCACCGTGCCTGCTGTATGCCGGCGCCGACGGCTGCGATACCGACTGGTCGCGACCGGCGTTCATGCAGAAGGGCAACACCCTGATGCTGATCCGCGACATCGCGCGCAACCCGTTGGATCCGGCCAACACGCCAACCCCGCAGTACGTCGGCCTGGCCTCGGCATTCCGCCTGGCCACGCTCAACCTGCGCTGGGATACGCAGCTGGCGCAGGGCGTCGGGCTGCGCCTGGACGGCGATTACATCCGCAATCTTGCCTACGACAAGCAGGCGATGTTCAACCGCGCCAACAATGGCATCGTCAACAACTACGGTGCCGGCGGTGCCGCCAGCATCGATACCTTCCGCAGTGGCGATACCGCGTGGATGCTGCAGGCCACCTTCGGCGCCACCGAGTTGAGGGAGAAGGGCCAGTGGCAGGCGCTGCTGGGTTACAAGCGGATCGAGGCCGACGCGCTGCCCGATGCCTACAACGATCCGAACTTCCACCTGGGCGGCACCAATGCGCGCGGCTACTACGTGGGCGGCGCTTACGCGCTGGATGCGCGCAGCTGGATCAGCGGCAAGTGGATGGCGGCCAAGGAGGTGTCCGGGGCGCCGCTGTCGATCGATGTCTTCCAGCTGGAGTTCAACACCGGGTTCTAGACAGCGGGCGTGATGGCGGTCACGCGACACGTGGCGGGGGCGCAGCGATGCGCCCGTCTAAGGAAAGGAGACCACGCGTTGTTCAAAAGGAGGAGTGGATGAGCCGTCGCAAGCTGTTCGAGAGTCCCGAACCGTCCAGCCAGTCGCTGGGCATCGGCCCGGCCTACGTATCGGTGGAGGGCCTGCGCCAGCACCTGGCGGAGTTCCTGCTGTATGCGGGCCGGCCGGTGGTGATCATGCGCGGTCGCAGCGAAGTGGGCTACTTCCTGCCGGCGCGCTGCTGGCGCCAGCGTGACGACGATCCGCTGGCAGCTGCGGCGGCCGATCAGCTGCTGGATGCGGCCGGCTTCCGGGCCGAGGATATCCAGCAGGTGGAACAGGAGTTCAACGCCATGCGCCAGCGCACCGTGCTGCACTCACGGCGCTGAGCGGCCTGTAGAGCCGAGCCCATGCTCGGCTCCGCAGCATGCAGCCGAGCATGGGCTCGGCTCTACAGTAGATCCACGCCATGCGTGGATGGGGCTACGCGGTCGCCCCGCGCTCACTGGTGATGCGTGCACCCTCACGCATCACCAGCGTCACCGGCGTCTTCTCCACCACCTCCAGCAAGCGCTGCCATTGCGCGTCACTCAGTCCGGCGCTGGCATGCAGCACGCGGTGCACGTGGAAGCGTCCGTCGGCGTCACGCTCCGAGCGCAGTTCGGCATGGAATTGGCCAAGGTCCCAGCCCTTGCGCTGCGCGTACATGCGCAGGGTGATGGCCGTGCAGGCCGCCAGCGAAGCCAGGTACAGATCGAATGGCGCGAAGCCCTTGCCCTGGCCGCCCAGCGAGGCGGGCTCGTCAGCGTCCACTTCAAAGCTGCCATTGCTGAGGTGGTGCAGGTAGTTGTCGGCGGTCGAAACAACGCGTGCGTAGGCCATCGGGATCTCCTTCTGTCTGTAGCGTCGAGCCATGCTCGACGGCGCTCACTCGGTACGATCGTACGAGAACTGGATGCCCGCCGTGCCACCGGTCTCGATGAAGAGGTTCATGAAGGCCGGCACGGTCTCCGAGCGCGCCCAGTCGCGCTGCAGTTCGCAGAACAGCTGCGGCACGCTGATCAGCTGGCCGCCAGCCTGTTCGATGCGGCGCAGCGCGGCTTCGTGCGCGGCCAGCGAGGTACCGCCCACCGCGTCGACCACCACATACACCTCATAGCCTTCCTTCAACGCGTCCAGGGCCGGGAAGGTCAGGCAGGCCTCGGTCCACAGCGCGGTCATGATCAGTTTGCGGCGGCCGGTGGCTTCCACTGCCTTGCGGAACTCGACATCTTCCCAGGAGTTGATGGTGGTACGGTCATAGGTGGGGTAGTCGCCCAGCACCTTGCGCAGCTGCGGGATCGGTGGCTTGTTCAGGCCGGTCTGGACGTTCACCGTCGAATGCACGATCGGCAATCCATAGGCAACGGCGGCCTTGGCCGTGCCGACGATGTTGTTGACCAGCAGCTGGCGGTCCATCGATGCGATGGAGTTCACCTGCACCGGCTGGTAGTCGATGATGATGAAGGCGGAATTCTGCGGCGTCAGCAGATGGTCGCTGGCAGGATCGCGGATCGGTTCACTGGACATGGTAGGTCTCCGGGAGGCGGTGCCGACCTTGGGCCGGCACGTTGGGGGCTCAGGCGCGCTGCGAATCAAGCCGTTCGTGATGCTTCTGCACGTCCTGCGCCTTCAGGTAGCTTTCGATCAGCAGCTGGTAGTTGGGGAAGATCTTCGTATAGACCTCAGCCCACTGCTGCGCATCGTCGCGGTTCCAGCTGCGCTGGATTTCCGAGGCCACCGCGGCAGTATCCATCGGCACCACGCCGGCCTGCACCACGCGGGCCAGGGTGATCTCTTCGGCCATCTTCGAATAGGTGCCCGAGGCGTCGATCACCGCGAACACCTGGTAGCCATCGGCCACCGCGGCAATCGACGGGAACGCCATGCACACGCTGGTGATGGTGCCGGCGATGATCAGCTGCCTGCGGCCCGTGGCCTTCACCGCGGCAACGAAGTCGGGGTTGTCCCAGGCGTTGATCTCGCCCTTGCGCGCCACGTACTGCGCATGCGGTGCAGCGGCGTGGATGTCCGGAATCAATGGGCCATTGGGGCCCTGCGGCACCGATGCGGTGGTGATCACCGGCATCTTCGCCAGCGTGGCCATCGTCGCCAGTGCGGTGGCATGGGCGCGGACGGCCGTGAACGGCATATCGCCGATGGTCTGGAACAGTCCGCTCTGGTGGTCGATCAGCAGCATCGCCGCGTTGTCCGGGTCGATCACCGGGCGGGCACCATTGAAGTTGGCGGGGGTACTCATGGTCAGGCTCCTGGAGAAGGCGGGCGATGGCCCGCCGTGTCGATGCGCTCAGTGCGCGATCTGGCCGAAGCGGCCGCTGTTGAAATCGTTGACCGCCTGGGCGATCTCGGCCTGGCTGTTCATCACGAACGGGCCGTAGCCCACCACCGGCTCGTCGATCGGCTCGCCGCTGAGCAGCAGCACGGTGGCATCGCTGTCGGCGTCGACGAACACGTCCTCACCGCTGCGGTCGAAGGTGACCAGCTGTGCCTCGCCGACCGGGGCGCCGCCGTTGATCCGCACCGTGCCCTTCAGCACCACCAGCGCCAGCGTGCGGCCCTCGGCCACCGGCAACTCCGCATGCTGGCCCTGCAGCAGGCGGATGTCCCAGACATCCATCGGCGTGTGGGTGCGCGCCGGGCCGGCGTGGCCATCGAACTGCCCCGCAATGACACGGACGCGGCCAGCGCCGTCAGGCAGTGCGACCGAGGGGATCTGCGCGTCGAGCAGGGTCTGGTAGCCCGGCGTGCCCATCTTGTCGCGCGCCGGCAGGTTCACCCACAGCTGGACCATGTCCAGCGTGCCGCCGCGCCTGCTGAATTCCGGGGTATGGAACTCCTCGTGAAGGATGCCCGAGGCTGCGGTCATCCACTGCACGTCGCCCGGGCCGATGGTGCCGCCGGCGCCGGTCGAGTCACGATGGGCGACTTCGCCCTCGTAGACGATGGTGACCGTCTCGAAGCCGCGGTGCGGATGCTGGCCGACCCCGCGCGGGGTATCGCTGGGCGCGAAGCTGTACGGGCCGGCGTAGTCCAGCAGCAGGAACGGGCTCAGGTGCTGGCCGTGGGTGTTGTAGGAAAACATCGAACGGGCGGGGAATCCGTCGCCCACCCAGTGCGGCCGGGGCGCGCTGTAGGTACCGGTGACACGCTTCATGGCGATCTCCTGGCCGGGGCTGCCGGCCGCTGTTCTTCGTCGCGGAAACGATAGGGCTGCAACGATTGGACCGGTAGACGCCGATATTTGCCGTCATAGTCCTATCTGGTGAACAATGCCGGCAGGCCGCGCGCCGCAGGAGATCGCCCCGTGTTCATCGCTGATATCCGCCGTTGTGACCTCAACGACCTGTTCTACTTCGCCATGGTGGTCGAGCACGGCGGGTTCTCCCAGGCCGGGCGCGCCCTGGCCATGCCCAAGTCCAAGCTGAGCCGGCGCATCGCGCTGCTGGAAGAACGGCTGGGCGTGCGCCTGATCCAGCGTTCGACCCGGCGTTTTTCGGTCACCGAGATCGGGCAGGACTATTACCGCCACTGCAAGGCGATGCTGGTCGAGGCTGAAGCGGCCGAAGAGGCGATCGCGATGTCACGCGCCGAACCGCGCGGCACGATCCGGCTGGCGTGCCCGATCGCGATCCTGCATGCACGCATCGGCGTGATGCTGGCCGACTTCCTGGCCCTGCACCCCCAGGTGACGCTGCAGCTGGACGCCACCAATCGTCGCGTCGATGTGGTGGGCGAGGGCATGGATGTGGCCATCCGGGTGCGACCGCCGCCGCTGGAAGACAGCGACCTGGTGGTGCGCGTGCTGGCACGACGAGCCTGGTGCACCAGTGCCAGCCCGGCCTTGCTGCAACGCCTGGGTACGCCACAGGTGCCGGCCGATCTGGCGGTGCTGCCAACGGTGGATCTGGCTTCGCCCAGCCAGCTGCATGTGTGGGACTACAGCGGGCCCGATGAGGTGCAGGCCAGCGTGCATCATCGGCCACGCCTGGTCAGCGATGACATGATCGCGCTGCGTGCGGCAGCGGTGGCCGGGGTGGGCGTGCTGATGCTGCCCAGGATGATGATCACCGACGAGCTGGACAGTGGCGCGCTGGTGCCGGTGCTGCAGGAGTGGGCGCCGAAGCAGGGCATCGTGCATGCAGTGTTTCCGTCGCGGCGCGGGCTGCTGCCGGCGGTGCGGGCATTGATCGATTACCTGGCCGAGCGTTTCGAGGCGTTGGACGAGCCGTAGGTCTGCCCTCCACACATGGCGTGGATTACTGTAGAGCCGAGCCCATGCTCGGCTGTCCCTGGCGCATGCACAGCCGAGCATGGGCTCGGCTCTACAAGGCGTGGCTTGCCGCCTGCGGCCGCGCAGCCCATGCGGCGCGGCCTGCTGCCAGCGGTGCGGGCATTCATCGATTACCTGGCCGAGCCGTTGGCCTGCCATCCACGCATGGCGTGGATCTACTGTAGAGCCGAGCCTATGCTCGGCTGCCCTTGGCGCAGGCACAGCCGAGCATGGGCTCGGCTCTACAAGGCGTTGCATGCCGCTTGCGGCCGCGCAGCCCATGCGGCGCAGCTTGCTGCCGGCGGTGCGGGCATTGATCGATTACCTGGCCGAGCCGTTGGCCTGCCATCCACGCATGGCGTGGATCTACTGTAGAGCCGAGCCCATGCTCGGCTGCCCTTGGCGCAGGCACAGCCGAGCATGGGCTCGGCTCTACAAGGCGTGGCTTGCCGCCTGCGGCCGCGCAGCCCACAATCCACCTCCGGACCGTCGCCATCACGCCCATCATTCCCCGGTCCGGCCTTGGCACCTATGTCTCCCAATGCCCTGGCGCTGGTCGAGCTGCTGATCCGCGAGCGCCGTGCGTTGTCACGCTTCATCGCACGCTACCTCGACCCGGCCAGTACCGAGGACACCCTGCAGAACCTGTACCTGAAGGCCAGCAGCGTGCCCGGCGATCCGCCGATCCTGGAGCCGCGCGGCTACCTGTACCGGATGGCCTACCACCACGCGCTCAACCGCAGCCAGGCCGACGCGCGCGAGCGGCGCGCGATGGCCGAGTACGCTGTGGACATGGCCGATGCTGGCCACGATGGCGAGGCCCACGCGCTGGACCAGGCGCAGCTGCGCGAGATCACCCAGACCATCCTTGCCTTGCCGGCGCAGGTGCGCGAGTGCTTCGTGCTCAACCGCTACCTGGGCCTGAGCGAACGCGAGATCGCCGCCCGCCTGGGCATTTCCAAGAGCGTGGTCGGCAAGTACGTGCTGCGCGCGGCGCTGCTGATCCAGCAGCACCAGCAGGGAGCACGCCGATGAGCCGCGATTGCCGTGGGCAGATCGCCCCCGCCGTTGTCACAACAGGAAGGCGCACCCGTTCGTGGTGCGGCAGGCCACAACCATGATCACGTCCGAACCCTCGCCGCGTCAGGCCAGGCAGGCGTTGCGCTGGGTGATCCGGTGCAGTGCAGGCCCGCTGCCCGATCGCCAGCAACAAGCCCTTCAGCGCTGGCTGCAGGCCGATCCGCAGCATGCACAGGCCTGGCGCCAGCAACAGGCGTTCTGGCAGCGGCTCGATGCCGCCGGCCCCGAGGTGCTGGCGGCGCTGCCGGCGCTGACCGCCGATGACCGGGGCCTGCGCCCGATCGCGCCGCGCCGTCGGCTGCCCTGGCTGCTGGCCAGCGCGGCTGCGGTGGTACTGATGGTCGCAGCGGCACCGCACGCGTTGTTGCTGGCACGCAGCGACCTGCGCAGCAGCGACGCCCCGCGTGTGGTGCAGCTGGACGACGGCAGTACCGCCGTGCTGGATGCGGGCACCGCGCTGGCGCTGGACTTCGACGATGGGCAGCGCCGCCTGCGTCTGCTGCGCGGCCAGGCCTGGTTCCAGGTAGTCCACGAGTCGCGGCCGTTCCGGGTCGAGGCCGGTGGCGGCCAGATCCACGATATCGGCACGGCGTTCAGCGTCTCCCTGCACGACCACAGCGTCAGCACCGAGGTCAGCGAAGGCGTGGTCGAGGTGAGTCCGGGCGACGGCAGCGTTCAGCGCCTGCACGCCGGGCAGGTGCGGGCGTTCCGTGACGGCCGTTGGCTGCTGCCGGTGCAGCAGCGTGTGCCGGAGGACATCGCGCCCTGGCGCCGTGGCCAAGTGGCCATCGATGATCGCCCTGCCGCGCTGGCCATCGCCGATCTGGCGCGCTATCGCCGTGCACCGGTGTGGGTGTTGGGCGGGCAGGGTGCGCAGGTGCGGGTCAGCGGCCTGTTCCATGTGCAGCAGCCGGATACCGCCATCGATGCCGTGGCCGCGCAGGCGGGCCTGCGTGTGCAGCGCCTGCCAGGCGGTGCCATGGTGCTGTGGTGATGGGGGGCGCGCGTGGACGGATCGGCCGCATGAAAAAAACATGAAAAAACCGTGGGCAGCCGCTGCACCCTGCTGTCTATAGAGGTATAGCCAGAGCGAAACACCGTTTCTCCTCAAGCCAGACCCACCACCGGCAGCGGATCTGCCCGTGGTTCCGCCCCGCTTGAGGAGTTCCTGTCCATGCCGTCCACGGCATCTGCCTGTCACCGTCGCGCCACCGTTCTGGCTCTGGCCATCTCCACCGCACTGCTGCCGATGGCCTGGGTGCCGAGCGCGCAGGCGCAACCGGCGATCGTCGCGCCGTTGCGCACGTACGCCATTCCGGAACAACCCTTGGCCG
This sequence comes from Stenotrophomonas sp. Nf1, assembly GCF_003028475.1. Taxonomy (NCBI): domain Bacteria; kingdom Pseudomonadati; phylum Pseudomonadota; class Gammaproteobacteria; order Lysobacterales; family Lysobacteraceae; genus Stenotrophomonas; species Stenotrophomonas sp. Nf1. Next base: position 377,226 of record NZ_PYTV01000002.1, on the reverse strand, counting down.
ATGCGGTGCGTGCATTCGGCCGCCAGGCCGACGTGCAGGTGGTGTTCCGCAGCGATCTGGTGGAAGGCCGCCGCTCCAGCGCGGTGAACGGCGAGTACAGCCAGATGCAGGCCCTGCAGCAGCTGCTGCGCGGCAGCGGGGTGCGCGCGCAGCGCGGCATGGATGGCACCTGGAGCCTGCGTGCGGCAGCGCAGGCCGGCGAGGGGGAAGGAGTGCGGGTGACCGACACACTGGACGTGGCCGGTCGCCTGCAAGCGGAGGGGGGCGAGGCCCGCGATCGGCGTGGCTACGATGATGTGTTCGCGCTCGACCTGACCACGGCGTACTCGGGGCGCGACCGGGTGGAGCGCTATCGCGGCTCCAATCCGGCCGACGTGGTCAAGGATCTGGTCGGTGTGTTCAGTGGCGACGCACGCAACAGCGGCGCGCTGGACATCAACATCCGTGGCATCCAGGGGCCGGGGCGGGTGCCGGTCAGCATCGATGGTGGCGAACAGGCGCTCACCGTCTGGCGCGGCTACAACGGGGTCAGCAACCGCAACTACATCGATCCCAACCTGATTGGTGGCATCCAGGTCATCAAGGGGCCAGGGCTGGTGCGCGATGTGCACAGCGGGATCGGCGGTGCGCTGGTGATCAAGACCATCGACGTTGATGACATCGTTGCGGCCGGCGAGCGCTTCGGCGGGGAGCTGAAGATCGAAGGCAGCAGCAATGCGGTGGCGCCGCGCCTGCCACGCCTGCACACCGGCGAAGACTACCGCACGGTATCCGGCTTCCCGCAGGGCTCGCCGGCCTCGCCCTATGACGACCGCACCCTGGTGGTGCCGGTGAAGTCGCGAAGTGGCAACAATCCCTTCGACGGCGAGGACCAGGCCTGGCGCCTGGCGCTCGGCTACCGCGGCGACACCGTCGACCTGATGGCCGCCTATGCCTGGCGCAAGCGTGGCAACTACTTCTCCGGCAGCAAGGGCAGCGCCTACTACGACCAGGACCCGCGCGAGCAGTACGAGTACCAGGGCATCGACTACATCACCACGCTGGCGCGCTACTTCAAGCCCGGCGATGAAGTGCCCAACACCTCCAGCGAACAGGAATCGTGGCTGCTGAAGGGCAGTTGGCAGATCAACGACGACCAGCAGCTCAAGGCCACCTGGCGGCGCACGCTGTCGCACTACGGCGAGATCATGCCCTCGCGCATCCTGTCGGCACCGGATTACGGCCGCATCCAGTGGCCGCTCAGCCGCGTCGCCTCCGATGCCTGGAACCTGGAATACCGCTTCCAGCCAGCCGGCAGCCGTTGGCTGGATCTGTACGCCAACCTGTGGCGCACCGAGACCGACAGCGATACCTACACTGCAGGCGGTTTTCCGAACTTCGCGCCGGGCAACCCGGCCTGGAACCCGGACGCCAGCCCGATCCTGCGCAACACCGCGCTGGCCAATGCGCGCAACGATCGCACCGGCCTGACCCTGAGCAACCGTTTCGCCCTGCATTCCACCCTGGATCTGACCGTGGGCGGCAACTGGCAGTACGAAAAGCTCGGCTCGCGCGACCCGTACTTCGGTCCCTCCGATGGTTGGCGCATGTTCCCGCGTGCCGGCCGCCGCCAGGAAGGCGAGGGCTACCTCAACCTGGAATGGCGCCCGTTCGAGTTCCTCACCCTCAATGCGGGCGTGCGCTACAGCCGCTACTGGGCGTTCGACGATTTCCTGCAGGCGCATCCGGAGCTGCTGACCAAGGGCGTGGGCGGCAAGGAAGCGACCTACCGGACCAACGAGCTGCCCGAACGCCCGGCCAGCCTGCAGGCGCAGATCGATGCGCTGGAATCCGAGCGCGAGTTCTGGGAGAGCATCGGCATGGGCTGGTTCGTCGATGATTCGCTGCGTGGCCTGCTGGCCTACTACGAAACGCCCCAGGCGGTGGAACACCGCATCGCCTGGCAGCCCGATGCCAATGGCAACTACAGCCGTGCCACCAACCCCTGCCTGAATGGCCAGGTGGCGGGCATTCCCGGTGCGCTGCCGCTCTACGCCGGTAGCGATCTGGTCTGCAGCATCGGCAGCACCCTGCAGTCGCGACCGGTGGACGGGCGCAACGAACGCCGTCGTGACCATGCCTGGCTGCCCAGCTTCTCGGCCACGGTGAACCTGTCGCCGGCCGCACGCGTCTACCTGCGCTACAGCGAGGCGGTGCGCTTCCCGAGCATGTTCGAAAGCACCATCGCCTTCTCCAGCAGCCTCAACCCGCTGTATGCGCTCAAGCCGGAACACGCCTACAACTACGAGTTGGCCTACGTGCACAACCTGTCAGGGCTTTTCGGCAACACCGCCGACGCCGATGTGAAGCTGTCCTACTACGTGCACAAGACCCGCGATGTGATCGAGCGTGATGCGTACTTCCTGTTCGACAACATCGACAAGCAGACCATCCGTGGCATCGAACTGCAGGCGCGCTTCGACAACCGCCGCTACTTCACCGACCTGGGCATCGCGCGCACGCTGGAAAACGAGGTGTGCGACGAAAGCACCGCGGTGCTGCTCGATGCCAACCGAGGCCTGGTTCCGAACTGCGTGCAGGACGGTTTCGTCGGTGGCTACCTGCTGACACAGGCCATTCCGAAACTGTCGGTGAACCTGTCGCTGGGCACCCGCCTGTTCGATGAGCGGTTGGAACTGGGCAGTCGCATCGTGCACTACCAGCGCCACGACAACCCGGACCTGCAGGCCTACCGCGACCGCCTGCTGGCCGGCGGCAGCAGCCTGCTCTGGCAGAACGTGCCGTTCACCTGGGGAAACATCACCACCGTCGATGCCTATGCGCGCTGGCGCTTCAACGAGCACGCCAGCGTGGAGCTGGTCGGCAGCAATCTGGGCAACCGTTACTACGTCGACCCAGCCACCCGCTCCACGCTGCCGGCGCCGGGCCGCACGATCAAGCTCGGCGTCACCGCGCGCTTCTGACCTTCCGCATTCAAGCGTTTCACCCGTAGTTCCCTCAACCCAAGGAGCAATACCATGAAGATGATCTCCCGTTCGGTGCTTGCCGTTGCTGCCACCTTCGCCCTGGCCGGTGCCGCACAGGCTGCCGATATCGTCGGTGCGGCCAGCCCGGTGACCGACGCCGAGCTGTATGTGGCCGTCGGCGATTCCCAGGTCAACGGTGGCCCGCACTCGGCCGGCAAGGCCGGTATCGGCGTCGGCACCGTTTCCGGCGCCCGCCGTGTCGACTTCCAGGGCCTGTCGGCCTACTCGGTGCCGACCACGGTCAACGGCACCACCGTGCGTACCCTGGCCATGCCGATCACCGGCGCGCCGGGCAGCCACTCGGGCATGGGCCACTTCAACTTCGTCAAGGTCGGCAGCGGCGATGTCTGGTTCGGCGAGTGGTCCAAGGATGGCGCCGCCGGTGGCTTCAACAACCGCCAGGTCTACTTCGTCGGTGACCGCACCGGCACCACGCTGCCGGCCGGCGTGGCCACCTACAGCGTGGCGGGCCTGAACAAGTTCAACGGCAGCAACCTGCTGTCGGGTACCTTCCGCGCCAACTTCGGCAATGGCACGCTGGCCGGTGGCATCAGCGGCGGCGGCCTGTCGGTTGCGGTCAATGCCTCCATCAACAGCGCCAACGCCTCGTTCGCCGGCTCGGCCACCGCCAACGGCTCGGTCACCGGCACCACCCAGGGCCAGTTCTTCGGCGCCAACGCCGCCACCCTGGCCGGCATCGCCACCTTCGCCGGCAACAGCCAGTACGACACCGCCTTCGGCGGCAGCAAGAACTGATCGCCACGCCCCTTAACGGGGCAGGGCAGGGACAAGCCGCGATCCGCCAGTCCCTGCTTCGGCCCGCTGCATGCATCATCACGGATCGACCATGCGCCATCCCATCTTCCTTCTCGTCCTGCTGCTGGCCGCCGCCGATGTGCGCGCCCAGCAGGACGATCTGCGTCGTGTGCTTGAACAGGGCAGCGAACTGCGCCATCAGCAGCAGGACCAGCAGCGCCTGCAACAGGCCGAATCACAGCGCCCGACCATCACCATCGACGGCCAGACGATGCGCGTGGAGCGCACCATCGACGACCTCGGCCAGGCCCTGTATCTGTCGTTGCAGCACCAGCAATGGCAGGCCGCCGCAGCGTTCCTGGGCGAGTACATCGAACTGCCCGGGCACGACCCGTTGCTGCGCCACTACGCACAGGGCGCGCTGGCCCGGGTGGCCGGTGACCATCGCGGTGCCGCGCGCGAGTATGAGGCCCTGCTGGAGGCGCAGCCGGACTTCCTGCCGGCCCGCCTTGAACTGGCGCGCGTCTACGCCGAGGATCAGCGCGACCGTGAGGCGGCGGCGTTGTTCGCGGCGATCGCGGCCGGCATCGACAGCGACGATCCGGCCACCGCCGGCGTGCGCGCGCGGGTCGATGGTTATCTGGCCGCGTTGCAGGCGCGCCAGCGCTGGAAAGGCGCGGTGGCGGCCGGGCCTGCCTGGAGCGACAACATCAACCGCAGCTCGGCCAGCCGCACCTGCCTGTTCGGCGTGGGCGACAGCTGCATCATTGAACGCACATTGCCGAAGGCGCAGCAGGCCGTCGGCCTGGATTACGATGCCAGCCTGGAGCGGCGCTGGGCGCTGGCCGGCCACCATGGCCTGTACGTGCGTGGGTTGGCATTCGGCCAGGCGTGGCGCGGGCACAGCGCCTACAACGAACTCAACGCCAGTGTGCAGGCGGGCTACAGCTGGCGCAGTGCGCGGCACACCGTGCTGCTGGCGCCCAGCTACGACTACCAGGCATTGGGCAACCACGCCCTGCAGGGCGGCAGTGGCATGCATGGCGAGTGGCAGTACGCACTCGATGCCCGCAGCCTGCTGAAACTGGAGGCCGACTGGAGACGCCAGCGCTACCGGCAGCCGGGCCTGGCCGACAACTACGATGGTGAGCTGGCCGCGCTGTATGCCACCTGGTTCCGCGCGCTCAACCCGCGCTGGACCGTGTTTGCCGGCGTGGACCTGACTGACAGCCATGCTGCCGATGACGCCAACGGTTACCGCCAGCGCGGCGTGCGGCTGGGCGCGGCACGCCAGTGGAGCGGCACCACCGCCACGGTGTTCGTTTCGCTGCGCCAACGTGACTACCACGCCTGGAGCCCGCTGCTGGAAGCGCGCCGGCAGGACGACGAACAGAACCTGATCGCCATCGTGCGCAGCGAGCGGCTGGCAGTGGCCGGCCTGGTGCCAAGCCTGAGCCTGCGCTACGCCCGTATCGACAGCAACGTTGGCTGGTTGTACAGCCATGACCGCAGCCTGTTCAGCCTGAAGTGGGAGCGTGCGTTCTGAGCCGTCTGCGTGCCCGGGGTGAATGCGCCGTGGGCGTGATCTTCATCGATCGTCACGCGCCCTTGTAGTCCAGTTCGCGCATCCTGCCCACGTTGCGGCGCGACAGGCCGCGGGTACCGAGGAGTGCGGCGCGTGCGGGAAGCAGGCAACACAGCGGAAGGGTTGAAAGGGCTACGTGTGCTGGTGGCGGAGGATGAGTTCGCCATCGCGATGTTCCTGGTGGACTACCTGGAACTGAAAGGGGCGCAGGTGGTCGGGCCGGCCGGTGATCTGCAGGCGCTGGGACAGCTGGTCGATACCCACCCCATCGACGTGGCCCTGCTGGACATCAACCTGGGCGGTGAACAGGTCTATCCGTTGGCAGATCGCCTGGCCGAAGCCGGCACGCCGTTCCTGCTCACCTCCGGTTACGACGACAACCTGCCCAGCCGCTTCGCGGCGGCGCCACGCTGCACCAAGCCTTACCACATCGAGGCCCTGGTCCAGCAGCTGGCCGGGCTGGCGGCAGCCCCGCAGGTGTCTGCGGGCCTGCGTTGATCGCAGCGCATGGCGCGCCGTAGCGACGATATACATGCCGACGGCCTGCGGGGGTCGATGCCCGCACCGTTGCATCGGCGCGCGCGCCGCGACGGCATGGCCGCACGCATTGCCCAGCACGAATGGTCCAGCACGCCGCTGGGCGCCATCGAGCACTGGCCGCCGCATCTGCGCGCCACGGTCGATCTGATGCTGGCCCACGGCTTCCCGATGATCGTGCTGTGGGGCGAGCAGCTGGTGCAGCTGTACAACGATGGCTACGCCGAGATCCTGGCCGACCGCCACCCTGCGGGGCTGGGCCAGCCAGCCCGCGAATGCTGGCCGGAGGTGTGGCACATCAATGGCCCGCTCTACACGCGGGTCTGGCAGGGCGAAACACTCACCTTCGAGGACAAACGCTTTGCGCTGGCGCGGCAGGGCCGCCTGGAGGACCGCTGGTTCACGCTGACCTGCAGCCCGATCCGCGGCGGGGAAGGGCGCATCTGCGGGGTGCTGGTGACGATGTTCGAGACCACCGCCGCGCATCGTGCGCTGGCGGCGCGCGAACGCGAGGAGCAGCGCCGGCGCGAGAGCGAACGGCGCCTGGAACTGGCCTTCAAGGTACTGCCGGTGGGCCTGTGCATCGTCGATCTGCAGGGCCACATACAGTTGTCCAACGACCAGATGCGTGCCTACCTGCCCACCGGCAAGGTGCCCTCGGCCGACACCGCCAACCAGTACCGCTGGCGTGGCTGGCATGCAGATGGCACACCGATTGAACCGCAGGATTTCGCCATCGCACGGGCCATGCGCGGCGAAACCGTGGTGCCGGGGCTGGAGTTCCAGTTCCTGCATGACGATGGCCGCACCCTCTGGACGCGGGTGGCGGCCGCGCCGCTGCGTGATGCCGATGGTGAGGTCAGCGGCGTGTTTGCCATCGCCGTGGACATCGACGATCTCAAGCGCGCCACCGAGCGCCAGGCGGTGCTGCTGGCCGAGCTGCAGCACCGGGTACGCAACATCATGTCCACCATCCATGCCATCGCCTGGCGTACCCGCGAATCGGTCGGCAGCGTGGATGAGTATGCCGACCGGCTGTGTGGGCGCCTGATGTCGCTGGCGCGCACGCAGAGCCTGCTCACCCGCGGCGCCAACGCTGGCGTCTGCCTGCGTGGCATGCTGGAACAGGAGATCGCAGCGCAGGTGCCTGCGGCGGCGGCCTGCCAGCTGCAGGGTGAGGATGTGCTGCTGCCGCCGAAGGCGGCCGAAGTGTTGTCCCTGGCCATCCACGAGCTGGCCAGCAATGCGCTGCGGCACGGTGCGCTGGCCCATGAAGACGGCCGCATCCAGGTGTGCTGGCGGGTGGAGGAGCGGCAGGGTGAGCCCTGGCTGCAACTGCACTGGTGCGAGCGCCATGCCGAGGTGGAGGGCTGGGCGCTGCCGCGCCAGCGCGGCCTGGGCCGGGCCCTGATCGAGCAGCGGGTGCCGTATGAGCTGGCCGGCAGCGGCCAGCTGCGCTTCGGGCCGCAGGGCCTGGATGCCCGCATCGGCTTCCCCTTGCGGGAGCGCGGCAGCTTGCTGCAGACCGACGCCCCGCAGGCCCGGTCGGGGGGCTGACGCAGGGGGAATGGGGCATTTATCCCCAATTGGGCCAAATTGGGCATAATGGGCTCAATCGTTCCCGCCTGGAGCCGTGCCATGACCCTTCCGCTGGACCTGCCTGGCCTGGAAAAGGCCCCTGCCTCGTCGGTGAAGACCCGTGGCTGGCCGAGCCTGATGCGCACCGTGCGCGAGAAGCAGGCGCTGGTCATCACCAACCACAACCACCCCGAAGCGGTGATCGTGGACATCCGCACCTACCAGGAACTGCTGGCCAAGGCCGCCGGCGGCGATGCCGATGAGCGCAGCGAGGAACTGCTGCGCCTGCGCACCGAGTTCGACCAGACCCTGGCCGGGCTGCAGCGCGGGCAGGGCCTGGGCAAGGTGCTGGGCAAGCCGATCCGCCGCGGCCGCAAGGTGGCCCTCGGCCGTCCGCTCTGACCGATGGGGCGGATCCTGGTACTGGCCGGTGTCAATGGCGCCGGCAAGAGTTCACTGCTGGGCACCTGGCTGGAAGCCGACGGCCTGGCCTGGTTCAACCCCGACAGCTTCACCCGTCGCCTGGTCGAGGCCGGCTGGCCGTTGGCCGAGGCCAACGCCGAGGCGTGGCAGGAAGGCACCCGGCGGCTGCGCCAGGCCATGGCCGAGGGCAGCGACTTCGCGTTTGAGACCACGCTGGGCGGCAACACCATTCCGCGCCTGCTGCGCGAGGCCTGCGATCACCACCAGGTGGCCATCTGGTTCTGCGGCCTGGCAACCGTGGAGCTGCACATCGCCCGTGTCGCCGCGCGGGTGGCCGCGGGCGGCCACGATATCCCCGTGGAGAAGATCCACGCCCGCTTCGATTCGGCCCGCGAGAACCTGCTGGATCTGCTGCCGTACCTGGCCGAGCTGCACGTCTACGACAACAGCGCCCCGGCCGACGCCGAAGGCTGCGTCGAGCCGCTGCCGGTGCTGGCGATGGAACACGGGCAGCTGCAGTACCCGGTGTCCGTGGCCGAGCTGCTGCACACCCCGGACTGGGCCAAGCCCATCGTGATGCGCGCCATGGAATTGAACAGCGCGCACGACTGACCGCAGGGACGTGTGGTGGGTGCGACCCACCGCCCTGGTGGGTGCAGCCAACCGCTCTGGTAGGTGCAACCAACCGCTCTGGTGGGTGCGAACCTGGGTTCGCACGCTTGAATCAACCCGCGCGGGCCACCATGCCCAGCACCGTGCCGGCCAACGCAAGCCAAGCCGGCACCGTCAGCCGCCGGCTGACCAACGCCGCGCCCACCACCGCCAGCATCGAAAACACGATGGCCAATGCCAGCAGCGGCTCGCCGCGCAGGAACTGATGGATGCAGCCGGCACAGCCGGCAATGGCCAGGCTGATGGCAAGGAAAACGGGGAACACGGAGCCAGCGTACACAGACGTACCTCGCGAAGATGCAGGCCATAGCGGCCGCGCAGCGCGCGAATTTAGCCCCGGTTGCAGATTGCGAGGCGTGCATCACAGGCCGTGCGCGTTGCGCTTACATCGTGCTGCCTAGGCTGGACCACACCCCACATCCACTGTCTGCTGGAGATTGCAATGGCACGTACCATTCCCGAAGGAACCCTGATTGTCGTCGCCGATGGCGGCTCGGCCCGCGTGTTCACCAACGTGGGCAGCGATCGCGAGCTCACCTTGAAGCAGGAAGGCGAACTGCGCCTGCAGGACATCAGCGCGCAGGGCGTATCGGGGCAGGGCCCGGCCGGTGCAGTGCCGAAGGATATGTCGGTGTCGCAGCTCAACGAAGCCACCTTCGCCAAACAGGTGGCCGAACAGCTCAACGACGACGCCCTGAACAACCGTTACGCCCACCTGGTGCTGGTGGCCGACCCGACCACGCTGGGGCGCATCCGCCCGCTGCTGCACAAGGAAACCCAGGCGCGGCTGCTGGGCGATATCGCCAAGGATCTGACCAACGCTCCGCTGGCTGACATCCAGAAGGCGGTTGCCGCATAGGTGCCTGGATGCATACCGGCGGGACGGATCAACCGGCGGGATGGATGGGCCGACTGGGTAGAGCCGACTGTTAGTCGGCTATCGCGCGAAGCGCGGGCTTTGGCGGGCGCGAAGCGAAGTCGACTAACAGTCGACTCTACCCAGTCGATGCGGTCGATGCCGTTGGCATCGTCTGCCCCGCCCGCCACCAGGCCCTCAGTGATACGTCACCTTCTCCGCTTCCGCCCGCAGTTCCTGCAGCAGGCATCGCCCGTGCTGGCTCAGCATCACCATCGCCATGGCAATCTGCTTGGGGTTGTAGTCCATCGGTGCCGGCGGCTTCGGCTCGGGGCCGTACTGCTCGCCAATCAGGATGGCCATGCCTTCGGCGCTGTTGAATGCCTGTTCGATACGATGGAACAGCGATTCCATGGCCGGGCTGAGCGTGCGTTCGGACGTCATGCGGGAACTCCTTGGGTAGCGAAGGCCACCGCAAGGGTGGCGGGCGATGCGAGTTGGAACCCGGAGAAACTGAAGAACTCCGATGGCCAGACGGCCACACGCAGCGCCCGCCGTAGTCACGACAGGCAGTTCTTCAGTTTCAAGCGGGGGTTCCAATCCCGGCAGCGGAATCCCCGCTGCGGCGCCATCGTGCACACATCACGGCGCGGAACACTCATTGATGTTTCCTGCCGAATGGGCGCAATCGAAAGATCACATCACTCACCACAACTCACTCCCGCGAAAACATGTCAGGCGCGACCATCCCTGTCGCGCCTTCCATGCAGTGGCCGGGAACTCCTGTTCTCCGGCCACACCTCTCGCCCCCAGATCAACCCGCAATCGAAACGATCACGGGTTGAAGGCGACCGATTGCCAGCCAGAACTGACACTGTGATCGGCGTATGTGCGCCATGCGTAGAGTCGAGCTTGCTCGACTGCTCTGTAGAGTCGAGCCATGCTCGACTGCTTCAAAACCAGCCGAGCATGGCTCGGCTCTACAAAAGACCAGCTGGGTGTGGCCTGGTTCCGCGCGGAAAAGCAGTCGAGCAAGCTCGACTCTACCGGCCAACAGGTGTCGAACAAGGCCCGGTGCCCCAGCATCGCGCCGTTGTGGAGCCGGGGTTCGCCCGGCTCCACCAGCACGCCGCTTTACCAGCTGTAGCTCACACCCACCTGCGCGGTGGTCTGGTGATAGCCGCTGGCACGCTGCAACGACAACCCGCCCCAGGCACCGAAGCCATTGGCGAACTTCAGCGATGCGCCGCCGCTGAACTCACCACGGCTGCGCGGCACTCGCGCATCGGCCACTTCGTCGTTCATGCGGATCTGCGAGTCGCTGCGGTTGTGCAGCCAGTTCGCTGCCAGGTACGGCTGCACCTCGGCGGCGCCGTTGCCCCAGCGGGTCACGCCGGACAGGCGCAGGCCTGCGCGGCCGAACAGGCCGTTGGCATCATCATTGGCCACCGTGGTGCCGTTCACCTCGATATGGCGGCTGTCGCTGAAGCGGTTGTAGCCCACCTGTAGCTGCGGCTCCAGGAAGATGCCGCCGTTGCTGGCACCGCCCACGCGGAACGCATAGCCGGTTTCCACCGCGCCCTGCCAGGCACGGCTGTCGTAGCGCTCCTCGGCCAGGCCGACGCCCTGCACGCGGTTGCGGAACTGCGCACGCTGCACCGAACCATCCACATAGAAGCCGGCATACGGGTCAGCGCCATTGCCGCCACGCCAGGTGCCGTACAGGCCCAGCGCTTCGCCCTTCACCTTGCCGCGTGCGTGGTAGCCGGTCACCTCGTTGGTGGAGGTGCTGCTGGCGTTGCCGGTGGACAGCATCACGCCGGCGCTGCTGCCATTGTCGGCGCGCCACAGATCGGCACCCACGGTCAGCGCCTGGCTGTTGCCACGGATGTCCAGCTGGCGGCTGATGGCATCGAAGCCATTGCGCGAGCCATCCACGCGCGCCCAGGCACGGCCGGAATTCTGGCCGGCATGGCGTTCGTGGTAACCCAGGCGGAACATGGTCTGCGCGGCGTGCAGGTTGGCCAGGTAGGCGCCGACTTCCGGGCGCAGCAGCGGCACCGGGTCAATGGGGTCCACCGGGTCGATGGGATCGACCGGATCGACCGGATCGACCGGGTCAACCGGCTTGCACTGCGGAAGACTGGGGTCGGTTTCACACGGGTCGGGGAAGAACTGGCGGGACGAGCTGAGGTACCAGTTGCCATCGGTGCCGGTGCCCTTGTGCAGGAAGTACTCGTACTGGCCACCCACGGCGCGGCCGGCCAGGGTGTACTGGCCATTGGAGGCGCCGCCAACCTGGATCAGCTCGATGCCCTGGGTGGTCTGCGCGCCTGCACCGTCGATGTTGTTCACGCGCACATTGGCGGTGCCGCTGGTATCGCCGCCGACAATCAGCTTGTCGGTGGCCGCATCATCGCCGGCCAGCACAGTGTTGAAGACCAGCGTGCCGCCGTTGCTGGCAAAGTTTCCGGCCACGTTGAGGGTGTGGAAGGCCGAGCCATCGCCGAGCGCGATCTCACCGCCGCTGCCCAGCGACAGTGAACCGGTGCTGCTGTCGCCGGTGAGCTGCCAACGGCCGTTGTCCACCGCCATCGAAGTGATGTTCTGGGTGGTGCCGAGCAGGGTGGCGTTGTTGGTCAGGTTCACATCGACGGTGCTGCCGGCGGTGTTGACGATGTTGCCGGTGAGGTTGGAGTTGTCGATGGTGAAGCCGACGGTGGCGGCGGCGGCGGTGACTTCCAGGATGTTGCCGTTGCTGCCGATGAGCTGGGCGCCGTTGCGGGCGGTGAATGCAATCCTCGGGTCCGAGAGGAGCGGCGATCGTGCCGCGGCCACAACCAGTGCGCCCCCCCCTTGCCCTCCACCTTGGATGCGTCGATCACGACATCGGATGCATCTGCTCCACTGCCCTGCTGAGTACTGCCCACGGCGTAGATACCATTCTGGGCGCCGGTAACGACGCTTCCGTTAGTTACACGGATATCGGACCCTTCGAAAGCAACAATGCCATTGCCTGCCAACGCGGCATTGGCACCGGCGTTGGCGAGTCCAGTAACCTGGGAGCGATCAAGGGTGAGCACGCTGCGTTGCCCCGGCAACGGCCCGATGACGCTGACTCCCGCGCCGAGCCCAGTGATCTGGCTATTCGTGATGCTGGCGGTAGACGCAGGCAGCTGACTGGTAAAATCGATAGCAAGCGAGAATCCTCGCCCATTGGTGTTGACCACAGTGGAGTTGGACATGATCAGGTCACTGTTCAGCAGGCGAAGCATGCCTGGGCCGGATGCTCCAGACACTTCAGCACCGGAGATTGTCAGCTTCGATTGCTCTCTAGCGGCAATGTCGAGCGTAGTTCCACCGGGATTGACGGTGAGCTGAGCATTGTTGAGCGTCCACGTCTCCGGCACATCACCCGGCTGCACGGTTGCAGATTCCCCAGGGTTCAACGTGCCGGCATACACCGGAGCAGCCAGGGCAAGAGAACTGGCCACGGCCAGCGCGAGGGAACGACGAACAGCGATCTTCATGACGGAACTCCTGTGGGGACCAGACTTCAGGAAAAGAGCCGCATTCACTTCGTCGGCGTGAATCAGACGCGCAGGGGGTGTGAAGGCAAAGTGATAGCGGCGGGTTTCGTGACCCCCGGCACAGCAAAATGTGAATTGGGTCGCCCTGCGACATGAATAGCCGGGACTGACTTTGCTGCGCCGCAATGGGCTCGGCGCACAGTTTTCCGATCTGGCCACGGGCAAGCCATGCAATAAGTTGCAGATGAAACAGGACAGCTTTTGTCGTGTTTGGAACTGTTCAGCTGCAGCGCAACATGCCGCCACCCATGGCCAGTGCTAGCATCCGGCCATCACCTAAATCGATCCAAATGCCGATGCCCAGGTTGCACCGTCGTCTCCTGATCGCTGTCGTCGCTACCGCCATGCTCGCCTCCGGTGCGGCCCTGGCGGCACCGCCGAAATCCGCCGCTGAACGCGCCTACGCCTCGGTCGATCCGTTCATCGGCACGGGCGGTGAAGGCCATACCTACCCGGGTGCGACGGTGCCGTTCGGCATGGTCCAGCTCAGCCCGGACACGCGCATCCAGCCGCGCGAGAAGGCCTACGGCTGGGCCGCCGGCTACCGTTACGACGACAGCAGCATCGTCGGCTTCTCGCACACGCATTTCTCCGGCACCGGTCATTCCGATCTGGGCGATATCCTGGTGATGCCGTTCACCGGCACGCCCGGCTTGGAGCGTGGTGATCCGGAAAAGCCGCGCAGCGGCTACGCCTCGCGCTTCCGCCACGACGACGAGAAGGCCGAGCCGGGCTACTACGCGGTCACCCTGGACGACTACAAGGTGCGCGCCGAGCTGACCACCAGTGCGCGCGTGGGCGTGCACCGCTATGCCTTCCCCAAGGGCACCGACGCCAAGGTGTTGCTGGACATGCGCACCAGCATGTACGACTACCCGGGCAAGATCCTGTGGTCGCGGGTGCGCGTGCGTGCCGATGGCACCGTGACCGGCTTCCGTGAGACCCGTGGCTGGGCGCCGGGCCGCCAGCTGTATTTCGCGATGCGCTTCTCGCGCCCACTGTCCGGCCACGAGCTGCATAACACCGAGCAGGACATCGTCTACAAGGGCTTCCCGCCGCCGGGCGAGAAGGACCCTGCACAGCGTGCCCAGATCGAAGGCCGGCAGCTGGTCGGCACCTTCAACTTCGGCAAGCTGGATGCACCGCTGGTGGTGAAGGTGGCGATTTCGCCGGTCAGCGAGGCCGGGGCCATCGCCAACCTCGATGCCGAAGTGGCCGACTTCGATTTCGACCGCGTGCGCGCGCAGGCCAAGCAGGAATGGACGCAGGCGCTGTCGGTACTCGATATCGACGCCCCCGAACACGCCCGCCGCAGTGCTTATACCGCGCTTTACCACACGCTGCTGGGGCCGACGCTGTTCATGGATGCTGATGGCCAGTACCGCGGCTCGGACAACGCCGTGCACAAGGCCGAGGGCTATACGAACTATTCCACGTTCTCGCTGTGGGACACCTACCGGGCGCTGCACCCGCTGCTGACCCTGGTGCAGCCGGAAAAGCGCAACAGCGACTTCATCAACTCGATGTTGGCCCATCATGAGCACAGCCCGTACGGCATGCTGCCGGTGTGGTCGTTCCACGGCCTGGAAGACTGGTGCATGATCGGCTACCACGCGGTGCCGGTGATCGCCGATGCCTACGTGAAGGGTATTCGCGGCTTCGATGCCGACAAGGCGCTGAAGGCGATGGTCGAGACTGCGAACTACGGCCCGTACGACGGCATCGCGCAGTACCGCGAACTGGGCTATGTGCCGATCGACGAAGAAGGCGAGGCGGCCAGCAAGACACTGGAATACGCCTTCGACGACTGGACCATCGCGCGCATGGCGCAGGCCATGGGCAAGACCGATGTGGCCGCCACCTTCGACAAGCGCGCCGGCAACTGGCGCAACGCCTTCGACAAAGACACCGGCTTCATGCGCGCACGCAAGCGCGATGGCAGCTTCCGCACCCCGTTCGACCCCAGCGCCAGCGGCTATGGCACCGACTACACAGAAGGCAATGCCTGGCAGTACTCGTGGTACGTGCCGCAGGACGTGGCCGGGCTGGCAGCCGCGCACGGTGGCAGCGACAAGCTGCTGGCGCGACTGGACGACGTGTTCAACGCCAAGGTTGATCCGTCGATCTTCGCGCACATGGAAGACATCACCGGCCTGATCGGCTGGTATGCGCATGGCAACGAGCCCAGCCACCATGTGGCGTACCTGTATTCGTATGCCGGGCAGCCGTGGCGCACGCAGGCGCGGTTGAAGCAGATCATGGACACCCAGTACGCCGACCGCCCCGATGGCCTGGCCGGCAATGACGACGTGGGCCAGATGTCGGCGTGGTACGTGTTCACCGCGCTGGGTTTCTACCCGGTGGCGCCGGGCTCGGGCGAGTACATCCTCGGCCGCCCGTTCCTGCCGAAGACCGGGATGCGCCTGCCCAACGGCAAGACCTTCACCATTGTGGCCGACGGGCTGGATGACGCGCACACCTATGTGGGCAGTGTGAGCCTCAATGGCAAGCCGTTGCAGCGCACGTTCCTACGCCATGACGAGATTCTGGGCGGCGGCGAACTGCGCTTCAGCATGCAGGCCGAACCGAACAAGGACTGGCCGGGGCAGGGCGCGCAGGCGCCGTACTCGATGAGCCGGTGATGTGGCGATGGCTGGCATACGGGGATCCCGCTTTGGTAGGTGCCAACCTTGGTTGGCACGCGCGGGGATCAACAGCGCCAATCAAGGTTGGCTGCTACCGATCCATGCCTCCCGCTGAACCCGCTTTGGTAGGTGCCAACCTTGGTTGGCACGCGGAAGATCAACATCGCCAACCAAGGTTGGCCGCTACCGGGGCATGCCTGCCGATGAACCCCGCTTTGGTAGGTGCCAACCTTGGTTGGCACGCGGGAAATCAACGGCGCCAACCAAGGTTGGCCGCTACCGGTCCATGCCTCCCGATGAACCCGCTTTGGTAGGTGCCAACCTTGGTTGGCACACGCGGGGATCAACATCGCCAACCAAGGTTGGCTGCTACCGGGCCGTGCCTCCCGATGAACCCGCTTTGGTAGGTGCCAACCTTGGTTGGCAAGCGGGAAATCAACGGCGCCAACCAAGGTTGGCCGCTACCGATCCATGCCTCCCGATGAACCCGCTTTGGTGGGTGCCAACCTTGGTTGGCAAGCGGGAAATCAACGGCGCCAACCAAGGTTGGCCGCTACCGATCCATGCCTCCCGATGAACCCGCTTTGGTAGGTGCCAACCTTGGTTGGCAAGCGGGAAATCAACGGCGCCAACCAAGGTTGGCCGCTACCGGGTTGTGCTTTGCTCTTGTTCGGCGCCTGCCACGGTTGGCGTCTACCCAGGTATGCCGCCAACGGCAGCCGAGCATGGGCTCGGCTCTACAGGGGGTGTTCGGTAGCCGTCAGGCGAACCGAAGGCTGACCCGCGCGCCGCCGATGGGGGCGGTGCTGATCGCCAACGCCGCGCCATGCCGCTGCGCGATCTCGGCCACGATCGCCAGCCCCAGTCCACACCCATCGCCTTCGCTGCTGGAACGGTAGAAGCGTTCCGTGACACGTCCACGCTCGGCCTCAGCGATGCCGGGGCCATTGTCGTCCACCCACACCTGCACGCCGTCAGCATCCCGCTGCACACCCAGCGTGATCACGCCGCGCACGGCGCCATAGCGCAATGCATTGTCCAGCAGGTTGCCCAGCGCCTCGCGCAGCAACTGCGGGTCACCCTGTACCGGCACGCCTTCGTCCGGGCCGTCGTAACCCAGGTCCACACCCGTCGCCAGCGCCCGGTCGGCATAGCGCTCAACCACGCCTCGGGCAAGCGCGGCCAGGTCCACCGGATGCAATGACAGCACGCTGCCGTGCGAATCCTCGGAACGGCTCAGCATCAGCAACTGATTGACCAGATGTTGCAGCCGCGCCAACCCGGCCAGGGTGCCGGACAAGGCCAACTGCTGCGCCTGCGGATCGTGCTGGCGCAACGAACTTTCCAGTTCCACCTGCATGGCCGCCAACGGTGTGCGCAGCTGATGCGCGGCATTGCTGACGAAGCGCCGCTGCGCGTCCTGCATCGCATCCAGCCGTTGCAGCAGGGCGTTGTAGGCTTCCACCGCCGGCCACAGTTCGCGCGGTGCCTCCTGTGCAGGGTCCAACGGTGCCAACGGGTCGGGGCGGGGGCTGGCCAGCCGGCGTGCGACCTGGTTGGCATGGCGCGCGGCAGCGCCGGTGCCGGACCAGGCCAGCCACGCGGCCAGCGCCAGGATCGCGGCCTGGAACGGAACGCTGGTCATCAGCAGTTTGCGTTCCAGCCGATGGCGCTTGCGCAGTGTCTCGGCCACGCGCAGGCGGATCTCATGGCCGGGCCCGGCGCTGACCACCACTTCCACCATGCGTACCGCCTGGCCACGCAGGCGTGCGTCGTAGTAGACCGCGTCGCTGCCATCGGCGGCGAGCGCTGGGCGCGGCAATGCCTCGGGCAGATCGCCATACAGTCGCCCGCCGGTGGCATCGACCACCTCGCCATGCACTTCGTCGGCGGTGTCCCAGGTGAACATGCGCGAGACCGCCGGGGTGATCTCGATGGGGACGCGGTCGTCCTGCACCTTCACCAGCTCGGACAACGACATCGCCGAGTCCAGCAGCCAACGGTCGTAGACCTGGCCGGCATAGAAGCGGGCCAGCGCGAACGAGCCGACCGCGCTGCACAGCATCAGTACCAGCAGCGGCAGCCACAGGCGGCGCAGCAGCAGGCCGCGCAGGCTGTGCACGCGCTCAGTCACCGCCGGCCTCCAGGCGATAGCCGAGGCCGCGCAGCATGCGGATGCCCACGCCAGCGCGTGCCTGTTCCAGCTTGCGGCGCAGGCGGCTGACATGCACCTCGATCACCGACAGGTTGGCCTCGTGGTCCCAGCTGTACAGCGCATCGAACAGCCGTTGCTTGGTGACGGTGCGACCGGGATGCTGCATCAGCGCTTCGACCAGCGCCAGCTCGCGCGCGGTCAGTTCGATGCGCTGGCCTTCCACCTGCACTTCATTGCGGATGCTGTCGAAGCACAAGCGGCCCAGCCGCTTCTGTGCCGGTGCATCACTGCGCCGGCGTGACAGCGCACGCAGGCGCGCCTCCAGTTCGCCGAGCGCGAAGGGTTTTGCGAGGTAGTCATCGCCGCCGCGGTCCAGCCCAAGAATGCGGTCCTCCACACCGTCACGTGCGGTAAGAATCAACACCGGCAGGGTGACGCCCTCGTTGCGCAACCGCGACAGCAGATCGAGCCCGTCCACGTCGGGCAGCGAGAGGTCGAGCACCATCACGTCATACGGCGCACTGGCCAGTGCCGCCGGTGCATGCAGACCACGCGACAGGTGGTCGCACAGATGGCCGGCACCCTGCAGGGCGCGGATCAGTCCATCGGCCAGGGCGGCGTCGTCTTCGATCAGCAGGATTCGCATTGCAAGCTTCGTGCAAGGTTGGGGCAAGTTTGGCGCAAGTGCGTCACCTTAACGTGACGTGCATGAATTTCTCCCTTCATGTTGCGGCCGTGCTGGCCGCCCTTGTGTGCGCACCCACGGCGTCAGCGTTGTCGCTGGCCGACGCGCAGCGTGCGATGGATGCTCACAACCCGGACCTGCGTGCAGCGGCACTGGAGCTGCGCGGGGTGCAGGGCGATGCGCAGAGTGCCGCGCTGCGGCCGGCAGCCGAGCTTTCGATCGGCAGCAGCAAGATCAGCCCGAAGCACGGCATCGGCGCCGGTCGCTGGCAGGACAAGCGGGTGGACAGCACGCTGGGCCTGGGCTGGACCTGGGAGCGTGGCGGCAAGCGAGCGCTGCGCATCCGCCAGGCCGATGCGTTGCTGCAGGTGGCCGGGCTGGAGATGCTCGATACCCGTCGCCGCCAGCAGGTGGCGCTGCACGAAGCCTATTTCGGGCTGAAGGGCGCACAGGAGCGCGCGCAGATTGCCGAGGCCAACCGGCAGAGCTCGGCCGAGCAGATGGCAGCCGCGGACAAGCGGGTGGCCACCGGTGCGATGGCGCCGGTGGACCGCGCGCGGCTGGCGGTGGACGATCTGGCGGTGGCCGACGCCGCACGCGAGGCGGCGCTGGACCTGCGCGATGCGCGGCACACGCTGGGCCTGTTGCTCGGCCGCGACGACAGCGGCGAGCTGAGTGCCGATGACCCGTGGCCGGACGCCGCCGGTGTGGCCGGTACGCGGGCCTTCGATCCTCAGCAGCGCGCCGACCTGCGAGCCGCGCGCTCGCGGCTGGCGGCCGCCGATGCCGGCGTGGCGCTGGCACGCAGCGAGCGTCACCGCGATATCCAGCTGGGGTTGGAGGCCGAACGTGAACCGACCGATATCAGTGGTGTCACCTGGGGCGTGTCGCTGACCATCCCGCTCGGTGGCCCGTCGCGTGCGCGCGGCGCGATCCAGCGCGCCGAAGCCGATCGGGACACCGCCGCGCTGGAACTGCAGGTGCTGCAGCGTGAGGCGCGTGCCGAACTGGACCAGCTGCAGGCCAGCGCGCAGGCCGCCGCCCAACGCCGTACCGACTACGAAGGCCTGCACGCTGATGCCGCACGCAAGGCGGTGCTGGGCATCGAGCTGGCCTACCGCCGTGGTGCCGCCAGCCTGACCGATCTGCTGGATGCGCGCCGTAGCTGGCGCGACTTCGAGGCCGCGCTGATCGAAGCACGCGCCGACCATGCCATTGCCCTGGCGCGCTGGGAAGCGGCCACATCCGTTGCTGAAGGAGAATCCCGATGAAGTCCACCGTCGCCCATTGCCTGCGGGCGCGTCATGCTGTGCTGCCGGCGTTGCTGGCGCTGGCCCTGCTGAGCGGCTGCGGTCGCGAGCCGGCGTCGTACAGCGAGGATGCGCCGCAGGTCAGTGCCGGGCAGATCCAGTTCCCGGCCGACAGCCGCCAGCTGGAGGTGCTGCGCAGCGAGGCGGTGACCGCCGGTGCCAGTGCCAGCCTGCAGCTGCCGGGCCGGGCGGTCTGGGATGAAACCCGCTCCAGTGCTCTGCGCACGCCGCTGCCGGGGCAGGTGGCGCGTATCGAGGCGCAGCCGGGGCAGAGGGTGAAGGCTGGTCAGGTCATCGCCTGGATCACCTCGCCGGAGTTCGGTCAGGCGCAGGCCGAGGGCGCGCGTGGCCGCGCCGAGCTGCAGCAGGCGCGCAGGGAGCTGGACCGCACCCGCGAGCTGCACGCCGCAGGCGTGGCGTCCGGGCGCGAGCTGGACGAGGCCGAGGCCAACTTCGCCGGCAGCCAGGCCGATCATGCGCGTGCGACCGCCTTCGCCAAGGCCTATGGCAATGGCCAGCGCGTTGATCAGCGCCTGCCGTTGCGCGCGCCCATCGATGGTGTGCTGGTGGAGCGGCGGATGAACCCGGGGATGACGGTCAGCCCGGACAGCGAGCAGCCGTTGGCGGTGATCGGTGACCCGGATCGCCTGTGGCTGCTGCTGGACATTCCCGAAAGCCTGGCCGGGCGCCTGAAGGCCGGCATGCAGGTGAGCGTGTCCGGCGCCGACGGCACCCCCTTGCAGGCCACGCTGCAGCACGTGGACGACTTCGTCGACAGCGAGCGCCGCGTGGTACAGGCGCGCGCCGAGCTGGACAACCGCGCACGCAGCTTCAAGGCCGGGCAGTACGTGCGTGCACAGGTGGCGTTGCCGGCCGAGGGGGGCGTCAGCCTGCCGGATGCGGCGGTGTTGCTGATCGATGGCACGCAGGTGGTGTTCGTGGAAGAAGGCAGGGGCCGCTTCGTACGCCATGCTGTGCATGCCGAAGAACTCGGTGACGGCCGCTTGTGGGTACGTGAGGGTCTGGCGGCCGGCAGCCGGGTGGTGGTCGAGGGCGGGCTGCTGCTGCAGCAGCTGGTGGACAGCGCTCCGGCCTCATCGGCCGCCGGTAGCGGCACGAGGCATGCCGCGCCATGATCGATCGCCTGATTGCCTATTGCCTGCGCCAGCCGTTGATGGTGATGCTGGCGCTGCTGTTGTTCATCGGCGCCGGTATCGCCGCGTTCCGCGTGCTGCCGGTGGAAGCCTTCCCGGATGTGTCCGATACCCAGGTGACGGTGGTGTCGCTGCACCCAGGCCGTGCCGCCGAAGAGGTGGAACGCGAGGTGACGATGCCACTGGAGGTGGCACTGTCCGGCATTCCGCATTCGGTGCGGGTGTTCTCACATACACAGTTCGGCCTGTCGATGATCATCCTGACCTTCGATGACAAGGCCGATGACTATTTCGCGCGCCAGCAGGTGCTGGAGCGCCTGCAGGGCGTGGAGCTGCCGGAAGGGGTGACCCCGGAGCTGGAGGCGATGAGCTCGGCGGTGGGCGAGATCTACCGCTATGTGCTGAAGGGCCCGCACCTGACGTCCACCCAGCTGCGCACCACCCAGGAATGGGTGATGGAGCGTGGTCTGCGCACCGTTCCGGGGGTGGCCAATGTGGTCAGCTTCGGCGGCTTCGCCAGAACGTTCCAGGTCAAGCCGGACCTGGACAAGCTGCGCGACCGCGGCATCAGCCTCGGCGAGTTCGCCGAAGCGCTGGAGAAGGGCAGCTCGAACGCGGGTGGCGGCTACGTGGAACGTGGCCAGCAGCAGTTCCTGATTCGTGGTGTCGGCCTGATGCGCACGCCGGCCGACATCGGCAACGTGGTGGTGGCGCAGCGCGGAGGCACGCCGGTGCTGGTACGCGACCTGGCCGGCATCGCCGACACCGGGCTGCCCAGGCAGGGCCTGGTCGGTCAGGACGACAACGACGACGCAGTGTTCGGCATGGTGCTGATGCGCAAGGGCGAGAATCCGTCCGATGTGCTCGACGCCCTGCATAAGCGCATCGCCGAGATCGAAGCGAACCAGCTGCCGGCCGGGGTCAGCATCGAGCCGTTCTATGATCGCTCGTGGCTGGTCTCGACCACTTTGAAGACGGTGTTCCGCAACCTGTTGGAAGGCGCGGTGCTGGTGTTCCTGGTGCTGTGGCTGTTCCTGTACAACGCCCGCGCGGCGTTGATCGTGGCGGCGATGATGCCCTTGGCGCTGCTGTCGACCTTCCTCGGCCTGCACCTGTGGGGCGTGCCGGCCAATCTGCTGTCACTGGGTGCGATGGACTTCGGCATCATCATCGATGGCGCGGTGATCGTGACCGAGCACATTGTTTCGCGACTATCGAAACTGCCACCCGACGCCGACCGGAAGACGCGCTTTTCGACCATCCTCTCGGCGGTATCGGAGGTGGGCCGGCCGACGTTCTTCTCGATGCTGATCATCATCGCCGCGCACATCCCGATCTTCACCCTGCAGCGCCAGGAAGGCCGCATGTTCGCGCCGATGGCCTACTCGGTGACCTCGGCGCTGATCGGTGCGTTGATCCTGGCGCTGACCGTGGTGCCGCTGTTCTGCTTCTGGTGGCTGCGGCGCGACCGCATGCGTGACGGCAACCCGCTGATGGACCGCCTGGCCGGCTGGTACAAGCCAGTGCTGGAGCGCGCCCTGGCGCGACCGCGTGCGGTGGTGCTGACCGCGGTGGCGCTGCTGGTCGCGACGCTGGCACTGGGCACGCGGCTGGGCTCGGAGTTCCTGCCGGAGCTGGACGAGGGGTCGATCTGGCTTACCGCCACGCTCGATCCCAGCACCAGCCTGGCCGAAGCGCAGCAGCAGTCGCGGCGCATCCGCGAGCTGGTCGGCACCTTCCCGCAGGTGTCGACGGTGGTGGCCAAGCTCGGCCGCCCGGAAGACGGCTCCGATGCCAAGGGCGCCAACCAGATCGAGGCGCTGGTAGCGCTGAAGCCGGAGAAGGAATGGCCTAAAGGCGTGGACAAGCGGCAGCTGGTGAGCGACCTGCAGCGCACCCTGGAGCAGCGCATTCCCGGGCCGGAGTTCTCGATCTCGCAGCCGGTGCGCGACAACATCCTGGAGAGCATTTCGCAGATCAAGGGCCAGGTGGTGATCAAGGTCAGCGGCTCGGACCTGGAGGTGCTGAACCGGCAGGCGCAGGCCATCCTGGCCCAGGTGCGCGGCGTGGAGGGCGTGGAGAGCGCCTTCATCGACCGCGACGGTTCACTGCCACAGCTGCAGATCGAGATCGACCGCGACCGTGCCGCGCGCTACGGCCTGAACGTGCGCGACGTCGATGAGGTGATCGAGACCGCGCTGGGCGGACGCCAGGTCGGCGAGCTGTGGGAGGGTGACCGCAGGTTCCCGATCACCCTGCGCCTGGACGACGCCGACCGCGACCTGCAACGGCTGCGCACGGTGCCGGTGGGTATCGGCGATGGGCATGCGGTGACGCTGTCCGATGTCGCCGACTTCCGCATGGCCAGCGGCGCGATCAACATCTCGCGTGAGAACGCACAGCGGGTGAAGGCGGTCAGCATCTTCATCGCCGGGCGCGACATGGGCAGCGTGGTGGCCGACATGCGCAAGCGCGTGGATGCGAACGTTCCACTGGCCGAGGGCTATCGGCTGGAATGGTCCGGTGAATTCGAGAACCAGCAGCGTGCGATGAAGCGGCTGGGCTGGGTGATTCCGTTGTCGGTGCTGCTGATCTTCGTGCTGCTGTTTGACGCCTTCAAGGACATCAGCAGCGCAGCCCTGATCCTGGCCAACGTGCCGCTGGCGATGATCGGCGGCATCCTGGCCTTGTGGTTGACCGGCATTCCGCTGTCGGTGTCGGCGGCGATCGGGTTCATTGCCTTGTTCGGGCAGGCGGTCCTGAACGGGGTGGTGATGCTCAGTCGGTTTGCCCAGCTGCGCGAACAGGGCATGGACCTGCTGCAGTCGGTGGTGCAGGGCTCGCTGCAGCGCCTGCGCACGGTGCTGATGACCGCGCTGCTGGCGATGTTCGGGCTGTTGCCGATGGCCACCTCGCATGCGATCGGCGCCGAGACCCAGAAGCCGCTGGCGGTGGTGGTGATTGGTGGCCTGCTGTCGGCGATGCTGCTGACGTTGCTGGTGCTGCCGACGCTGTATTACTGGGTGCACCGGCGGCGGGAGGCCCGCGCTGGATGACCCCGCGGTAGAGCCGAGCCCGCGCTCGGCTGCTTCTGGCCTGCGCACGAAAAGCAGCCGAGCATGGCTCGGCTCTACAGTAGATCCACGCCATGCGTGGATGGGGCATGCCGCTGTACGACCGGCAGCACCATCTCGAACACGGTACCCGTTTCGTCGGAGACAACACTCACGCTGCCGCCGTGCGCCTGCGCGATGGCACGGGTGATCGCCAGGCCCAGCCCGGCGCCCTCATGGCGGCCACGCTCGCCACGGTAGAAGCGGTCGAACAGGCGCGGCAGCGCCTCGGCGGCAATCGGTGTGCCGATGTTGTGCACGCTGATCCTGCACAGGCCCTCGGCCTCGACCAGCCGCACCCGTACCTCGCTGCCTGCAGTCGCGTGCTTCAACGCGTTCGAGAGCAGGTTGGCAATCGCCCGGTGCAGCATCAGTCGGTTGCCCTGGACCTGCAAGGCGCCTTCGCGGTGCAGCGTCAACTGCCGATCCTCGGCCAGTGGCTCGTAGAACTCCAGCAGCGCATCCACCACGGCATCCAGCGGCACCGGCTCGCGTGAGGGCAGGGCGCCGGGTGCTTCGGCCTGCGCCAGGTACAGCAGGTCGCCCACGGTCTGGGCCAGCTGCTGCAGCTCCTCGGCGCAGGACGCCAGGGTTTCGCGATAGGCCTCGTTGCTGCGCGGGTGCGCCAGCACCACCTGCACCTGGGTGAGCATATTGGTGATGGGCGTGCGCAGTTCGTGGGCCAGATCACCGGAGAACCCGGTCAGCCGCGCGAAGTCCTGCTGCAGGCGTGCCAGCATGCCGTTGAGGGTCTGTGCCAGCTGTTCCAGTTCGGCCGGCGCGCTGCGTGCGCTCAGCCGGCGCTGCAATCGACCGGCGGTGATCTGCCGGGCTTCGTCAGCCAGCGTGTGCAGCGGTCGCAGGGTGCGCCGCACCACATAGCTGCCGAGCAGGCTGCTGGCCAGTGCCGCGCCGATGATGGCGATTGCCAGCAGATGGCGGAACCGTTGCAGGAAGGCGGCGTGACGATCATCGTCAATGGCCAGCAGGGTCACCAGTGAACCGCCGTCGGCCAGGATCTGCCGCAGGTGCAGGGCATGCATGCAACGGCCATCGGCAAGGATCCAGTCATGACGGCGTGGCGCGGTGTCGATGGGTTGGCGGCGTGCGTGTTCGCGCAGCGGCGCCGGGGCGGTGGAGAACAGGACGGCACCGCGGTCCTCGACGATGTGGAAGGCGATGTCAGGATGGTGGCCGAGCGCCTCGCCCAGGCGCTGCGCGCGTCCGGGAGCAGGTCCGTTGCCGGCCAGGTCGCGGATCAAGGCCGCCTTGTTCTCCAGTTCGATGAAGTCCTGCGCCACCAGATCGTGACGGGCGCTGAGATAGATCGCCACGCCCAGCGCCGCCAATACCAGCGTAGCAACGGTGGCGAACAGCAGCGTCAGGCGTACCGCGATGGAACGGCGCAGGCTCATCCTTGGTGAGCGGCGCCCTCGTCAGGCGCCTCCAGCACGTACCCCATGCCGCGCACGGTGACGATCAGCCTGGCGTCGAAGCCATCGTCGATCTTCGCGCGCAGGCGCCGGATCGCCACATCGATCACGTTGGTGTCGCTGTCGAAGTTCATGTCCCACACCTGCGAGGCGATCAACGAGCGCGGCAGCACTTCACCGCGGCGGCGTGCGAGCAGCTCCAGCAGGGTGTATTCCTTCGGACTGAGGGTGATGCGTTGGCCGCCGCGCTCCACCCGGCGGCGCAGGGTGTCCACCACCAGGTCGGCGATGACGATGCGTTCGGCCTGCGGCACCACCTGGCCACGGCGCAGCAGGGTGCGCACGCGCGCGAGCAGCTCGGCGAAGGCGAAGGGTTTGCCGAGGTAGTCGTCGGCACCCAGCTCCAGGCCCTGCACCCGGTCGGCGATGCTGCTGCGCGCCGTGAGAAACAGCACCGGCACCTGCCCGCCGGCGGCGCGCAGGCGTGACAGCACGTTCCAGCCATCCATGCCCGGCAGCATCACATCGAGGATGACCAGCTGGTACTCGCCCCCGCTCGCCAGATGCAGGCCATCAAGGCCATTGCAGGCCAGATCGACCACGTAGCCGGCCTCGATCAGGCCCTGGCGCAGGTAGTTTCCGGTCTTGGGTTCGTCTTCGACGATCAGCAGCTTCATGGTGCGCCCATCATCGCAGTTTGCGCTGTCATAGGCAGGCAGGGTTCATGCCAGCGGGTCCAGCGTGCCCAGTACAGCGACGCAGGCCAACACCAGCAGCACCAGCGCCGACTCGCAGGCCAGGCTGTGGCGCAGCGCGCGCAGCGGTCGCGGTTGCCAGCCGCCACGGATGGAGGCGGCCAGCGCCGGCACCAGGCGCCAGCGATGCAGCGCAGCCAGCCCCAGCATGCCGGCCACCAGCGCCAGCTTCAGCAGCAACCAGCGCCCATGTGCGGTGCCGGTCAGGGTCTGCGCGGAGCCACCGAGATCGACGTAGGTGTAGGTCCCTGTCATCGCCAGGGTAGCAACGATGACGGTGCCGGGCAGCGCAAACCCGTGCGCGGCCTGCCACAGCGCATGGGTGCGTTCGCGCAGGCGCAGGCCCTGCGGGCGCAGCGCCAGCTGCAGGATGGCGGCGATCGCGCCGACCCAGGCGCCGGCCGCCAGCAGGTGCACGATACCGGCCAGTTGCCTCAGGGTGCCGCCCAGCCCATCGCCAGCGGCGGCGTGCCCGTTCCAGGACAGACTGGCCAGGGCCGTGGCCGCAAGCACGAGCGCGACCAACCGGCGCAGCCCCTGCAGCGGCCGGTCCAAGGCCAGCAGCGGCAGCATCGCCAGCACGGCGAGCACGCGCAGCAGCCCTGCTTCACCGACCGGTGTACCGGTGAGGAACCAGAGCGCCGTTTCGCGATCAATGTCGAGCGGCGCAACGCCGAGCACGCCGGACAGACGGGTCACCGCGTCGATGATCACCAGCGCCAGCGTGATCAGGGTCAGTGCCAGGCCGATAGCGCGTGGCAGCGCGGGGCGGGCGAACAGCGTCCGCCCGAACAGCAGCATCAGCACTAGGTACAGCGCCAGCCGCAGCGCATACGTGGAGAGCTCGGCCATGACCCGGGCCTACTTCACGGTGAAGCGGTAGCTGCCGGTGATCGGGTGGCTGTCCTGGCCGACCGCACGCCACTGTAGTGCGTAGTTGCCTGCGGGCAGCGGCGCGGCGAAGCGGACACGCAGCGTATGTCCATCTTCGGAGATCTCCTGCGTGGTGGTCGGCATGGCCATCTTCATGCGGCCATGGTCCATGCTCAGCTCGACGCGCGTGGCACGGGGCATCACTCTTTCACTGAACTGAAGCTCGATCTGGCTGGCCGGGACCACGGTCGCGTCGGCGGCCGGCGTCGAGCGCACCAGGCTGGGATGGGCCAGGGCCAGTGGCGCAACCGCGAGGCCGGACATGAGGACGAGGAGGGCGGTGGAGCGCAGCAGGGGGCGGGCCATGCGTGGGATACCTGTGGAAGACATGGCCCTCAGGGTGGAGGGCCGCGCCTTTCGCTGCCCTGACCCGTACATTACCGATCTGTAATGTTCCGTCCGCCCACAGGTAGCGCCGGCCGCTGGCCGGCATCTAGACGCGCAACCATAGGTTTTCACTTTTGCTGCGCCTAAGGTTTCGCGAGGGCAGAGAACCTTTGGTTGCAATGGTCACCGACCACGTCGGGCAGTAGTTCCTGGAGGTAGCGAGCATCGGCGTCGGGGTCGTTCATACAAGCGACCGTAACATCGATATTTAACCGTAACACGTGCAGGTTACGGTTAAATATCGATGTTACAGCCCCGCGCAAGAACGTATCAAAGGCTCGCTCGGTGCTACTGCAATAGCCAACGATCGCCATTGAGGGGCTCTAAGCCATCTATATAAGTCCGAATCAAGATGGTTCGCCACCAGACGAGATGCGCTACTCGCAATCGACGTCCGCTTTCGGCCAGAAGCGGAGCATAGGGCCTTCAGCGGTGGCGCTGGCTCTGCGAGAAGACTGATTGAGCATTCGCAGCCAGTAGCCCAAGTGCTCAATGACGCTATGCTCTGCAGCCAACTTGGAGGAATTCTCATGAAGGGACTCAAGATCAACACGATTCTTTCCATCACCGCTCTTTGTCTTTCAGCGCTATCGCTCTTCACCGCTTACAGTTCACGCGATTCTTCTCGCGTCCTGGAAGCTAGAGGTTTGGTGATCAGGGATGCCTCCGGTGTATCACGCGTGGAGATTGGCGCCCCGGTCAGTGATCCCATGGTGCATGGCGAGCGGGGGCCGCGGGCAGCTCCGGCGTCCGGGATCATCCTTAATGGGCCAGATGGAAATGAGCGAGGCGGCTATCTCACCGTCGATAGCGGTGATGAGGCTTTGCTCACGCTGGACGGCGCAGGAGATGCCAAGGAGGTGTTCAAGGTAGTCGCAAATGAATCCGCAGGTGCCTCTCTATTCCTGATTCACCAAAACGGCGCGGCGGCAATGCTGACGACTTACCAAGGTCACCCAGAGCTGCAGTTCTTTGAGAGCGATGGAAGCGTGTCCTACGCTCAAGGCGCCGAGGAGTAGTCACTGTTTCCTTTTCACGCGGGGAGGAACCGCGCGGTAGAAACAGTCGTCGCCGGGCTAAGCGGTCTCCTAAACGGAAGTCCGCTCCCGGCCAGAAGCGGACACCCCCCAATGTTCTGCCACGCGAGGGCGAAACTCCATCCGTTGCCACCGGTAGCCAGTGCCGACTGTTCCAAGTGCAGAACTCGCCTCGAAATTATCCGCGTTTGTCCACACTTTTGCGGAGCTGCAAGTGGTGTCCTTCCCGCTCAAAAGGCGTGCCGGGAGTGGGAGTACGCACTGCAGGCGCAGCTTGTTCAGCGCTGATCTGCCCCCTGATGCGAGCGTGCAGACACTCAACTATCGCCCAGTGGACAGTGATTAAGAATAGTGCTGCCGTCAGCGGTGATTGACCATTTCAAGCTTGCTCCTGCACCTGCGTACACCGTATCAACCTCCCACGCAAGGAAGCCGGAGGCTTGAAGTGCGAAGCGGCGGCTTTCAGTGACATCTTCTATGCTTCCCCTCTCGGCGAGATCCCTCAGGTCGCCGAGGAATACGCTGAGCACCATGTCTGAAAGGCGATCGAAGTCTGAGGACGGAATCTTGCGCCTTCCAACAGCGACGAACAGATCGGCCAGCATCTTTAGTTTATGTAGTGGGTCCGCACGGTTGATCTTGTCCAGCAGCAATTCGCCTAATCGCTCTCGCTTTGCTTCTGTTCCAGCCAGTTCGTCGACGACACGGGCTCGTTCGCTGGCCGATAGGTTTTCAACGCCGGCCAGGAACCGGGCTACTTTTGCGGCGTACAGACGATCACATACTGCCGCCGCTCCCTGACGTACGGCAAGCACAACGGAGACTACGGGAACCTTACCCAGGACGTTCTCGTCTAGCGCCTCTTCCCATACTGCCGAGGCCACATCCGTTGTAAGGCTGGCGGTGGGGCCGACGAGAGCGCCTATTAGGTCGGCAGGAATCTTCATACGGCTAGTGCCTAGGGGTGAGTTCGGATGTGTTTTACCACGCCATCTGGGTGAGTTCTGCCCCTCAGCTCGTACTTGGGGCAATTCGTGTCCAGAAAAATGTCGACTGTCCAAGAGAAACGTTGCCTGAAGAACTTCACTCTCATCCGCGGCTCATCTTTCCCCTTAAGGCTAAGGGTGGATCTCCGCCCCATCCTCGACAAAGCGTCCTAATTCGCCAGAGCGCGCAAGGTCTGCTCTGGGTCCAAAGCGGACGTCACAACCGGCTCAGTCACCAAGCCATCCCAATGTCCGCTTCCGGCCAGAAGCGGACTTCTGCACTTTTACTGCTGCACACTTGCGGCAGCACGAAATCCGATCACTGAATCCGGCTATACGCTGAATTGTTAACCACACCAATTGCCCTAGGATCGAGCCGCTTCAGGCGAAATGCGGCACCAGCCCATTCGGATCGATCCGCAACGAGCGGGAGGCGCTGCCGCCCACCACAGGCCAGACTGCCGCTCATCGTGCGCTGAACCGGTGGCTCAGTGGCTAGTGCATCGGATTGCCAAGGGCTTGTTGGAATGTCTCGCTGAGCTTAATATCGGGCGATGGTGTGATGAGCGTCACAGTATCAGCGACAGACTAGGAGTGGTTCTCAGGGGCAAATAGCAGGCGTGCAGTATTACGTGCGACCTTCTGAAAGGGATACGAGAGAGAGCTCCTATAGTCTGGAAGTTGAAGATACATAAATAACCGTGCCCTTTCCCACGATGCGAGAGAAGGGGCAGGCCATAGCGATTGAAGCTTGGTTGGGCCATGCAGCGTCAGATTGCGCAGATGAGGGAGCGTCAAGTGCAGCAGTTTGTTGAACGCGTGAGGGACAACATCGTCCCGCTTTCTGTAGCGAATTCACTTCCAGAAGCTTTCTCTGAGTGGAGGTTCACTGAGAGAACAATTGATCACGAGCAGCCAGCAGTCACCTGCGAGCTGTGTGAGCAAGAGCAGCTTAGGTATCAGTTCGAGATTGCGAACGAGATGAATCAGAACACGATGCTCGTTGGCTCGACTTGCATTCTTAGGTTCAAGGTCGCTGTCTATGAAGATGGCCGGAAGCTAAGCGAGGCCGACGCGCGGACCAAGCTTTCTAGGCTCACGGAAAGGATGCGCCAGGACAGCTGCATCGAGCGGCTGCAGAGAGTCAGTGACGCCGAGGCAAGCGAGGGAGCCGGAAAGGGAGACATTCTGCCCAATGCGCTCGCCTACTACAGAAAGAATGGAAGGCTTACGCCGAAGTATGCGTTCGTTGTGCTTTGGCGCCTCAAAAAGCACCAGATCGACCACAACCCCAGCTTCTTCAAGATCTCTCTATCAAATGATAAGCATAGGGACGATCTCAGAGCGATGCCGGTCAGTCGAGTGCATCTCATCTGGCCGGCGTTGACGTCTCAGCAGCGGAAAATTGCAGAGCGACTTGGGCACGCTCCGCCACCTCAGTTGCCTTGAGAAGTAGACGTTATTGCAGTTACGGAACATTGAGCCAATAGGGAAATAGATCATGTACCTACACAGCATCAAGGCGAGCGGCTTCAGAGGATTTGGAGACACAAAGTCATCGCCGAAGTTGGATCTCACACTCAACAAGGGCTTGAACGTCCTAATTGGTGAAAACGACGCTGGCAAGACGACCATCATCGATGCCATCCGGTTGCTCCTTTGGACCACGAGCTATGAAAGCGTCCGAATCCAGGAGTCGGACTTCCATGTGCATGGTGTAGCGCAGGCTGAGACACTGACGATCCAGGCATGCTTGAAGGAACTGTCCGTCTCCCAGGAAGCAGCTGTTCTGGAATGGCTTACCTACGAGAAGGATGGCAGCAGATCGCTGATCCTTCACCTGCAGGCGACACGGCTTCCGGCTACTCCGGGCAGGCGGTCACGAGTATTCTCAGTTACACGGTGTGGCGCGGATGGATCAGGGCCCGAGATCGGTGCTGCTGTGCGAGAACTGGTCCGGGCGACCTACCTACGCCCTCTCCGAGATGCAGAAGCTGAGCTTCGGCCCGGCAGGCTCTCGCGACTTTCGCAGATACTGGGCGCTCACAAGTCAATGGTCTCTCAAGACAACAATGACTTCGATCCTGAAGGCGGCATCCCCCCTGCGACGCTCGTGGGGATGATGAGTCGCGCGCAGTATGACATTCAGCGCCATGAGACCATCGGCACTGTCCAAGATGACATCAATACCAACTACCTTTCCCGAATGTCCTTCGAAGGGGAGGCACTCTCCTCCCGGATCCGTATCGCTGGGTCGAGTAGCCTTACCCAGATCCTTGAGAGATTCGAGCTGTCGCTAACTCCACCGCTGAGCGTTGATCAGGATGCGAAGTGCGCTCGCGGGCTTGGATACAACAACGCGCTATTCATGGCAACTGAATTGGTTCTGTTGAGTGGTGACGAAGAGGGGCTTCCGCTGCTGCTCATTGAAGAGCCTGAGGCCCATCTGCATCCTCAGCTTCAGGATCGAGTGCTACGGCTGATGGAGAACAAGAGCGCGGACGATCAGTCCCCGGTACAGGTTGTCCTTTCAACTCATAGCCCTTCCCTTGCGACCACCGCTCCTTTGCAGTCCCTTATCCTTGTCAGGAAATCTCGGACGTATCCGCTCCGGCAAGCGGACACCCGTCTGGACAAGCTTGATTTTGAGTACTTGGAGCGCTTTCTTGATGCAACGAAGGCGAACCTGTTCTTTGCGCGAGGAATCTTGGTAGTAGAAGGCCCAGGCGAGGCCTTACTACTTCCGGCGCTCGCCGAGGCAGCTGGGCTGTCTCTTTCAGGCCACGGCGTATCGATCGTCAATGTCGGTGATGTCGGACTGTACCACTACGCACGCATCTTCCAACGCGCGGACGGGTCCGAATCGGTTGGTATGCCAGTAGGTTGCGTTACCGACAGAGATATCGTTCCAACGCAGGCAACTTACGTCGATCCGCCAAAGAAGAAGGGTCAGAAGCGATTTGAGAAGGACTACACCGCAGCAGAGGCTGCTGCAGTGGTACAGAGAAAGAAGGACAGGGTCGAAGTGGAGGATGAAAAGTCTGTCCGTGTCTTTGTCTCAGATCAATGGACGCTTGAGTATGATCTCGCACTGAGCGACTGCTCCCAGCTAATTTTCACCGCTGTAAGCCTAGCTTGCGCCAAGAAGTCCCAGGGACTTAAATTCGACGAGTCCAAAATTCCCGAATTGGAGATCGAGGCGGCCGCAGCATGGGCGCTCCTTCAGGGCAAACATGCCGGAGACAAGGTTGCTATGGCATGTGAGATCTATGAGCCACTCTACGAAGGCGATGCTTCCAAGGCAGTCGCCGCGCAGTTCGCGGCTCGGCTTCTCGCCACTGGAAACTATGGCAGTGGGCAGGATCTCTTGAACATGCTGCCTTGCTATCTTCGAGAAGCTCTGCTTCACGTAACCACTGGTGCACCAGAGGCATGCGCCTCAGCGGAGAATGATGATGCTGAGCCCGCGCAAGAGGAGATCGCATGACCCTGCCCACAATCGTTGATCAAGACTTAGCGCTACTGGCTGAACTGATGCCTGGCTTGGACTTCAGTGATCCTGAACGAGCCGCAGTTCTCCAAACAATGACTTCCTGCGACGTACAGGCCGCTCCGGGAAGTGGGAAAACTACGCTCCTTGCTGCCAAGCTGATGCTGCTGTCTTCCAAGTGGAAGCACGCCAACAGGGGCATCTGTGTAATAAGCCACACAAACGTAGCAGCTGCGGAGATATCGAATCGCCTAGCATCGAATTCTCATGGCGCATCACTATTGTCGTATCCACACTTCATAGGAACGATTCACTCATTTATCAACACGCACCTTGCCCTCCCTCTGCTTCGCTCTGAGGGCATTGAGATCGACTCTATCGACAATGACGTGTTCCAAAGAAACGCTCTCTACTTGATGCAGAGGAAGTGGACTCTCAGGGCTTGGGCGAAAAGGCAGACTAACGGCGAGGATATCGTCGGAACGCTCATCCACGTAGGCGAAGATCTCAAGCTCGGCACGGAGATTGGCAGTCTTCCTGGCGAGAGCTCCCCTACATGGAGGCAGGCAGAAGAGATCAAGCATCAACTGAGTTCCGAAGGAATTTTCCGCCACGCGGACATGCTTGCTTTCGCAAGTCACCTACTGAAGAGGCAACCCTCCGTGGCCCGCGCGGCGTCATGGAGGTATCCACTGGTTCTCATTGATGAGATGCAGGACACTGATGCTGAACAAGAACATCTCCTGAACTCAATCTTCGGAGAGTCGGTGACCGTACAGAGGTTTGGTGATCGCAATCAGAGGATACTTAACAATGGAAAGGATGAGGGGAAACTCACCTTTCCGAAGGAAGGGGCTCTCACCGTAAGTTCTACTAAGCGCTTTTCAGAGGACATCGCGGCAATCGTCTCCTCTGTCCAAGACTATCCTGCGCAGATAGTGTCCGAGCGACAGGGCGAGCACGCGCCGGTAGTGATTCTGTATGACGACGGAAACGTTGCTGATGTCATCAGTCGATTCGGGCAAATAGTCATCGACACTTTGAGTGACCAGGATCGTGCTGGGCTGCCCGTCAAGGCGATCTGCTCAAGAAAGACCGGCTCATCAAAATTGGGACTCGGGCGCCATGTCGTTGACTACCATCCTTCGTTCTCGATGACTGCATCGGGAACAAGTTGCAAGGAGTCCGTCCGGTCGCTCCTGGCTGATCCACTGGAATGGGGAGTGGCTCCGGTCGACCTATCCAAGCGCACTCGCGACATCTCCCGCGCTCTTTTGCTCTGCTTCCGAGCAGGAGGCAGCAAGCTCGTTCGTGACGTACGAGACGCCAGCGGGCTTCTACGAGCACTTGAGAGACAAGG
Source organism: Stenotrophomonas sp. Nf1 (assembly GCF_003028475.1). Taxonomy (NCBI): domain Bacteria; kingdom Pseudomonadati; phylum Pseudomonadota; class Gammaproteobacteria; order Lysobacterales; family Lysobacteraceae; genus Stenotrophomonas; species Stenotrophomonas sp. Nf1. The sequence goes on along the minus strand of NZ_PYTV01000002.1, from coordinate 342,760 downwards.
CGTTGACATTGCGCCGATCCGTAGCCTTCGATACAGGCTAGTGGTAACTGGAGGCTTGATTGGGACGAGCACGTGGCCACAGACTATCTCTCAGATATTTGATGTACTGAAGCCTCATCTGAAAGATGAGATCGATGAGAGTGAGTTCGCTGCGGCGCTGGAGATTGATGGCGATGCTAAGTCCGATTCCTGCGTATTGAACAACTCAGTCATCGTCTCTCATGGCGGAAAGACTGTCTCAATTGAGGTTGGCACCACCGCATCCGTCAAGGGTGAAACACACCTAGCCACTCTAGTTCTTGATGGGATAGTCCATCACCTAAAACGACATGACATTGGGGCGGCCATGGAGAGCATTGCCAATGGATCCCCAATTCCCAGCGGCCCTAGATCGATCAAGGGGGCGTATCGAGGTCTCTACGTTGGCATGTCCCGCCCCACTAAGCTTCTAGCCATCGCAACTCACAGAGATCGCGTGACTGCCCCGCACTTGGCTGCACTGGAATCAAACGGGTGGAGGGTGGTTGACATGTGCGCCTAAGCGTCGTTGCAATCAGATCTTATTGAGTTCGACCGCGTCCAGCTCCGGATGGCCGGCGATATCTGATCTTCACGGCCGCCAGCCAGCGCATAGGCGGTCTTTTAGCAGGAGAAGTTGATGTACGGAGACAACCCCGCAGGTCGTCTGCTATCGATCGTTGAAGCTGGAAGGGACGTAGACCATACAATCGTTGCGCACGACGCGTGGTGCGCAATTCTCGGCGTTCAACGCGATCGCACATCTGTGCTCTTGGAGAGGGTGGGGCGTGTGATGGCGCTTCCTGGTCAAGTTGTAGCCCAACTAGAGGCCAATCATCCTCGGCAGTTTGCTCGAAACACTCACCAGCACATGGTTGGGTGCTTCTTGTCTGCATTCAGTCGCAACATATTTGGCACGCGCTGGGCGGACTACATGTCGCCTATCGATACGCACACTATTCAGTTCCTCAGTAGTATGGATGAGCTTTTTGAGTCCAAGCAGCCCGGCGGGACTCTGACCTCTGAACAGTTGCAAGAGCTCCGTAGTAGCACAAACGAACTGATTGAATTTGTACTGCAGTCCTCATTCCCTGACGATCTGAAGAGGATTCTGTTGGATCGACTCAAGATTGTCGTCAACACGATCGACACATACTTCATCACGGGGGCCGCACCAATTCTGGATGCGGTGCTATGTTCGGTCGCGCACGCCAACCTCAGCGAGAATGGCAAGAGCAGCATGTCCACCGATGAAGGAAAGTCCTTCATGGATCGCCTGGCCACCCTTGCGAACCTAGTGACGGTGGCGACCGGAATGGTTGCGATCGGGCAAGCGTCAGCGACAATGTTGGCCTACGTTGCAAAGTGATCACGTCGCACGATGCGTGTTTGTGAGGGCAGGTCCAAGTTCATAGACCGATTCCGCGCTTACCCGGCTCCGACCTCTTGATGGGCACATGAACCGTTGAGCGCAGTGACGTGTTGCGAGAGACGCCCAGCGGTGCCGTTCACCATGTAGCGACGCGATGGCGGCCTTTCCAAGGGAGAGGCCTCGATCGGGAATCCGCGTGACATCTATAACTGAATAAAGGCAACCAAAGTTCTTCCTTCACTAGGCACAACGTCTATGCCGTTGATTTAAGAAAGCCTTCTGATAGAAGGTCTCAACCTATGGTTGCGGTGCAACCATAGGTTGACCTTGGCAGCACGCGTGACGGTCATAACTATGGTTGCGGGAAGGCCGTAACTACGCTTGCGCGGCTACATCACAGCACGCGCAGCGGCCCCTGCATGCGATGGAAGCGGCCATCGGCGGCGGTGAACCAGGCCAGCGAACGTCCGCCCACGAAGTCATCGACATGCACGACCGTTGCGCCATCGGCTTCCTGCCACGAAATGGCATAGACCCCCTCGCTGAGCTGCTGCCACTCGCAGGCGGCTTCGCCGCGTGCGCCGGCATGGGCGCCGGAGACGATGGCGTAGTGCACGTGGCGGCCATCGGCGCTGTAGACATTGTCGGCGGCCAGGCCGTCATAGCTGACGCGGAAGCCGCGGCCGGCGAAGGGTGGCAGCGCGGTGGCGGTACTCATCGGATCGCCACCGGGTTGATGTTGACCTGGGTCGAGCCGACGTACAGCGGCTGGCCGAGCACGAACAGGAATTCCCAGGCCTTGTCGCGCACCAGCGCACGGCTGTCGATCAGCTCAAGATTGTAGATGCCGCGCTTGGCCAGCATGTACTGGTTGATCGGGAACTCCTCGGCACCGTGCGGGTTCGGGTAGACCTCCGAGGCCCAGGTGTCGCCACCGAAGGCGACGATACCCTGGTCGGCCAGCCACTTCGCGGCCTCCATGCCGATTCCGGGTTCCACTGCCAGGAACTGTGCGTCGTCCTTGCCGATCAGTTCCAGCCAGCCGGTGTTGAACAGCACCACGTCGCCCTTGCGCAGGCGCAGCCCCTGCTTCTTCAGCACGGCCTGGATGTCGGCCACGCTGAATTCGGTGCCGCCGGGCACGATCGCCTTGCCGTAGTGCGCGGTCATGTCCAGCACGACGCCGCGGGTGACCAGTGGCGGTACCTTCTCGACGCCGAGCTTGCGCACGCCGTCCACGGTGACGAAGTCGGCGGCCTTGTTGCCGTTGTAGTAGACGTTGTCGATGCCGATGTGGCCGATGCCGTTGAGCTGGGTGCCAACGCCGGTCCAGGCGTTGACCAGTTCATCGTTGAAGGTGAACTTGTTGGGGCCCAGCGACTTGCCAGCCTGCTGGCCGACCTGCACGTTGTACAGGCGGAAGCTGCGATGGCGGAACGCGGGCAGGTTCTTGTCCACCGGCACCGCCAGCGGATAGGTCTTGCCGGTCCTGACCAGCGAGACTGCATGCTTGACCACCTCTGCGCTCAGCAGGTTGGCCGCACCGATCTCGTCGTTCGCGCCGTAGGCAGAGGGATACCAGTCTTCGGCGGTGGCCTGGAAGGACAGCGGCAGGGTGGCCAGCGCAATCGCGGCCAGGGTCTTCATCTTCATGGCAAAGCTCCGGTAACTGTTGACTGTCAGGCTGTCGCGGCGGTGCCGGCATGGGCCGGGAAGTGCGGCAGCACGTACTCGGCGATTTCGTGGAAGGTCTCGGCCAACGGCCGTTCGTTGCGGCGGAACTGCAGGCCGATGTGGTCGACGCCGGCTGCCTGCAGGGCATGCAGCTCGGCCAGCAGGGCGTTGCGGCCGCCGCGCAGGCCAAAGCGCCAGCGCTGCAGCGGGGCATCGGCATCGGCCATCAGGTCCAGATGGATGAAGCTGGCATAGGGCTTGTTGCCGGCCACGGCGCGCCAGGCCGCCACCCGTTGCGCATGGTCCTGTGGCGTGCCCGGGTAGGCCAGGCAACCGTCCATGTGCTGCCCGATCCACGCAGGCTGCTGCTGGGCGAGGCCGGCCACCCACAGCGGCAGGGCGGGGCCACCGGTGGGCAGTACGTCCAAGCCCTGCGGCAGGTGCGCGGTAGCGCCTTCGCGCAGCAGTGCGATCTGCTCGCGGAAGCGGCTGCCGCGGTTGTCGAAGTCGCGGCCGAACAGCGGGTACTCCACCGGGCGATCGCCACTGGCCACGCCCAGCAGCAGGCGGTCACCGCTCAGCCGCTGCACGCTGCGCGCCGACTTCAGGGTCAGCAGTGGCTCACGGATCGGCAGCACCACCGCAGCGGTACCCAGCAGGATGTTCTCGGTGATGCCGGCCAGATAGCCGAGGTAGCTGAACACCTCGAAGACCTGCGCTGCATCGCCGAAGGCCGGGTCGTACACCGGCACGTCGCGCACCCACAGCGCACGGAAGCCGAGGCGGTCGGCCAACCGGGCCAGCTCCGCATGGCGCCGCAGGTCCGGTTCGCCGGGCAGGCGCTGCGCGGCGCGTCGTGACTGTTCGCCCAGCGGCGTCCAGTCATTGTCCAGCGGTGCTTCGATGCCGATGCTGAAGCCACCGGCCTGCAGCTGCGTCAATGCACTGCGCATGGCCAGACGCCTCAGTCCCAGGCCGGAGCCAGGCCCGGCGGATCGACTTCGCGGCCGTTGCGGTCAAGCGCGGCGATCGCGGCCAGATCATCGGCATCCAGGTGCAGGTCCTGGGCGAGCAGGTTGCTGGCCAGGTTCTCGCGCTTGGTCGAGGACGGGATGACCGAGTAGCCCTGCTGCAGCGCCCACGCCAGCGCGACCTGGGCCACGGTGGCCTGGTGCTTGTCGGCGATGGCGGCCAGCACCGGGTCCTTCAGCACCTTGCCGTAGGCCAGGGTCATGTAGGAAGTGACGGTGATGCCCTGCGCCTGCAGGAAAGCGGTCAGTGCCGGGTTCTGCAGGTAGGGGCTCAGTTCGATCTGGTTGGTGGCGATCTCACCGGCGCCGACCACGTCGATCGCCTGCCGGGTCAGTGCGATGTTGAAGTTGGACACACCGATCTGGCGGGTCAGGCCCAGCGCCTTGGCTTCGGCCAGCGCGGTCATGTACTCGCGCAGCTCAACGCCATTGCCCGGCGCCGGCCAGTGGATCAGCAGCAGGTCCACGTAGTCGGTGCGCAGCTTGGCCAGGCTGTCGCGCAGGCTCGGGATCAATTTGTCGGCTGCGTAGTTGTCCACCCAGATCTTGGTGGTCAGGAACAGCTGGTCGCGTGGCACGCCGGACTCGGCGATGGCCTGGCCGACCTCGGCTTCATTGCCGTAGATCTGTGCGGTATCGACCGCCCGGTAGCCGATCTCGAGGGCGTTGCGCACCGAGTCGATGACGGTCTGACCGGTCAGACGGAAGGTGCCGACGCCAAAGGAAGGAACGCGCATGTTGGACTCCAGGGACTTCGTTGGGAGCCGATGGGCTCGGGACAGGGCGAAGTGTGGGTGCTTTACATTTGTTGATTAAGCCGTGTATACGGGAAATGCTTTTGCGCGCAGGTAAAAAATGAAAACGACCCTGGATGAACTGAAGGCCTTCGTTGCCGTGGTCGACAGTGGTTCGATCACCGCGGCGGCCGAGGCGCTGGAGCTGACCATCTCGGCCACCAGCCGCACCCTGGCGCGGCTGGAGGACAAGCTGCAGACCACGTTGCTGCGCCGGACCACGCGGCGGCTGGAGCTGACCGAGGAGGGCGCGGCGTTCCTGGAGTACGCGCGCACGATCCTGGCCACCGTGGACGAGGCCGAAGAACAGATGGCTGCGCGGCGGCTGCAGCCGGTGGGGCGCCTGCGCGTGGACGCCGCCACGCCGTTCATGCTGCACGTGATCGTGCCGTTGCTGGAGGGCTTCCGCGAGCGCTACCCGCAGGTGGAGCTGGAGCTGAATTCCAATGAGGGCATCACCGATCTGATCGAAAAGCGCACCGACGTGGCGTTCCGCATCGGCGTGCTGCGTGATTCCACCCTGCATGCGCGGCCGATCGGCCACAGCCGCATCCGCGTGGTGGCCAGTCCCGAATACCTGCGTCGGCACGGCACGCCCACGCGCTTGGCGCAGCTGCACAAGCATGACCTGCTGGGCTTCACCCAGCCCAGTTCGTTGAACGAATGGCCGCTGCACGACGCCGATGGTGGACCTTTCGTGATCGAGCCAGCGATTGCTTCGTCCAGTGGCGAGACGCTGCGGCAGATGGCAGTCGCCGGGTTGGGCATAACCTGCCTGTCCGACTTCCTGACCCGCCAGGACCGGCGTGAGGGTCGGCTGGTGCAGCTGTTCGCCCGGCAGACACAGGAGGTACGGCAGCCGATCAACGCGGTGTACTACCGCAATACCGCGCTGGCCGCGCGCATCACCTGTTTCGTGGACCACGTGACGCAGACGCTGGGGCGGCGCCCGTTCGACGAATAGAGAGGGGTGGGGCCGGCCGTTGGCCGGCGTTGCCCGTTGGCTGCGGTAGATCCACGCCATGTGGGGATGCCAGATTCCTGCCGGCCAGCGGCCGGCACTACCGGCTGCGCAATGCGCCTCGGTTCGCCAGGTGCGCCGCTGGAGATGGGTAGAGCCGGCCGCTGGCCGGCTTGGCCCGTTGGCTGCGGCAGATCCACGCCATGCGGGGATGCCAGATTCCTGCCGGCCAGCGGCCGGCACTACCGGCAGCGCAATCGATGGGTAGAGCCGGCCGCTGGCCGGCTTGGCCCGTTGGCTGCGATAGATCCACGCCATCTGCGCAATGCGCTTCGGTTCGCCAGGTGCGCCGCCGCCAGCAGTACGCCGCCACAGGCGGTGGCCAGACCATGCCAGAGCAGCGATTCCTTCAACGGCGCGTACAGCGATGCAGACAGCAGCAGCGCGGCACCGGCCACCGCCAGCCGCCGGGGCCAGCGTTGGCCGTGGCTGCGCGAACCGGCCAGGGTGCTGACCAGGGCGATCGCCGAGGCCAGCAGCGCGAACAGCCATTCCCAACGCGACATCAGCAGCAGGGTGGTCATCAGCGCGTGGCCGGGATGCTGGAACGAACGAAGCGCCATCATCGCCGCCGGCACGAAGGCCAGCAGCAGGGGCAGGGCAACGCAATGCGCGGCACAGGCCAGCGACAGCCCGGCGCCAGCCAGGTCGAAGCGGGGATGCCAGCGTGCCGATGCTGGCGGCTGGGGCAGGGCCCTTGCGGGCGTCGTGGGGTTGTGGTCCATAATGTTACATAGTAACAATTGGAGCCTCCCCCATGAAACGCCCTGCTGCTCTTTTCCTGCTGCTGGCTGCCAGCACCGCGCAGGCCCACGACGTTCGCCACCCGGGTGCGCACGTCCACGGCCAGGCCACCATCGATCTGGCGCTGGACCAGGCCACCCTGGCGCTGGAGCTGCAGGCGCCTGGTATCGGCATCGTCGATTTCGAGCGCGCACCGGCCACCGCAGCCGAGCGCGCAGCGCTGGCACGCGCCACTGCTGTGCTCAGCGGTGGCAGCTGGGTGACTCTGCCCACCGCAGCGCACTGTCGCCTGTCCAGCAGCAGCGCCAAGGCCGAAGGTTTTGAAGCAGCCGCCGCGGCAGGGCAGCACCGCCATGCCGGCTTCAGCGCCAGCCTGCAGTACCGCTGTGCGAACCCGGTGGCGTTGCGCGCTCTGGTCGTGCGCCTGCCGACACTGTTCCCGGGCCTGCACGAGGTCATCGTCAATACCGCCACCGACCGTGGCCAGGGTCGCAGCGTGCTCAACGCGGGCAATCTGCGCGTGGTGCTGGCACCGTGAGCGTACGGCCGGTGATCGCGCTGGAGGAGGTGCAGTTCGGCTACGGGCTGCGCTTGGTACTGGATATTCCGCGGCTGTGGATCGAACAGGGCAGCAGCGTGCTGCTGCGCGGTATCAGCGGGGGCGGCAAGAGCACGCTGCTGGGTCTGCTGGCCGGGGTGCTGCTGCCGAGCCGGGGAAGGCTGGAGGTGGCGGGCCACGCACTGCCGGGCATGCGCGGGCCGGCACGCGACCGTTTCCGTGCCGACCACCTGGGGGTGATCTTCCAGCAGTTCAATCTGCTGCCCTTCCTCAGCGTGCGTGACAACATCGCGCTGGGATTGCGTTTCTCTCCGCTGCGCAGTGCGCGCATCAGTGGACCGCTGGATCACGAGATCGTGCGCCTGCTGCGCGCCCTGCACCTGGACCCGGCGCTGATGCGGCGCCCGGCCGGCACGCTCAGTGTCGGCCAGCAGCAGCGGGTGGCCGCCGCGCGTGCGCTGATTGGTCGCCCGGCGCTGCTGCTGGCCGACGAACCGACGTCGGCGCTCGACCGTGAGGCGGCCGCCGCGTTCCTGCGGCTGATGTCCTCGCAATGCCAGGCCGCCGGCACCACCGTGCTGGTGGTCAGCCATGACGACAGCCTGGAACCGCTGTTCGACCGTACGGTCGCGCTGTCGGCGATCAATCAGGCAGGAGCTGCGCATGCTTGAGCTTGCCTGGGCCAGCCTGCGCAGCCGTGCGTTGAGCGTGGGCCTTGCGGTACTGGTGATCACCCTCAGCGTGGTGCTGCTGCTGGGCGTCGAACGCGTGCGCACACAGGCACACGAAGGGTTTGCCAGCACCGTCTCGGGTACCGATCTGATCGTCGGCGCACGCTCGGGGCCGGTGAATCTGCTGCTGTACTCGGTGTTCCACATCGGCGAACCGACCAACAATGTGTCCTGGCAGTCCTACCAGGCACTGACATCGCTGCCGCGGGTGAAGTGGGCGGTGCCACTGTCGCTGGGCGATTCCTGGCGCGGCTTCCGGGTGGTCGGCACCAGCGACGGCTTCTTCGAGCACTACCGCTACGGCGCGGGCCATGCACTGGCATTCACGCGCGGGCATGCGTTCGACGATCTGTACGATGCGGTGATCGGTGCAGAGGTGGCGCGCGCGCAGAAGATCGGCATCGGTGATGAGGTCGTACTGGCCCATGGCACCGGCGCGGTGACCCTGGCCACGCATGCCGACAAGCCGTTCCGGGTGGCGGGCATCCTGCAGCGGACGGGCACGCCGGTCGATTCATCGTTGCTGGTCTCGCTGCCAGCCATCGAGGCGATCCATGTCGATTGGCGTTCCGGCGTGCAGCTGCCCGGCCAGCAGGTCAGCGCCGAGCAGGCCCGGCAGCTGGATCTGACCCCGACCAGCATCACCGCCTTCATGCTCGGGTTGAACTCGCGCGTGGCCACCTTCTCGGTGCAACGCAGGATCAACGAGTATCCCGACGAAGCCATGCTGGCGATACTGCCCGGTGTGACCCTGCAGCAGTTGTGGCAGTCGCTGGGCACGGCCGAGCGGGCGTTGCAGCTGATCAGCGCGATGGTGGTGCTGTTGGGCATGGTCTCGCTGGTGGCACTGCTGGTTTCCACGCTGCAGGAGCGGCGCCGCGAGATGGCGGTGCTGCGTGCCATCGGCGCGCGGCCGGGTTACATCGCCGGCCTGCTGGTGGTGGAAGCGGTGGCCACCAGTGCGGTGGCCTGTGTGCTGGCGTTGGTGCTTCTGGTGGCCGCCAGCATTGCCGGGCGCGGCTGGGCCCTGGCCACCTTCGGCCTGTCGATCACCCATGTCTGGCCGGAGCTGGGCGAGCTGGCCTGGGTGGCGGGCGTGCTGGCGATCAGCGCGCTGGCCGGGTTGTTGCCTGCGTGGCTGGCCTACCGCCGTACGCTGGCCGATGGCCTGTCGCCGGGGGCCTGAGCATGCGCGCACTGCGGCTGCTGCCGATGATGCTGGTGCTGGTGGCCTGCCAGCGACCGGTCGATACCGGTGTGCAGGCGTTGCCACCGTCGCCGGTAGTCGATCACGAAGCTGCAGTGGCGTTGCAGGAGCAGGAACTGGATTGGCTGCAGATGATGCCCGGCGACGAGCTGGCGGCGCTGGAGCGCGGCGAGGGCCCGCAGGTTGAACACAACGGCAACCGTCGCATGCCACAGTTCGGCACCTTCCGCACCGTGGACGCGGTGCTGCAGCGGCCGGTGCGGTTGCCGGGCTACGTGGTGCCGCTGGCCACTGCGCAGGACGGGCGCCTGACCGAATTCCTGTTCGTGCCGTACTACGGTGCCTGCATCCACGTGCCGCCGCCGCCGCCGAACCAGATCGTGCATGTGCTGCTGTCGCGACCGATCGCGATGCCGGACATGTACTCGCCGTTCTTACTGGCCGGCACGCTGCAGGCCGAGCGGCTGGATGACGAACTGGCCGGCTCGGCCTACACCATGCGCGATGCGCGGCTGAGGGCGTATGAACCGTAGACATCTGTTCGTACTCGCAGCTTGCCTGTGGTTGGCTGGCTGTGGGCAGCGCGTTGATGATGCCGTGGCAGTGGCACGGGCTGCACCTGCGGCCAGCGCAGACGCACACGATGCCGCCATCGAGCGCTGGGATGCGTTGCGCCCCGATGAGGTGAGCTACCAGCGACCGCCGCCGCAGATCGGCCTGTCGCGCAACGGCATGGACGGCGTGGGCGGCCTGATCGACGACACCGGTTCCGGTACGCCGCCCGGTCAGGCCATCGACCATTCCAGCCCGGAGCGGGCCCGGCAGTTCGGTTCTTCGCGTGTGGTCGATGCCGTTGACGGTCGCACGGTGGATCTGGACGGCTTTGTGGTGCCGCTGGGTACCAATGATGCCGGGTTGGTGGACGAGCTTCTGTTCGTGCCGTTCTATGGGGCCTGCATCCATGTGCCACCACCGCCGCCGAACCAGATCATCCATGTAACCCTGGCCACGCCGATTGCGCTGGGCAACCTGTGGGATCCGTACCGGCTGGCCGGGCGCCTGCGGGTCAAGCGCTTCGATGCGGACATCGCCAGTGCATCCTACGATGCAGCAGCGGCGACACTGACGGCGATCGGCACCTGATGCGTGCGCGCTGGCTCCTGGCTGCGGGCCTGCTGGCAGCGGCTGCGGTGCTGGTGGTGTGCTGGCCACGGCCCACGACGGTGCCATTTCCTGCACCGGCCGCCGACGCCGCGCGGCGCATCGAACAGCGGCTGGTGGAAGACATCGCCTTCCGCAACGACGTACTGTTCCTGCTGGCGGCCACGCTGCGCGACCGCTGCCAACCGGCGCAGGCGGGTCTGCTGGCGCGCATGGCCAATCGTGCATCATTGCCGGTGCTGGCGGCGGTCAGTGCGGTGACGGCGCAGGATCCAACCCTGGATCGGCCGATTTATCAGTACATCCAGCATCTCGCCGACCAGGTGCGGTGTGGCCAGCCGCTGCGGATGCCGCTGGCAGCCGGTGGCAGCATGGCGGTGGACGTCGAGCAGTACGCGCGTACCTTCCCCGACAGCTACTTCGACCCGCAGCGCGGCAGCGAACCGCGCGACTTCGCGGGGCTGCCGCTGCAGCAGCGGGCCGACAACGCCTGCAACAGCGTGGTGTACTCGGTGCTGCCGCTGGGCGGTACCGATTGGCGGTGCAGCAGCCTGCGCGCGAATGCACGCGCGCGGGTGCGCGGTCTGTGCGAAGACGAGCTGCGTCGCCAGCATGGCGGCACCGGCGGTGAGCTGGACCCGGCCGTGGGGCAGGGCATGCAGGCGGCGGTGGTGGCGGCGATCGTCGCGTTGCCGCAGGACTGCCGGTGATGCCGGTGGCGCCTGAACATGAACATCGCCCGCCGGCCAACCTGAATCGCTGCACTGATCTCTCATAACTATACAGGACGTCCGGTATAGTTACGGCGGTATCCCTCCTTGTCAGGTTGTCCCATGGCTTTGTCCCAGCCCTTGGTCGGTGCTCCGGCCCTGTCGCGCGCCCGTCGCTGGGCGCTGTTGTTCACCGTTGCCGCCGGCCTGTTGCTGGTGACGCTCGACAACTCCGTTCTCTACACCGCGCTGCCCACCCTGACCGAAGAACTTTCGGCCAGTGCCGGGCAGGCGCTGTGGATCATCAACGCCTATCCGCTGGTGATGGCCGGCCTGTTGCTGGGTGCAGGCACGCTGGGCGACCGAATCGGCCATCGCCGCATGTTCCTGATCGGCCTGGTGGTGTTCGGCATCGCCTCGCTGGGCGCGGCCTTCGCTGGCAGCGCTGCGCAGTTGATCGCGGCGCGTGCGTTCCTGGCGGTGGGCGCGGCGGCGATGATGCCGGCCACGCTGGCGCTGATCGGCCTGAGCTTCCACGAAGAACGCGAGCGCAATATCGCCATCGCCATCTGGGGCTCGGTGGCGATCGTCGGTGCGGCCCTGGGCCCGATCATCGGCGGCTGGCTGCTGCAGTACTTCTGGTGGGGCTCGGTGTTCCTGGTCAACGTGCCGGTGGTGGTGGTCGCCTTCGTGGCCACCGTGCTGCTGGCGCCGGAAGGACTGCGCGACACCGCGCGCCCGTGGGATCTGCTGTCCTCGCTGCTGGCACTGGCGGCGCTGTCCGGGCTGGTGCTGGCGATCAAATCGCTGATCGCCACACCGCCGTCGTACGCGTTGGGCGCCGGCGCACTGCTGCTGGCCGTGGTTTCCGGCGCGGCGTTCGCACGCCGCCAGCAGCAGCTGCCATACCCGTTGCTGGATTTCACGATCTTCCGCAATCCGGCGTTCCTGGCCGGCACGCTGTCGGCGGTGTTCACCCTGTTCGCGATGGCCGGGCTGCAGCTGCTCACCACCCAGCGCTTCCAGCTGGTGGCAGGCTTCACGCCCCTGCAGGCCGGCCTGCTGGTGTCGGTGGCAGCGTTGGGGAGCCTGCCCAGCGCGCTGCTGGGCGGCAGCATCCTGCATCGCGTTGGCCTGCGCCCGCTGATCTGCGGTGGTCTGGCGGCCGGTGCGCTGGGTGTGGCGGTGGTGGCCTTCGGCTTCCCGCACGGCCTGGAATGGGTGGTGGCGGGCATGGCGATCACCGGCCTGGGCATGGGCGCGGCGATCTCAGTGGCGTCCACGGCCATCCTCAACAACGTGCCGCCCCACCGTGCCGGCATGGCCTCGTCGGTGGAAGAGGTGTCCTACGAATTCGGTGGGTTGTTGGCAGTGGCGATGCTGGGCAGCCTCAGCGCGGCCATGTACAGCGCGTTCCTGCCGGACTCGGCCGAGATTCCGGCGCTGGCCCGCGAAGGCTTCACCCAGGCGCTGCATGCCGCGCGTGCGGGCGGGCAGGGCGAGTGGTTCGCGCTGGCCGCGGCGGCCTATGACCGCGGTTACCAGATCGTGCTGCTGGCGATCACCGTGGTACTGGCCGCCGGTGCGGCGATCATCGCGCGCCTGCTGCGTGGCCGGGTCGGTGGCCGCGAGGGTGCGGCCGATCGAGTAAAATGACGTGATGAGAACCAGCAAGCGCGACCGCATCCTCGACGCCGCCGTCAACGTGATCAATCGTGACGGTGTGCGTGCGGTGACCTTCGAGTCGGTAGCGGCCGAAGCCCAGCTGACCCGCGGCGGCCTGCTGTACCACTTCCCGTCGCGCGAAGCGCTGCTGCGCGGCATTGACGAGCATCTGGTGCAGGCCTGGGAGGCGTCGATGGAGGCGCTGCTGGGCAAGCGTGCCGATGAGGCGACCGCACTGGAGCGTTACCAGACCTTCGTGCGGGTGTCGGCGCAGAGCGCCACCCGCGCCGAGTTGATGTTCATGCTCGAATCGGCCGACCCGGAGGCCGATGAGCGCCCATGGGGGCCGGCGGTACGCCGCTGGGCACCCTCTGCGCCGGAGGCAGGCTGTGTTGATTCCACCGCGCTCGACAATTTCGTGGCGCGGCTGGCGGCCGATGGCCTGTGGATCTACGAAGCGATGTACGAAGGCCAGCTGGATGAAGCGGTGCGCGCGCAGGTGGCCGAGCGCATCGCCGGGTTGCTGGCGAAGAACGACGGGGCGGCCAGTTAGGCCATGGGCCAACGCGCGGACAGCGCTTGTGGTAGAGCCGACCGCTAGTCGGCTGCCATGTGGCGTCGAGCCATGCTCGACCGCCTTCCGGTCAGGCCACGAAAACCCCGCGCTTCGCGCGATAGTCGACCAGCGGTCGACTCTACCCAATCGGTTGGTCGGCGCGGGTTTCGGTAGAGTCGACTGCTAGTCGACTGCTCTTCCATCAGACAGCGAGAACCCCGCGCTTCGCGCGATAGTCGACCAGCGGTCGACTCTACCTCTCATCCATCTACCCAGCCTGTGCTGCGCTTGCGGCCAACCACGCACGCGGCGATGCGCCCAGCCGTTTGCGGAAGGCTTTGGACAGTGACGCGGTATCAGCAAACCCCACCTCAATCGCCACCTGCTTGACCGCAACGCCCGCGCGCAGCTGTGCACAAGCCAGGCTCAATCGCCAGTCCAGGAGGTAGCTGGCCGGTGTGGCCTCCATCACCTCCTTGAACAGCACAGCGAACGCGCTGCGCGACATCCCGGCGGTCGCAGCCATGCGTGGCAGCGTCCATTCGTCCCGGGGCGCCTGGTGCATCGCCACCAGTGTGCGTGCCAGCCGCGCATCGGACAGCCCGCGCATCAACCCATGGCTGACCCCCGCCGCATCCGGATGATCGACCACCCAGCGCAGGATCTGGATCAATGCCACTTCGAACAGGCGATTGGTCAGCAACCGCGACCCGCAGCGCTGGCGGTCGGCTTCGGCAAACAGCAGGCGCAAGGTGTCGTCCAGCTCGCCGACGGCGGCCAGCGGTACCACCATCACCGGCGGCAGCGACTGCACGACCGGGTTGCGCGCGCCACCATCGAAATCCAGCGTGGCGCAGGTGAAGTCCGGGCCATCCAGCGGCGCGTTGTGGAACACATGGTGCAGCGGCTGCGGGTACAGCAGCAGGCTGGGGGTGTCGATCTTCAGCCGTGGCAGGACCGCATCCCCATCGGGGTGCCGGACTTCCATCTGCCCCTGGCGCAGGATGTGCAGGAAGGCGCGCCCGGGCTGCGGCGCGAAGACATGACGCCCGCACAGTGGCCCGCTGTGGAACAGCGCGGCCTGCACGCGGAAGCGCTCCAGCAGGGAGGAGAGGCGATCAGGCGCCGGGCGGGCAGCGGGGTCGGTGGAGACGCTCATGGACGAATGGACAATGGATGTGGCTGATGTGGCACATATCGTCCATGGAGTCTACCTAGGATGGCCGGGTCGTCCAATCCCGGGCGCGTTTCCAAGGAGATTCCCCATGTCCCGTATCCCCCTGATCGATGCCACCCACACCACGGCCGATCGCCAGGCCCTGCTGGGCCAGGTCCACGCCGCCTTTGGCGCCACCCCGGCGATGTTCCGCGCCGTGGCCAACTCGCCGGCCGCCCTGCAGAGCATGTGGGCTTCGTTCGGCGCCTTGGCGGGCGGGCGACTGTCGCCGCTGCTGGGTGAAAAGATTGCCGTGGCCATCGCCAACCGCAACGCGTGTAAGTACTGCCTGGCCGCGCACACCGCGCTGGGCCGCAAGGCCGGGGCCAGCAGCGAGCAGATGGCGGCCGCGCAGATCGGCCAGTCCAGCGATCCGGCCACTGCGGCCGCACTGGCGTTCGCGCTGAAGGTGGTCGAGCAGCGTGCACAGATCGCAGACGGCGACGTGCAGGCACTGCGTGCGGCGGGCTTTGATGATGAGCAGATCGTGGAGATCCTGGCGCACGTGGCGCTCAACCTGTTCACCAACTACGTCAACGTGGCCTTCGATGTGCCGGTGGATTTCCCGAAGGTGGCATTGCGCTGACGCACCGTTCCGCGTTTCGGTTGGCGAAAACCTCCGCGCTGCGCGCGTTAGTCGACCAACGGTCGACTCTACCCAAGCGGTGGGTCGGCGCGCTGGTCGACTGCCTTTCGGTAGAGTCGACTGTTAGTCGACTGCTCTTCCATCAGACAGCGAGAACCCTGCGCTTCGCGCGATAGTCGACCAACGGTCGACTCTACCCAAGCGGTTCGCCCGCCTGCAGCCGGTCGGGATGGGTGTACACATTGAAGCCGCTCTCACGCGCAAACCCGACCAGGCACAGCCCGGCACTGCGGGCCAGGTCGATCGCCAGTGCGGTCGGCGCCGACACGGCGGCCAGTACGCTGGCGCCGGCGCGCACTGCCTTGCTGACCATCTCGTAGCTGGCGCGGCTGGAAATCACCAGCAGGCCGCCGTCGATGGCGTGCTCGTTGTGGTGCAAAGCGCCGATCAGCTTGTCCAGCGCGTTGTGGCGGCCAACATCTTCGCGCACCCAGCCGATCCGCCCGCTGGCGTCGGCCCAGGCCGCTGCGTGAATGGCGCCGCTTGCCGCATTCATCGGCTGGTGCTGTGCCAGTGCGGCCAGGGCACGCTGCAGCGCAGCCGGTGCGTAGGTGCGGCGTTCGCGGATCGGCGGCAGGGGCCGCAGCACATCCTCAAGCTGGCGGGTGCCGCACAGGCCGCAGCCGCCACGGCCGGGCAGCAGGCGTTCTGCCTCCGGATCCAGCGCGGCGCCGGGCGCATCCGCAGCCACGGTCATCTGCAGTTCGATACCTTCCAGCTGCGGCCTCACCTCGACCGCCAGCAGCTGCGCGGGCGCCGTGATCAAGCCCTCGCTGAGCGAGAAGCCCAGCGCGAAGTCCTCCAGGTCACACGGCGTGGCCATCATCACCGAGAACGCGGCGCCGTTGTAGCGCATCGCAACCGGCACCTCTTCGGCCACCACATCGAGCTGCGGCTGCGGGAGTCCGCCACGCCAGCGATGCAGCGGGCGCTGGGCCGTGCCGGCAGGCGGGGTGTGTGGCGGGGTCGGGTCGGGCATGCAGCGCATCCGGGCAGGGAAGGTGCGCAGGCAACGAAGTGCCTGCGAAATCGAGGATAGCGCAGTACCCGGCCGCTGACGCAGGTGTAACCGTTGCCATGCCACGCTGGCCGCTAAGCAGCATGGGCCTCTGGCGCGCTGGCAGGGGCCGTGATTGACTGGAGCGGCGGGCAAGGCGCCCGCAGGCGGCCGATTCTGTGCGGCCGTTCGTCGTTGAGTTCCTCAGACCAGGTCGCC
The DNA here is from genome assembly GCF_003028475.1 of Stenotrophomonas sp. Nf1. Classification (NCBI taxonomy): domain Bacteria; kingdom Pseudomonadati; phylum Pseudomonadota; class Gammaproteobacteria; order Lysobacterales; family Lysobacteraceae; genus Stenotrophomonas; species Stenotrophomonas sp. Nf1. The sequence continues at coordinate 326,439 of NZ_PYTV01000002.1, read as the reverse complement.
GAACATGTCCGAGCAGAAGCCGCCGCGTTACAAACCCTACAACCAACCGGCCGGTGGCTGGGGTGCCGCTGGCGCCACCGCCAAGGTGCTGCTGCAGCAGAGCGTGATCGGCAAGGGCTCCAAGGCGCTGCTGGCGATGAACCAGCCGGGCGGCTTCAAGTGCCCCAGCTGCGCATTCCCCGATGCCGACGAGCGCAAGAAGCTGGAGTTCTGCGAGAACGGCGCCAAGGCCCTGGCCTGGGAGGCAACGCAGTTCCGCGCTGGCCGCGAGCTGTTCGCGCAGCACACGGTCACCGAGCTGATGGCGCAGAGCGACTACTGGCTGGAGATGCAGGGCCGGCTGACCGAGCCGATGCGCTACGACGCGACCACCGATCACTACGTACCGTGCAGCTGGGACGAGGCGTTCGCGCTGATCGGTCGTCACCTGCAGGCGCTGGACAGCCCGCATCAGGCCGAGTTCTATACCTCCGGGCGCACGCCCAACGAAGCGGCGTTCCTGTATTCGATCTTCGTGCGCGAGTTCGGCACCAACAATTTCCCGGATTGCTCGAACATGTGCCATGAGCCGACCAGCCGAGGTCTGCCGCCGGCCATCGGGGTGGGCAAGGGCACCATCGTGCTGCAGGACTTCGAGCACGCAGAGGCGATCTTCGTCATCGGCCAGAACACCGGCACCAATTCGCCGCGGATGATGAGCAACCTGGTCGAGGCGCGTAAACGCGGCATTCCGATCGTGGCGGTCAACCCGATGCCCGAGCGCGCCCTGATCCGCTTTGCCGAGCCGCAGGATGTGGTGCAGATGGCCACCTTCGGTTCGACCGAGATCACCAGCGAGTTCGTGCACATCCGCATCGGCGGCGACCTGGCGCTGATCAAGGGCATGATGAAGGTGATGTTCGAGCGTGAAGCACAGGGCGAGCGTGTCCTGGACCACGACTTCCTGGCCGAACACACAGTGGGCCTGGAGGCGCTGCGCGAGGATGTGATGGCGCAGGACTGGGAGGAGATCGTGCGGGTCTCCGGCATTTCGCAGGCGCAGATCCGCCGCTGTGCGGAAATCTACATCCGCTCCAAGGCCACGGTGATCTGCTATGGAATGGGCCTGACCCAGCACCAGTACGGCTCGCGCCTGCTGCAGCAGGTGGCCAACCTGCTGATGCTGCGCGGCAATTTCGGCAAGCCCGGCGCGGGCATCGGCCCGATCCGTGGGCACTCCAATGTGCAGGGCGATCGCACCGTGGGTATCGACGAGAAGCCCAAGCCGGCCTATCTGGACCGGGTGCAGCAGGTGTTCGGTTTCGATCCGCCGCGCGAACATGGCCATCATGTGGTCGAGTCGATCGAGGCGATGCTGGACGGCAGCGCCAAGGTATTCATCGGCCTGGGCGGCAACTTCATCCATGCCGTGCCCGATACACCGCGCGCCTATGAGGCGATGCGCGGCCTGGAGCTGACCGTGGGCATCGCCACCAAGCTCAACCGCGGGCATCTGGTGCATGGCCGTGATGCCCTGATCCTGCCGGTGGTGGCACGCTCGGAACGTATCGTGACGTCAGCCGGCGAGCAGTTCGTCACCATCGAGGATGCGATGTCGAACGTCACCGCATCGCGCGGCGTGCTGGAACCGGTCAGCGCGCAGGTGCTGCCGGAGGTGGAGATCGTCTGCCGCATGGCGATGGCCACATTGCCGCACAGCCGGGTCGACTGGGCAGGCTGCATGTACGACTACGTGCCCATCCGTGAGCTGATCGCCGCGGTGTACCCGGAGATCTACGCCGGCTTCAACACGCGCATCCAGCAGGCGCACGGTTTCCATCTGGACATCCCGCCGCGCCGCCGGGTGTGGCCCACGCCCAATGGCAAGGCCAACATTCTGCTGATGCCCGGGCTGGACGTGGATGACCCGGTGGACGACCCGGAGATGCTGCGGTTGGCTACCGTGCGCTCGCATGACCAGTACAACACCACCATCTACAGCTACAACGATCGCTACCGCGGCGTGTACAACGATCGCATGGTGCTGTTCATGAACATCGAAGACCGCCTGGCGCGCGGGTTGGCCAAGGAAGCGCTGGTCAGCCTGGAAACGATCAGCGCCGACGGCGTGGACCGGCGCATCGAGGGGCTGACCGTGCTGGACTACCCGATGCCGCGCGGTGCATTGGCAGGCTACTACCCGGAACTGAATCCGCTGCTGCCGCTGGATTACTACGACCGGATCAGTGGCACTCCGGCGGCCAAGTCGATTCCAGTGCGGATGCGGGCGATGGCAACGGCCTCTGCGTGACATCCGCATCGGCTATCATCAAGGGGTGAACCTGCCTGGCCTGCTGCTGCGATGGATGCTGCTCGTTGCCCTGGTGCTGAATGCACCGGCGCTGGCGTTTGCCGTGCCTGCGTACAGCGGAACGGCCGGCCAGGAACACTGCGCCGCACCGCACTCGGCTGCGATGAGCGTGGCTGGCTGCTGCGATGATGCGGCTTCGATGGCCTGCCAGAGCGGAGAGTGTGAGTGCCCGCCTGCCTGCTTGGGCATGCTGGCGACCGCGAATCGAACACCGGCCTCGCCCTGGCGAGAGGCGCCGTTGGCGGCGAGTTCGTCGCAACGGGCGCCGCCGCCGATGCTCGACCCATTGCGCCCCCCCATCGGTTGATTCCTTGCGGGCGTGCTGCGTCCGTCTCGATTGCACGACACATTCTTGTCTCTGCCTGTGCCTTCAATGCGCGGGCGGCGGGCTGCATTGCCCGCTATTGCAAAGGAATCATTCCATGAACCGTTCTCTCTCCCTCGGCCTGCTGCTGGGCACCGTTCTGACCACCGCCGCCTGCGCGCGCGCTGCCGACGAATCCAGCGTCGCCCCGGTCGCCAGCGAAGCTGCACCGGCACCGGCCGTCGTGGCCCAGGTCGATCCGGCACTACCGGTTGCGATCGTGCACAAGACATCCAGCTGCGGCTGCTGCGGCGTCTGGGTGGACCATCTGAAGGCCGCCGGCTTCCAGGTGGATGTGCGCGATACCGACGACATGAACCCGATCAAGGTCCGCCTCGGCGTGCCGGTCGGCAAGTCCTCCTGCCACACCGCCGAGATCGGCGGCTACGTGGTGGAAGGCCACATTCCGGCTGCGGACATCAAGCGCTTGCTGGCCGAACGCCCGGCTGCGCGCGGGCTGGTGTTGCCGGGCATGCCGGCCGGTTCGCCGGGCATGGAAATGCCCGATGGCTACGTGCAGCCGTACACCGTCGAGCTGGTGCGCACCGATGGCAGCACCGAGCCGTTCGCCCAACATGGGCAGGGCGGCTGATAGACGGCGGGTGCCGATCGGTCTGACCGGCACCTCTCGACGCGTCCTGTGTAGAGCCGAGCCCACGCTCGGCTGTTTGCGGCCGGCAAGCCGAGCATCGGCTCGGCTCTACAGGATCAGTGCGATGCCGTTTCCTTGGCCAGCTGCGCGTCGAATTTCTTCTCGGCCTCATCGGCGTAGTCCTTGCAGGTCATTGCGTTGACCGCCGCCTTGCTGCCGGCGGCGTAATCCCAGCGGCTGGCGCCGGGATGCGGGGTCAGCAGCAGATCGCAGGGCAGGGCGCGCACCGTGGCGAAGCTGCGCCGGTAATCGTCGACCAGACGCGGATAGCGGTCATTGCCCTGCAACCGGTAGCCCGGCGCGCTCAGGCTGTCGGCGTAGGCGATGCGCACCGGCTTGCCGTTGCGCGTGTCGGTCCAGGTCCAGGCGGTACTGCCCGGGGTGTGGCCGGGCATGAAGTGGGCGGTGAAGGTGATGCCACCGAGGGAGACAGTCTCACCGTCCATGACGATGCGGTCGGCACTGGCCGGCGGGTAGGTGATCCCATCGCCGAAGTGCAGATCGTTGCTGCCGCCACGTGCCAGCAGCACGGCCGATTCGGCATTGGCGACCAGATGCGCAGCGGTACGCCGTTTCAGTTCCGCCACCGGTCCTGCGTGGTCGGCATGCGCATGACTGAGCAGGATCCATCGCAGATCCTGCGGGGCCACCCCGCGCGCTTTCATGTTGGCCAGCAGGTGGTCGGCCATCTGCGGCATGCCACCGTCCAGCAGCACCGCGCCGTCAGGGGTCTGCACCAGCAGGGCGGTCAGCTCCTGGGTGCCGATCTGCCAGGTGTGGTCGGCAATCTGCAGCGGTGCCATCGGCTGCAGCCAGGAGGCGTCGACGGTATAGGCGCGCAGTTGCGGCAGCGGTGCCTCAGCGGCATGTGCCTGGATGACAGGCAGTGTGGCAGCGAGGGCGAAAGCAAGCAGGGAACTGCGCATGGTGCATGTCCGTCTGAAGGAGGCCCAGAAACTAGCATGGGCCTCCTTCATCGCGTCGCGCATAGATTTCATGGCTCCCATAAGGGCGCCATGGCTCAGTACCGGTACTGCCAGCCCAGGCTCAGCACCCGCCCACGGCCGGAGAAGTAGCTCGGGTTCGACGGCGTGGTCTGCGAGTAGTAGCTGATGTACTGCTTGTTGGCCAGGTTCTGCACGCCCAGGGTGAAGCTGTGCTTGTTCAACGCGTAGCGCGCCACCAGGTCCATCGTGGTGTAGCCGTTGAACGTCGCCACGCGGTTGCCGAGCTGGTCGAAATCGCGGTCGAAGGCATGGCTGGCCTGCAGGCGGGTACTCAGCTGCGGGGTCCAGTTCTGTTCCCAGAACGCGGTCAGCCGGTTTGGCGCGATGTTGACGCCGGCCAGGTCGCTGTCCAGGCGGCCATCGACGTTGGCGTCGTAGCGTCCGTTGGCGCGCGCATAGCCCAGGCCCAGGCGGGCATCACCCAGGCGCACGCGCAGGTTGCTTTCAAAGCCTTCCACGCGGGTGGCCTGGCGCTGCACGTTGTAGGCGTCGATGCCCGCATCGTAGACCAGCACCGAACCCAGCTTCGATTCGGAGGTGTAGTAGGCAATGTCACCGCTGAAGCGGCCGTCGTCGTACTCCAGGCCGATCTCGCGGTTGTCCGACACTACCGGCGACAGGTCGACCAGGTTGTCCACGCGCTGGCCGTCGCGATTGATCGCGCGCAGCACGCGGCCGACGTCGGCCACCGTGTAGCCCTCCGAATACGAGGCGTACGCGTTGAGTCGGTCGTTGATGTACCAGACTGCGCCGATGTTGGGCAGCGTCTCGCTCATGGTCGGCTTGCCACCGGCCACCTTGCGCGCGCCGTAGCGCGGCAGGGTGGTGTAGTCACCCACTTCCAGCTCGCCCTTCTCGTAACGCAGGCCACCGGACAGCATCAGGTGATCGGTCGGCCACCAGTGCAGCTGCAACAGCGGAGACAGGCTCTGGTAGGTGGTCAACGGTACCCAGTTCATGCCGCTGGCCAGCAGCACCTGATGGGTACGATCGCGCAGCCCATCCAGGCCCACGGTCACGTCCAGCGTGGTGTCGGCAATGCGGGTCCAGCTCTGGGTCAGCTTGAAGCCGCGCTTGTCCGATTCGTTCTGGGTCTGGTCCCAGGCGGCGTTGGCGCCGGTGTTGCCCCACGGGTCCCACTGGCTGGCGCCATAGCGTCCTTCAAAGTCCACCGCGAAGGCCTGGGCCTGGAAGCGGCCACCCAGCAGATCGGCGGCGCTGTAATCCACGGTCAGTGAACGCGAGCGGTTCATCGGCGGGTCCAGCGGCGTATCACCGGGCACCGAAACGGTCGGCCGGCCGGTACGGAAATCACCATTCACCGCCACGTAGTTGTCCAGCCCACGCAGCTCGTAGCGATTGGCCATCACCTGCAGGCGATGGCCCTCGGCCAGGTTCCAGCCCAGCTTGGCGAACACGTTGGACGAGGTCGAGTCCATCAGCTCGCCCTGCGCATTGGTACCGATCGAGCGGCCCTCGCCATCATGGAACAGGCCCTGACGCTCGTAGGCGAGGCCGGCGACGAGGTCGAAACGATCGCCGCGCACGCCCACCAGAGCCGAGGCACGCTGGCCGTTGTCATCGTGGCGGTTGGGCAGGGCGCTGCTGTAGGTCAGGTTGCTGTCCAGCAGGAACGCGCCGGGTTCGGTGGGGGCACTGCGGGTGATGATGTTGACGATGCCGCCGGTGCCGCCGATGCCCTGCAACGCGTTGGCGCCGTGGATGACCTCGATGCGCTCGATCATCGCCGGGTCGATGGTGTGCGAATCGCGCGAGCCATCACGCAGCGGGGTGGACTGCGGCACGCCGTCGACCATGTAGAGGATGCCGCGGCCACGCATGCTCTCGCCGTAGTTGGACATCTTCTCGCGCGCGGGCGCGAAGGCCGGAATCTGCGCCGACAGCACGCGCGACATGTCCGAGCCCAGCGCCAGCTGCTGGGCAATGTCCTCGCGGGTCAGCACGGTGATGGTGTTGGGCATGGCGGTTTCACCCTGCGGCATGCGTGCGGTGGAAGCCGAAACCGTGACGCGTGCCAGCGAGGTCGGGCCCGCAGCCGGGGTGGCCCGCGCCGGGGTGCTGGCCTTTGCGGGGGCCGGTGCCGGTGCCGCAGCGGCACTCACCACGAACACGCCGGGCGAACGTTCCTGCAGGGTCAGCGCGTGGCCGGCCAGCAGGCGTTGCAGCGCGTCGCGCGGTGTGTAGCGGCCTTCCAGCGCGGGCGCACTGCGGCCGCGGGTGCTGTCGGCGGCAAACAGCAGCTGGATGCCGCTCTGCCGGGCCAGTGCGTTCAGCGACGCCGGCAGTGGCCCGGCCGGCAGGTGCAGTTCCACGGTGGCGGGGGCGCGGGTCTGCGCGGCAACGGGCAGCGCGGCGCACAGGCAGGCCGCGAGCAGGGCGGGGGCCAGCCGGCGCAGGGCGGCGGGCGGAACGGGGCGGGTCATGCAGGGTCCTTCGGAGGGGTTCAAGCACCTGCCGGATGGGACGGCGCGCAACCCACCCTCAGCCTTGCAGGGAGGATCACCGGCGCGCGCGCAGGTGCAGGCTGCCGTCGGCGGCGGTATGCACCTGTACCGGCAGGATCTCCGGCAACAGCGCCACGGCGGTTTCGGCGCGGTCGGCATCGAACACGCCGGAGACCTGCAACGGGCCCAGCGCCGGATCGTCCAGCACGATCGGGCGATCGTGATAGCGCTGCAGGATGCGCAGCACCTCGGACAGCGGCAGGCGATCGAACTGCAGGCGGCCGCGGGTCCAGTCGGCGCGATCGGGGCTGGCCGGCTCCGGCGGTGACAGTGAGCCGGCCTGGGCGAGCAGGCGCTGTCCGGGTTTGAGCCGCTGTTCGGCGCCGCCGCCCTCCACGCGCACGCCGACCTCACCGCGCCACAGGGTCACCTCGCTCAGGTCGCCCTGGCGGTCGACGTCGAACACCGTGCCGTAGTTGCGCACATGCACCGGCCCGGCCTCGACCTGGAACGGCCGCCACGCCGAATGCCGCACGTCGAAGCGCGCCTGGCCCTGTGCCAGCAGCACCTGCCGCGAACGGAGGTGGCGGCGTACCTGCAGCCGGGTACCGGCATCGAGCAGCACATGGCTGCCATCGGGCAGCGTGATCTGGCGCCGTTCGCCCACGGCGGTCTGGTAGTCGCGCACCTGCCAGGCCGGGTCGGCGATGCACACGGCGCTGATGGCCACCAGCAGCACGGGCAGCACACTCTTTGCGATGCGTCCGCCGCGTCGGCGCTGCAGGGCGGCCGGGGGCGGCAGCGGAAAGCGCTGCTTCAGCGCATCGCGATGCTGCTCCAGCACCTGTTCGGTAGCAACCGGCTCGGTCGGCGGCTGCGGTGGAGGCACCGGCTTCATTGCGGCCCGGCGTGCAGTCGGCAATCGGCCATGGCCAGGCGCAGGTGGCGCTCGACCGCCTTCAGGCCGATCCCCATGCGCTGTGCCACTTCGGCCTGCGGCAGCTCGTGGATCTTGTGCAGGATGAACACCTGCTGGCGCCGGCAGGGCATGCGTTCAATGGTGGTGCTCAAGCGCTGCAGCGCCTGCTGTCCCTGTGCCTGCTGTTCCGGCCCGGGTCGCGCGCAGGCGCCATCGGGCAGTTCGGCGCGCGGCTCCACCCAGTGCCGGCGCAGGTCTTCGGCACGGCAACGGTCGACCGCAGCGTCGTGGGCGATGCGGCGCAACAGCGCGATCGGTTGCCGCGCGTCCTGCACGGCCGGGCGCTCAAGCAGGCGCAGACAGACCTCGTGCACCACTTCGCGGGCCAATCCGGGCGAGCGGAAGCGACGGCGCAGGTAGTCGACCAGTTCCTCGTAGTGGCGCACCAGTGACGAAAGCAGCGGTGCGGCGGGCAGTGGCGATGAGGGCGACTCGTGCATCCGGAACGGGCGAGGGTGAAAGGCGGGTCGCGCAACAGGACGATCCCTGCGCGGTGATGGAATATTAATGGGAACGGTTCGCATTTGCCATCCATGCCGCATGCAGGCCATTGTTCGGTGGGCCTGGATGGTGAAAACACGATCATCGTCTGGCGCGCAGAATCGGCCCGTGCCAGCCTGCACCCGGGCTGAGGGGAGTGAGACATGCACGTACTTCTGGTCATCATCGCCGGTGTGCTGCTGCTGGCGGTGTTCATGCTGTTCGGGCGTCTCTGGAGCGTGGGCAGCTCGCAGTTGCCGACCGCGTTGCTGGCCTTCGTTGCCACCTGGCTGGTGCTGGCGCTGGCCAATCTGTGGGTGGGGGTCTACCGGGCCGGCTACGCCTTCAGGGAAGAGGCGCCGATCCTGCTGCTGGTGTTTGCGGTGCCGGCGCTGCTGGCCGGTCTTGTCTACTGGCGCCTGGCGCGCTGAGGGCGTCCGATGAGCACACCCCTGCGCCTGCCGGCGCTGCGCCAGCGCGATGGCCACCACGCACGGGTCACCTACGAAGAATTGTTCTTCGATCTGGTGTACGTGTTCGCGGTCACCCAGCTCAGCCACCACCTGCTGCACCACCTGGGCCTGGCCGGGGTGCTGCAGACGCTGGTGCTGTGGTTTGCGGTGTGGCTGGGCTGGCAGTACGCCTGCTGGGTCAGCAACTGGTTCGACCCGCAGGCGCCGCGCATCCGCGGGCTGTTGTTTGCCACGATGCTGCTGGCACTGCTGATGTCCTCGTCCATTCCCGAGGCCTTTGCCGACCGCGCCTGGGTGTTCGCCGGGGCCTACGCGACGATGCAGGTGGGGCGCACCGCCTTTGTGCTGTACGAGGTGGGAGGCACGCATGCGTTGGCGCCGAACTTCCGCCGCATGTTGGCCTGGGTGTGCGTGTCGGCCTGTTTCTGGCTGGCCGGTGCGGCGGCCGAGGGCCATGCACGGCTGGCGCTGTGGGCGCTGGCGGTGGCCTGTGAGTACGTTTCGCCGATGTTCGGCTTTGCCTTTCCCGGGCTGGGCCGCTCGCACACCCGCGAATGGACCATCGAAGGCGGGCATCTGGCCGAGCGCTGCCAGCTGTTCGTCATCGTTGCCTTGGGAGAGACACTGCTGGCCACCGGCGGTGTGCTCAGCGAGGTGGAGCACTGGAGCGGTGCGGTGGTATCGGCCGTGCTGGCCACCTTCGCCGGAACCCTCGCCATGTGGTGGCTGTATTTCGGCATCTCCAGCAGCGACGCCACCGAGGCGATCACCCATGCCGACGATCCGGGGCGGATGGGCGCCAACTTCCACTATGTGCATGCGCTGCTGATCGCCGGCATCATTGCCACCGCGGTCGGCAACGACCTGGTGATGGACCACCCGGGGGCGGCGGTGACGCCGGCGTATGCCGCGCTGATGGTGGCCGGCCCGCTGATCTACCTGCTGGGCAGCGCGCTGTACAAGCGCGTGGTGTATGGTCGGGCGCCACGCTCGCATCTGTTCGGTGCCGTGGCACTGCTGGTGCTGGGCCTGCTGCTGCCATTGACCCACCTGCTGGCCGCCGGCTGGTTGACCAGCCTGGTGCTGCTGGGTGTGGGCCTGCTGGATACACGGCTGAAACGGCGCATCCAGCAGGCAGGCAGCTAGAAGCCGCCGCCGGTCTTGAAGCCGCCACCGCCGCTGATGCCGCCACCGCTGCGGAAGCCGCCGCTGCTGGAACCGGAGTCCGAGCGGGCGCTGGAGCTGGAACTGGCGCCCGACCAGAAACTCGAACCGGAGTCCGAACTGCTGGAACTGCTCGATCCCCAATCGAACAACCCGCCGGAGGAGGCGGTGCTGGAGCGCCGCGGGCGGCTGCTGGCGGTGGCGAACAGCGAAGTCATGATCGGCTCGACGACGCTGCGGGCCGGGGCGCGATAGCTGCTGCGCTCGGCATCGAGCGCCAGCTGGTAGCTGCGGCGAGTGGCCTGCAGCGATGCCAGCGACGCCTTCAGCGTCTCCATGTCGCTCGTGTGCTGGCCGACGCTCCCTTCGATCTCGGCCAGGCGCAGGCGACGGGCATGGATCCGCTCCAGCACCGCATCGTCCTCGGCCGTGGCAGTCGCGGCGACGCGGCGGTACAGATCGTCGAGGTTGCGCGAGGACAGGGCGCGCGCCAGGGTGACCAGCACCGAACGGCCCTCGGTGTCGGACCAGCTGCGGAAGTCGGTGATCCGCGCCTGCTGGGCATCCACCGCCTGGCGTTGCCGCTGTTCGTCCAGCAGCGCCTGGGCCAGGGCACTCTGCGCATCCCGCAGGATGCTGCGCAGCACGCCGCCACCGGACAGCGCCGCGGCTGAATCGCGGGCAGCCTGTACCGGGGCGTGCGCCTGCTCGGCCTGCTCGCGGGCCTGCGCCGCATGCTGTTGCAGGTAGCCCGGCAGCTCGGTCAGGGTCCGGTACTCGCGGCGGGCACGGTCGTAGCCGCACAGATCGGCCAGCCATCCATCGACGGTGCGCAGCAGCGGCCAACCCCGGTAGCCGCTGCCACCGAAGTCGCGCGACAGCAGGTACATGAAGATCGGGTCGGCCTGGTAGGCACCGGCCTTGGCGTCATGTTCGGCCTGGGCCGAAGCGGCCATGCGCTCGGCGGTATCCCATCGCGCCTGCGCCAGCTCCAGGGCGTCCAGCTGGGCCAGGAAGTCGCTGTCATTGCGCAGCGTGGCCTCCACCTTGTCCTGCAGCTGCTGCAACCGCTCGCCGGCGGCATCACGCGCGGCTGCGGCATCGAGCGAGCGCTGCTGCAATGCCTGCTCCTCATCCAGCAGCCGCTGCAGTTCGTCGTCGTGCGTACGGCCTTTGCGTTCACGGCGGTCCAGGTCGGCACGCGACTGCAGCAGCAGATCGCGGGCAACGGCCGGTTCAACCTCGTTGCTGGCCTCGGCCTGCAGCCGGGCCAGTGCATCGAAATCGGCACGGGTCTGTTCGCGCAGCACGTCCTGTTCCTTGACCAGCTCCCGGCATTGGTTGCCCTGGGTGGCCAGGCGGGCCTGCAGGTCGGCGATCTCGGCTTCGACGTCGGCCAGCGCGGTATTCAAGTCACTCATGTCAGTTCCTCAGGCATCACCATTGGGTGATGTAGCCGCCGGTGGTGGGCATGCGGAAGCGCGGCGTCAGGCTGCCGCGCGGCTTGCTGCCGATCTGGTCGTCTTCGATGATGCCGTTGTCCTGCTTGTCGGCCGCTACACGGTTGTAGGTGGCCTTCGGCACGCGCACGCCAAACAGCGTGACCTGTTCGTCCTTGCCGGTTTCCTCGTTGCGGACGGTGATGGCGACGGCGTTGCCGGCTTCGTCCAGTGCCTCGCTCACCAGGTAGTAGTTGCGTCCGCCATTGGCGTTCTCGTTGTAGCGCCAGACGCCAGTGCGCTCATCGTCGCGGTTGACGATGCGGTAGACCAGGGTCTGCTGCAGCATCGCCACCAGCCCGGCGACCTGGTCCAGCGCCGGCCCGGCTTCGGCCAGTGTCTCGACGCGGATCAGGGTGGCCGCATGATCCAGCGCACGCTGCAGACGCTTGCGGTCGTCGCCGGCAACCCCGGTGGCCAGGCCGTCGGCCTTGAGCTGGGCCAAGCGCTCATTGAGCGCGGCCAGCTTGCCGGCACTGCCGATCAGTTCCTTGAGGGTGGCCGTGGCCTGGCCGGCCGTTGCGATGTCGCCGGCACGCAGGGCCACGTCGCCGTCGGTGTAGGCGCGGGCACGCAGCCGTTCTGCATCCGGGGTCAGGCGTGCGGCCTTGGCGGCCAGGTTGGTGGCATCGAGCAGTTCGCTTGCATCGGTGGCCTGGCCAAGCGTGGTGACGCGTTCGCTCAGTACCGGCAGGGCTTGCTGTGCCCGCGTCAGCGCCTGCTCGGCGGCCTGGCGCTGCTGTTCCACCCAGTCGGCGGCCTGGCCGGCGGTGGCCGTGCTGCCGTGGCTGACCCGGGTGACCTGGTCGCGGCGCACCAGGGTTGGCAGCAGAGTGTCCGCTGCCGGCACCTCGGCGAAGCGCCGCTGCGCTTCCGACAGCGCGGCCTGTGCCCCGTCGGTCAGTGGTTGCAGCCGCTCACCGCTGGCCGTGGTCCGCGGCAACAGCCCCTGCAGCGCCTGTTCCTGCGCGGCCAGCGCGTGGCGTGCGAGGCCGATGGCCTGCTGCTGCGCCGTGACCTTGTCGTTGAGGACCTGGACATTCTTCTCGATGTTGGCTTCACGCACGAAGGCGCCGAAGCTGCGCGCGAGCAGCAGTACCATGCCGAGCGCCAGCAGCGCCGCCGCGACCATCAGCGCCCATTTGAGCACTCGCCTGCGATCGATCCAGCGCCTGGCCAGCCACGCCTTCCAGCCACGCGGCGCGGTGTACAGGTAGCGCTGTTCACGCTGGGCCTGGATGCCGGCCTCGAGGATCTCGTCGGAGACCTCGATGCCCTGCGAGCGGTACAGCTCGAGCAGGCGTTGCTTCAGCGTCGCGTTGTCGTGGCCACTGTCGGCCAGTGCCTTCATCTCGGCATTGCGGTAGCGCAGCTGGTCGACCACATCCATGGTCAGCAGCGCATCCTGCAGCTCGGCAGGCGCCATCGTCGCACTCACGTCAGCGCGGCTCCGGGCTCGGCGGTGCCTGCAGCAGGGCGGCGAAGCGCTGCTTGCCCTGTTCGACATAGCGGGCGATCTCCGCCGAATCGCGGGTGGCCTGGCTGCGCAGCTGCTCGATCTCCTGCAGCGACGTCTCCTGGAAACGCACCACCGCATCGACCAGCTTGCGTACCGAATCGACACCGATGGTGCCGCCGTAGCCGGCCTTCAGGCCCTGGTGCAGTACCTCGTCGCCGATGCTGGCGACCGCTTCCAGGCCCTTCGAGGTGCCTTCGGTCATCGCGTTGAGCGCCTGGGTGGATTCGTGCAGGCCCATCTGCGTGGTGAAGGCCAGATTCAAGGCGGTGAAGCTGGTTTCATTGGTGGAGAAGAACACCACCGAGCGTTCGTTGACGCGGCGCTTGACCTCGTGCGACTGGTGCACGCGCAGCATGATCGCCTCGGAGGTGGCGTAGTTCACCTGCAGGTTCTCGGCCAGGTCCTTGGCCAGCTGGAAGCGCGATTCCTCGGCCTGCTGGTTGCGCAGGGCCTCATCGCGCGCCATCACCAGGCGCCCGGTGTCGGCGGCATCGGCGGCCGGGTCGGCGGAGTCGACGCGCTGCTGGGCCTGCTTCAGTACGTCCCGCGCATCGGCCAGCGCCTGTTCCTGTAGTTTCAGCAGCTCGTGGGCCTGGATTTCGGCGTCCTTGATCGACAGGCGGAAATCGCCGTACATCTCCAGCACGCGCGACTCGCGCTGCAGCTGCTCGGCCGAATCGCGGCTGACCTCAAGGAAGGTGTGGCGGATCTTTTCGAAGCGGCTGGGAATGTCGCCGCGGGTGACCTTCATCCACAGGTTCTGCAGGCGCTCGCCCATGTCGATCTTGCCGTCGCTGACCTGCTTGACCATGTTGCTGGCATCGTCACGGATGCTGTCGAAGGCGCGGATGATATCGGTGTAGCGGTCGGAGACCTTGGCCGAGCTGATTTCATCACGCATCACGGCATTGAAGTGCCCCGACTGCTGCAGCACGCGCGCGATCGCCACCACGCGGCCCTGGTCCAACGTCGCCAGCTGCGAGACCAGCGCGATGGCAGGTGCGTTGTTCTCCTGCGGTGCGGCCAGGCCCAGGCTGCGCAGGGTGGCCATGGCGCGGTCCAGGTACTTGATCGGCGCCGCAGCGGCCGGCGTGGCAAGGAGGGTGTTGTCGGACATGTCGATGGCTCCGGTCAGGGCGTGCAATGAGGAACCTGCCACGCGGAACGGGCAGGGTGCTGCGCAACGAAGGGAATGGGGCGCGGCAGCCATCGGCTGTGCGGCAGGGTGGCCCGGGCAAGGGCCACCGGCCCGATGCGGGCAAGGAGGTTGTCCTGGTCGAACATGGATGACGCGTTCCCTGCAGATCGCCCCCTGGCGATTCTGGGCCCATTGTAGCGAGGGTGAGGGTCAGGTGAAGCCCCACCGATGCCAGGGTGGAGTAGCGTTTGCCGGACGCCCATCGAGGGCGACCGGCGAGGCGACCGTGCAGAACCTACCGCAGTGGCTGGTGTGGGCCGGGTTGTCTGCCGTGTTCGCGGCGCTGACCGCATTGTTCGCCAAGGTTGGCGTCAAAGGGGTCGATTCGGACCTGGCCATGGCCATCCGCACACGTCATCGTGCTGGCCACGAAAAAATCGTGATGTCAGCTACGTTCCACACGGGAGAACAGCATGCAGGGTGAAGCGCGCGGTACGTTTGAGGTGACATTGCTGCCGATCGGCGGCAACGACGGCCCGATCGGCGTGCTGTCGATCGACAAGATATTCCGCGGCGATCTGCAGGGCAGCAGTGTCGGGCAGATGCTGGCATTCCGCACGCCGGTGGAAGGCTCGGCCGGGTACGTGGCGATGGAACGGGTGACCGCGGTACTGGCCGGCCGCGAGGGCGCTTTCACCCTGCAGCACAACGGGCTGATGACCCGCGGCACGCCCGAGCTGAGCGTGGTGGTGGTGCCCGATTCGGGCAGCGATGGCCTGCAGGGCCTGGCCGGTACGCTGGAGATCAGCATCACCCAGGGACGCCACGACTACCGGTTGCTGTACAGCCTGCCGGATGCGGGCTAGACGGCTGACCGCAGTCAGCCCGCGCCGGCCTGCAAGCGGTCGTACATGCGCACCAGATCGACCAGGGTGCGCGCGCCCATCTTGCGCATCACCTGCGCGCGACGCACCTTCACCGTGATCTCGCTGACCCCGAGGTCGCCGGCGATCTGCTTGTTGAGGCGGCCGCGCACCACGCCATCAACCACCTCGCGCTCGCCTGGGTTGAGCGTGTTCCATCGCTGCTGCAGCGCGTCCAGTGCCTCGCCTTCGCGGCGCCGCTGGCGGTCGATGTCGATGCCCTTGTGGATCGCATCCAGCAGTTCCTGGTCACGGAACGGTTTGGTCAGGAACTCGATGGCGCCGTCCTTGATCGCATTGACACCCATCGCGATGTCACCGTGGCCGGTGATGAACACCACGGGCAGCTGCAGGCCGTGGTTGCCCATCGTGCGGTGGAACTCCAGGCCACTCTGGCCGGGCATGCGTACATCCAGCACCAGGCAGGCCGGTGCATCTTCCCGTTCCTGTTCGAGGAAGGCCTGGGTAGAGGCGAAGGCGCGAACCTGCAAGCCCATCGAGGCCAGCAGGTCCTCCAGCGCGGCGCGCACCGACGGATCGTCGTCGATGACGTAGACGATGGGTGCCGGATCGGCGCGGGGGGCAGCAGGCTTACGCATGGGGCGCTTCCGTGGCGATGGGCAGCTCGAACACGAAGCAGGCGCCGCCGCCAGCGGGTCGCTCGGCGCGGATCCGGCCGTGGTTGGCCTCGATCATCGAACGGCTCAGGCTCAGGCCGAGCCCAAGCCCGTGTGACTTGGTGGTCCAGAACGCATCGAACACCCGCTCGGGCTGGTCGGCCGGCAGGCCCACGCCGCGGTCGCGCACGCTGAGGCTGATCCAGGAGCCGTCGCGCCGGGTGTGCAGCGACAGGCGCCTGTCGGCGGTGGGCACCGACTCCATTGCGTCCACGGCGTTGAGGATCAGGTTGCCGATGACCTGCTGCACCTGCACGCGATCGGCCCGCACGGGCGGCAGGTCGGCCTCCAGCAGCAGGGCGACGTCCACGCCATGCCGATCCAGCTCGCTGCGCGAGAGCGCGAGCATTTCCTCGACGGCCTGGTTCAGGTCGAAGGCGTGACGTTCCGGCGCCGCGCCCTGGGTCAGGCCACGGATGCGGGCGATCACATCGCCGGCGCGATGCGCGTCGGCCAGGATCCGGGCCACGGTCTGCCGCGCCTTGTCCACGTTCGGCGGGTCCTGTGCCAACCAGCGCTGGCACGCCTCGGCGCTGCTGGCGATGGCCGCCAGCGGCTGGTTCACTTCATGCGCGATGGAGGTGGTCAGCTCGCCCACGGTGGACGCCCGCGCGACCCGCAGCAGCCGGCCCTGCGCTTCCTGCACCGCCGCCTTGGCCGCCTCCATGTTCAGCGCGAGGTAGGTGGTGATGCCGATGACCAGCATGCCGATCACCGAATTGACCAGGCCGATACGGTAGGTGCCGAAGCGGGTCAGGAAGAAGCTCAGCGCGGTGAGTGCGACGCAGGCGATGGCCAGGGTGATCAGCTCGCGCGCGCCCAGCACGCGCGAGGCGGCAAGAATGACCGCAGCGTAGAAGCAGGCTGCCGCAACGGCGTAATCGGTGACGGTATCGAGCAGGAAGATCGCCGCCATCACGACGATCAGGGCCAGCAGCACCAGGGGGCGACGGGGCGACAGCGATGGCATCGGGACAGCTCCCTGGCGTGGGTGGAAAGGATAGCAAAGCGCAGTCGGTGGATGCCGACCCTGGTCGGCAGGCTCTTGTGCTCTGGGTGCCGGCTCCCGGTAGGTGCCGACCGTTGGTCGGCACAGCAATTGAATGGCCGGGGGCGATGAGGGTTTGTGCCGACCAACGGTCGGCACCCACCAAAGCGATGCACGGTGCGTCCGGGGGGCACGAGGCTGCCGGCCAGCGGCCGGCACTACTCCAGGCTGGCGTTCCAGAATCCCTGCAGCACGCCGGGCGTGGTGGCCAGGGTTGCCAGCACCGCATCCAGCTCGGCGGCATCGACCGTGGTGGCGTACAGCACCGCTTCGAGTTCAACATCCCGTTCGCCGAAGGGGCGCTGGTCCACCGCACGCACCGGATACTGCGCCTGCTCCAGCAGCAGCAACAGCTGGTCCAGCACCTCGGCCTGCTGCTCGCGCTGGCAGACCACGTTGATCGCATAGGTCGCCTCGCTGAAGGCTTCCGGCAGCGGTTGCCGCTGGATGCGGTTCACCACCGGCCGCAGCAGGGTATTGGCGGCCAGCACGAACACGGCGGCCAGCACCGCTTCCGGCAGCAGCTTGATGCCGGCACATGCGCCCACCGCCGCCGAGCCCCACAGGGTGGCGGCGGTGTTCAGGCCGGACACCTGCGCGCCATCCTTCATGATCGCGCCGGCACCGAGGAAGCCGACGCCGGAGATCACGTAGGCCACCACATGCAGCGGCGACGGCGGGCCGCCATACAGGTCATGGAAGCGCACGGCCAGGTCGACGAACACCGCTGCGCCCACCGCCACCAGCGTGTTGGTGCGCAGGCCGGCGGTGCGCTGGCGCAGCTGCCGCTCCAGGCCGATGACCGTGCCCAGCACGAAGGCCACCGACAGGCTGATCAGCGAGCTGAGGGTCGCGCCGGCGTTGAACGCCGGCAGGTGGGGGTTGAGGTCCATCCTGTTTCTCCCTGGACATGGCGCCGGGCCGTTACTGCCAGCCGTAGCGGCGGATGTACAAGCGCTTCAGCGCGGTGGTCAGCACCGCATAGCCGAACAGGATCGCCACCAGGAACGGCCAGTAGCCGGCCGGCAGGGCCTGCAGCTTGAAGTAGCCGGCCAGCGGGCTCATCGGCAGGGCCACGCCGATGGCCATGATCAGGCCGGTCATCAGCAGCAGCGGCGGTGCGGCGATGCTCTGCAGGAACGGCAGTTTCGGGGTACGGATCATGTGCACGATCAGGGTCTGGGTCAGCAGGCCAACCACGAACCAGCCGGACTGGAACAGGCTCTGGTCGGCGGCGCTGCGCGCGTCGAACACGTACCACATCAGCGCAAAGCAGGTCAGGTCGAAGATCGAGCTGATCGGCCCGAAGAACACCATGAAGCGCCCGATATCGGCCGGATTCCACTTCAGCGGCCTGCGCACCAGCTCTTCATCCACGTTGTCGAACGGAATGGCGATCTGCGAGATGTCGTACAGCAGGTTCTGCACCAGCAGCTGCAACGGCAGCATCGGCAGGAACGGCAGGAACGCCGAGGCCACCAGCACCGAGAACACGTTGCCGAAGTTGGAGCTGGCGGTCATGCGGATGTACTTGAGCATGTTGTTGAACGTGCGCCGGCCCTGGATGACGCCTTCCTCCAGCACCATCAGGTTCTTTTCCAGCAGGATGATGTCGGCGGCCTCCTTGGCAATGTCCACGGCGCTGTCCACGCTGATGCCGATGTCGGCCGCACGCAGCGCCGGGGCGTCGTTGATGCCATCGCCGAGGAAGCCCACCACCTTGCCCTGGGCGCGCAGCTCGCGCACCAGGCGTTCCTTGTGCAACGGCGTCAGCCGGGCGAACACGCGGTGATGGTGCAGCGCCCGCGACAACGCGCCGTCATCCATGCGCTCGATCTGCGGGCCGGTCAGGATGGTGTCGGCATCCAGCCCGACCTGGGCGCACACGCGGGCGGTGACCAGCTCGTTGTCGCCGGTGAACACCTTCACCTCCACCCCGTGCGTGGCAAGGGCCTGCAGCGCCTGTGCGGCCGATTCCTTCGGCGGGTCGAGGAAAGCGACGTAGCCGACCAGGGTCAGCGCACACTCATCAGCCTGCGAATACACGCTCTGGCTGGCGGCGGTCTCCTTCATCGCCACTGCCACCACGCGCAGGCCCTGTTCGTTCAACTCCTCGGTGGTCTGCCGCACGCGGGCCAGGCGCTGCTCGTCCAGCGGCATGTCCTGGCCGTTCTCGCGCACGGTGCTGCACACCGCCAGCATCTCCTCCACCGCGCCCTTGCAGATCAGCTCATGGTGGTCCTCGCGTTCGGAGACCACCACCGACATGCGGCGGCGCTGGAAGTCGAACGGAATCTCATCCACCTTGTGGTAGTCCTGCGACAGCCGCAGCGAGCTCTGCAGCTCCACATGCTCCAGCACGGCGCGGTCGAGCAGGTTGATCAACCCGGTCTGGAAGTGGCTGTTGAGGTAGGCGAACTTCAGCACGTCCTCCGAGTCATGGCCGAATACATCGGTGTGCCGCTCGAGCGCGATCCGGTCCTGGGTGAGGGTGCCGGTCTTATCGGTGCACAACACCTCCATCGCGCCGAAATTCTGGATCGCATCCAGGCGCTTGACGATCACCTTGCGCCGCGACAACAGCACCGCGCCCTTGGCCAGGGTGGAGGTGACGATCATCGGCAGCATTTCCGGGGTCAGGCCTACCGCCACCGACAGCGCGAACAGGAACGCCTCGGTCCAGTCGCCCTTGGTCCAGCCGTTGATCAGCAGCACGAACGGCACCATCACCAGCGCAAAACGGATCAACAGCCAGCTGACACTGTTGACGCCGGCCTGGAAGGCGGTGGGCGCGCGGTCGGTGGCGGTGCTGCGCTGGGCCAGCGTGCCGAAGTAGGTGCGGTTGCCGGTGGCCAGCACCACCGCCGTGGCGGTGCCGGAGACCACATTGGTGCCCATGAACAACAGGTTGTGCTGTTCCAGCAGACCGGCCAGGCCGTCGCCCGGGTGGGCGAACTTCTCCACCGGCAGCGATTCGCCGGTCATCGCCGCCTGTGCAACGAACAGATCCTTGGCAGTCAGCACGCGGCAGTCGGCAGGAATCATGTCGCCGGCCGACAGCACGATGTGGTCACCGGGCACCAGCTCGCGGATCGGCAGGTCCAACAGCCGCGCCGGGCCCCGGCTGTGCAGATGCGCGCCGAAGTACTGGTCGGCCACATCGGCCGCCTCGGTGCCCGGAGTGCGTCGCAGCACGCGCGCGGTATTGCCGACCAGCGCCTTCAGCCGCTCGGCGGCCCGATTGGAGCGGCCTTCCTGCACGAAGCGGATCAGGGTGGAGAGCAGCACCATCGCACCGATCACGATCGTCGCCTTGACGTCCTCGGTCAGCCACGACACGGCTGCCAGTACGCTCAACAGCAGGTTGAACGGATTGCGGTAGCACTGCCACAGGTGCCGCCACCACGGCAGCGGCTTTTCGTGATCCACCTCGTTGGGGCCGAGCGAGGCCAAGCGTGCCTCGGCTTCGTGCGCGCTGAGGCCATCGGCGTGCGAGGCCAGCGTGTCCAGCAGTTGCGCTTCATCCTGCTGGGCGAGGGTGACCAGGCCGGTGGTCAGCGTGAACGGTGCAGCGTCCGCGCTGCCCGGGCCGAAACCAGCCTCGGGCATTGCGCGGCGGCCGAACAGATTGCCTGCGCGACGGCTGCGCAGGAAGGCATTGAACCAGGCGTTGAGCAGGCTCATGGGAACTCCTCGAATGTCAGAGCCGGCCGCGGCCGGAACACGAACGGATGGGGCGGAACAGTTCAGGCGTGGCGCATGGCCAGCACGGCCGGCGACCATGGCTGCATGTGCAGGCGCTGGCTGCCGCCGATGCACAGCGGCTTCATCGCATCGCGCAGCGGGTAGGGCAGGTGGCGCAACACGTTGATGCGCTCGCTGATCGGCAGCAGTGACAGCGCATCGGCCACCACGCGTGGCGAGCCCAGCGACAGGGCGCGGGCGAACATGACCGGGCCGTGCTGCAGCAGCTGGCTGCGCAGGGCGGCGACATCGCGCTCACCGATCAGGCGGCGCAACGTGATGTAGAGGATCTTGTAGGACATGGGGGCGATCTCCAGGCAGGCGGCGCCTGGCGGTCCCCCGTCACTCAGGCAGGCAGGGACCAGCGGGCAGGCGCCAGGAACAGGCAGCAAGCGGGCGTGCGGGGCGCATCGCGCCCGGCAGGGTCGGGGTCCATCTGCGTCTCCTTGAGGGAAGTGGCAGGCCGGGGTTGCCCTGGCCAGTGGCGCTATTGTCCGCCCGTGAATGGGGCAGTCCTAGAGGCCCGTGGGTTAGCCGGGCTATACCTTGGTATAGCCGGCTGCCGGGGCCGCGCCGGAATCGTGATCAGTGCGAGCCGCTGGTGTTCCTGCACACGTCGTACTCGCCGCGGGTCAGCGTCTTGTCACGGTCGGTATCGCAGGCATGCAGGCGCTGCGCCCAATCGGGTGCCACCGCATCGACCTCGGCCAGGGTGACGATGCCGTCCTTGTCCTTGTCCAGCGATTCATACGGCGGAATCAGCTTTACCTGGGTCACCTCATCGGCGGCGGTCTTGCTGGGCTCCTGTGGTTTGGAACACGCCCCCAGCAGCAGGCCGGCTGCAACAACGAGGGCGGCGGGAACGAAACGGAAACCGGTCATGGCGTGCTCCTGTTGGCGGGGGCAGCCACTACGGCGCCCACCGGCGGATGATCGGCGCCGATCTGTAAGGGGTACGCGAAGAATCGTGCGCTGCCGGCGCTGGCATTGGGACCCCGTTCACCCGCGCCTGCGCGCAGCAATCGGAGATCCACCTGTCGAAATTGTCAGGCAGGCGACAGCAGGGTGCCGGAGCCGGCCGGAGAGGATGGCAACAGGCCCGCGCAGCCCCCGCGCCGGCACCGGCATGGACCCCCACAATGCGAATCCCGCTGCTGTCCGCACGATTGCGTCGTCGTCACCTGGCTCTGGGGGCGCTGCTGCTGGTCGCGCTCTCGCTGCTGATGCTGTTCCATGGTGTGTCGCGCGGAGACGCGCAACCGGCCAGCGCGCCACCGCCGGTGCCGGTGGTCACCGGTCGCGTCGAACAACAGGACATCGCCCACTGGCGAAGTAGCGTCGGCACGGTGCAGTCGCTGCAGAGCACGGTGCTGCGGCCGCAGGTGGATGGCGTGTTGACCGAGGTGCTGTTCGAGGAAGGTCAGAAGGTGCGCAAGGGGCAGCTGCTGGCACGCATCGATGATCGGGCGATCCGCGCCGACCTGGGTGGGGCGCAGGCCGCGGTGGCCCGCGATCGGGCCACGCTGGATGCCGCGCGCTCCGATCTGGCGCGCCTGCAGCACCTGTCCAGCGATCAGCTGGTGTCGCGGCAGATGCTGGAGCAGCAGGCCGCCACCGTACAGCAGCTGCAGGCCACCGGGCGCGGCAACCAGGCGGCGGTGGATGCCGCGCAGGTGCAGCTGTCGTATACCCGCATCCTGGCGCCGATGGACGGCCGCATCGGCCTGCGCCAGGTCGACCCGGGCAACCTGGTGCGCGCCAGCGATACCCAGGGCCTGGTGACCGTACAGCAGACCGACCCGATCTCGGTGGTCTTCGCGCTGCCGCAGGATGCGCTGCCGCAGCTGCGCCAGGCCCTTGCGGCCGGGGTGGTGCCGGTGCAGGCGCTGGACCGCGATGGCGGCCAGCTGCTGGCCGACGGCACCTTGCAGGTGATCGACAACCAGGTGGAGGAAACCTCCGGCACCGTGCGCCTGCGCGCACGCTTTGCCAACGCCGATGATCGCCTGTGGCCGGGCCAGCTGGTCAGCGTGCGCGTGCGCACCGGGCAGAGCGCGGCCACGCTGGTGGTGGACGCCGCCGCGATCCAGCGCGGCATCGAGGGCAGCTTTGTGTATCGGGTGGTGGCCGATGGCAGCGTCGAAGTGCTGCCGGTCAGCGTCGGTGAATCCGAGAACGGCAAAGTGGCGGTGCAGGGCGAGCTGCGGGTGGGCGATGTGATCGTCCGTGATGGGCAGTCGCGGTTGCGTCCGGGCGTGGTGGTTGCCGAGGCCGCGTCTGCGCCGGCGACCCAGCGCGGGCCCGCACCGTGAGCGCGCGGGTTTCGCTGTCCAGCTGGTTCGTCAGGCATCCGGTGGCCACCACGCTGCTGACGCTGGCGGTGATCCTGCTCGGCGTGGCCGCATTGCCGCGCTTGCCGGTGGCGCCGCTGCCGGAAGCGGAATTCCCGACCATCCGGGTCAATGCCAACCTGCCCGGGGCCAGCGCCGAAACGATGGCCTCGGCGGTCGCCACGCCGTTGGAAACCCAGCTGACCGGTGTGCCAGGCATCATCGAGATGACCTCCACCAGTGCGCTGGGCAGTACCTCGATCACCCTGCAGTTCGATCTGGAAAAGGACATCGACACTGCCGCGCAGGAAGTGCAGGCGGCGATCAATGCTGCCGCCGGGCGCCTGCCCAGCGATCTGCCGAACCTGCCGACCTGGCGCAAGGTCAACCCGGCCGACAGTCCGATCCTGGTGCTCAGCGTGGTCTCGGCGCAGATGTCGATGACCGAACTGAGCGATCTGGCCGAGAGTCGGCTGGCGCGTTCGATCAGCCAGATCAGCGGCGTGTCCGAGGTCAACATCGTCGGCCAGCAGCGCCCGGCCATCCGCATCCAGGCCCAGCCCGAGCGGCTGGCAGCGATGGGCATGACCCTGTCGGATCTGCGCGGCGTGGCCCAGAACGCCAGCCTCAACCAGGCCAAGGGCGCGCTGATGGGCGGCCAGCGCACGTCCACCTTCGAGGCCAACGACCAGCTGTTCGACGCGCAGGACTATCGGCAGCTGGTGGTGGCCTACCGCGATGGCTCGCCGGTAACGCTCGGCGATGTGGCGCAGGTAGTGGACGGTGCCGAGAACGCATATGTGCAGGCGTGGCCGAACGGGCAACCGGGGGTGGGCCTGATCATCAGCCGTCAGCCGGGGGCCAACATCGTGCGCACCACCGATGCGGTGCTGGCCGCGTTGCCGGCGCTGCGCGCCAATCTGCCGGCCAGTGTCGATGTGGAGGTGCTTAATGACCGTACGCGCACCATCCGCGCCTCGCTGCACGAAGTGGAACTGACCCTGGTGCTGACCATCGTGCTGGTGGTGCTGGTGATGGGGCTGTTCCTGCGCCAGCTGTCGGCCACGCTGATCGTCGGTGCGGTGCTGGTGGTGGCGTTGGTGGCCACGTTCGCGGCGATGTATGTGGCCGGTTTCAGTCTGAACAACCTCACCCTGGTCGCGCTGGTGGTCGCGGTCGGTTTCGTGGTGGACGATGCGATCGTGGTGGTGGAGAACATCCACCGCCATCGTGAGGCCGGACTGGGGCCGATGGAAGCGGCGCTGAAGGGCGCCGGCGAGATCGGCTTCACCGTGGTCTCGATCAGCCTGTCACTGATCGCCGCGTTCATCCCGTTGCTGTTCATGGGCGGCGTGGTCGGGCGCCTGTTCGCCGAGTTCGCGCTGACCATCACGGTGGCGATCCTGATTTCGATCGTGGCCTCGCTGACGCTGGCGCCGATGATGGCCGCGCACCTGATGAAGCGCATGCCGACCCACCGCGATGGCCAGGACACGCTGGCCGGGCGGCTGCTGGCCGGTTATGACCGCAGCCTGCAATGGGCACTGGGCCATCAACGTACGGTGCTGCTCGGCTTCGGCGCCACGGTGGCGGTGGCGGTGGCGTCCTACGTGATGATCCCCAAGGGCTTCTTCCCGTTGCAGGACACCGCCTTCGTGATCGCCACCACCGAGGCGGCGCAGGACATCGGCTACGAGCAGATGGCCGCCAAGCACCGGCAGCTGGCCGCCATCGCCGCCGAGGACCCGGCGTTGCAGGCCTACAACCATGCCGTGGGCGCCACCGGCGGCAGCCAGACCCTGTCCAACGGCCGCTTCTGGTTCGTGCTGAAGGATCGCGGCGACCGCGATGTGGACGTGCATGCGTTCATCGACCGCCTGCGCGCGAAGATGGCCAGCGTGCCGGGCATCACCGTGTACATGCGCGCCGCGCAGGACATCAATCTGGGCGCAGGGCCGGCGCGCACCCAGTACCAGTACGCGTTGCGCGGACAGGACAGCCGCGAGCTGTCGCGCTGGGCCGAGCAGCTGACCGAGCGCCTGCGCAGCCTGCCGCAGCTGCGCGATGTATCCAACGACCAGCAGGTCGGCGCCAGTGTCACCCGCTTGCAGATCGACCGCACCGCTGCGGCGCGGTTCGGATTGACCGCCAATGACATCGACCAGGTGCTCTACGATGCGTTCGGCCAGCGCCAGATCAACGAGTTCCAGACCGAGACCAACCAGTACCGGGTGATCCTGGAGATCGCGCCGAGCCTGCTCGGCGAGGTCGACGCGCTGTCCTACTTCCACCTGCGCTCGCCGTTGACCGGGCAGATGGTGCCGCTGTCGGCGGTGGCCCAGGTGCAGCCGCCGGGCAACGGGCCGTTGTCGATCAGCCACAACGGCATGCTGCCGGCGGTGAATCTGTCGTTCAATCTGGCCCCGGGAGTATCGCTGGGCGAGGCGGTGCAGCTGGTTGAACAGGCGCAGGTCCAGCTGGGCATGCCGGCCAGCATCAGCGGCCGCTTCCAGGGCACCGCGCAGGCGTTCCAGGAATCGCTGGCCAGCCAGCCATGGCTGATCCTGGCCGCGCTGCTGGCGGTCTACATCATCCTCGGCGTGCTGTACGAGAGCTTCGTGCACCCGCTCACGATCCTGTCCACGCTGCCTTCGGCCGGCATCGGCGCGGTGCTGATGCTGTGGCTGTGGGGGCTGGAGTTCTCGATCATGGCGTTGATCGGCATCGTGCTGCTGATCGGCATCGTCAAGAAGAACGGCATCCTGATGGTCGACTTCGCGCTGGACGCGCAACGCAACCGCGGATTGTCGCCATTGCAGGCGATCCACGAGGCCTGCCTGACCCGCTTCCGCCCGATCATGATGACCACGCTGGCCGCGCTGCTGGGCGCGATTCCACTGATGATCGGCTTTGGCACCGGTTCGGAGCTGCGCCAGCCGCTGGGCGTGGCTGTGGTCGGCGGCCTGCTGATCAGCCAGCTGCTGACCCTGTACAGTACCCCGGTGATCTACCTGGCCCTGGACCGGCTGTTCCTGCAACGTCGTCGCGAGCGCAGGGCAGCGGAAGGTGCCGCGCTGACGGAGCCCGGATGAAACTGCTTATTGTCGAGGATGAGAGCAAGACCGCCCATTACCTGCGCACCGGCCTGGGTGAGCAGGGCTGGGCGGTGGACCTGGCCGCCGACGGCGTGACCGGCCTGCACCTGGCCCGCGAATTCGACTACGACGTGATCGTGCTGGATGTGATGCTGCCGGGCATGGATGGCTTCAACGTGCTGCGTGAACTGCGCCGCAGCAAGCAGACCCCGGTGATCATGCTGACCGCGCGTGATCGCGTGGATGACCGCGTGCACGGGCTGGGGCAGGGCGCCGATGACTATCTGGTCAAGCCGTTCTCGTTCATCGAACTGCTGGCACGGCTGCAGGCACTGGTGCGACGTGGCCGGCAGCAGGAGCCGACCGAACTGCAGGTGGGTGACCTGCAGGTCAACCTGCTGGCACGCCGCGCCTATCGTGACGGCGCACGCCTGGATCTGACCGGCAAGGAGTTCGCGCTGTTGGCCCTGCTGGCGCAGCGGCGTGGACAGATCCTGTCCAAGACGGTGATTGCCGCGCAGGTCTGGGACATCAACTTCGACAGCAATACCAACGTGGTGGAAGTGGCGATCAAGCGCCTGCGCGGCAAGCTCGATGGCCCGTACCCCAGCAAGCTTCTGCATACCGTGCGCGGGATGGGCTATGTGCTGGAAGTTCGCGAGGACGAGGACGGGCCGCGATGAGGTGGTCGATCGCGCAGCGCCTGTCGGCGATGTTCGCTGTGGCCGCGCTGCTGGTGTTCACCCTGCTCGGCATCGGTGTGTATGGCGTGCTGGAACGGCAGGTCGTGCGTTATCAGCATGCCGAGCTGCAGACCAAGCTGCACGCAGTGAGCGGCAGCGTGGCGATGTGCGATACCCGTGAGCGCTGGACCAAGGTGCGCGAGAAGGTCGGCAACCTGATTTCCGGTGACCGTGACACGCTGGTCTGGGCCTGGAGCGATGACCCGACCTTCCGTATCGGCAGTGCGCAGCCGCAGGTGCAACCCCCCGGCAGCCATGACGGAGGGATGGGGACCCTGCAGCGTGACGGTGCGCACCCGCTGCGCACGCTCTACGAGCGCGTGCCGGGCAAGGGCGTGCGGCCGCCGGTGGACCTGTGGATCGGCATCGACTCCGAGCCCTATACGCATGCACTGCAGCGGTTTGCCGTAGCGCTGTGGGTGGCCGGTGTGCTGGGCGTGCTGCTGGTGGCCGGCCTGGGCTACTGGATCGCGCGGTTGGGATTGGCGCCATTGCGGGCGCTGTCCGACGAAGCGCGCTCACTCAGTCCCCAGCGGCTGTCGCAGCGGCTGGACACTGCGGGGCTGCCGGCCGAGCTGGGTCACCTGACCGGAGCCTTCAACGGCGCGCTGGATCGACTGGAAGCTGCCTACACGCGGCTGGATGCCTTCAATGCGGACGTGGCGCATGAACTGCGCACGCCTCTGGCCAACCTGATGGGCCAGACCCAGGTCGCGCTGTCGCGGCCGCGCGATAGCGCCGACCTGCAGGAAGTGATGCAGTCGAATCTTGAAGAGCTGGAGCGCCTGCGCGCGATCGTCAACGACATGCTGTTCCTGTCGCGTGCCGGGCAGGGTGACATCGCCATGGACACCCGCACCGTGTCCCTGGCCGAAGAGGTGGCCACGGCCGGGGAGTTCCTCGAGCTGCTGTTCGAGGAGGCAGGGCTGACCCTGCGCATTGAAGGTGATGCCAGCGCACGCATCGATCCGTCGCTGCTGAGGCGTGCATTGACCAACCTGCTGCACAACGCCGTGCAGCACGCGCGGCCTGGCAGCGTGGTGCGGGTGCAGCTGCAGGCCGAAGGCAACGGTGCCCGCATTGCGGTGCTGAACGAGGGCGACGGCATCGCCCGCGAACACCTCCCGTTGCTGTTCGAGCGCTTCTACCGGGTGGATGAAGCCCGCGAGTACCGAGGCGAGCGTCATCACGGGCTGGGCCTGTCCATCGTCAAGGCCATCGCCATGCTGCACGGCGGTGAAGTATTCGTGGCCAGCCAGGACGGACTGACCACGGTGGGATTCAGTGTCGGCTGAAGGAATCGCGCTGGGTAGAGTCAACTGTTGCTCGACTGCTCTTGGCGCGATGCTGGAAAGCCCGCGCTGCGCGCGTTAGTCGACCAACGGTCGACCCTACCAGGAGCGGGGTGCCGGCCATCACGGGGTCGGCTGGAGGAATCCCGCTGGGTAGAGTCGACCGTTGGTCGACTGCTCTTCGCACGAAGCCGGAAAGCCCGCGCTGCGCGCGTGAGTCGACCAGCGGTCGACCCTACCAGGAGCGGGGTGCCAGCCATTACGGGGTCGGCTGAAGCAATCCCGCTGGGTAGAGTCGACCGTTGGTCGACTGCTCTTGGCGCGATGCCGAGAAGCCCGCGCTGCGCGCGTTAGTCGACCAGCGGTCGACCCTGCCAGGAGCGGGGTGCCGGCCATTACGGGGTCGGCTGAAGCAATCCCGCTGGGTAGAGTCGACCGTTGGTCGACTGCTCTTGGCGCGATGCCGGAAAGCCCGCGCTGCGCGCGTGAGTCGACCAGCGGTCGACCCTGCCAGGAGCGGGGTGCCGGCCATTACGGGGTCGGCTGAAGCAATTCCGCTGGGTAGAGTCGACCGTTGGTCGACTGCTCTTGGCGCGATGCTGGAAAGCCCGCGCTGCGCGCGTTAGTCGACCAGCGGTCGACTCTACCAGGAGCGGGGTGCCAGCCATTTCCCCGGCCGATTCTTCACGAACCCAACGGATTCGCGGCCGATCGCTCTCGATGTCCCGTCAGACTCTGTCCGCAAACGCATCGGTGGCGCGCACCAGTGCATCGGTCGTGGCCGCTTCGTTGGCGCTGTGGCCCGAAGTCACCATCCGCAGCTGTGCTTCCGGCCAGGCCTTGGCCAGATCCCAGGCGCTGCGCGGCGGGCAGATGATGTCGTAGCGCCCCTGTACGATCACGCCCGGCAGGTGGCGGATGCGGTCGATACCGCGCAGCAGCTGGTCCGGCTCCAGGAAAATGCCATTGCGGAAGTAGTGCGCTTCGATGCGTGCCTTGGCCAGGGTATCCAGCGGGTCATCGCTGGATTCGGCGTCCACCTCGTGTTGCAGCGTGGCGGCGTTGTCTTCCCAGCCCAGCCAGGCCTGGGCCGCGGCGATGCGGGTGGCCTCATCCGGGCTGTCCAGCCGTGCCCAGTAGGCCTCGATCATGTTGCCGCGCTCGGCCTCGGGAATATGGGCCTCGTAGCGGTCCCAGCGCTCCGGGAAGATCCAGCGCGCACCGCCATCGACTTCGGCGAACCAGCGGTTCTCGATCTCGCGGCCGAGAAACACGCCGCGCACGATCAGCCCGGTGGCCCGCTCGGGATGCGCCTGCGCATAGGCCAGCGACAGCGTGGAGCCCCACGAGCCGCCGTAGACCAGCCAGCGCTCGATGCCCAGGTGCTCGCGCACCTTCTCGATATCGGCCACCAGATCCTGCGTGGTGTTGTCGCGCAGCTCGCCGAACGGGGTGGAACGTCCGCTGCCGCGCTGGTCGATCAGCACGATGCGGTAGCGCGCCGGGTCGAAGAAGCGCCGATGGGTGGGCGAGATGCCGGCGCCGGGCCCGCCGTGCAGGTACACCACTGCGATGCCACCGGGCGTGCCGCATTCTTCCACGTGCAGGGTGTGCAGATCGCTGACCGGCAGCGTGAACTCGCGGTAGGGCTCGATGGCGGGATACAGGGTGCGCATGGCAGGCGTCTCACGAACGGGGCCGCCAGCATAGCGCCCTCTGCGTGCCAGCACAGGGCATGCCACGTTGCCGATGCTGTAAATGCACTGGCCGATGCGCGTACACACGGTGCGATGCATGCGCAACTGAAATTGCTGCAAGCGCGTTTGACAGCATTTGGAGTCGCGCTTATAAGTTTCAGGCGGCGTTAACAAGGATCAATCACGACGCCGCATTCAGCAGTGTTCATCTCCCAACAAAATAAGGAAGTGAAGAATGAACAACGTACTTGCTCTGCAGTCGCTGGAAATCGAGTCGCTGGAAGCTGAAGCCGAGTGTGTGGTCTGCCTGTCCTGGTACAGCTCGGGCCTGGGCATCGACGAAGGTTCGGACAAGGCGTAGTCCATCGGGCTGCCCTGAACCTTCTGCCACCGGCCGGCGTCCGCCGCGCCGGTGGCGAAGTCTTCAACGGTTGAAGTCGCTGCGCCGTTCACCTGGGTGGACGGTGCAGTCTGTCGGCGCGTGCGATGCGGACACGGTGGATCCCGCCGTGTCGACAAGGAGGTGTGGAGTGAGTGAGGTAACGGCACGTCTGTACACGCTGGCTGACAGCCTGCATTTTGAATCACCGGACCGCTACCGGCCGACCGATGAGTATGCGGCAATCGCGCGCAGCCGCTTGCCATCCAGCTGGACGATGCAGGCGCGGGGCTTCTGGACTACCTGTCGTCCTGCGCAGAGCGTAGCGGCCAGCCACGGCTGGAAGATCCATTTGTCCAGCATTCCTGAAAACGCCGAACGCACGCTGTCTGCGATCCTGCCGGTGGTGCTGGAGGCCGGCGTGGCGTTCAAGTTCTGCTCCGACCCCTTCATGCTCGGGCTTTCGCTGGGCAAGGGATGGTCGCGCTTCCAGGTGGGCAAGTTCATCACGATCTACCCGCAGGACCCACAGCAGTTCCAGGCGCTGCTGCCACAGCTGCATCAGGCCACCTGCGATCTGGCCGGCCCGCATGTGCTGACCGATCGCCCCTACGCCGACAGCACGGTGGTCTACTACCGGTATGGCGCGCATGCCGGCGTATCGCGGCCGGATCCCTATGGCAGTCTGCAGCAGGGCTACCCGCTCAGCGACGGCGCATGGCAGGAAGACGTGCGTGGCCCGGCATTCCGGTTGCCGCCCGGCGTCATCGATCCGGTCACCCGCGCTGCCGAAGCGGCGCCGCAGTCACCGCAGGGGCCGATCACCCTCAACGGCCGCTATGAAGTGAAGGGGGTGCTGAAGTTCAACGGCACCGGCGGCATCTATCACGGGCGCGATACCGCGACCGGGCGCAAGGTCGTCATCCGCGAGGTGCGTGGCTTTTCCGCTGCCGATGGCAGCGAAGTGCCCAACGGCATGGTCAATGCGATCCAGCGTGAGGCCCGGATCCTGCAGAAGCTGTCCGGGACCGGACGTGTGCCGGTGTATGTGGACCTGTTCAAGGAATGGAACAACTGGTTCCTGGTCCAGGAGCAGCTGGAGGCGATCACGCTGTGGGACAGTGCGATGGCGTTCTATTTTGCCGATGAGGATCAGCGGTCGCGCGACGGTTTTGAGCGTATCCGCACGAAGATCCGCCAGATCGGCGAGGCGCTCCAGTGCGTTCACGACCATGACGTCGTGCTGCGCGACCTGACCCGCAGCAACGTGATGTTCACCGCTGATGGGGACGTGAAATTCATCGATCTGGAATTCGCGCACGAGATCGGTGTCGACTCGCGCTGGGCCAAGGGCTGGACACCGGGCTACGCCTCGCAGCAGCAGCTGGAAGCGCAGCGCCCTACGGTGCAGGAGGATCACTATGCGTTCGGCGCGCTCATTCTGGACATGATCACCTTCTGTGCCTCCGGCCTGGATCTGAGCCGTGAGGCCCTGCTTGAGCGCAAGCTGCGGCAGGTGCTGGATGATCTGGGCCTGCCCGCCGATCTGCACGAAATCGTGACGGGCCTGACGCTTCAGGACGTGGATGAGCGCTGGAGTATCGCGCGTGCGTTGGCACACCTGGCCAAGGCGCCGGCGCCCGCCCCGGACCGATTGATGTTTCCGACACGCGCGCAACTGCTGGAGCTGGCAGCGCCGGTAGCAGAGACGCGCGCGCGCATTGCTGCCGTGTTGGACGGCTACGAACGCTACCTGGGCTCGACCTGCGATCTCTCACGCAGCGATCGCCTGTGGCCGGCGGGCCTGCAGATGTTCATGACCAACCCGGTCTCGCTGCAGTTCGGCGCGACCGGCGTTGCCATGTTTCTGTTGCAACGGAGCGGCCAACTGCAGCCGGCTGTGCTGGACTGGATCGAACGCGGTGCCACCCCGCAACGATGCCCGAGCGGCCTGTACTCCGGCCGCGGCGGCGTCGCCTTGCTGATGATGTGCGCAGGCCGCCCGGACACGGCGCGCCGCCTGTTGGCCGAGATCAACGATGACCCGGCCGCGCGGGTGCTGCCGGGGCTGTACTTCGGCGCTGCGGGACTGGGCCTGCTGAATCTGCACGCCTGGCGGTCGTTGCGCGACCCGGCCTACCTTGAGGCGGCGGCGCGCATCGGCGATGCGATGCTGCAGCAGGGGCAGCGCGCTGCCATCGGCCTGTACTGGAAGGCCGGGGACCGCACTGGTCTGGGGTTGGGCGATGGGCAGAGCGGGATCGCGCTGTTCCTCACCTATCTGGGCAAGGCGACCGGCGCGCAGCGCTATCTCGATGCGGCCGCCGATGCACTGGATTTCGATCTCGCCCATGGCCTGCGCATTGCCGGCAGAACGGTATGGCCCACGCACGTTGAAAGCGGACCGGCCGCGCCGGCCAGCCCGCATACCCGTTTCGGATCGGCGGGCATCGGCATGGCCTGCCTGCGCCACTTCGTTGCTACCGGGCGTGAGCGTTTCCGCGAGGCGGCGCTGGACTGCGCGCATTCGGTGCGGCCACGGGTCACCAACAAGATCTGGCAGGACAGCGGCAATGCCGGCTTCGGTGAGTTCATGCTGGACATGGCGCATTTCCTCGGCGATGAGCGCTTCGCTCATGCCGCCTTCTACCAGGCCGAGGCGATCCTGCCACACGCGATCGACTGTGAGGGAGGCATCGCCTTTGCCGGGCCGGCACACTATCGCCTCTGCAACGACTTCGGCATGGGCGGCTCCGGCATTGGTGTGTTCCTGGATCGACTGCAGAACCGCCGCCGTCGCCTGCTGATGCTGGATGAACTGCTGGAGCCGTCGCCGACACCCGCCGCATGATCCTGCGACGTTGCCGGTGCGCTGCCCGGCAACGTCGCGTCCTGGACGGGCCAGGCGCCTCAGAAATCCATCGTCGCCGACAGCAGCACCGTTCTCGGCGCACCCAGTGCCAGGCTCGACAGCAGGGGCATGCCCCAGTACGCCTTGTTGGCCACGTTGTTCACCGTGGCACGCAGCGCAAACGGCCGGCCCGCCATCGTCGTGCTGTAGCGCGCGCCCACATCGAACAGCGTGCGGCCCGGCACCGACAGGCCGTTGTCTGCACTGATGTACTGCTTGGACATGGCCGTCGCATTGCCAGTCAGGGTCAGCCCCTGCAACGCCGGCACATCCCATTCCACGCCCAGCTTGGCCTGGCGCTGGGCCACGGCAGTGGCGATGCGGCCCTCATTCACGCCGCCGGCGGTACGGGTCAGCTTCGGTTGCACATAGGCCAGGCCACCCAGCAGGCGCACCCCGTCCAGCGGTGAACCGAAGAAGCCCCATTCCACGCCACGGTTTCGTTGCTCGCCACCAAACGAGAAGATGTTGGTGACCGGGTCGGTGTAGCTGCTCGGGCGCTTGATCTCGTACACGCTGAAGGTGTGCGCGAAACTGCCCCGGTCCAGCTTCAGGCCCAGCTCCTTCTGCTTGGTGCGGAAGGGTGCGAACACATCGCCAGCGTTGGCCGCGGTCATCGGTGCGGTGGCGCCCTGGCTGAGGCCTTCGATGTAGTTGGTGTAGACCGAGACGGTGTCGCTGGCTTTCACCAGCAACGCGGCCGCCGGGGTGGTGGCGCTCTCGTCATAGCGCGAGGTGCGCGCACCGGTGGCCACGTTGAAGGTCTCGCTGAGTACCTGCTGGCGACGCACGCCCAGCGTCAGCTGCACGCGTTCATCGGCGAAGGACAGGGTATCGGCGACGCCAAGGCTGTCCAGCCGCAGCTCGGTGTGCGAGATGTGCGGCGCGATGAACGGCGCGGCCGGCCCCCACACCGGGTGATAGAGGTTGGTGGTCCAGTCCCAGCCCGGCACGCTGCGGCGGCCATAGTCGTTCTGGGTGTGCTGGTAGTGGGTCACGTTGGCGGCCCACTGGTGGCCGACGCTGCCGGTGCGGAACGTGCCGCGCAGGCCGGCATCACCGGACTGCTTGCGGATATCGAACGCCAGCTGGCCGATCACCGTGCTGAAATCGCCGGCCGGATTGAGCACCTGTGCGCTGATCGAGCCGTTGTAGCGGTAGTCGGTCCTGCTGGTGCCATAGGCCAGGTAGGCCATCAGGTTGTCATTGATGTCCAGCTCGCCGCGCAGCATCGCGCCCTTGTCCCGGCTGTCCACGTACGCCCAGTCCGGGTTGATCAGGGTATCGCCGCGCGGCGGGCGCGGAATCGCCACCCCCGGGGCCAGACCGACCCCGCGCGCCGGGCCGTCAATGCGGTCGTCGGCGCTGTACAGATCGGCCGACAGGCGCGCACGGCTGCCGCGCCAGTCCAGTGCCAGCGACCCCAGCTGCACCTTCTTGCGCTGCTTGCCGACGGCACCGTCGCCATCACGCCAGGCACCGTTGAAGCGGATGCCGAACTGCCTGTCGGTGCCCATCCGGCGGCCGACGTCCACATGGGTGCCGAACTGCGCATCGGAGGCGAAGTTGGCACTGACCCGCAGCAGCGGCTGCTCGCCGGCACGCTTGGGCACCAGGTTCACCGCGCCGCCCACCGAGCCGCCCGGCGGCATGCCGTTGAGCAGCGCCGACGGGCCCTTGAGCACCTCGATGCGCTCGAACATTTCCGGCGAGGTGCGGTAGAACGGCGCCATGCCGCTGAGACCGTTGAAGGTGGTGTCGCTGGTACTGGAGGCGAAGCCACGGATGGCGTAGTTCTCGCTCCACGAGCCGGTGACGCCGTTGCTGAACACCGTGGGGTCGGTGGCGGCAATGACCTCGGTGATGTCCCGGGCCTGGCGGTCGCGGATGAACGCTTCGGTATAGCTGACCGTGCTGAATGGTGTGTCCATGAAGTCCTTGTCACCGAGCAGGCCGACACGGCCGCCGCCGGCCACCTGTCCGCCGGCGTAGTCGCTGGTGACCCGCCGCTGTTCCTGCACCTGCACCGAGGGCAGGGTGGACGGTGCCGATTCGGCAGATTCGGCCAATGCGGCGAACGAGGCCAGCAGGCCCAGCGTGAGGGCCGAAACGCGGTGGCGCCGGTCCGCGCCCGGCGGAGGCGTCGGCAGCCGCGCAGCGGCCATGGCCGGACGGACGGGCGAAGCGGGTAGATCAAACACGGTCATGCCAGGTTCCTGTAGATCGCAGGCGCGAACGCGCCTGGCGCGCTGCCATCGGCAAGCACGGGAAGAGGGCGCAGCGCAGGGTTGTTGGCTGGGTGGGGACCTGGCGGGAGATGAGCCACCGGCTCGATTCGGGTGTGGGCCACGGCGACGGGCCGGGCGCACTTCCATTTAGTTGAGTAAAATAAACTAAATCACAGGAAGCGGACAAGAGGGTCCCTTTGCTGTCACCCTGCCAACGCTATGAGTACGCAACCCGATCCAATACTGCCGCCCCGTGGCCGGCCGCCCACCATCACCCCCGAGCGTCTGGCCGACATCGGCATCCGCCTGGGGCTGCCCGGCCTGACCATGGCCACCGTCGCTGCCGAACTGGCGGTGAGCCAGGCCGCGCTGTACAAGCGCGTGGCCAATCTGGAGGCATTGAAACGGTTGGTGGCCGATGCCGTGTTCCAGCGCTGGCAGATTCCGCGCGCATCGCGTGATGCCGCGGGCGGACTGCAGGGCTACCTGCTGACCTTCGTGGCGTCGTTGTGCGAGGTGGTGAAGGCGCATCCCGGGCTGCCGCCGTATCTGCTGCGGCGTTCGGTGGCGACCACGCCGATGCTGGAAAAGATCGCCGCCCACCAGGTGCATGTGGCCGAGGTGTATGGGCTGCCGATCGACAAGGCGCGTTGGCTCCTGGCCACCCTGGCGTTCCACTGCATCGCCGGTGCCGACACGATCTACGCAATCGCCGACGATGAGGATGGCCAGGTCATCACCGAGTTCAAGCAGGGCCTGCGTGCGCTGGTGATCGGGTCGTTGCAGGTATTGGAAGAGGACGGCGCGGACCTATCGCCGTGACCCCATCCGCGCATGGCGTGGATCTACAATGCGGCCATGCCTGCCACGCCCACCCTCGATGACCTGCGCCGCTTCGCTGTGGCGCGCACCCTGTTCGCCCCCACCACGCTGATGGCGGCGATCCGGCGGCTCGGCTTCGTCCAGGCCGACCCGATCCGCGCCCCGGCGCGTGCGCAGGACCTGACCCTGCGGCACCGGGTGAAGGACTACCGCGCGGGGGATCTGGAACGGCGCTATGCGCGCCTGCCGGTGGAAGAAGACTGCCTGGTCAACTACGGTTTCCTGCCGCGTGAGCATCTGGCGCTGATGCATCCGCGGGTGTCCCGGCGCGCGTGGGATGCGCAGACCCGGCGCCGTGCAGACGATGTGCTGGCCTTCGTGCGCGAACGCGGCAGTGTGCACCCGCGCGAAGTCGATCAGGCCTTCGCGCATGGCCGGGTGACCAACTACTGGGGGGGCACCAGCAATGCCAGCACCCAGCTGCTTGACGGCATGCATTACCGCGGTCTGTTGCGCGTGCAGCGCCGCGACAGTGGCACGCGCATCTACACGTTGGCCGACCACGCCGAGGCCGATGCCAGCGAGG
Source organism: Stenotrophomonas sp. Nf1 (assembly GCF_003028475.1). Classification (NCBI taxonomy): domain Bacteria; kingdom Pseudomonadati; phylum Pseudomonadota; class Gammaproteobacteria; order Lysobacterales; family Lysobacteraceae; genus Stenotrophomonas; species Stenotrophomonas sp. Nf1. Next base: position 289,874 of record NZ_PYTV01000002.1, on the reverse strand, counting down.
CCGCGCAGATCGAGCGCGCGGCGGCGCTGGTCAACCTGGTGGTGCGCAAGTACGCGCCACTGCCGTCGGCCAGCCTGACCTATCTGGTGCGCCTGCTGGGCTATGGCGCACCGCACCTGGCCAAGCAGACCCGGCACGCGTTGAAGCTGGCCAGGCAGCAGCTTGCCAGTTGCACGCTGGACGGCACCACGTGGTACTGGCCGGCGGATGAGAATCCACGCTCCCGCCGGCACGCGCCGGACGAGCAGGTGCGCCTGCTGGCACCGTTCGATCCGGTGGTGTGGGATCGCCGCCGCTTCGAGCAGTTGTGGGGCTGGGTCTACCGGTTCGAGGCGTACACACCTGCACCCAAGCGCCAGTACGGCTACTACGCACTGCCGCTGTTGTGGCACGACCAGGTGGTGGGTTGGGCCAATCTCAGCGTACGCGACGGCGAGCTGGCCTCGAGCGTGGGCTATGCCGGGCGATCGCTGGCGCGCGATCGGGTGTTTGGCCGGGCCCTGCAGGACGAGCTGGAGCGGATGCGCGTGTTCCTGGAGGCGGCCGGGCGCTAGCACCGGCGGCAGCGGAGGCGGCGTTCAGTGCCCGGAATCGGGCGCCTGCACCGGACGCATCTGCTGGCGGATGCGGGCGCGTGTCCGGTACAGCTGGGTATCTGCGCGATGGATGGTCTCGGCCACGGCCTCACCCGGGCGGTGCTCGGCGCTGCCCATCGAGAACGGCGTGGGTGCGGCGGCGGCATGCTGCCGGTACCAGCCTTCCAGCGCGGCCAGGCGCGCAGGCGGGGCATCCAGCACGACCAGGAATTCATCGCCGCCCAGCCGCACCACGACCTCGCGTTCGGCCAGCGGCCGGCGCAGGAAGGTGGCGAACTCCACCAGCACCGCGTCGCCGCGCCGATGCCCCTGCAGATCGTTGATCTGCTTGAAATGGTCCAGGTCGAACAGCAGGCAGGCCCAGCTCGCGTCGAGCTGGGCGTCGAGCCGATGCAGGTAGCGGCGGTTGTGGCAGTGGGTCAGCGGGTCGCGCTGGGACAGCTCGCGCAGGATGCGCTCCTGTTGGCGCAGCGCGGTGACGTCCTGCGCATGCCCCAGCACGTAGGGCGGATCGGCCTCTTCGTCGAGCACATTGTGGTAGGCCCAGTAGCGGCGATGGCCATCGGCGCCGATCAGCTCGATCACGCCCGAATCGGTGTGCGCCGCGGCGATGCGTGCCAGGTAGGCGTCGAACGCGTCGCGGCGATCTGTTGGCATCAGCGCGCCGAGGCTGCGCCCGACCATCTGGCTCTCCTCGAAACCCAGCGACTGCACGGCCGCCGGGTTCACCGAGGTCAGCGTGCCGTCCAGGGTATGCGTGCAGATCAGGCCCAGGCTGTAATGGAACAGGCGCCGATAGCGTGTTTCGCTGGCTTCCAGTGCATCCAGCACGGCGCGCTCGTCGGTGATGTCCTGGATCGCGCCGACCAGGCGTGTGTGGCCATCGACCTGCTGCCGTCCACCCACCACGCGCACCCAGATGTGGCGTTGGTCGGCGGTGGTCATTGGCAGCTGTATTTCCCAGGGCGTGCCTTCGTCGACGCAGCGCTGCACCGCGCTCTGCATGATGCTGCGGCTGTCGGCGCGATAGAACGACAGTGCCGATTCCAGTGTGGGCTGGTAATTGCCGCGGACGCCGTGGATATGCTTGGTCTCGCGGGTCCAGCGCACCTCGTTGCTGTGCAGGTCCAGCTCCCAGCCACCCACGCGCGCGGCGCGGTTGGTGCGCTCCAGGAAGTCCTCGCTGCGCTTGAGTTCGCGATGCAGTGCCTTGGCCTGGCCGACCTGCGCCAGCAGTGCGCTGCGCTGTTCCAGCACCTGGGTGGTGACCCGCGCCAGGTGCACCATCAGCTCGCGCTGCGAGGGTGACAGCACGCCGGGCATCGGGTCGAGCAGGCACAGGGTACCGATGCGCGCGCCATAGGCCGAGCCCAGCGCGATGCCGCCGTAGTGGCGGATGCGCGGGCCGCCGGTGACCAGCGGGTTGCTGGAAAAGCGGGGGTCCTGGCGCGCGTCGGCGACTTCGAACAGGGTGTCCTGTTCGATGGCATGGGTACAGAAGGAGATGTCGCGCGAGGTCTCGCTGACACCTTCCAGGCCGATGTTGGCCTTGAACCACTGGCGCTGTTCGGCGACCACCGAGATCAGCCCCATGGTCATTCCGGTGGCGGAACGGGCCGCTGCGACGATGGCGTCGAACACCGGCTCCGGCGGCGTATCCAGAAGGCTCAGTCGGTCGATTTCAAGCAGTCGGTCGGCTTCGTCCATGGTGCGTGACAGGGCAGGGGCGTGGGCGGGAGGCTGCGACGGCACCGGCGATGCTAGCGCCGCCGATGTTATCTAGTGCCAAGCACAGGTGATGCCAGCGTGAGGCGAGGGCAGTCGTCGGTCCGCACGCCTCGACTCGATCAGAAGCCGATCACCACATCGTTGAGCGGCAGCTGCTGCCGGCGTGGCTGCGGCGACGGGCTGTTCCAGGCAGGCCCTTGCCCGAACAGCTGCGCCTCCGATTCCGGACCGTAGTACTGGAAACGGTCGAAGACATAGGGAATCCCCTCCGAGCCCTCGAAGTGCACGCTGTTGCTCAGCTGGAAATGCAGGTGCGGTGCCGCCGAGTTGCCCGATTGGCCGAGCTCGGCCAGGGCCTGCCCACGCTGCACCGTCTGCCCGGGCCTGACCTTGATGCTGCCCTTGCGCAGATGGGCGTAGCTGGCGAACACGCCGGGCGCGATTTCCAGCACCACGTAGTTGCCGAACAGGCCGGCTGCGGTAAGCGATGCGGGCTCCGGCTGCGCAGTGAGTGGCGCATGCTCCGGTTCGCCATCGCGGGCATCGCGCACCACGCCGTCGGCCACCGCGATGACCGGTGCCGCGTAACCGACCCAGTCCTGGTGGCGCGTGTGCTGCAGGCGCTCGGGGGCGGCGTGCACCGCGCGGCCCTGTGCGTCCACCCCCACCAGATCGAGCGCGAACCGCTGCGGGATGGTCAGCGCGCCGTTCACCGCCACCAGGCTGCCCCAGTGATGCGACTGCGCCGCCCCGGGGCCTTCATGGGCGAGCCAGCGCCCTCCGCGCAAGGGTGGGCCGAGTACGGGTGGAACGGTTGGCTGCGTCGCGATCACAGCGCCTTCCAGGGCAAACCGTTGCTGATGATCGTTGCGGAAATCGATGTGGTGGCGAAGTGTGGTCGGCACCGCAGCGCCTGGCGGCAGTGTCAGCCACAGATAGATGACCGCGCGTTTGCCGGCGGCGACGGTGACCGGGGTTCCGTCGGCAGGGGCGGGGCGGGTCCATGCCGATAGCCCTTTGGCATCCAGATTCAACAGCGGTTGCGCGTCGCCGTCAGCGAATACCTGCAGATCCTCCGGGAACAGGGAGCCGGTATCGCCATAGAAATTGCTGACATGCAGTTCATAGGCGAGGTGGCGGGCACCGTCACTGCCGGTGAACACCGACGGCGCGAACGGTACCCGCGCCTCGACCGGGGCCGCAGCGGGCGTGGTGGCGGGGGCGGCAAGCAGCGGGGCCGCCAGCAGCATCAGGACGGTGGCGGACAGGGTGCGGCAGGTCATGCGGCAATTCCCGGGTGGGTGGCGCCGGGCGGGCGCGAGGGACCCATCATAGGGCGCCACGCAGCGCGCTGTACGGCGTTCCGGTGGCCGGCCCTCACCGGATCCATGGATCGCCGAAGGCCAGCTCGCCATCACCCAGCGGGAACTCGTTCGCGCGCTCGGTCCAGTGTCCCTGCGCATCGCGGGCACGGAACTGCCGGATCACGAAGGGCAGCCCTTCGCTGTTCATGATGTCGGCGCCGGAAGATACCTGGAAATGCAGATGCGGCCAGCGTGCGTCGCCCGAGTTGCCGATGCGTGCGAGGCGCTGGCCAGCGCTCACCCGTTGGCCGGCCTTGACCGCCACGCTGCCGGGTTGCAGGTGCGCATAGTGGGCGTACTGCCCATCGCCCAGATCCAGAACCACGGTGTTGCCCGCCAGGGTGTCCATGCTCAGCGGCAGCGCCGGGGTAAAGCCGGCGGCGGTGCGCGGGACGTTGTCGGGCAGTCCGTCGCGTGCCTGCACCACGACCGCGTCGGCCACCGCGAATACCGGTTGCGCATAGGCGTGGTAGCTGCGCACGTCGAGCGGATCGCCGCTCAGGACGGCCGCATCGATGCGCCGTTTCCAGTCGATGGCGTATCGCCGCGAGATCTGCGCGCGGCCGCCGGCCACGAACAGGCCGGGCCGATGATGACGGTCCAGCGCCAGGGCATTGTCGGCCAGCCAGTGCTGGCCACGTACGGGGCTGGCAAGCACGCTCACCCGGGTGCCCCGGGTCGGCACAGCTGGGCCGTCGGCGATGCCGCTGTCCAGCCGCAGGCGATGCCCCAGCTGCGTGGGAACCGGTTGCGTGCGCGCGAAGGCAAGGCAGAGGTAGGCGGTGGCCGAGCGCCCGGCAGGCAGTGGCTGTGCCGCGTCCAGTGATCCACCGCCGATCATGCGCAGTGCGCCAGACAACTCCGCGCCGGACAGCGAGCGCAGCAGGCGAGGGCCGTCCGCACTGTCGCCGCTGATGTCCAGCGCCTGGATCAGCATCGGACTCTCCGAGGCGTTCAACAGCTGGAGCTCGTAGACCAGGTAGTGCAGGCCGCCTGCATCGAACACGGAAGGTGCCACCGGCGTGCGCACCTCCAGCTGCGGCGGCGGAAATGCTGGGCTCGCGCCGGTGCCTACGGGAGCCGGTGCACCCGCCGCATCTGCAGTGGTGCAGCCCTGGGGCAGGGGCAGGGCGGGCGCCGCGTGGAGGGCCCAGGGCGTGGTCACAGCGAGCAGGAGCACCAAGGGCAGGGCGGCGGGCTTGGCCATGTTGATACCGGGCGATCATGAGCGATGGCCGAGTGTACGCGGTGACGCGGCGCGGCGTGCGGGAGGCGGGGCCAGCCGCCCCCCGCACGCCGGCTGCGATTACTGCGGTGCCACCAGGATGGAGGCATCCAGCACCGGGAACGTCTGCGGCGCCTGGCCGGACGACGCAACCAGACGGATCTCCAGTGTGGTCGTGCCGCCAGCGGCGGCGTTGAGTGCCTGTAGTGCCCCCAGTTTCTGCGGCAACGGCACCGCAAACGTGGTGGGATGGCTGTGGTCCATGCCGGGCATGCTCGGGCCGAAGAACGATACGGTGCCCGCGTAGTAGGGGCTGTCGGCCGCTACCGAGGTGGTGCCTGCGGGCGCGTTGATCAGCACGTCGAACTCGCGGGTGTTGTTCAACCCGCGTGGGCGCTCCAGCGTCACTTCGGCGATCAGCTGACGTGGCCCTGTCGATGCCAGGTGCGCGCGCACCGCTTCATCGGGAATGGCCACACGCACCGCACCATCGGAACGCGTGCCGCGCACCAGCCGCACCGCACCGGCAGCGGCCGGTTGCGCGGCGGTCTTCAGCAGGTCGTTGCGGCCCGGGTACACGTAGTCGTAGTCGAAGGCCGTGGTGGAGAAGAACGCACTGGCCGGACGCTCGCCGACGAAGCCACCCTGCGCGTTGACGAAGAAGCGGAACGGCTCGTTCATGAACTGACGCCGCTGCTCGACGTCCACCGGCATGATCGGCTTGCCTCGCTGGTACTGCAGCTGCGTCCACACATCCCACAGGCGGTCCATGTTGGCGTGGTGCAGGTAGAAGATCGGATCCAGCGGCGACAGGAAGTTGGTCATGTTGCCGTACGGGCCGGGATCGACCGCGCCGACACCGCCGATGCAGTTGTGCACCTTGTTGTGCGGGAAGCCTTCGAGCACCGAGAATTTCGTGGCGCCATCCGGTTGCACCACGTGCGAGGCCGTGCGCGAACTGGTGAAGCTGCGGCTGACATCGGCGTTGTAGAACTCCACCGGCGACAGCCCGGAATGGATGGTGTCGGGTGAAACCGCCGAGCGCGTCTTGTCGTCGAGGCCCGGATTTTCCCGCCACAGATAGCGCGCGCCGCAGGTGATCGCGTAGGCCGCGTTGCCGGAGATGCCGGTCTTTTCCGTGGCGCTGTACCCGGTCACATCGTTCCACACATCGTCCGCGGTGAGATAGCCGCGCAGCTTGAGTTGTCCACGCTGCCCGGCATCAAGCGATTCCCAGTAACGCTGCAGCGCCGGCCGCATGAAGCGGGTGAACACCGCCAGGTTGCGTGTGTAGGGGGCGTAGGCGCTGTCGGTGGGCGACAGCACCCCATCGAACATCGTCGGCGGAATACGCGGCAGCTCGGTCCAGTCCCAGTAGGGCATCGCGAACTGCGGATCACCACTGAGCGTGCGGATGGTCTGCTCGAAGTAGCCCACATAGCCACGGTGCCAGACGTAGAACCACCAGTTGCCGTGCGGGCAATCCATCAGGTGCACGAAGGCATTGCGGAACCAGTTGCGCGGATCACTCGCCGGCAGTTTCAGCATGGCCTCGATGCCGCGCGCATAGCTTTTCAGCATGCGCTGGCCTTCGGGGCTGGTGACGTTATAGCGGTGGTAGCGTGCCTGCACGGCCTTGTCGGCCGGCGCGGCGCCGCTGGCCCAGGCCCCGGGTGCGATCAGTGACGCCAGCGACGCACTGGCGGTGCTGGCAAGAAAATCACGACGTGTGTAGCGCATAGCCTTCCCCCTGGTGATTGGTTGAACCGCGTTGGGTTACAAATCACTGGCAGGGCCGGCGGCAGCAGGGTGGCCGGCCCGACGGGGCCATCCAGCCCCGCCGCTTCCACCGCCTGGCGCAGTGATGGCCGGGGTGGAAGCGGCGGTAGTATAGGCATGCGCCTTGGCGACGATCTGCGAAGCAGGCCACAGACAGCGGCGCGTGCACAGCGCCGCGGCTGAAGCCGTTCACCGTCGTCGTCGGGGCGTCTTCGGATCTCAGCCAGGCATGGCCTGGCGCTACGGCTCGGGTTTCACGCGGACCACGCGCCGTCGATAGTCGTACACGTTGTCACCGTCGATGCGCGTGGCTTCAGTGCCACGTACCTGGCCCACCTTCTGGTTGGAGCCGGTGACCGGTTTGGCCTTGACCTCGGTCTCGTGCTCGAAGGCGTGCGATTTGTCGGTGTTGCGGTAGTAGCGGTACAGCGCCCAGTACAGCGCGGTTGCGCCGGCCGGGCCTGCCGCCAACAGCCAGAGGCCACTGTCGTCGCTCATGAGGTTGCCATCAGGATTGCAATTGCCAGGGTTTCGATGACGGTGCCGGCGGCCAGTGCCGCCAGCAGCATCTTCCATTGCTGCACCGGCACGCTGCCCATGGTTTCGCCGGTGCGGCCGTTCACTGCGATGTAGTGCAGCATGCCGCCATTGCGGCCAGGCTGGTGGTAGGAGTAAAGCCAGACCGGCAGGTACATCGATACCCAGCGGGTACCGTGGACCTCCAGTTGCTCCTGCTCCCAGCGCACGCCGCGGTTGTAGCCGCGTACCGATGCTTCCACCTGCGAGCGCGCGATCGACAGCAGCTGGTCCTCCAGCCGCGGACGCAGTTTCTCCACGTCCACGTTGCGCTTCTCCGAGGTGAAGCCTGCCAGGTAGGAGGCGTTCCACTTCACCGCGTTCTTGGTGTCGAACGGCAGGATGGTGTTGATGATGTTGTTGGTGTTGGCGCTGACATCCAGGTTGCCGCGCTCGGCCGAGGATTCCATCTGCAGATCGTCGACGGTGAAATCGACCTGGCGCTCGATCTGGTAGACATCGGCGTCGTACACGGTGCGCTTGTTCTTGTCGTTGCCCACTTCGTAGCGGCGGGTCTGGATCTCGCCCTTGCCGGCCACCGCTGCGCTGACATTGCTGTCGACAATCATGTAGGGCAGGTACACGCCCACCACGTTTTCCGGGGTGAACTGCTGCTTGAAGGCCTTCAGCGCGAACAGCCGGCGCTTGTCCACGAACTGGCGGATGCGCGCTACCGCATCGTCCTTGCTGATATGGAAGGGCAGCACGGCGTCGGGCACGGCACCGTTGGCGATCTGCTCGTTGACGCCGAACACATGCCGGCACCAGTGGCAGCGTGCGGTCATGGTGCTTTCGGTGTTGACCGTCACCTCGGCACCACAGCCGGTGCATTTGAAGGTCATCAGCGCTGAGGTGTCGGCATCGATGTCACGCGCACCGGAGGCGATGACGGTGCCGCGCAGCTGGTCGATGTCCTCGCCCAGCCCGAATGCCTCTTCCACCCGCTCGCCATGCCATTGGTGACGGCAGTACATGCAGATGAGGATGTCGGTGCCGGGCTTGGGCCGGATGTCGGTGGCGCCGCACTTGGGGCAGCGGTTGAGGCCGTCCTTCAGTTCGCTGGCCGAGGTATCGATGGCCAGCGGGTCGGGCGCTTCCACTTCATCGCGGATCGCCTGTGGCAGTTTCGAGGCGTCCAGCGGGAAGCTGCCGGGCAGGGGAGGTACGTCCTGCGGCGAACCCGGGCCATCGAGCGACGCCGCCGGCAGTGGCGGCGGTGTCGCAGGCGCGGATCCGGGCAGCGGCGGTGGGCCGTTTCGGGGATCGGACATGGTCGTCGTGCGTCCTGCCCGTTACAGGCCCAGTGCCTTGGCCTTCAGTGCGTCGTAGTCGCTCTGGGTGATCAGGCCCAGATCCAGCATCTCCTTGGCCTTCTTCAGCTTGGCCACCGGGTCATCGGCGGCCGGCGTCACCGGCTGCTGCATGCCGCCCACGCCGAACATGCCCGAGGCCATGCCCACGCCCACCAGGCCCGCCGCGCCACCGTTCTCGCCGGCCGACTGGATGCCCTGGGCCACGCTGGCCTGCAGGTTGGAATTGCCGCGCGAACCAGACAGGGCATCGGCGCGCTGCACGGTCTTCAGCAGTTCGCGGGTGTTGGCGTCGTATTCGATGGAGACGATCGCGGTCTTGACGATGGCCAGGCCGCGGTCGGACTTCCACTGGTAGCCCTGTTCCACCGCGGCCGACAGGCTCTGCGCGAAGCCCAGCGAATCCTGCTGCAGCTTGGTGATGCGGTTGCCCTTGCCGGGATCGTTGGTGTACAGGCTGAACGCCGGCGCCAGCGAACCGACCACTTCATTGAACAGCTGGCTGGCCGCTGCATTGTCCAGGTCGGTGAAGTCGAACACCTGGCCCGGCCGCAGGTAGCTGGCCGGTACGAAGTTCTTCACGAACAGGATCGGGTCGACGATCTTCAGCGTGTACGAACCACGCGTGACCGCGCCGACCTGGGTATTGAGGAAACCGTCGTCCCAATAGATTTCCGACTGGGTGCCGAAGCGGTTGTCCGGCAGTTCCTTCAGCGACACGAAATAGGCGGCCTGCTGCGAGCCCGGCTGGCCACCGAACTTGAAGCGTTCCCAGCTCTGCTTGATGAAGGTGCTGACCAGGCCGTCACCAGCGAAGATCGACTGCGAATTCAGATCGTCCGAGCGCCACTCGTAGCCGCCGGGTTCGGCAACGAATGCGGTAATGGCACCGTCCTGGAACAGCAGCAGGCCATAGCCCTCCGGCACGATGATCTTCGAGCCGTTGCTGATGATGTTGGACGAGCCGCTGGTGTTGGAGCCGCGGCCGGCATTGGTGCCCTGGGGCACCGCGGCGAACAGTGCGGCGGTGGACGGCAGCCCCGTCGGCACGGTGTAGAAGTCCTTCCACTGGTCGGCCAGCACGCCGCCGACTGCACCCTTCACTGCCTGTACCAGACCCATGACCCGCTCCCTGAGATTCGTGGGCAGGCACCATGCCTGCCAAGCTGGACCGAATATAGCAGCGGGCGCCGACCCCTGTGGTGCCGGAAGATGAACCCGGGCCAGCGCGGGTCAGTGTCCGTCGGCACCGGCCCGGCCGGCACGGATGGCCAGCAGCACGGCGGCCATGTCCAACCCACCCAGGCCCATCTGCTGGGCACGGGCGAACAGCGCGTCGCTGTCCTCGATCAGTGCGGCGTGCATGCCGGCCTCGCGCGCCGCACCGGCCACCAGTCCGCTGTTCTTCAGTACATCGGTGATCGACGCCTGCACCTGGAAATCGTCGCGGATCATCTTGTCCAGCTTGATCCGCGACACGTCGCTGGCCATCGGCCCGGCATTGAGCACCTCGGCGAAGCGCTCCAGCGCGATGTCGTGCTTTTCGGCGAAGTGCACCGCCTCGGCCAGCCCGGTGACCAGCGTGATGAGGTACAGGTTCACCGCCAGCTTCATGCGCAGTGCCGACGGAACCACGCCGCAGGCGACGCATTGCCGCCCCAATGGCGCCAGCAGGGCTGTGGCCTGCTCGACATCGGCCGGCGCCCCGGCCAGCAGGATGACCAGTTGTGCGGCCTCGGCCTGCACGCGCGATCCGGACACCGGCGCTTCGACGTAGCGCCCGCCCGCGCCGCGCACCTGTTCGCACAAGGCCTGTGAAAACGCGGCAGAACTGGTGCCCATGTTGATCAGCAGGCGGCCCTGCACGCGTTCGCGGAAGGCCGCGCCGTGGCGGTCCAGCACGCTGTCGATGGCCTCGTCATGGGCCAGCATCAGGATCAGGGTGTCGCACGCCGCGAACACGTCGTCGAGCGATGCGCACACCCCGATGCCCACCGCCTGCGCGGCGGGATAGGTACGCCCGTAGCGCGACCAGCCCAGCACCGCAGTGCCTGCGCGCGCCAAGTGACCCGCCATCGGCGTTCCCATCACGCCCAGGCCGAGGAATCCAACAGGCATGACAGGCTCCGGATCATGGCAGGGCGCCCATCATGCCGCAGATCGGTCCTGGCTGGCTCAGGCGCCGGCGCGCAGGATCAGCGCGTAACCCACCAGCAGCAGCACGCACAACGGCAGCGTGACGAACGAAGCGATCAGCCAGCGCAGTGCCTTGCGTGAGGCCACCGTGGCGGCACCGATCTGGCCGGCGGCCACCAGTGACGAGGTGCGGTTGGCGTAGACCGTGGCAACGATGCCGAACGGCCAGAAGCCACCGAAGATGCTCAGGATGGCCCACATCAGGTAGTTCTTCGGGGCCGTGTTGGTGCCAGTGGTACGTTCCATGCAGTGAATCTCCGTGATTGGGGCGCGGATTATGTACGCCGCATGCGAGGCTGGAAACAGGGTGAACACTGGGCAGTGACCAGTCATCACTGGCAGGCGCCAAAGCAGCGTCCAAGCCTGCCATTGACGCCTCCGCTACGAGGGGCGAAAAGCCGGACCTGAATATTCACGTGATTATCATCACGATTTTCCTGAAACTCGCTTTCGATAATCGGGAGCAGCGACGCCGGCCAGGGTGTTGCGGGTATCCCGATCCGTCCGACGTCCGCATCGTCGAGCTACCGACGGCAACTCCCTGGGGGCATGGGGGCGGACAGCGTGAACGTTGATCTGCGTATGCAACGGCTGGTGCGGGGTGCGGCGACGGCATCGCAGCATCACGCAATGAGGCCAGAACGCTACGCATTGCGCGATCGGCTGGTGCAACGGCACCGGGTCGCCATTCGAAAGGGGAGTTTCAATGCACAGGCAAGTCAGTGAGATGTTGCAGCGCGCCTATCGGCCACACCGGTCCCTGCCGGATCTGCTGGGTGCGTTCGTGAAGGAGTTTTCGCAGCATCAGGCCCTGCGCGGTGGGCGCGTGCATCTGCGTGGCACCGGCACCGGCACCGGCAGCGCGGAGGACACGGCGACTGCAGCGTCGCCGCCGCAGGCACCCGGTTCGAGCCAACGCGTGCCGATCCGCTACGGGGGGGAGGTGCTGGGTGAGCTGCAGCTGGAGGGAGAGCCCGGCGGTCTGGACAGCCGGGCGCTGGCGCTGGGCGAGCTGTTCGCACACCGTTGTGCGCATCTGATCAAGCGTTACGAAGCGCAGGCCTGGGCCGAGCAGGCCTTGAGCCGGCCGCTGCTGCTGGTCGGTGCCTGTGACGCGCTGAAGCGGATGGAGGAGTTTGTCGAGCGCGCAGCCGCCAGTCGTTTGCCGGTATTGCTGCGCGGTGAGTTCGGCACCGAGAAGATGGAGCTGGCCGCGGCGCTGCACAGCGGCGGCCCGAGACGGCGCGGGCCGTTCGTGGAGATCAACTGTGCGCACGCCCAGGGTGAGCCGGCCGATTGGTTCGGTCGTGCCGGTGGCGGCACCCTGTACCTGCATGAAGTGGATGAGCTGCCTGCCGCTCTGCAGGGCCAGCTCTCGCACAGCATCCGCGGCCTGCAGGCGGCAACGGTCGACGCCGACCCGGTGCGCGCCATCCGGGTCATCGCTTCCACCAGCGCCGACCTGGAACAGCGCGTGCGCGAGCGGCAGTTCTCGCGTGCGCTGCTGGCCGGGCTGGAATTCCTTACCGTGGACATTCCGCCGCTGCGTGAGCGCACCGAAGACATTGGTGCCCTGGTGGCGCGTTCGCTGCAGATGCATGGGTTCAACCCGCAGGTCATCGGCGGCGACGTGCTGGACACCCTGCGCAGCCACGACTGGCCCGGCAACCTGCTGGAAATGGAACGGGTGGTGGTGCGGCTGGCGGTGATGACCGGTGGACGCAGCATCCGCCGCGAGGACGTGCTGCGCCACGCGCCGGGGCTGGTGGCCAGCGCCGATGCAGCGGCCCCCGTACCGGTATCGTCGGCGATCGACCCGCCTGCGCCCGAGGCCACCCGGCAGGAGGACGCGGTGGCCGCGCCGGTGTCGGCACATGAGGGGCTGCATGATGGTCTGAAACGGGCGCTGGCTTATCTGAAGGACCATGCCGCCGAGCCGGTGACCCTGGGCGACCTGGCCCGCCAGGCGCATGTGAGCCAGTCGCACCTGGGGTTCCTGTTCCGCAGCGAACTGGGCACCACCTTCAAGCTGCTGCTGCAACAGCTGCGCATCGAACATGCCAAGCAGCTGCTGCGCGGCGGCCAGCGCCTGCGTATCACCGATGTCGCCCTGCAGGTCGGCTTCGGTGACCTGAGCCACTTCGAGAAGAGCTTCCGCCGGGTGGTCGGGGTGAGCCCGCGCAGCTACCGCCGCACGCCGGAGCAATGAAAAAGCCCGGCGCAGGCGCAGGCCTGGCCGGGCCGAGTCACCGCCGCAGCGGGCGCTACCTGGCGTTCGCTTCGGTTGCCCGGCGTACCGCTTCTTCGGCCGCCTCGTCGGCACGCCGCGCCGCTTCGCTGGCGGCCTCGACCGCCTGCTGTGAGACCGCCATCGCCGCGCGGATGCCGGCCTCGCTGGCGGCCATGGCCGCGTCGGCCATCTCCTGCGCGATCTGCATCGGTGTCTTGCCACTCGGGTAGTCAGGGGTGGGCGGTGAGGGCAGCGGGGTCGGGAAGGTCATCGCAGGAACTCCTTCTGGGGCTGGGGATGGGGCGCCGTCGCGGTGGCCGCCCAGGATGTGGCGCAATGCCGCCTGGGCATCGGCCAGGATCTGTTGCGCCTGTTGCCGCGCCGCAAGGCGGCCAGCGGCCACGGCCACCCCGGCGGCGCTGGCCAGAGCGGCGGTGGCGGCCGGAACGCCGTCTTCGGGCGCGGCAGGCCGGTCCGGGCTCACACTGCGCCCGCCTCGAAGCCCTGCTCGGCGTCATCGTGGATGAAATGGCGGATACGCCGATAGTCCTGCAGGGTGATGACGTTGTCCTCCACCTGCACGCGCGCCTGTTCCTTGGAACCATCGATCGCGAACAGCAGGCTTGCGCCATCCTGGCCAAGCTGGCCACGGGCAACCGGATGTTCGTTGAGGAAGACCTGCGCGCTGCGCAGCTGGCGCCGTGTGGCCTCGCGCAGGCGTTCACCGTCCAGCGGTAGACCCGAACCATCGTTGAGGAACAGGGCGACCTGTTGCGCCGCCAGCGAGATGCGCGCGTAGCCGATCTGGCGGTTCGCGGCCAGGGTCTCGGCAATCGCCGCGCGCACCTGGTCCGGCGACGGCAGGCTGGGCAGCTGCGGCCCATCCAGGTAACCGAACAGCATCGGCAACAGGGTCTGCAGCGCATGGGTAGCGCGTTCCATGCGCAGTTCGCTGCTGCTGCCGGTCGGGTGCACGCGCTGGTAGAAGCGATAGTAGTCGGCGAACTCGATCGGCCTGCGCGCATGCAGCAGGGCGAACCGCGCTGCCTCGGCCTGGGCCTCGGTCGCCTGGCCCGCGCTGCCCTGCTCAGCGGCCAGCTGGTACAACGCCAGCGACTCACGGAAATCGAGCTGGCGCAGCAGCGGCGCATCGCCGGCGTCGACGGCGACCAGGAACGGGCGGAAGGCCTCCAGCTGCGTGTTGCTCAGCAGGCCGTGGCGAGTCAGTACCGCGTGGGTCTCGTTGACGAGCGGGCTGCTGGACGGGCCCATTTCAAGCTGGCGCAGCACATCCAGTTCGTCGTTTCCCAGGCTGAGCAGCTTGATGGGGCTGACCTGCAGGCCCGCCTGCGGCAACCACGTCATGCGCGAACCATGCAGGCCCTGCTGTACGCCGTCCAGCATCGCGCCTTCGTCGGCGAACATGTAGCGGTGCTCGTGCGAATCGATCGCCCATTGCAGCCAGTAGTGGCCGCCATCGATGAAGTGCAGCACGCGCCGGGTGCGTGGACCGAGCTGGCCGAGGTGAGGAATGGAACGACCGTCAATGAAAACGCTCATGCGTGGCTCTCCTTGCGGCCCTATGCGGCCGGAAAATCCTTGAGGACGGTCGCAGCCGCACTGCCGACCCGTGTGAAGTCGTCGGTAGCCCCTTGCATCATGGTCTGCGCCTGGGTCAGTACCCTCGCATACTTTTCGTCTCCCGTCGCCAGGTACTGGGCCATGGCCACACCGGCGGCGGTGGTGGCGATGGTGGAGACGTTGCGAAGCGCATCGGCGGCATCCTGGACGGCGATCGCCGCCGACTGCGCGACCGACTGGTAGGCCTTGCCGGCACCGCTGGTCTTGACCACGGTGCTGGCCATGGTGGCCGTCTGCACCTGGTTGATCACATCGATGACCTGGGCGTTGACGTTGCTCGGGTCCATACGGGCTCCTTGAGGGGCGGTGGGCGGCCGGACGCATCCGGCGCGGCGTCACGCGGCGGGATCAGTGCCGTCGCTCGCCGGGGTGGAAGGGGAGTCGGGCGCGGGGTCCTGGGCGGGACCCGCTGCCGGATCCGGACCGGGCGTGGAGTCGGGCGCAGGACCGGGCGCGGGCGCCGCGCCTTCGCCTGCAAGCTGTTCAAGCGTGTGCAGGCTGGCGGTGGCGGCCGCAGCGTCGGCAGTGGCACCGTGGGTCTGTGCCTGCAGGACGCTGATGGCGGTCTTTCCTTCTGCGGTGGCCGCGGCGATCACCGCAGAAGGCGAGGGTGGGGCCGGCACCGGGCCGGGCAGCGGGATTACGTTCGGCGGCGGTGGCGGTGCCGGCGCGGGCGGTGGGGGCGGCACCGGCCACGGCGCGTTGATCATCTTCGCGCAGGCCGCGGTCACCGCCGCCGAGCTGACCATGCCGGCGCCCTGCTGGCGCGCGACCGCGTTGTGCATGGCCGTGCTCAGGGTCTCCAGCATCACCATGTCCAGCATGCCGAAAGCCTGCGCCGGCGCCTGGCCGACCAGCAGCGTGGCGGCGGCGCTGACGCTGTCGACGATCTGGCTGTTGACCGTGTTGTCACTGCTCATGATGGAACGGCTCCCTTCTGGATGATCAGGGCCAGGACCTGGGCCAGGCTTGCGCCGGCGGTCACCTGGCCACGTTGTTGGTTTGCCACCGCGTTCTGCATCGCCAGGCCGATGCTGTCGGCCATCGCCAGGTAGGTGGCGGACATCGCAAACGACGGGGCAAGGCCGATCGCCAGCGCGGACCCACTGCTGGTGGCATCCAGCAGGTAGCCGATGGCAGGCGGCGCGGCCATCAATCAGGGGCCCGGCGTGACGCCACCCGGGGCGGGGGCGCGGTGGGCGACGTCACGCCGGGCCAACACGTCAGCGCAGGCCCAGGATTTCGCGGGTGGCCACGCCATTGGAGGCGGTGTCGATCGCATACAGCGTGGACACCCCCTGGGTGGTCGACGCCTGCATGGTCACGTAGGACTGCTGCTGGTTGTTGGTGGCGTTGTGGGCGGCGTTGGACAGCGCCTGGCTGGTGGCCACGAACAGGTTGCCCATTGCGATCGCCGGCGCATCACCGAGAACCTTGGTGTTGACCTGCGAGACCGAGTCGGTGATCTGGCTGTTGACGGCGGTGGGAAATGCCATGGTGAAAGCTCCTTGGATGGACTGCACTACAGGAACGGAGATCGACGACATTCAGCTGGATCAGCCGAGGATCTTCCGGGTTGCGGCGCCGGTGGCGCCGGTATCGACGGCATAGAGCAGGGCCACGCCCATCGTGGTGGCCGCCTGGGCGGTGACATACATCTGCTGCTGGGCCAGCGTCGCGTTGTGGGCGGCATTGGCCAGCGCCTGGGCGGTGGCCTGGTACAAGGTGCCCATCGCCGTGGCCGGTGCCACGCCCAGCACCTGCAGGTTGGCCTGGGTGACCGAATCGGTGACCTGGTCGTTGACGGCCGTGGGAAACGCCATGGATCAGCTCCTTGCCTGCCGGCGCGTTACGCGCCGAGGATCTGCTTGGTGGCCACGCCGGTGGTGGCCGTGTCGATCGAGTACAGCGTGGCCACGCCCATGGTGGTGGCCGCCTGCGCGGTCACATAGGACTGCTGCTGCGCGTTGGTCGCGTTGTGGGCGGCATTGGCCAGCGCCTGCGCGGTGGCCTGGTAGAGATTGCCCATCGCCACGGCGGGGGCGTCACCCAGCACCTTGGTGTTGGCCTGGGTAACCGAATCGGTGATCTGGTCGTTTACAGCGGTCGGAAATGCCATGTCTTGCTCCTTTGGGTTGGCGGGTCAGCGGCGGAACGACGGATCAGGAACCCAGCCCGCGCACGCGGGTGCTGAGGATTTCCTTGCTGGCCACGGCGGTGGTGGCGGTATCGATCGAGTACAGCGTGGCCACACCCATGGTGGTCGCCGACTGCGCGGTCACGTAGGACTGCTGCTGCGCGTTGGTGGCGTTGTGGGCGGCGTTGGCCAGCGCCTGTGCGGTGGCCTGGTAGAGATTGCCCACTGCCACGGCGGGCGCATCGCCCAGCACCTTGGTGTTGGCCTGGGTGACCGAGTCGGTGATCTGGTCGTTTACCGCGGTTGGAAATGCCATGTGCTGCTCCTGCGGAAAGTGGAAGTGCGGGGTAGTCACGGTGCCTTGGGGGGAACTGCCTGTGCTTCACCGTGGGCCCAGCGTAGGAAATGACGACGCCGCCGGATTGGCGGAATCGACGAAGAATGCGGGGCGATCCCCGTGAAGGCGCGGCCGGGATGCGGCGGATCTGCTGATCGGCACCGTCGATGCCGCGGGGCAGGGGGCCGTGCGCCCCCTGCCGGTGCAGCGCAGGGGCTGCTAGAGCATGTACGGGATCTTGAACGCCAGGGTGAAGTCGGGCGCATCCGGCGTCAGGCCGATGCCCAGCAGGGTCACCAGGGTGGTGTGCTGGTTCAGCGCATAGGTCACGCCCAGGTTCAGCGACGCGGCGTTGGCGTCGCTGCCGATCACCTTCACCCACTGGCCGCCCTCGAAGCGGGTCGAGGCGCGGGCGCTGATGCGGTCGCTGAAGGACAGGCTGAGGCTGGTGCGCTCGTTGAAGGCGAAGGCCACGCCCGCGCCGAAGTACACCGAACCGCCCAGCTTCACTTCACCGGGATTGACCGTATCGGGGTTGCTGTCGATATCGTCGAAACTGCGCGCGAACGAGTGCACGTAGCCCACATTGGCGAACAGGATGGCCGGATCGGCGGTCTTCACCATCGACAGGCCCAAATTGGCCTGCCAGACGCCGTTGCCGGTGGGTTGCTCGCGTGGCACCGCGAAGCGGATGTAGTCATCGTCGTCGCGTTCGATCACTTTCCAGTCCAGGCCATACGGTGCGCGCCCGGTGGGGGCGGTCACCCCGGCGGTGAGCACGGTTTCCGGGCGCCAGCCACGCTCGCCGAACAACCGGTAGTTCGCACTCAGTCCGATGTCACCCAGGCCATTGCCGTTGGTCTCTTCCTGCGCGATCGCCGCCGCCGCGCCACCGGCACCGCCTTTCTGGTAGACAGTGCGCCGCGCCAGGTACGGCACGTCCAGGTTCAACGTCAGGTTCGGGCTGACGCCCCAGCGCGCCGCCAGGTTGTAGGTGAGCGAATCGGACTCCACGTTCTCGATGGCGATGTTGCCCAGGAAGATCGCATCCAGCGCCAGGAAGCCGTTGAGGGTGAGCTGCTTGCGATCGTAGCGCGCGTAGGTAAGGCTGTTCTCGAGGGTGAAGCGACGCGAGAACAGCGCCGATTGCTGCTGCTTTACATCATCCACGCTGCGTCGCGATTCCTGCTTGGCCTGCTGCGCCTCGGCGGCAGTGCTGGCATAGCCTTCACTGCTGGGAGGAACGGCGGCGGCCGCAGCCTGTGCCAGCGGCGCCGCAGGAGCGGCGGCGTCCGGGCCGGCCCGGCCCGCCAGGCGGGCCTGCATCGCCTGTACCTGCATGTCCAGCTCGCGCAGCCGTCGCACTTCCTGGGCGTAGTTGCTCTTCAGCTGCTCCAGCTGGTTGGCCAGTGCCTGCACGTCGGCGCCATCGTCGGCACCAGCGCCGGGTGTGGGCGGCGCGGCAAGCGCGGTGCCTGCCAGCGCCGCCAGCGCCAGCGGGGTGATCCTCAGTAGGGTGTGCATGTTCGTGCCCTGCGTTGTGACTCGCTTCCCCCAATGCCGGGCCGCTGTTACTGGCCCGGCCCCATGCCGCGGTTCAGTGCAATCGCCTGGGCCACGTTCTGGCTCAACGGCAGGTTGCCGCCCGCGGTATCGCGTACCAGCTCCAGCCGCAGCTGGTTGCTGGCGCTCTGGCCATCGCCCACCAGGGCAATGCCCTGGCCGACACTGCCGTTGCGTATCCACTGCTGCACCAGACCCTGTCCATCCACCTTCAACAGCAGGCGCGCCTGGTTGCCATCCAATGCCGCAGTGGCATTGATGCCGGCCTGCTGTGCGCTGGCCGAATGCGCGCCGTCGCTGAAGCCGGCGGGCACGGCGCCATCGCGCACGGTCAGCGTGGTCGCGTTGCGCGCCACGTTGCCATCGCCGGCCACCTGTACGCTCTGCACCAGTCCGCTGGCATTGGCCAGCCCGCTGCTGTCGATGCTGCGGCCGGAGGTGTCCGGCAGCGGCGCATCGGCCGCGGTGACCTGCACGCTGGGCTGGAAGCTCAGCCGGGGGGCGCCGCCGCCGCGGAAATCCATGCCCAGCGTCAGTGCGCCCTGCAGTGCGGCGCCATTACCGGCCTGCCACTGCGACACCATGGTCACCCCGAACCACGCCACCGTGTTGCCTCCCACGGTGTAGCGCCCGCGCATCAGGTTCAGTTCCGGGTCTGGAATCTCGGTCAGGCCACGGCCGGGGGCGGCCTCCGCTGCCCGGATCGGCAGGGCAGGCGTCGCCAGCAGCAGGGCCATCCAGCAACATTGACGAAACATGTGCGTGCCTCCTTCAGAACAGGTCGGCGTGGCTGAAGCCGAAGTCCACCAGTTCCGCATCGGTGATCGGCCCCTGTCGCGCGTAGAGCGCGCGTGCACTGGGCCGTTCGCTGGGTTGCAGCAGGACGGTGTTGCGGTCGAAATCACTGCCGATCACCACGAACACGGCGCGTGATGGCCAGGCCGCCAGGAAGTCGGGCAGGGCCAGGCTGCGATTGCCGAGAATCGGGTCGGCCACCTCCACGTAGCCGTCGCGCACCTGCTTGAGCACCACGAAGTGGCGGAAGCCGCGCACATCCATCAGCACCAGGCCGGGAACGCGCAGCGTGCGCAACCGCGCCTCGTCGATGCGATAGCCCCGCCCGCGCATGCCCAGCGACTCCACGTAGCGCTTGATGTCCAGCAGCGAGAAGCCGCGCTCGGCTACCAGTGCAGGATCGGATACCCCCATCATCCCTTCGATCACCGTCGCTTCATCGGTCTGCAGGTGGTAGGCATGGCGCAGGATGGTGGCCAGCGCCGCCGCACCGCAGCTGTAGTCGGTGTGCTGGCGCACCACGTTGCGGTAGCGCCGCTCCTGCATGCTCTCCACCTTCTGCTGCAGCAGCGCGCCGTTGGGCAGCACACCGCTGAAACGCACATCGCCCGCCCACGCCGGGCCCGTGCCCAGCAGCAACAGGGTCATCAGCAGCAACCACGCGCGACAGCCGGACATGTCGTTCTCCGTCAGCAGGGGGGAGCCCCTGTCCCAAGGGGGAGGAGGAACAGGGGCTCCCGGGGACCCGGCCATTGGCGGACGGCCGGGGTGTTGCGCTTACTCGCCGTTGCCACCACCGCCGCCCGTACTGGGCTGGGCGACCGCCAGGGCGAGGCTGTTGGCCTGCAGGTTGCCGGTGCCGGCGGCCACGTTCACGCCGATGTTGCCGGAGGCGCCGGAGAACGCACTGCCCGACAGCGCCGAGGTGTTGGTCGCATTGACGTTCACCCAGCGTGTGGTGCTGACCGTGCCGCTGAGGCTGGCGTACAGGTCGGCCACCCCCAGTTCGACGAACTGGCTGGTGCCGCTTTCACGCGTATCGAAGCCCAGGCCGCCCACCCCCGGCCGGTTGGGGTTCATCGTGGCGTTCTGGATCTCGTTGTCCAGGTCGATGTGGCCGGTGCTGTTGCCACCCGGGTGCGGCAGATCGCCACTCCACGTATCCAGGTAGTAGTTGGCCATCTGGTAGGCGTTGCCGGTGCCACGGTAGGTGCCGGCGCCGTAGGCCAGGGTCAGGCCACTGACGCCACCGTGCATGCCGACCTGCACCGTATCGGTGTAGGACTGCACGAAGCCGGCATTGCTGACCGTGTTGCCGGTGGAGACCTGGTTGGAACTGATGCTGGACTGGGCAACGGCGGTGGTGGCCACCGATGCGGCCAGTGCGTTCTTCTGCTCGTTGTTGTTGCCCGAGGCGATGTTCACCCCGATGTTGCCCGACGCGCCACCAAAGGCATTGCCACCCAGCGCCGCGGCGTTGGTCACACCGGAGTTCATGGTGGCGTTGCCGAAGCCGGCCTGGTTGACGAACACTTCGGCGTCGGCCATGCCGAAGCTGAAGGAGGCGTCGGCCGCCGACAGCGAGGCCGCGTTGTCCTGCGCATTGTTGTCGCCGGAGACGACGTTGAAGCCCAGGTTACCCGAGGCACCGGCACCCACGCTGTCACCGATCGACGCACTGTTGGTGACCAGGCTGTTGCTGGTGGCGTTGTTGCTGATCGACTGCCGGTTGTCGATCACCGCGATCGCGGCCGAGTCCAGGTCGATGTCGCCATTGATGCTCGGATCACCGGAGAAATTGACGTCGGTACTCAGGCGCAGGTCCTTTTCCAGGTTCACGTCGACGCCGTGGTTGTTCTTTTCCTTGCGTTCGTCGGTCTGGATGTTGCTGTGCTTCTGTACGTTGACATTGACGGTGCGGTTGCGCACGTCGTTGTCGGTGTGGTTGTGGGTGTCGTTGCGGGTCTCGCTGACGGTGTGGTTGTGGTTGATGTTCGCGTTGGCGTTCTGGTTGTCCCAGCCATTGGCCGCAGCGGCGGTCGAGGCAGTGGCAATCGCCATGGCGAGCATGGTCTGTTTGACGGTCGCTTTCATGGTGCCCTCTCTCTCATCGGATGGTGCATCGCGTGGGTGGTTGTCACGGGCGGTCCTGCACGACCAGGCCCAGTACGTTGGCCGTATCGTTGCCGCTGCCCGCGACCTGATTGAGTTGCAGGACTCCGTCGAATCCCCGCAGCGCGGTGCTGGCTACACCGGCGCTGCGGGTGCCCGTCGCAACGCCGCGACCGGCGTCGTCCCGCCCCCCTGCCAACGCGGAACCTTCGGCGGCCAAGGCCGTGTCGTCGGTTTCGCGTATGCCCTGTCGGGCCAGCGTCGCGCTGACGACGTTGAGCGTCGTGTTGGCGATGCCGCTGGCCTGGTTGATCGAAGCGATGCCGCTGGCGCCCGCCAGTGCATCGCCGCCGATGTCGGCGCGTGCATGCAGCGGCGCCGACAGCACGCGGTTGCCGCCTTGAAGCTGCTGCGCGTTGATGGCCACGTCGGCGCGCTCGCCGCTGGCGATGCCGCGCAGATTGCCCTGCAGGTTGAGATCGCCGGCGGCCTGGTTCACCGCGATCGCGCCGCTGGCGCCGGCCAGGGCGCGGCCGTCGATGCGGGTCACGTCGAGGTAGGCCAGCATGCCGGTGTAGTCATCGGCGTGTGCCGGCAGCGGGGCCAAGGCCACCATCAGCAGCGGCCAGCAGTGGCGTTTCACTTGCCACCTGCCGGGGCCGGGCCCTGCAGCGGGAACTGCGCAAGCGCACCGCGAACGGTATCGCCGATGCCGCGTGTGCTGTTGCCGACCGCGCCCAGTGGACCGCTCATGGTGCCCCCGAGGCTGCTGCCGAGCATGCCCTCGCTGCTGCGGCCGAGCGTGCCGCCCAGGGCCTGCTGGGTCACCCGCTCGACGGTGGTGCCGTGTGGCGTTGCAGGCCCGGCGCTGCGGCCGGCGCCCATGCCGGCGTAGTCTTCCTCGCTCAGTTCGTCCATGCCGCTGCCTGCGGCACCAGTGCCCAGCGCAGTGGCGATTTCGCGCTGGGGCTTCGGGTCGGCGATCAGGGCCATGCCCGGCGGGGCCATCCGGTAGGCCGGCCGCGCCGCCACATCGCGCAGCAGGACAATTTCGCCCGGCTGCGCCTTCACGCCCTGGCGAGCACCGGAGGCGCCGACGCTGGGGGCAGCCGACAACGAGGCCAGCGCCAGTGCGGCTGCCAGGCTGCGAATGAGGGTAGTGCCGTCCATGCCGATCTCCCGCGGTGGGTGCGGCGGAGGGACGCATCAACCGTGCCAACTTCACGAGGCCCGCCCGCCAACAGATGGCCAGGGCGCGCGCGCCCGGGGTGGCGCCGGGGTGTTACAACCGTGTGGGAAAAGTGTTGGGATTGCGCAGCCCCAAGTGCCGCAGGGCAAGGCGGGGCGCGGCCTGTCGCATTCCTGTTACAGGTGCGGCCGCCGACTGCAACGGTGCCGCTTCAGCTGGCGAGATCTTGACGCGGCGCTCATTGCGCAGCCGTTTAGCGCAGCGCTAGGATCCGCCCAACAAAGGCCGCCGTGGTGGCCGTTAGAGGTCCCGGCGGGGGGCGGCACGCCGGTGATTGCCCGACAGTCCGCCGACGGTGTCCGGTTGCTGGGGGAAGCATGGCGGCGGTCCCGGAGGCTTCTACATCGCGTTGCGTACTCTGGTTTGGTGAACCGCTGGCGATTGAGCGCAGTGCGCTGGCGGCCGCAGGCTGGTACGTGCGCAGCATCCATCCTGATCCGGGCATGGCCATCGGCCTGCGCGGGCGCGACCGGCTGCTGGCCGTGCTGGACCTTCGCCACCTGGATGCAGCTGCGTTGCAGCTGCTGATGCCGTGGATCGAGCAGCACCAGCATCTGCCATGGCTGGCGGTTCTGCCGCCCAGCGCAGGTGCGATGCCGGCAGCGTGGCTGCCGTTGCTGCAGCACTGCCAGGCACGCTTCACGCTGCCATTCGGCTTGCAGGATCTGGTCAGCGCGATGCGCCAGCAGTTCGATGCGGACCAGTTGCCCGCTGAGGCGGCGTGCAGCGGCCAGGGGCCGCGCGCCCTGATCGGCGAGAGCCCGGCGCTGCATGCGGTGCGCACGGTATTGCACAAGTTCGCTCCGGTGGAGCTGCCGGTGCTGGTGACCGGTGAGACCGGCACCGGCAAGGAACTGGCCGCACACGCGCTGCACGCGCTGTCGGGGCGCGCGGGCAAGCCGTTCATCGCGGTCAACTGCGGGGCGATTCCGGCCAATCTGGTGCAGTCGGAGCTGTTCGGGCATGAGCGCGGCTCGTTCACCGGGGCCGACAAGCGCCAGATCGGTGTCTTCGAATCCGCGCAGGGCGGTACGGTCTTCCTCGACGAAGTGGGCGATCTTCCGGCCGAGGCGCAGACCAGCCTGCTGCGCGTGCTGCAGGAGGGCACCTTCGAGCGGGTCGGCAGCAGCCAGCCGTTGCGCGCCGATGTGCGGGTGCTGGCCGCGACCCACGTCGAACTGGAACACGCGGTGGCCCAGGGCCGCTTCCGCAGTGATCTCTACTACCGCCTCAACGTGCTGCGCTTGCTGATGCCGCCCTTGCGCGAGCGTGGCGCCGATGTACAGCTGCTGGCCGAGCACTTCCTGCGCTGCTTCCGCCTGCGCCACGCCGTGCGCGCGCGTGGCTTCTCGCCGGCGGCGATCCAGGCAATGCGCCGCTTCGACTGGCCGGGCAATGTGCGTGAGCTGCTGAACCGGGTACAGCGGGCGGCGATCATGGCCGAGGGCGAGCTGATCAACGAGCGTGATCTTGAGCTGGGCGCACCGGTGCAGGCGCTGCCCGGTGCGATGCTGCACGATGCGCGCGGCCAGGCCGAGCGTGATGTGCTGCTGCAGACCTTGCGCCAGACCGGTTACAACGTGTCCGAATGCGCCCGGCAGATGCAGATTTCGCGGGTGACGGTGTACCGGCTGTGCCGCAAGCACCGGCTGGAGCTGCCTGCGCAGCGCTGATCCGGGTTGACGGCCGATGCCGCGCCGCACACGCTCCGCTATCCATTGTCTGCATGACCCTGCGCGAGATGAGCCAGAGCCCTGAACTGCTGCGCCGCCTGCTGCGTGCCAAGGACCGCATGGACCATGCCAGCCACGAAGACTGGCCGGTCTCGCGCCTGGCCGAGGTCAGTGCGGTGTCGACGGCGCATTTCGCGCGGGCCTTCAAACAGGCCTTCGGCCTGCCGCCGCATCGTTATCTGCTCAGCCGCCGCATCGAGCGGGCGGTGGCGCTGCTGCGCGAGACCGATCTGCCGGTCACCGAGATCGCGGCGCAGACCGGCTGGGCCAGCCTCGGCACCTTCGGTCGGATCTTCCGTGACATCACCGGCGACAGCCCGGGCAATGTGCGCCTGCGCGAGCGGTCCGGCCATGCAGGCGCCGATCACGTTCCCGAATGCCATGCCCGTGCCGCGCAGCGCCCGGACCTGAACATCGCAGTTTTGGAGAAGCGTCGCCGCCAGGCGGTTGCTAACGTGGACCCCACCTGAGGGAGGTCCCATGACGAACACCGTGAACACGGTCGGCCTGTATGTACGCGACCAGGATGAAGCACTCGAGTTCTACGTCGGCAAACTGGGCTTCGAAGTCCATACCGATGTCCGCAACGGCAGCTATCGCTGGCTGACCGTGCGCAGTCCCGGTCAGGATGGATTCCAGCTGGGCCTGTTCGTGCCCGGACCGCCGACCCACGATGCTGCGACGGCACTGGCCCTGCAGCAGCTGGTGGCCAAGGGCGCGATGCCACCGCTGGTGCTGGCCGTGGAGGATTGCCGGGCGCGCCATGCACAATGGCAGGCGCAGGGCGTGGAGTTCACCCAGGAGCCGATCGAGCGCTTTGGTGCGATCGATGCCGGATTCCGTGACCCGTCAGGCAACGGCTGGAAGATGATTGAAGCCCGTTCCGAAATGAGGCGGCGGCAATGAGCCGCGGCAGCTGGGCGCGACCGGTGCATCGCTGGACCTCGATCGTGTTCACCGTGGCGGTGATCGCCAATTTCATCGCCCGTGGCCTGGGGCAGGGGGAGCCGGCGGCGTGGATCACCTATTCGCCGTTGCCGCCGCTGTTCCTGCAATTGTTCACCGGCCTGTACCTGTTCGGGTTGCATTACGCAGGCAGACGCCGCAGCACCGCGCCCGGTGCTGCGGGGTGATGCAGGCTCAGGCTGCCGCGTCGGCGGCGTAGGCGGCCAACAGCGCCGGAAGATCCTCCATGCGCTGGAAGATCACCTGCGCACCGGCCGCACGCAGTGCCTCCGGCGTGCTGTGGTGCGGGCCGCCTTCGCTGAAGCCGAACACGGTGGCACCGGCGGCAACGCCGGCGGTCGCGCCGGTCACGGTGTCTTCGATGACCGCGCAGCGCTTCGGGTCCACGCCCAGGGCGGCGGCGGCTGCCAGATAGACGTCCGGGTGCGGCTTGGTGTTCGCCTGGTCCTGGCCGCTGTAGACGTGGCCGCCAAAGGCATCGAGGATGCCGACCTTGCCCAGCTGCAGCTGCACTTTGTGCAGGTCGGCACCGGAGGCGCAGGCAATACGCCCGCCGGTCGCCGCGGCGATCGCACGTACCGCCGCCGGCGCGCCCTGGATGGCCTGCAGGTCGCGTTCCAGCGCGATGTTGCGCTGCTGGCGGAATTCCTCCAGCCATGCCTCGGTGAACGGCTTGCCGGTGCGTTCTTCGATCAGCCCGGCCAGGTGGGCCACCGACTGGCCGAGGAAGACTTCGCCGGCCTGGGCCGGGGTCAACGGCCAGCCGCGCTCGGTCAGCATTTCCGAGAGCACGCGGGCCACCAGCGGCTCGGAATCGACCAGCACGCCGTCACAGTCGAACAGCACGGCATCGAAGGGGTAGGGGGACATCAACAGCTCCTGGCAATTGCAATCACGGTGCGACGGGGCGCCTATCTTCCCACGGCGGAACGGGCAGGAACGCATCCACCAGCGCATCCACCGCCGCACGCACCTTCGGAGCAAGGTCCCGGGTCGTGGGCCAGATCGCATGGATGGGCGCGCTTTGCATGCTGTCCGCCGAAATTACCCCGACCAGCGCGCCACTGCGGAGCTCTTCTCCCACCAGCCAGGTGGTCGCCTCGCCAATGCCAAGGCCTGCCAGAAGTGCAGACCGCAACGCCTCGCCATCGCTGATGCGATGCCGGCCCTGGATGCGATGGCGGACGAGCGTGCCGTCCGGACCCGGCGCCGTCCAAGGCAGCACATGCCCCTGCCTGCCAAAGGTGACGCAGTCGTGCGCGGCCAGATCGGCGATGTTCTGCGGTATGCCGCGCGCCCGCAGATAGGCAGGTGCCGCACATATCATCGAACGTTGGTATCCCAGTGCGCGTGCGGACAGCGAACTGCTCTCGGCAAGTGGTCCCAGTCGCACCGCAAGATCGATGTTCTCCTCCAGCAGATCCACGGCGCGGTCGGTGAAGCTGACGTCCAGCTGCAAACCGGAGTGGCGTTGCGCCAGCGCGATCAGTATCGGCATGACCCAGCGCTGCCCGAACGCAACGGGCAGGCTGACCCGCAGCACGCCAGCGGGCTCCCGCCGGCGCGAAGCAGCATGGGATTCGGCCTCATCCAGCTCCGCCAGGATGCGGCGGCAAACCCGGTAGAACTCCGCGCCCTCCACGGTCAATGCCAGACGTCGGGTGGTGCGATCGAGCAGGCGCGTACCCAGCCGCCGCTCCAGTGTGGCCACGCTCTTGCCTACGGCGGATTTGCTCAGGCCCATGCGCAGCCCCGCGGCAGTGAAGCTGCCGGCATCCACGGCCTGCACGAATACGCTGATGCCCTGCAGGCGTGCCGCGCTGTACGTGGTCATGTTTTGCTGATTGAAGAAGAATTGGCGCCAGTCTAGATCGAATATTCCGCAACTGGCCACCTCGGCGCGTCAATAGACTGGCTGGGCGCACTTCTGCGCAGCTTCGAGAAGCCCCGTGTCCATTTCAACGATGAATGCCTGGGAACTGACCGGCCCAGGCCTGGCCAGACTCCGTTGCGCTCGGCGCCCCTTGCCGGAACCCGCGCCCGGAGAAGTGCTGGTCAAGGTGGGAGCGGTCTCTCTCAACTACCGTGATGTCCTGATGGTGGACGGTGCGTTGCTTCCCGGCCAACTGCCCGCTCACTTTGTGCCGGCATCGGATATGGCCGGGGAGATCGTCGGCGTTGGCGAGGGCGCGCGACGCTTCACTGTGGGCCAGCGGGTGATGGGCAATTTCTGGACGCAATGGCTTGATGGCCCGCCGCCCGATGCGATCCTCCAGCACGGCCTCTCCCTCGGTGGACCGCTGCCCGGGATGCTGGCCGAATATGTGGTGTTGCCGGAGGCCGTCGCCGTTGCTACGCCCCCTTCGCTGTCAGACGTGCAAGCGTCCACATTGCCAGTGGCGGCGCTGACGGCGTGGTTCGCGTTGGCTGAGACCGGCCGGCTGGCTTCCGGGCAGACCGTGCTGGTGCAAGGCACCGGAGGGGTTTCGCTGTTCGGCCTGCAGTTCGCGCAGGCACTGGGTGCGAAGGTGATCGTCACCTCGCGCAGCGAGGCCAAGCTGGACAGGGTGCAGCGCCTGGGTGCCTGGGCCGGAATCAACACCGGCAGCGATCCGGAGTGGGCAACCCGGGCAGTGGCGTTGACCGAAGGCAAGGGCGTGGACCATGTGCTGGAGGTACTTGGCGGCGACAATCTCGCCCAGAGCGTGCAGGCGCTGGCCATTGGTGGGCAGATCCTGCAGATCGGCTTCCTGCAGGGACGGGAGCTGCAGTTGCCCGCCCTTCCGCTGATGCTGCGATGTGGCGCGCTGAAAGGAGTTTCAGTCGGTCATCGCGCGAGCTTCGAAGCGATGAATGCCGTCATCGAACGTGCAGGCATCCAACCGGTGATTGATTCAGTCCATGATTTCCCCGATGTGCTGGCCGCCTTCGCACGGCTCCAGCAAGGGCCATTTGGCAAGGTGGTGATTCGGGTAAACGAGCTCTGATCGAGTGGCAAAGCGCCTGTGCGGCGCGGGAAGCGCACGCACAGGCAGATCGGCAGTCAGCCCAGGTCGCAGCCGGCCGGCTGCGGCCAGGTGGTGGCCGGCAGCATGTTCTTCAGCGAGGCCGGTGCGTTGATGGCCACGTAGCTGGCACCCAGCAGCTCCTCCAGATCGGCGATGGTCACCAGGTAGCTGTCCAGGCTGCCCAGGTTGGCTTCATTGGGGATGATCCAGCTGATGGCCTTGGCGGTACCGGTGTTCGGGTCGCGGGTGATGATCGTCTTCCAGAAGAACTCCGGGGTCGGAATGCCATGGCTGGCCAGGAAGTAGTCGTTGGCGGCATCGCCATAGACCACGCCGCCGTAGACGTCCACCGGCGCGATGTCGCGGTAGCACTCGGCCACGTTCTCGGCCTTCACCCAGATGCCCTGGTTGAAGCTGGACACCTGCGGAACGATGTTGGTCATGTAGTTGGCGCGACGGATGTAGGTCGCGTTGTAGTCCATGTGGTTGGAGGTCACCAGGTGGCCGCGGTCATAGCCGGACTTGATGCTGGCATAGGAGGCGGTGCTGTTCTGGCCCAGGCAACCGGCCGGCAGGTCCGGGTCCTTGTAGAAGCTGGACGGCCGCGCCGCCGAACCGGTGTCAGCGGTGAGCGTGTATTCGTAACGGGTGGCGCTGTGGATGTCACAGTCGTAGGTCAGCACGAAGCCGCCCTTGTTGAGGGTGACGACCTGGGCCTGGGCGGCGCCGGCGAAGGCGCTGAGGACGAACGCGAAGACGAAGCTTGCAAGGCGCATTGCGGTTCTCCAGCAGAAGATTCAGGGCGCAGCCGTCCACCTCGACCTGGCCGTGGCGAGGTCATGGGGAGACACTGCGGATGCGGAATGCGGGTGCTGCCGATTGCGGTGGAGCGTGACCGCGGCGAAGCGGCCAGACCGGCCGTGCGGTGGCACAAGCGTCACAAGCTGTCGCCTTTCGGTCAACGAGGAAAAGGCGAAGCTGTGACAGTGCGCAAGCACTGGCGACGTGTCAGATCAGGCGATGGGTGGGTGAAATGCGCGCATGCTAAGGCCAGGCCTTTCCTGCCGAACAGATCAGGGCTGCGCCTTCAGCATGTAGTCGCCAGCGCGTGCGCCGGCCACCACCGACCAGCCCGGCGCGAGCTGCAGCGACCAACCGTCGCCCTGCAAGAGCGGCCCGTCCGCTGCAGGGGCCTGCACGAACACGGCTTTCCAGTCGCTGTGCATCAACGCACCGTCGGTCACCTGCAGCGTGCCCCAGTCATCGGTCAGGCGCAGCGTCGGATACACCGCGCCGCTGCCCGGCAACGGCTGCACGCTGTTGGGGTCGAACTGGATGCGCATGCGGCGCAGATCCAGCCGCAGCACCGGCCCGCTCACGAAACGCGCGTGGTTGCGTTCAATCTGTGCCTGCCGATGCTGCGCGCGCAGCGTTTCGGCGCGGTGAAGCGCCGCACCGTCGTAGCGGTTGGCCGCCGCACGCATCGCCGGTTCGTCCAGGGTCGGCTCGATGCGCGACGCCTGCGCAAGCAGCGTACCGAGATCGCGGGGGGGCTGGTCGAGCGCGCTGCGCCAGCGCGGTGCGGCCTGGTCCAGCAGCAGGCCGTAGGCCGGGCCGGTGGCATAGGCGAAGGATCGGACGAAGCTGCGGTCGTCGACGTGTGCGCGAAGATCGTGCAGCGCGGCCTCGATACGCGCGGCCGGTGTCGGATTGCCGACCCGCACGCCGGTGTATTCGGCCAGGCCCTCGTTCAATTCCAGTGCCGCTTCTTCCTTCGCGGCTGAGGGGAAACGTCGATGGCGCTCGGCACGGAAGGCGAGGGCGTCGCTCACCGCGATACGCTGGGCATTGTCGTCGTTGGCCAATAATGCGGCGGCCAGCGCCCGCCATTCCAGTTGCAGCAGATAACGCCCACCGAGGGTGTCGAGATGATCATTACCGCCTTCGACCGGCCCGGCGATGGACAGTGCCGGCTGCAGGCGATGGAACATCTCGTGTGCCAGCAACGTGCGGCGCCGCGCGTCATCCTGTGGCAGTGGCCACAGCAGCTGCGTCCAGCGTGTGCCGGACCAGTCGACGGCGGTGTTGGCCACCAGTGCATCGGGGGGCAACTGGCCGACGAAGATCGCGCCACGCGCGCTCAGGGCGCCCTGTGCATCCTGCTGCGACGCCTTCAGCTCACGGCTGGCGGCATCGACCAGCATCATCGGTCCACACAGCGATGCGCCCCACAGCGCGCCGTCGTCAGCGCGGCACAGCGCATCGGCTTCGCTGAAAACAGCATGCGCCGCAGCATCGGCCATCGGTGTATCAACCGCGTCAGCCCGCCCGATCACGCAGGGCAACAGGCACATCAGTGCGTAACGTCGCAACTCCATGGCATCCCTGCATCGGTGTGTGGCGTGCGCGCATGGTAGCGGTTGCGGCCGATCGTCGTTGGCGGGGCGAGGGTGCCTTCCATACCCGGGCGTACAGCAAGGCGCTGCGCCGTCGTGCTGCAAAAACTGTGCGACACGTCAAATTTTAGGGTAGTGTCGGGGTCGCTGCCGGGGACGCAGCGAGGTGTGCAGCGTTGGGGACGACGCGCGGCACCAGCAATTGAAGCACCAGACACCACAGCGCCGGCGCTGCGCCGGCGTGCATCTTGGGCTTTCATTGAAGGGGTATTCGATGCGCAATGCATGGATCAAACGAAGCAAATGGGTCGCGTTGACACTGGTGGCCGGTGCCGCTCTGGCGGCCGCTGCCGTCGGCGTGCGCAGTACCGCCACCCAGTCGAAAACCGGCAATCCCTCGGTGGACGCGCGTGCCGGCAACCCTGCCGGTCCGGCCGCCACCGGCCCCGGCAGCAGCCTGGGTGAGCTGTCCAACCGCTACATCGTGGTCTACCGCGAGGAACCGCTGGCCACCTACAAGGGGGACATCCAGGGCCTGGCGGCGCCGGAACGCCTGCGACCCTCGGCCAGTGCCGCACGCGCCGCGGCGGCCACCGGCAATACGCCCACCCCGCGCATCGCCGTGCAGGGCGCACGCTCGCGCGACTACGTGCGCTTCCTGGCCGGTCGCCAGGCGCAGCACGAAGCGCGCATCAACGCCACGCTCGGCCGCAGCGTGCGCGTGGAGCGCCGGATGCAGCATGCGATCAACGCCTCGGTGCTGCAGATGAATCCGCAGGAAGCCGAGCAGGTGCGCCAGCTGCCCGAAGTGGAGCTGGTGGAGGAGTACAAGGAGTACGAACAGGACACCGATGTCGGTCCGGGGCTGATCGGTGCCACCGCGCTGTGGAATGCCACCCCGACGCCATATCGCGGTGAGGGCATCGTGGTCGGCGTCATCGACTCGGGCATCAACTTCGGCAGCCCGGCCTTCACTGCCCGCGCTGAAGATGGCTACGAGCACATCAATCCGCTGGGGGCAGGCACCTATCTGGGCACCTGTGCCCCCGGTGGTGTCGATGAGGGACGCTGCAACAGCAAGCTGATCGGTGGCTACGATTTTGTCTGCACCGCACCCGGCAATCAGTGCGGCGTGGCCGATGTGCGCGAAGAGCCTGGATTCGGCGATACCAACGGCCATGGCAGCCACACCGCGTCGACCGCGGCGGGCAATCCGCACACCGCGTCCTACCGAGGCAACCAGATCCACATTTCCGGTGTGGCCCCGCGCGCCAACCTGATCGCCTACGACGCCTGCTACACCGAGGTGTCCAGCGGCCGTGGCCTGTGCCCCAACACCTCGACACTGGCGGCGGTGAACCAGGCGTTGGCCGACGGTGTGGTCGATGTCATCAATTACTCCATTGCCGGCGGCACCGCACCCTGGGGTGAAGCGGTGTCGCTGGCCTTCCTCAATGCGTCCGATGCCGGCATCTATGTGGCGACCTCGGCCGGCAACTCCGGCCCGGGCCCCAATACCCTGGGGCATCTGGAGCCGTGGACCGGCAGCACCGCCGCAGCCACCCACGGGCGCGGCGACATCGAGCTGTACGCCGCGGTAAGCGGGCCTGGCGTGGTGCCGCCGGAGCTGAGTGTGATCCTGCTGACCGAAGGCTCCGGTGGCGTGCCGTTCACCACGCCCATTGCCGCCAGCACGCCGCTGCGGGTCAGTGCCGGCATCGACACCGCCAATGATGGCTGCGCCGCATTCCCGGCCAACACCTTCCAGGGTGCGATCGCGGTGATCCGGCGGGGCTCGTGCAACTTCAGCGACAAGGTCAACAATGCGGCCGGTGCCGGTGCCATCGCGGTGCTGATCGCCAACAACCAGCCCACGCCGATCCTGCCCAACGTGGCGGGCGCCACCATCCCGGCGTTCGCCATCGACCAGGCCGACGCCAATGCGCTGCGCACTTTTGCCAACAGCGTGGGCAATGCTGCTACCGGCGGCATCGCCTATCCGGCCACCAAGGTGAGCAACACACCGGACGTGCTGGGTGATTTCAGCTCGCGCGGCCCGGCCGGCGTGTTCGATCTGGTCAAGCCGGACGTGACCGCGCCAGGCGTGCGCGTGCTGGCAGTGGTGGCCGGTACCAGCGTGACCGGCTCGGAGAACGCAGTCGGTCTGATGGATGGCACCTCGATGGCCTCACCGCATCATGCCGGTGCGGCCGCGCTGCTGCGCCAGGCACGACCGGACTGGACCGTGCAGGAAGCGCGTTCGGCGCTGATGATGACGGCGCGCCAGGAGGTGATGAAGGAGGATGGCGTCACCCCGGCCGATCCGTTCGCGATGGGCGCCGGTCGCATCCAGGTCGATCAGGCATTGCGCGCCGGGCTGGTATTGAACGAGACCAAGGCCAATTTCCTGGCTGCCAACCCCGCCAACGGCGGTGATGTGGCCTCGCTCAACATCGCCAGCATGGGCAAGCGCAAATGCCCGGACAGCTGCAGCTTCACCCGCGTGTTCCGCAATGTGCTGCCGACCCGGCAGACCTGGACAGCGAAGGTGACCGGCCTGACCGCGGTGGTGTCGCCGTCGGTGTTCACCCTGGCGCCGGGCGAAAGCAAGGCGGTTCGGGTGATCGTCACCACCGGTGCGGTGCCCAACGATGGCAGCTGGCGGTTCGCACGCCTGACCGTGGCGCCGCAGGGCGGTGACACCAGCCAGCCGTTGCTGCGTCTGCCGATTGCGGTTTCGGTGCCGCCGCCGCAGATCGCCGCCACGCCGCCGACCAGCTCGCTGACCCTCCCGACCGGTGGCAGTGGCTCGGTCAACCTGCAGATCACCAACACCGGCGGTTCGCCGCTGGAATGGCAGATCGACAACTCCGGGGTAGGCACCCGCACGTTGGTCGCGCAGGCGCCGAACAACGCCAATGGGCGCCGCTCCACGCGCTTCACCGATGCCGCTTCGGTCGGTGCGCGCGCGCAGTTGTCCGCCGATGACTTCACCCTGGGCGAGACCACCGGCATTACCCGCATCGTGGCCGATGGCTTCGTCAACGGTGGCTCGCTGGCGACCTCGACCAACCTCAACTGGTCGATATTCCGCGACGTCGGCGGCAATCCGGAAGGCAACCCGGAATCGAGCCCGCAACTGGCGGTGTGGTCGCATACCGCAACCGTTGGCAGCGCGGGCGTGAGCACCTCTGCCACCCTGGCCAGCATCAACCTGGACATGGCCGCCGCCGGGCAGAACGTCAGCCTGCCTGCCGGCCGCTACTGGCTGGTGGTTTCGGTGCGTGCACCGCTGGCCACCAGCTGGTTCTGGTTCAACGCCACCAGCGGCGACAGCGTGTACCGCGGCGCGATCATCAACCCGGACGGCAGCGGGGCCTGGTCGGCCACCACCGGTGCGCCGGGCCTGGCCTACGGGCTGGGCGGCAGCAACGCCTGCGGTGCCGGCTGGATCGGTACGCCCTCGCGAGCGCTTGGCCGCATCGTGGCCGGTGCCAACCAGACCACGCAGGTGCAGATCAACGCCGGTGGGCTGGCGCCAGGCAACTACTCCGGCTTCGTCTGCGTGGGCAGCAATGACCCGACCACGCCGAAGACCGCCGTGCGTGTTGCGTTGACGGTCACACCGTAAGGCGCGCGCAGCATCCGGGCCGGTCCCGCAGGGGCCGGCCCGTTCTCCAGCGTTTCCGGCCGTGGCCGGAGACCTTCCTTGATGGACCTTGGGGGTACCGTGAAGACGATGCACAAGCACATCCTTGCCGTGGCGCTGGCCATGGCAACCGCGCCGGCGTGGGCCGGTGATACCTGCCAGCTTGACGATGGGTTCGGCGGCGTTTCCAGTGGTGGCGCGACCGCCGGCGGCGCCGCGTCGATGGCCTGTGGCAATGGCGCCGACGCCAGTGGTGATCTGTCCGCTGCGGTCGGTACCGGCGCCAGCGCCAGCGGCACCGGCAGCACCGCCATCGGTGCCGCCAGCAGTGCCTCCGGCGACCAGAGCGCGGCGGTTGGCGTGGGCGCGTCCGCGTCCGGCGCCAACAGCGCGGCGATCGGTGACAGCAGCACCGCCAGTGGCGATTTCAGCAGCGCCAGCGGCTCCGGCAGCTCCGCCACCGGTTCGTTCGCAACGGCGTCCGGTGCCGGCAGCACGGCCAGCGGCGAGAACAGCACGGCGGTGGGCAGTCTGTCCGAAGCCAGTGGTACCAACAGCAGCGCACTGGGCAACGGTGCCGTGGCCTCGGCCAACGACAGCGTTGCACTGGGCAACGGCTCGGTGGCCGATCGTGCCAACTCGGTGTCGGTCGGCAGTGCCGGCAACGAACGGCAATTGACCAATGTGGCCGCCGCCACCCAGGGCACCGATGCGGTCAATCTCAACCAGATGAACTCCGCCAATGCCGCCACGCTGTCTTCGGCGAACGGATATGCCGACACCCGGGCCGCCGCTGCCGTCACCACGGCCAATGCCTACACCGACGCCAGCAGTGCGACGACGCTGTCATCGGCCAACGGCTACACCGACACCCGCGCCGCGGCCGCCGTCACCACCGCCAACGCCTATACCGATGCCAGCAGCGCAGCCACGCTGTCGTCGGCCAATGGCTACACCGACACCAAATCGGCGCAGGCGGTCACCACGGCCAACGCCTACACCGATCAGCGCCTGGCCCAGTTCGCCGTGGACAACAACGGGCTGCGCCAGGAGATGGAGCGCCGGCTGCGCCACCAGGATCAGCGCATCGATCGCATGGGCGCGATGAGTTCGGCGATGTTGAACATGGCCATCAATGCGGCTGGCTCGCAAAGCCCGCGCGGTCGCATTGCGGTCGGTGCCGGCTTCCAGGGCGGTGAGCAGGCGCTGTCGATCGGCTACGGCAAGCGTATCGGCGAGCGCGCTTCGTTCTCGCTGGGCGGGGCCTTCAGCAATGGCGAGAAGTCGGCGGGCATGGGCTTCGGCGTCGATCTGTAGTCGAGGGACGCGGGCAGGGGGCGGGTAACGCCCCCTGTTCAGCATTGAATGCCCGACAACATGCCGGCAACGGCATGTTGCGTCGCAAGGTGCCAGCCACCATGCGCACTGGTACGGTCCAGCCCGTTGCATACCAACAACGGGGAGAGACGACGATGCGCAAGCTGGTGCTGATGTTGATCCTGCTGACGGGCCTGGCACCCTCCGCCTGGGCGGCCACGGTCAAGACCACCCATACCACCATCAACAGCTGGGACGGAACGCCGCTTGGCGCCTTCGTCATCGAGCCGCAGGACGCCGGCAGCGGACGGTTCCCGCTGCTGGTGATGCCCAGCAGCTGGGCCGTGCCCAGCGCCGAGTACGTGGGCGTGGCGCAGGCCCTGGCCCGCCGTGGCTACATCGTGATCAGCTACAGCTCGCGCGGCTTCTGGGAGTCGGGCGGCAACATCGACATCGCCGGCCCGGCCACGGTCGAAGATGTCAGTGCGCTGATCGATTGGGCCTTGGACAACACGCGGGCCGACCCGGCGCGGATCGGCGTTTCGGGCATTTCCTATGGCGCCGGCACCAGCCTGCTGGCGGCCGCGCGCGATCCGCGCATCAAGGTCGTGGCCGCCTTGAGCGGCTGGGCCGACCTGGAAGCCTCGCTGTACAGCAACCGCACCCCCAGCGCGCAGGGCATCGCCTTGCTGGTGGCGGCCGGGCTGGCCACCGGACGCCCGGGCTCCGAGCTGGCCACCATCAACCGCAACGTGCTGCTGGGCAATTTCCAGGGTGCAGTCGATTCGCTGTTGCCGGTCGCGGCCCAGCGCAGCCCGGCCAGCAGCGTGGATGAGATCAACGCCAACCGGCCGGCGGTGTTCCTTGCCAATGCCTTCAATGACAGCCTGTTCCCGCCCGGCCAGCTGGTGGACTTCTTCAACCGCCTGCAAGGGCCCAAGCAGCTGCAGCTGCGCCACGGCGATCACGCACTCAACGAGCTGCTCGGTGCGCTGGGTATTCCCAATGAAGTCTATGAGCAGGCGGGCGACTGGTTCGATCACTACCTCAAGGGCGTGGACAACGGCATCGATCGCCAGGCCGCGGTGCAGCTGAAGTCGCAGAAGGGCCTGTGGAGCCGCTATTCCAACTGGCAGGCCACCGGCAATGGCGCCGTCAGCTACGCGCTCACCGCACCCGGCGGCCTGCTGCTGCCCACCGGCGGCCTGGCCGAGAACGGCCGCAGCACCGGCTGGAACTATCGCATCGGCAGTGGCCTGTTGACCGCCGCCAACTCGGGCGTGGCGATGGCATCGGGCGCCCTGCAGATGATCAACCTGCCACCGGGCGCGTACATTCCGTTCGTGGGCCGCAGTGCCGCCGGCGTCTGGCAGGGCCCGGTGCAGTGGAGCGCGCGCCGGCTCGATGGCACGCCCGAGCTGCGCGTCACGGTCACGCCCAGCCGCGCCAATACAACGCTGTATGCCTACCTGTACGCCGAAGACGTGCTCGGCAATGGCCAGCTGATCAGCCACAAGCCCTACACGCTGCGAGATGCGACGCCAGGTCAGGCGCAGACTCTGGACCTGCGCCTGGAGGCCAGCAGCTGGAACCTGCCTGCCGGCAGCCGCTTGACGCTGGTGATCGACACAGTGGATCTGCGCTACGCCGGCATCAGCCAGCTGGGCGGAACGGTCACCTTCAGCTCGCCGGCCGCGGCGCCTTCGCTGCTGAAGGTGCCGTTGCACTGAGGCGCAGCGGCAGCCTGCATGCCACAGCTCAGAGCGGCTGTGGCAGCAGGGTGCGGATCGCCTCGTGCTGCTTGGACAGCGTGGCCCGTTGCACGAAGCCCTGGATGATCGACGCGGCCACCTTGCGTTGGTTGTCCATGTCCAGCAGCGGGGCGATCTGTCCGGCACCGGTGGGGGAGTCACGGAACGGGCAGCCCACCGCATCGGCGGTGGTCAGGGTGATGATCGCCTTGGCCAGGCGTGCCGAGGGCGCGCGCTTGGCGTGGAAGATCACCAGCGTGCGCTCGTAGCTGATGCCGGTGGGGCGCACCGTGGAGTGCAGGGTGTCTTCGATGGTCACGTGCCGGCCGTCAATCCAGTCCAGCGCCTGCATGCAGTTGGCGATCGTGGCACGGCACAGCGTGGCGTAGTCGGTGCGGATGACCACCGCGTAGTCTACGCCGGAGACCGGCACCCGGTTGAGGTCCAGGTAGGGGTTCTGCGCCAGCGTTGCCACCAGTGCCAAATCATCGCTGAAACCGCAGGCGGTACCGAGAGGCGCACCCAGGCGCTGCAGCAAGGTCTCCATCCATTGCATGCCCCACTGGCGCCCGGCCATCAGCTGGTTCCGTTGCCGGACGGTCAGCGCACCCTGTTCGACGCCTGCCATGGCGTCGCGCATGGCGTCCTTCACCGCCGCCATGCAAGCGTCGACCTGCTTCATGCAGTCAGCACCAGCGGTATGGACTGGTGTGGCAGAGATGCCGTCGATCACCCGCTGGAACACCGAGAGATCACGTTGCTGATTCAGATACCAGTCGTGGATGCGCTGCACGTTGCGGCGGCGCTTGTCCAGCTTGTCGGCGCCGGGCCAGTTCGGATAGGCCGCGATCTCGCACAGCATCGTCAAGCCTTCCCAGAGGTGATATTCCATGCTGGGCAGTGGCAGGCGCCAGCGTTCATCGGCACCGGCATCTTCGGTGATCACCAGATGGTTGCGCACGATGTCCGACCACACCGTGATGGCTTCAACCGTGTCGCGGCGCGGCGTGGTGACATCGATCAGTTCCATCAGGATCGGCCGTGGCGTCACCGGGTCATCGCCGGTGGGCGCGCGTGGATCCTTCACCCAGCGCGCATGCCAGGTATACCCCAGGCGATACAGCACGAACGGCTTGATGCCATCGTTGAGGATGATCCCCGGTGGCGGTGGGGGTGCCGGCGCGGGCTGCACCGGCGGCGCCACCGGCGGGACCGGAGGCGGCAGCACCGGCGCATTGGCCGGCGCGGTCGCCGCCTTGGCCGATCCGATTCCCTTCAACGGTGTGCTGGTGAACAGATGCAACCCGGCGCGGTCGCGCTCGTAGACCTTGCGGAAGGTCTGTGGATTGTCACAGGTCACCAGGCACGATTGGCCCGGCGGAACGTAGATGTCGACCGTGGTCAGATCCACCACCTGGCCGCACAAGGGGTTCTGCGCGGGTGGGGCGAGGCTGATCTCCAGCGCGATGTTCAGACCGGCCGGGCCCATCACCTCGATCACGATGTCCTCCACACCTCCATGCAGGGCGTCCTGCGCCGGAATCGGAATCCAGGGATTGATCACCACCTGGGTGTCCCAGTCGGACCTGCCGAAGTCGAACAGGGTCGGCGGTGGCTCTGCCGGGCGTTCGATCAACGCGTCAAGGGCGTTGCCACCTTTTACGTAGAAGAACAGCAGCGCCTGGTCGGGCCTGAGGTTGTAGTCGCGGCGGACCGTGCTGACCAGGCTGCGCAGGCGGTCCTTGATGTCCGACAGGGCCTTGACCACTACCGAGCGCACCTCTGGGTACGCCTGGGCGTTGTTGATCTGCGCGGTCAACTGCTTGCTGATGTGGCGACGCGCCTCGCGTTCCGGCGTGCTTTCTTTCATGGGGAGCCTCGTAGGCAGAGGGGGGCAGGGGGCGGCTCAGCGCGGGGCCAGCAGTGCGGCGATCGCGCCGTACCAGTCGATGGCCTGGCTGCTGCGCCGGGCGCGCGCCAACGCGCGGGCCGCACCGGGTACCGATACCGGTATGCGCACACCCAGATACCGGCGCAGATCCCGGGTGGCGACCAGCACGGCGGTGTCCACTTCCCAGTCCGAAACCGCCGTTGCCGCCGGGCGGGAACTGCCGAGCAGGACGCGGGTGTTGCGCGCGGCCAGATCCGCAACCCGTTGCAGCTCGTGCGGGGTGGTGCGGAAGCGGACCAGCGAGAAACTGCCGCCGCCTTCCGGGAACACGCGTGCACGCAGATCACACGCAGCGTGTCCCTGCGACAGCCAGATGCCAAGCTCTTCGGCAAACTCGCGGCGTGCGGTGTGCTCGCGCCATTCGTCGTTCAAGCGCCCACCGCCGGGCAACGACCACTGGCCAGCCTGGTTGACCAGCACCGGCACGATCGCATCCGACCATTCGCGAACCTCCACCACCAGGCGCGCGGCCAGCACCTGGGCGCCGGCCCAGTCCGGCACGGTTCCCGCCTCGGGCTGCAACGCCGCCGACAACTCAGCCACGGTGGTGCGCGCCACACTGCCAGGCGGCGGTGTCTCCGGGCGCTCGGTGTACAGCAACTCAAGCGCGGCCAGGGTCTGCAATGTCACCTCGGCAATGGGCGCCCTGCGATCCGCGTTGTCGCGGGCCTGCGCCAGCGCGTCGCCGGTCTGCGGCAGTGAACGCTCGCCATCGCGCGCCACTGAATCAGCGGCGCGCAGGGCATCGGACAACAGGTCCGCCGCCTGGCTCCACTGCTGTTCGGTGGCGGCGGTGCCGGAGGTGCAGATGGCCAGCACCGCGACCATCGCCTCGGCAGAGAGCACGACGACGGCATTGCTGCCCCACCAGCTGTTGAACACCCGCTTGCGGGTGATCAGGTAGTGGTCGCCATCCCACAGCGCGACATAGACCTGGTTCAT
Organism: Stenotrophomonas sp. Nf1; assembly: GCF_003028475.1. NCBI lineage: Bacteria > Pseudomonadati > Pseudomonadota > Gammaproteobacteria > Lysobacterales > Lysobacteraceae > Stenotrophomonas > Stenotrophomonas sp. Nf1. The sequence continues at coordinate 249,323 of NZ_PYTV01000002.1, read as the reverse complement.
GGCATCACCCTCCCACCCGCAGAGAACGATGAGGGACGGTGGCTGCGCACCACGCTGCTGTCGGGTTCCACGAAGGGGTTGCCATGTCTCGCTCCTGCGGGCTTGAGGGGTGGAGGCGGCAACACAGCGCGATGGACCACGGCACGTTGCATTGACGTGCGATCACTCTAGGGACCGGTCGGAACGGACGATTGGCGCCAGCCACGGAAAATGCGGTGCGATTCGACGGAACCCGGTCGAATCGATGCATTGATTGCGCCGCACGCCCTGTGCGGGCAACGCACGCGCGCCGCCCGGGCCTGGACAGGCCGGGCGTTGCCTCAGGGGCTCAAACGGTGATTGCCGCGGCGGTCTTGGGGCGCCTGGCGGCTATCGAATCGATTGCGGCACGCGCCGCAGCCTGCCCACGTCGTAGCCCATCTGCGCGATCCGCTGCACGGCCTGCTGGTAGTCCTGCTCGGACACCTTCGGCGTGCGCGCCATGTACCAGACGTAGTCGCGCTTGCTGCGCGCGACGATGGTCTGGCGGTAGTCATCGTCCAGCCAGGCAATGAGGTATTCGGCCTGGATGGGCCAGACGAACTGCATGCCCCAGACCGCGCCCTGGCCCTCCTTCTCCACGCGTCCGATCGGGTGCATCGACCGCTGCGGGGCGGCAAAGCTGCCCTTGCGATAGGTAAAGGTGGTCTGGATGCGCCCGTCCGGCCGCAACGCGTAGCTCTCAACCGCGTCGTAGGCCTCGCGCTCCGGCCACGAGGGAATGTGCGCGATCACGTACCAGTCGCCCATGAAGCGTGGCACATCCACCGAGGGTGGGCGTGGCAACGGACGGGTGTCCTGGGCACTGCAGCCGGAACCGAACAGGCCCACGGCCAGTAACGGGAGCAGGGAGAACAGGCGCATGGATCACCTCAGCGGGGGCGGAACAGATAGTGGGCGACCAGCCATTGCTGGCCGCCGTCATAGCCGAACAACTCGGCACAGGCCATCCAGAACATCCGCCAGCGCTGCCACCAGATCCGGGCGGCGGCCGCGCCGTAGGTGGCGATCAGTACCGGCATCACCCGCTCGCGTGCAGCGTCCTGGTTGGCCAGCCAATGCTCGGCGGTGCGCTGGTAATGGGTGCCATCGAGCAGCCAGCGCTGCTCCAGCCGCAGGTCGCGCTGGAAATGCAGCAGGGTATCGGCCGCCGGCATCAGGCCACCGGTGAAGAAGTGACGGCCCATCCAGTTGTCGCCGCCATCGGTCTCGAACGGGTACATCAGGGTGCGGTGCGCGAAGATGTGCACGAACAGCGCGCCATCGGCCTTCAGCCAGCGACCGATGCGCTGCAGCAGCTGCGGGTAGTTGCGCACGTGCTCGAACATCTCCACCGAAACACAGCGGTCGAACCGTGCGTCAGGCAGAACCAGCTGGTTGACGTCACAGGTAAGCACCTCGACGTTGCCCAGCCCACGTGCAGCGCACTGCGCCAGGATGTGCTCGCGCTGGCTGTGTGAGTTGGATACGGCGGTGATCCTCGCATCTGGATAACGCTCGGCCATCCACAGCGTCAGCGAGCCCCAGCCACAGCCCAGCTCCAGGATCTGCTGGCCATCGGCCAGTGCAGCGCGCTCGCCATACAGCGCCAGCATCGCTTCCTCGGCCTGGTCCAGGCTTTCCTGCCCGCTGGCGTAATAGCAGCTGCTGTACTTCAGGCGCTTGCCCAGGCAGGCCTGGAAAAAGGCAGCGGGCACCTCGTAGTGCTGGCGATTGGCCGCGTCGGTATGCAGTGCCACCGCGCTTCCGGCCAGCTCGGCAAGGCGCTGCCGGAAGCGCGCGGACTGCGCGTCGATGCCGCCGCGCGTTTCTTCATGCAGGCGCTGCGCGCACAGGCGGCGGATGCCCGCGCGCAGCGCCGCATCGGGCACCAGCCCGCGCTCGGCCCAGGCGATCAGACCAGTCTCTTTCGTGTCGCTGGCGGGCATTGCAACGGTGGCGGTCATTCTGGCTGCTCCTGGCTACGACGGGGAAACCACGGGAAGAACATCGGCGTGCTGCGCTGGTAATCGCGATAGTCGTCGCCGCGGCTGCGCAGGGCCTGTTTCTCGGTGAACGGGATGCCGCTCAGGTAGCGCAGGAACACGTACATCAGCAGAGGCCCGGTCCAGGCCAGCCACCACAGCGGTGAACCCACCGCCAACAGCACGTAGGTGAACCAGTGCAGCCATTCGAAGAAGTAGTTGGGATGCCGCGAGTACCGCCACAGGCCGGTACGGCAGGTCCGGCCCTGGTTGGCCGGATCGGCGCGGAAGCGTGCCAGCTGGCGGTCGGCCAGCGCTTCACCGCCCACACTCAGCAACCACACACCCACGGCCGCCAGCAGCCAGGGCGAGAGGCCCGCGCGCGGATGGGCGGCAGCGGCCACAAAGGGCAGGGCGAACAGGGCCACCAGCAGCGCCTGCGCCATGAAGAAACCGAAGATCCGCCGTTGATCGCCCTGCCAGTGCTCGCGCAGGTAGCGGTAGCGCCCGTCCTCGCTTTCATGGCGCACGCGATGCCACAGGTGCAGCGCGAGCCGGCTGCCCCACAGGCCGCCAAGCACACCCAGAGCTACCCGTGGCGCCAGCGCGCCGTCGCCCAGCACCGCCAGCAGCAGGGCCGATGCGCCGACGCCTTTGGCCCACAGCACATCGACCACGCCGATGTTGCGGTGGCGGCGTTGCCAGGCCCAGCCCCAGCACATGATCAGTACCGCGTACAGCAGCACCCACAGCAGCGCGCTCATGGTGATACTCCTGCAAGCGGTGGCGTCGGCGTCGGCGCTGCCCAGCGCCGGGCGGCAAGGCACAGCACAGACAGCGCGATGCTCCAGCCTGCGCCGAGCAGCAGCACGCCGCGCCAGGCCGGCGCGATGAACTGAACGGCATCGAAGCCGCGGGCGGCGGAAAGATAGGCCAGTGGTGCCAGCAACAGACCGAACAGGAACGGCAGTGCGGCATGGCGCTGCAGGAAGCGCATCGACGAGGTGAGCGTCATCGCGAACGCCGCCCACAGCGCCAGGATCCACGGTGGTGGCGCCCAGCCCAGCGCTGCTGCGGCATAGCGCACGCTGCCGCTGGCGGCGGCGCTGGCATCCACCAGCCAGGCGCACGCCAACGCCAGCAGGATCAACCGCAGGTCCAGGCGAACGTGCGGAGAGCTCGACAGCTGGCTGCCGATGTACAACGCCGCACTCAGCAGCGCAGGCCACTGCCAACCTCGGCCCGCGCCGGCCACGGCGCACAGCCAGACCAACTGGTTGCCCACCAGGTTGACCCAGGGCCGGCGCATCTCAGCCTTCCCGCCCTGGCGCCAGGCTGGGCCGGTAACTCGGCCGCGCCATCAGCAGGTGCGAGACACCGATCGAGCGCTCCAGGAAGCCCCCCTCGCAGTACGCCAGGTAAAACTCCCACAGTCGGCAGAACCTTTCATCGAAGCCCTGCGCATGCACCGCCGCCCGCTGGGCCAGGAAGCGCCGGCGCCAGGCCCGCAGGGTCAGCGCATAGGAATGGCCGAAGTCCTGCTGGGCGATCAGCTGCAGATCGCTGGCGCGGGTCTTGGCGGCCATGATCGCGTTGATTGAAGGAATGAAGCTGCCCGGAAACACGTAGCGCTTGATGTAGTCCACGCTGCGCCGCGCCTGTTCGTAGCGGTGGTCTTCGATGGTGATCGCCTGCAGCAGCGCCAGGCCATCGGGCTTGAGCAGCCGCTGCAGGGTGGCCATGTAGGTGTCCAGATACTCGGCACCGATGGCCTCGATCATCTCAATGGACACCAGCTTGTCGAACTGTCCCTCCAGGTCACGGTAGTCCTGCATCAACAGCGTGATGCGGTCCTGCAGGCCGGCGGCGTGTACGCGCTGGGTGGCCAACGCGTGCTGCTCGGCCGAAAGCGTGGTGGTGGTGACATGACAGCCATGATGGCGGGCGGCATGCAGGGCGAAACCGCCCCAGCCGGTGCCGATCTCAATCACCCGGTCGCCGGGCCCCAGCTGCAACTGCCGGCAGACCTGTTCCAGTTTGCGCTGCGAGGCCGCCTCCAGCGATTCGGTTTCACTGGCGAACAGGGCGGAGGAGTACATCAGGTCCGGCGACAGGAACAGACTGAAGAAATCATTGCCCAGGTCGTAGTGTGCCGCGATGTTGCGGCGGCTTCCTTCGCGGCTGTTGCGGCGCAACCGGCCCCACCCGCGAAGCAGCCAACCGCCGATACGGGCCGGGCCGTGCTCCATGCCGTCCAGCAGGTCGCGGTTGCGCACCAGCAGCTGCACCAGCCCGACCAGGTCATCGCACTGCCATTCGCCCAGGATGTAGCTCTCGCCGGCGCCGACGCTGCCCTGTGCGGCCACCCTGCGGAAGAAGGTCGGATCGTCGATGTGCAGCGTGACCCGCAGCGCGGCGTCCGTTTCCCCCAGCCGGACCTCGCCCAGCGCATCGCGCACGCACAGGCATCCACCACGCATCGGTGCCAGCTGCGCCAGCAGTCTCCGGCGCAGGAAGGTGTCCAGGGCGCCAGGCCGGGGCAGGGCCACGGCAGGGGTTACGTTGTTCATCGTGGCTTCTCGGCAAGGGAAGGGTGGTCGTGCACCGGGTTGCGCTTGAACCACAGGCGCAGGGCCTGCCAATGGATGGCCGCCACCACCTGCACGGTCATCAGCGGATAGCAGGCAAGTACGCGCGCCAGGCCGCGCCCGTCCAGTGGGCGCCGCCGCAGGGTCTGGGTTGCGTCGAACTGGCGCACGCCGTGCTGCAGCACCTGCATGTACACGCGCAGATCCTGCCCGGGCATGCTGAAGCGCCAGTCGTAGCGGCAGTCCATGGCCATGAACGGCGAGACATGGAAGCCCTTGTCGAACTGCCAGCGCAGCGAGGTGCCTTCGTGGCTGGCGGTCGCAGCCGGCAGGACGTAGGCGTGCCGCTCTTTCCAGGGGGTGTTGGTGATCTCGGCAACGATGCACTCCAGCGTGCTGCCGTCAGCGGCATAGCAGTAGTAGAAGCTGACCGGATTGAAGACATGCCCGCCGTAACGCAGATGGGTCAGCAGGCGCACCGGCCCGGCCGGGCGATGGCCGAGGGTGGCCGCAGCATGATCACGAATCGCCTCGGCCAACGGCCTGGCCGCATCGCCGAAGTAGTCGCTGCGGCGGAACTCGGCCAGGTTGCGGCGGTTCACCGACCACAACCAGCGGCCGGCGAACACCGACTCCAGCTCGTCCAGATCGAGCAGCAGCTGCGCGACCGGGTAGCGGAACTGATGGGCGTGCGGCTGGTGCCGGCGATGCACCACCTGGCCGAAGTAGAGGGCACTGGCGCTCACGCGGCCACCTCTCCCGGCGCCGGCTGTGGCCGTTGCTGCAGCCGCCCGCGCATCGCATCCACCACCTGCCGCGCACTGCGGATGCCATCCTCGTGGAAGCCCCAGCCCCAATAGGCCCCGGCGAACCACGTATGGCGCCGTCCCTGCAGCTCGGCCCAGCGCTGCTGCGCGCGCACCGCGGCGTGGTCGTGTACCGGGTGGGCGTAGTGCAGGGTGCGCAGCACCGTGGCCGGGTCGATGGCCTGGCTGCGGTTGAGCGTGACCACCAGCGGCGTGCGCCCCGGCAGGCCCTGCAGCAGGTTCATGCAATAGCTGACGGTACAGGCCGCAGCGGGGTCGCGCGGCACGTGGGCATTCCAGGCAGCCCAGGCCTTGCGGTTGCGCGGCAGCAACGAGGCGTCGGTATGCAGCACCACCTCGTTGGCCTGGTAGCGGATGGCGCCCAGTACCTCGCGCTCGGCGGCGTCGGCATCGCGCAACAGCGCCAGCGCCTGATCGCTGTGGCAGGCCAGGATCACCTCATCGAAACCCTCCACGCCGGCGGCGCTGCGCACCCGCACGCCATGCGCCATGCGCTCGATGGAATGGACCGGGCAATGCAGCCGTTCATGCACCCGCCAGCGCCGGCGCAACGCATCGACATAACGCGCGGAGCCGCCACTGACCACCCGCCACGGCGAGCGGCCGCGAATCTGCAGCATCTGGTGATTGGCCATGAACTGCGCCAGGTAGCGGGCAGGAAACGCCTCTACGGTTGCGCTGGGCGAGGACCACAGGGCCGATGCCATCGGCAGCAGGTGCTCTTCGATGAAGGCGCTGCCGTAGCGCTGGCTGCGAAGGTACTGCCCCAGCGTCGGCCCTTCGGCCTCGGACAGCAATCGTGGCGCATCACGATAGAACCGGCGTAGATCCGAGAGCATGCCCCAGAAGCGTGGCGAGACCAGGTTGCGGCGTTGGCAGAACAGGCCGTCGAGCGAGGTGGCGTTGTATTCCACGCCACTGCGCTCGCTGTGCATCGAAAAACTCATGGTGGTCGGCTGCGAGGCCACCCCCAGTTCGTCGAACAGGGCGGTCAGCAGCGGGTAATGCAGCGGGTTGAAGACGATGAAGCCGGTATCCACGGCCAGGTGAAGACCGTCGACCTCCACCTCATGGGTGTGGGTGTGGCCGCCCAGATGATCGCCCGCCTCGAACAGCGTGACCTCGTGGTCTCCGTCCAGCCACCAGGCGCTGGCCAACCCTGCAATGCCCGATCCGACGATGGCGATGCGCATGTCAGTACCTCGCCTTGGCCAGCACCCAGGCCGGAATCGGCTTGAGTCCTTTCACCAGGCCCAGCAGCGCCATCAGGCGCAGGCCGTACCAGGTCAGATCCACCTCCCACCAGCGGAACCCCTGGCGCACCGTGCCGGGGAAGAAGTGATGGTTGTTGTGCCAGCCTTCGCCGAAGGTCAGCAAGGCCAGCCAGAGATTGTTGCGGCTGTCGTCACGGGTATCGAAGCGCCGGCGACCGAAGCGATGTGCCAGTGAATTGATGGTGACGGTGGCGTGGAACAGCACCACCGTTGAGATGAAGAAGCCCCACACCAGCAGTTGCGGCCCATCGGTGTGCAACGCCGGCGCCCAGCGCTGCAATACTTCACCGGTGGCATAGAGGCTGGCTGCGAGCAGCACCGGCACCGCAGTATCGAAGCGGTCCAGCCAGCGCAGCTCGGGAAAGACCGCCAGATCCGGTATCCGTGACAGATCGGTCGCAAAGGCGTCACGGGTCAGGAACCAGCCCATGTGGCTGCGCCAGAAGCCTCCCTCGCGCGGCGAGTGCGGATCCAGCGGCTGGTCGGCATGGCGGTGGTGATGGCGATGGTGCGCGGCCCACCACAGCGGCCCGCGCTGCACGCTGGCGGCACCGATGGCCGCAAACACGAACTGCACCCCCCGCGAGGTCTGGAAGGTGCGATGGGAGAAATAGCGGTGATAGAACGCGGTGATGGCAAACATGCGGACCGCGTAGAGTGCCGCGGCGACGATGACCGCCGTCCACGAAATGCCGACCCAGATCACCGCCAGGCAGGCCAGGTGCATCAGCGCGAACGGCACCGCGCGCAGCCAGTCGATACGCTCGCCGCGCTCGATTGCAGCGTCGGGCGCACTGCCGCTGTCGAACCACCGTTGCAGTGTGCGCAACAGGCGATGGCGACGACGGGGTAGGGACTCGACAGCGGCCATCATGCGATCCGGGTGGGCGTATGCATCCTCTACGCAGCATCGGCGGGTTTGGATGCAGATCGTGTGGAATTCACTTCTCCGTAACGGCGCAAGTGGCGACCAGCGGCTGTGCCCATGCGCGCCGCCACTGCGCTTCGTCGCTCGGCTCTGGTGTGGTGGCAAAGCGCACCACAACCTGCGGATAGCGGCCTTGGGCGTCGCGTAGATTGCTGGTGCCGCGAAATTCCAGCAGGCGTCGATCGGCATCGGCATAGGTCAGTGCCAGGCGCGGTGCGACGCTTCCGTACCACGCATCCAGACCGACCTCGAAGGACTGTGCGGCGATGTTCTGCCAGCGCACAGCGCCACGGTGGACAACCTTGACCGGAAAGAAGCGCTGCCGGCCCGGCACCAGGAAGGGCATGCGCAGCACGTCACCGCGCATCAATGCCTGCCAATGCAGGCGGATCGCGGCGTCGAACCCGGCATCGACCACCGCGCCCTCGGGCAGTTCGAGCTCGCCAGTGCGCGGCGTGGCGGTCTGCGATTCTTTCCATGACACCTGCACGTTCGGACCATCGACGCGCACGCTCGCCTCCTGGCCGCTGCGCCGATCCTGCAGCTGATAACCGCGGGCCTGCACCTGGCGGCTGGAGGGCAGCCGCTTGCGGGCAAAGGGGGCGCCCTCCGGGCACAGATACTGCACCCAACGTTCTGCACCTTCCTCGGTGCTTTGCATCCAGTGCACCTCGCGATAGGCCGGCGTGCCATCGGCGAGGCGGACCACCCCCTCGGTTCGCAGCATCGGGGCGGACCAGGCGACCTGGGGCAGGCACAACAGGAACCAGGCGATACGCATGCGCTTGCTTCCGGCGGGGGTTGCAGAGCCTACGGCCGGCGCAGGCAGATGGATGCAGCCGTGGCCTGCATCCAGTTGCGCCCTTCTGCCGTAGAGGAGGCGAACCTTCACCCGCCCGCCGCGAACGCAGATGTACCCTGACGCCGCCCCCACCTCCCTTGACTTCGACACCGCCCGCATCGTGTCCAGTTCCCAGCAGCCGAGCAACGAGCCGATGAACTGGACAGGCGACATGGATGGTGTCGCGCGCCTGCGCGACCGCGACTGTTTCATGCGCATCTACGACCACTTCATGCCGCGGCTGTGCGTCTACCTGCGTGGCCTGGGCGCACCCGCTGCGGTCGCCGAGGAACTGGCCCAGGAATGCCTGCTGCGGCTGTGGCTGCGTGCGGCCGATTTCGACCCGGCGCAGGGCGCACTGAGTACCTGGCTGTACCGCATCGCGCGCAACCTGCATATCGACCGGGTGCGCCATGAGCGCGGCTGGATGCAGGTGCAGGCGGCGGTGGATGAGGCCGCCAGCGCCGATATGGTGGAGCGCAGCAGCGCAGAACAGTTTGCCGACCAGATGCGACTTCGCCAGCGCATCAACGAACTGCCTGCCGTACAGGCACGGCTGGTGCGCATGTCGTACTTCGAAGCCAAGAGCCATGCCGAGATCGCGCAGGCGCTGGGCATGCCGCTGGGCACGGTGAAATCGCACCTGCGGCGCGCGTTCCTGCAACTGCAGGCGAGGGTAGGGGGTGGTGCATGAGCCCGCGCCACCACCTGCACGAATCCACCCTGATGAGCTACGCCGCCGGTGCCTTGCCGGCGCCGTTGAGCGTGGTGGCAGGCGTCCATCTTGAACAGTGCCCACACTGCCGGCAGCGGCTGCGTGAGGCTGAAGCCATCGGCGCGGCCCTGCTGGAGCAGACCCAGCCGGTGACGCAGGAATCGCGGCATGCGCAGTTGCGCGGCGCCATGCTGGCACAGCTGGACCTGGCCGGCGAGGCCACCTCGCGCCGTGCGCCTGCGCCCCGTGGCCGCGTCGAGTCCGGCGCCGATCCCGACGCCCTGCCGGCATCGCTGCATCCGTACTTCGGGCGCTCGCTGCGCAGCCTGCCGTGGCGTTGGATGGCGCCCGGCGTGCACTGCATCCGCGCCGAGCAGATGCCGTCGCTGATCATGCTGAAGATCGCCCCCGGCAAGTGCCTGCCGATGCACAGCCACGGCCGCTCGGAACTGACCCAGATTCTGCAGGGCTCCTACAACGATGCACTGGGCCTGTTCACCCCGGGCGACATGGCCGATCTGGACGAGGATGTCGAGCATCAACCGGTGACGGCTCCGGGTGTGCCCTGCATCTGCGTGTCTGCGCTGGATGCACCGCTGGTGTTCAGTGGCTGGCTGGCGCGGAAGATCCAGCGGTTCGTGAAGCTTTAGGGCGGCCTCTGCATCGTTGCACGGCCGCCCAGCGCCGTTGCTGTCCGCTCCCGATGTGCCAGGGTTATCCTGAGGCCTCATGACGGGGAAGGGATGTTCCATGGGAATGGAGAACGCGCCGGAGCAACTGACAGCGGCCAAGGTACTCAAGGCCCTCTCGGCTCTGGGGAGCGGAGCCATTGTGGTCTGCCTGGTGAACTTCATGGTCGGGATCGACTGCCCGGCTGACCGCTATCCGCCGGTTGTCCTGGGATCGCTTTTCCTGTCCCTGGCAGTGCTGTTTCTGTACACCAACTTCAGGATGCTGGGCCGGGGACTGCTGCAGGCGCCTGTGCAGGCAACAAGACTGGCGTTCGCCGCGGTTGTGGCGGTCGAAGTGACAGGAGTGGGGCTGATCATCGGCCTGCATCGCGAATGCGACAGCGTCATCCGGATCATTCCCCTGCCGGCGGTGCTCCTGATCTTCTACACCGGCTCGATTTTTGCACTCGTATTTGGAGATGCCTATCTTGGCGTGCTGAGACGCATCATCCGGCTTGGCCGCAAGCCCATTGACTTCATGAACGACCGCGATCTTGGGCACAAGTAGCAACGGCAACAGTACGAGGCCGACAGGGCCGATCAGCCTCCAGCGCCGGAGGCACCCGGCCCGTCGCTGGAAGGCAGCAGTGAAGGCCGCTGATCAAACCACTCGCGCGCCTTGATCAGATGCCATTGGCGCCGGTCGCCCTCCAGCTCGACGCCTGCACCGAGCACGCCCCAGCGCAGATACAGGTCGCCACGCTTGCGGCGCTCCAGCAGGTCCAGCCGTGCACGTACCGACAGGCGCTGGTTCTCCGCCCGCAGGCCGTCGACCACCAGATGGCCCGGGCGCCATTGCAGTCGCGCCTGCGCGTCCACCCGGCCCGAATCCAGCAGCGACAGTGTCCAGCGCGGGTAGTCGGTGCGCTCGGCAAACAGCGCCAGCAGGGGCCGGGCGTCACTGAGCGTGAGGTCAGTGGTGGCATCCACCTGGAACGGGGATTGCGCATCGATGCGCCCCTGGCGGAAGACCACGTCGCCCTGCCAGGCCGTCGTGCGCGGCGCCCCATTGATCTGCACATTGCGCAGGGCGACGCTGGTGCCGGACAGATCGAAATGGCGTTGGCTGAAATCGCCCCGTCGCAGCGCGGCATTCACTTCAACGTCCCCGCCCATGCCCAATCCGGCTACGTCGGCGCTCGCGCTGCGCCCAACCAGGCGTGCGCTCCCGTGTCCGACGCGGCCTTCGGTATCCAGCGTGACATCACCGGTCAGCACGCCTGAGCCTTTCAGCAGGCGGACCTGGCGGCTGCCCAGATAGCGGTTGTACGCGGCCAGATCGGGAATGTCGGCCTCGCTGAAGCGCAGCCGTGCGCGTACACCCTTGCGCAGTTCCTGCAGGCGTCCATCGCCGCTCAGGTCCACTGCCAGGTCACGGCCGTCGAACAGGCGCACGTCCTTGGCGTCGAGGGGCCGCGCACTGAAACGCGGCAGGCGGATGGCCAGCTGCGCCTGCGTCGGCTGGCCCGCCTTCAGTTCGCCGTGCGCGCTGGCGGTGCCGGCCAGGCGCACGCCGGCAACCTCGGCCACCGCTTCAGCGGCAGGGATGTCCACCGTGCTGCCTTCGGCCAGCTCGCCATCACGCAGGTGCAGGTCGGCTTTCAGCGTGCCGCCGCCGTCCAGTTGCAGCCAGGGCTTGCGCACGAACAGGGCAGGGATCCAGTTGAGCGAAGTGAAGGCCCATTCGCCACGCAGCGTGCCTGAGCTGCGCTCCAGCAGCTGGGAGGGCTGCTGGAACGGAATGTCGCGGCCGCGGATATGCAGGTCCGCGTCGACTTCGGCGCCCGACCCCGGTCGTGGCGGCAAGCGCGCCTGCAGGCGCAGATCGTCGGCCACATTCAGCTGGAGCGCGAGCACGCCGCGATCGGGCGCACCGTCGCCCATCTGCAAGGGCAGATGCCAGAGCGCGTGGTCACCGGGCTGGAGTTGCCCGTTCGCAAGATGCAACTCGGCGCGCAGCCGGCCGGCCACGGGCGAGCTGGCAATCTTCGGCCGCAGCGCCTCGGTATCCATGCGCAGGCCCTGGCTGCGGGCATCGACGCTCAGCGCGGCGCGCAGCAGCTTCATTTTGGCCAGGCCCGGCGCCTGGTCCCGGTAGTGGCGCGGATAGCTGAAGCGCGGGGTGAGGTTCATGTCGCCCAGCAGTTGCACGCCATCGAAGCTGGTGTCGGCTTCCTTGAAGGTGACGGTGGAGTCGAGCAGTTCCGATGGGCCACCGCGCAGCTGCTTGACGAAACCGACCGTGCCCTGGCCCCGGCCGATGATCAGCAGTTTGCCAAGGCGGGCGCTGCGGATGCTGTCGCTGTGAATCGCGTCGAAGCGCAGCGTCCAGCCCTGGTCGCTGCGGGGAGGGGGAGGGATGGCGTCCTCGACCCGGCTGATCTCGGCCGAAACGCCGGTGGCCTGCAACCGTGGCACCCGCACCTGGCGCTTGAACAGCGGCAGCACGGCCAGCCGGGCGCTGGCGCGCTCGGCGTGCAGTACGTACACCGTATGGTTCACATGCCCGCGCATATGCACGTTCCAGGCAATGACATGCCCGGGCAGCACGGTGATGGCCGGGCCCGTGGTCATCACGAACTTGTGGGGCTTGCGGTTGGTGACCTGATCGAACAGCGGTGTATTGAGGAACACGTTGCCGGCCAGCAGATAGACCGCATAGACCACCAGCAGTGCGCGCAGCGCCACGCGTAACGGTCGGGGCCAGTGCCGGTAGCGCATCAGGATCAGGGTTTCACCTTCCAGGGCGGGGGAACGCCACTATTACCGAGCTCGTGGCGGCGGGGTGTGAACGCTGGCGTGACGCGTCACGCAGACAGACGGCCACGGCGGACACGACGAGCGCATCCGCCGCAGTGGCGCCGCTACTTCGGCATCAGCACCGAATCAATCACGTGGATCACGCCATTGGACTGGGCGACGTCGGCAATGCTGACCGCGGCCTTTCCGCCCTTGGCATCGACAAGCCACAGCTTTCCGTCGTGCAGCGCAACGGTCAGCGGCTCACCTTCGACGGTTTTCAGGGTGGCCTTGCCGCCATGCTTTCGGGCATCGGCCATCAGCTGCATCGCGCTGTAGTTGCCGGGCACCACGTGGTAGGTGAGGATCCGGGTCAGCTGGGCCTTGTTTTCAGGCTTCACCAGCGCATCCACCGTGCCTGGCGGCAGCTTGTTGAAGGCCGCATTGGTGGGTGCGAAAACGGTGAAGGGGCCTGCACCGTTCAGGGTGTCAACCAGGCCGGCGGCCTTCACGGCGGCCACCAGGGTGGTGTGGTCCTTGGAATTGACCGCATTGGCGACGATGGTGCGGGTCGGATACATCTCCGCACCACCGACCATGACCGGGCCGGCCGCAAAGCTGACCGTCGCGGCGGAAGCAAATACAGCCAAACCTGCAGCAGTGGCAATACGCTGGAGAACGTTCACGGTACGTCCCTCGATTGGGCGCCCGCCAGATGCGGGCACCTAAGCTACGTTGCCGGGCCGCAGATGGATGCAGCACTTCTGGTGAAGACTCAAGAATGCCGGTCTGCGGCCGATAGCGGGAGCGACCACAGGCGATGGAGCAGCAATGGATTCCACTCATCCGCATGGAGACGTGCATGGAAAGGTGCAGGGGGCCGCGACAAAGGACTATCCCCACTACATCGATGCGACAATCGACCCCGAGGAACCGGTCTACCTGCGCGTCAACCTGGCCTCGCTACGCCACGCACTGCGCGACAACCCGGCGTGGGCAGACACGCCGTTCGAGCGCGATGAACATACCTTCAATGTTTTGAGGTACGGCCGCGCCATGACGACGATCCATCAAGGATCCGCGATCTACACCCCGGAGTTGGGCAGCGAACACGGACGGGTGCGCGTTCTCAATGGACGGCACAGGTTGTACGCGCTCATCGATCTGGGCTATTCGCACGCGCGGATCGTGACCGCCCCCTCACACGCTACAGTCCTTGGCGCGCTGGTCGATCCGGTCGACAGTGCACAGGACCACAGCAGCCACCGGTAGCGTCCTGCACGCCATCGGCAAACGCTACAATCGCCGGATTCATCAATGCGAACGGATTCCCAGGGGGAAGCAATGAAGAACGGAATTCTCGGTGGATCGCTGCTGCTGGTTGCAGCGCTGGCCACGCCTTTTACCAGTTCCGCGCAGAGCGGCTCGCTCAAGAGTCAGGCCAAGGCGGCAGCCAAGGAGCTGCGCAGGCTGGGCGAGCCGATGGATCGCTGCAATCTGGCGGCCACCACCAATGACACGGCGGTAGTCACCAGTGTTTCCGGCGGCAACGTACTGCAGCCGGGCGACCGCCTGCTTGCCCTCAACGGCCAGGATGTAGCCGGCAAATCCAAGGATGCAGTGGGTGTCGTGCTCAGGGGCATCGGGCCCGACCTGACCGTGCCGGTGGTGGTGGAACGCGCCGGCACCCGCACCGAGCTGTCGCTGCCATGTGGCAATGCCCGGTCGCGCATGGAGGCGGTGCTGAGCGGCCTCGATGCCGCCGCGAGCGGCAATTACCAGGCGTGCGCCGATACGCTCAGTGCGCGCAAGGATCTGGGTGGCAGCATGGCCGTGCTGGCGGCGCAGTGTGGCGAAGCCGCCAAGAGCATCGGCCCGTCGCGGCAGGCCGAACTGATCCACGAAGCGCTGAAGCAGCGGATCGCCGAGGCCCAGTGGGAACCGGACGCGCGCAGCAACATGATCGATGTCATGCGCAAGCAGCGGGTACTGATCGAAAAGTACCTGGGCCAGGACCGGTACGCGGAGCTGGTGGCGGCAACCGAGCGTTGGCCGGGGGCGGAAACGCTCTACAAGCGCACCGAGATCGACCAGAGCCAGTTCCGCCGCATTGCCCAGGAAGCGGTGCGCGGCCGTCTGTTCGACCCGGAATCGGCCCGCATCGACATGCCCTACGGCTTCCTGCGCGGCAGCTGGCGGCCGCTGCTGCAGAAGGCCGTGGACGGCTACTGGACCTGCGGCACGGTGAACGCCAAGAACCGCATGGGCGGCTACGTCGGAAGCAATGCGTTTGTCGTGGTTCTCGGTGAAGAGGGCCAGGTGAAGTACTTGGAAATGGGCAACAGCCGCGAACTGGACCTGGTAGGTACGGCGTGCGCCAAGGCCGTGGCCTCCCTGCCGCCGGCACCGGCGGAAACCGCGACACGCGCAGGCGGCGCGGGCAGCGCCAGTGCAGGCTCGCTTGCCGATGAGCTGAAGCAGCTGGCCGAGCTGAAAGCCAGCGGCGCGCTCACCGAGGCCGAGTTCGAAGCTGCCAAGCAGCGCGTACTGTCCAGCGGCAAGACCCCGTAAATACCTGCCGGCTGGAGCAGGAGACGGTACCCGACTGAACCCCGGGTGCCTCCTGCCGGACGGGCGATGCAGTTTCGGCACAGTACGATGTCCATCGGTTCTTCGGCCCGATAGCGTTGCGGTGGATCACCCCCTCACAGGATTCCGCCATGCGCTATCTGGTCGTACTCGACCCGCAATCGACCACCAGCAAGTGCTACGCCAGCAAGGGCCCCGACGGCACCTGGTTTGGCCAGCCGTGCGTGGTGTGCTCCGAGCTTGACGCCTCGCACCCCACCTACCTGTTCGCGGTGCGCTCGTTCATGCATGGCGCCCGCGCCATCAGGCAGCGGATCCACTTTCCGCATGAAGCGGTGGCATTCGTCATCGAGGACGAGCACGAAACGGGCACCCACATCGGATTCCGCCAGGTGGCCTGACGCAGCGTCCGCCCCACCTGCCGGCGCGCAGCCAGCCTCAGCCGAGGCTGCCCAGCGCAGGGTCGTGCAGGCAGCGCAGCTTCTTCTTGTTGATCTTGCCGACGCTGGTGCGCTCGAGTGAGGCCACGAACTGCACGCGTTCGGGAATCGCGTAGCGGGAGATGTCGCCGGCGCGGCTGCGCGCCGCCACCTGCTCGATGATCTCGGCCTCGGTCACCTCGCTGCCGGCGTGGGTGACCACCAGCGGCAGCGGGCGTTCGCCCCATTTCGTATCGGCGATGCCGATCACAGCCACTTCGCTCACCGCCGGATGCAGCGCGATGATGTCCTCCAGCGCGAGCGAGGAGATCCACTCGCCGCCGGTCTTGATCACATCCTTGATGCGGTCGGTGACCCGCAGGTAGCCGCCGCCATCGATGTTGCCGATGTCTCCGGTATGCAGATAGCCGCCGTCCCACAGTACGGCCGAAGCGTCCGGGTTGTGCAGATAACCCTGGGTCAGCCAGGGCGCACGTACCACCACCTCGCCGGTGGCGATGCCGTCGTGGTCAACATCGTGCAGCTCGGCATCGACGATGCGCAGGTCGACCAGCGGCACCGGAATGCCCGCCTTGGTGCGCAGCGACAGCGCCTCCTCCGGCCCATCAGCGGCGTCGCTGTCGATCTGGGCCAGGGTCAGCAGCGGGCAGGTCTCGGACATGCCATAGCCGCCGAAGATGTCGATGCCGCGCGCCAACGCCCGTTGTGCCAGCGAACGTGGCAGCGCGGCGCCGCCGATGATCACTTTCCAGCGGCTCAGGTCGGTGCCCGCTGCGGCGGGATGCTCCAGCAGCATATGCAGGATGGTCGGAACACAGTGCGAGAAGGTCACCTTTTCGCGCGCGATCAGCGCCAGCAGCGTGCCCGGCAGGTAGCGCCCCGGGTAGACCTGCTTGATGCCCAGCAGCGTGGCCACATAGGGCACCCCCCACGCGTGTACATGGAACATCGGTGTAATCGGCATGTAGACATCATCCCGGTGCAGCCGGCCCTGACTGGCGGCACTGCCCAGCGCGGCCATCGCCGCCAGCGAATGCAGCACCAGCTGCCGATGGCTGAAATAGACCCCTTTGGGCAGGCCGGTGGTCCCGGTCGTATAGAACGTGGTCGCACGGGTGTTCTCGTCGAACTCCGGGAAATCCGTAACGGGCGTAGCCTGGCGCAGACCCGCCTCGTACTCGGCGGCGAAACCGGCCGGCAACGGGCCTTCGTCATCCTGCAGCAGCACGCGCGTGCGGATGTCCGGCAGCTGCCCGTCGAGGCTGTCCAGCAGGGGCAGGAACTCGCGATGGACCAGCAGCACCCGTGCGCCGCTGTGGTTGAGCGTATAGGCAATCTGTTCGGGAGCCAGCCGGATGTTCACCATCATCAGCACCGCGCCGAGCATGGGCACGGCGAAGTAGCTTTCCAGATAGCGGTTGCTGTCCCAGTCCATCACGGCCACGGTATCGCCCTGTCGCACGCCCAGCGCGGTCAGCATCCCCGCCAGCCGGCCGATGCGCTCCTGCAACGTGCGGTAATCGAAGCGGACGTGGTCGCCGCACACGATCTCCTGCTGGGGACTCACCGCCAGCGGCGTCAGCAGCAGCTGTTTGATCAGCAGGGGATAGGCATGTGCAGTGTGATCAGCGGTGGATGGCATGGCGCTTCCTTGTGGGAACCCGGCCTGCGGCCGGCGTGTGTCAGCCCACACTAGTCCTGCCAGCGGTGCGCGCCAGCGTACCTAGGTCCCAGTGCCTGCCGGCCAACCTTTTTGCTACGCTCGCCAGGACATGCCCACTCTGCTCATCGCCGATGACCACCCGCTGTTCCGCGCGGCATTGCACCGCGCGGCGGAGGAAGCTGTTGCCGACCTGCAGATCAGCGAAGCGGCGTCACTCGATGGCGTGCTGGAGATCCTCGAACGCCAGCCGATCGATCTGCTCCTGCTCGACCTGCACATGCCCGGCAACCACGGCTTGGCCGGGCTGGCCACCCTGCGCGCCCTGCAACCCGGCTTGGCCGTCATCATCGTCTCGGCCAATGAAGAGCCGCAGGTCATCCGACGCGCCCTCGATCTCGGTGCGGCCGCGTATCTGCCCAAGAGCTCGGGACTGACCGAACTCCACTGCGCACTGTGCTCGGTGCTGGAAGGTGAGCGCTGGATTCCGCCGTTGCTGCGCGAGCCGGTGGCACGTGTGGCGCACTTCAGCAAGGACGCCGACCTGGCCGCACGCCTGGCCAGCCTGTCCGCCCATCAGTACCGGGTACTGGGCCTGGTCGCCGAAGGCCTGCTCAACAAGCAGATCGCCGATCGGCTCGGTGTGCAGCTGCGCACGGTCAAGGCGCACATGACCCGTATCATGGAGCGGTTGGGCGTGCGCAACCGCGCACAGGCCATTCGCGTGCTGCACGAAATGGAGTTGGCCGATCCGTCCCGGCAGATCGAAGCAACGCCGGACCGTTGACGGTCAGGCGGTGCTGGCCGTTGCCAGCAGATGGTTGATCGCCCAGCGCAAGGCCAGGGGCTTGAACGGTTTGCTCAACAGCGACAGGCCCGCCGCCCGCACCGCCTCGCGGGTGGCGCTGCCGGTATCGGCGCTCAGGATCACGGTGGGGCGGGGGCCGTGCCGTACCGCCAGGCGCTTCCACAGCGCCACGCCGGTATCGCCATCGTCCAGGTGGTAGTCGAACAGCCACAACGCAGCCTGCTGCGCCGAGGGCCCGATGGCGGTGGTGTCCGTTGCTGCGGTGACCTCGCACCCCCATGACAGCAGCAGCTGCCGCAACGCCTGCAATGCCTCATCGTCGTTGTCGACAATCAGCACGTGAACGCCCTTGAGGGGGCTGTTGCCGATGGCCGCCGGTGCGGCGCTGGGCATGGCCGGTGGCGTGGCGCGTGCCACGCTGATCGAGAAGGCCGATCCGCGCCCCGGCGCGCTGCGCAGCTGTAGCGGTGCGTCCAGCAGGTCGGCGATGCCGCGGGCGATGGTCAGGCCCAGGCCCAGCCCCTGGCCGTTGCTGCGGTCGACCCGATGGAACTCCTCGAAAACGACCGCCTGCTGCTCCGCTGCGATACCCGCGCCACTGTCGTGGACGCCGATCGACAAGCGCTCCCCCTGCCGGCGGACCCCCAGCAGCACGCCGCCGTGGCGGGTATAGCGGATCGCATTGGCCAGGAAATTCTGCAGCACCCGGCGCAGCAGCAAAGGATCGCTGTGGACCCAGGCGCCGGTCCGCACGTAGCCGAAATGCAGCCCGCGGGCCGCGGCAAGCACGGCAAATTCCTGGGCCAAGGGGTCCAGTACGCTCGACAGCGCGAACGGTCGCGGATCGGCGACCAGTCCGCCCGCCTGCAGGCGCGAGATGTCCAGCAGACCCGACAGCAGGTCATCGGTGGAATCCAGCGCGCTGCGGATCTGGCGCAGGAAGCTGCCCAGGAACTCCGATTCGATGTGCTGCGACATGGCATCGGTCAGCAACTGCGCCGCATGCAGCGGCTGGATCAGGTCGTGACCGACGGCGGTGAGGAAGCGGGTCTTGGCCACATTGGCGCGCTCGGCCTCCTGCACGGCATGCTGCAACTGCGCGGTGCGCTCCTGCACGCGACGCTCGAGGGTTTCGTTGCTGCGCTTGAGCGCATCTTCGGCACGGCGGAAGGCGGTGACATCGGTGAACGTGGCGACGTAGCCGCCGCCCGGCATCGGATTGCCGCGGATCTCCACAATGGTGTCATCCGGGAACACGCGCTCGGACAGGTGCGGCGTGCCCCGCCGCATGTGTGCCACGCGACGCTGCAATGCCCTGGCAGGCGAATCACCGGCCGTGTTGCCGATGTCCAGTTGCCCCAGCGCCCACGCGGTCAGGTTCACCACCGGCTGCCCCACCTGCAACAGCTCCTGCGGGAACTTGAACAGCGCGGCATAGCGGCTGTTCCAGGCCACCAGCTGCAACTGCGCATCGACCACGCTGATGCCCTGGCTCATGTTCTCCAGCGCCGCCTCAAGCAGGCGCTGGTTGAAGCGCAGCACCTGGGTGGCTTCACCCACCGCGCGGGTGACCGCATCCAGCGGGGCGGCACCGCCGTCGCGCGCCGCTTCAACCAGCAACCGAGCCATGCCGGCGCCGACCACCGCCGTCAGCTCGCGCTCGATGGCCGTGACCCGATCGTCATCCAGCAGCTGTCCGGCGTGCCCTCCCATCAACTGGCGCGCACGTTCCTGCCCCAGGAAGCGACCTGCGGTCCTGCGCAGCGAGGCCGCCGCCACCGCGTCCTGGCGCGGCGGCAGTGCCGGCCGCACCGCGCGTGCCACCAGCACCACGGTCAGCAGATTGACCGCCAGGCTGGCCCCCATGCTGAGCGCGATATGCCCCGGCTGCAGGCGCAGCGAGACCACGCTCAGCCAGTGCAGCGCGTCGGTGTCGGCCGGCGACGACGCGGTGGGGATCACCATCGGCAGCAGCACCAGCCACAGCCAGGCCAGCGAGCCCAGCAGAATGCCGGCGATGATCGCCGGGGAGGGCGTGCGCGGGCGATAGACCGCCAGCAGCACGGCCGGTGCCAGCTGCGAGAGCGCGGTGAACGACATCAGGCCGAAGTCGCTGAGCGCTTCGGTGCCGCTCATCGCGCGGCTGTACAGCCACGCCATCAGGAACACGGCAACAATGCCGGCGCGGCGGAACGCCAGCACGCGCGGCCGCAGGTCGGCGCTGGCCACACCGTGTTCGATCCCGCCCAGCAGGCGCGAACCGAAGCCGTGGTTGCCGAGCATGATCGACAGCGTCAGGCCCGACAGGATCATCATGCCGGTGGCCGCGCTCAGGCTGCCCAGATAGGCCAGCAGGGCCAGCAGGTGGTGGCCGCCGGCCTGCGGCAGGGCCAGCACATACAGATCCGGCGTTACCGACGCCGGCAACGCCGCGCTGCCGGCCAGCGCCATCGGCACCGACGGCAGGCCGATCAGCAGCAGGTAGACCGGGAACATCCAGCGCGCCGTCTTCAGGTCCGACGGCTGGCGCAGCTCCACCACGCCCACGTGGAACTGGTGGGGCAGGGTGAAGGCAGAGATCGCACCGAGTGCGACCATGGTGAGGTAGTCCGGCACCACGGCCGGCGCGGGCAGCTGCGCCATCTTCTGCAGCAGCGGCGTTCCGGCCTGCTGCACCGAATGCGCGGCGTACAGGCCGATGGCCAGCAACGCCACCAGCTTCAGGATCGATTCCAGCCCCAGCGCCACCACGATGCCATGGTTGTGCTCGGTGGCCGACGCCTTACGCGCCCCGAACAGCAGGGTGAACGCAGCCATCGTCAGCGCGAACCAGAAGGACATGTCCAACTGCCAACCCACCGGAGCGAAGCGATCGCCCAGCAGCGCGCCCAGGCCCTGGCTGACCGCTTTCAGCTGCAGCGCGATGTAGGGAATGATGCCCAACAGCGCCACCAGGGTGATGGTGATGCCCAGCCCCTGATCGGCGCGCAGGCGTGCCACCACCAGGTCGGCGATGGTGGCGCTGTTGTGCTGCCTGGCCAGCCGACCCAGGCGCGCCAGGAAGGGCAGGCCGAAGGCAAAGATCAGCGCCATGCCGACCAGTGTCGGCGGAATCGGGACGCCCCACTGCACGCCCTGCGAGGCCGCCCCGTAATAGGTCCACGCCGTGCAGTGCACGGCCAGCGACAGCGCATAGATCACCGGCCAGACCCGGGCCAGCCGATGCCCGCGGCGCTCACCCCACAGCGCCACGCCGAACAGCAGTACGGTCCACGCAATGCAGGCGAACAGGACGACAGAGGGCGTCAACATCGCTCCAGTGTAGAGAGAACCCGGACCGGGCGGCGCTAGTCGGCCAGCACGATCAGTGACAGCTGCTCAGCCACCACTGCCAGCGCGCCATCGGCAACCCGCTCGACCACCTTGTGCTGGGTCAGCAGCCATTGCCCGGGCTGGCGCGGTTGCAGCGACAGCAACCGCGAGCGCACCTGCACTTCGGCCCCGCTGGCGACCGGTGCCAGGAAGCGCACCTTGTTCAAACCGTAATTCAGCACATGTGCAATGCCGGGGAAGCCGGCCAGGGCCGCCACGTCATCCTCCACCGTCAGCGACAGCAGCAGGAAGCCGTGCGCGATGGTCTGGCCGCCGGGCAGGTGGCCGCGCGCCCGCGCCGGGTCGACATGGATCCAGTTGTGGTCGCCGGTTGCATCGGCGAAGGCATCAATGCGTGACTGCGCCAGCTGCGTGGCGCGTCCCAGGCGCTCGCGTGCGGCCCACTGCTGCAGGGGCGCAAGCGCGGCGGGCAGCGCGCCGTCGCTCATCGCACCCGGTCCAGCAGGGCCAGGATCGCCTCACGCGCTTCGGGCTCGTTCAACATCGGCGCGTGGCCTACGTCGGGCACTTCCACCAGCCGTGCGGTGTCCGAGCTGCTGGCCATCTGCCGGGCAACATCGGCCGGCAGAATGTCCGACAGTGCGCCGCGTACCACCAGTACCGGCACCCGCGCGGTCAGGCCGCGCACCGCCCGCCACAGCACCGGGCGCAGCAGCCACAGCAGCCACGGCCGGGTGGTGCGGATCACCGCCGGGTCGTAGTCCAGCTCCAGCAATCCATCGCCGCGCGGCCGGAACGTGCGCACCGCCATCGCACGCCAGTCGTCCGGCCCAAAACGCGGGAACGCCGCTTTGCCGATCGATTCGACGTAGGCGGTGGCCTGCGGCAGATCCATCGGCGGCACCGGCTTGCCGGCATATTTGCCGATCCGCGCCAGTGCCTCGCGCGGCACCTTGGGGCCGGCATCATTGAGCACCGCTGCGGCGACCAGCTCGGGTGCACGCGAGGCCAGGGTGATGGTGACCAGCACGCCCAGCGAGGTGCCGACAAACACCGCCTTGCCGATGTTCTGCGAACGCAGCAGCGCCACCATGTCATCGGCATACGTGCGCGGGTTGTAGCTGGCCGGGTCCTTCGCACGCTCCGAGCCGGCGCGCCCGCGCAGGTCAACGGCGATCACCCGCCAGCCTGCCGCAGTGAGTGAATCGGCCAGCGCATCGAAGTCGGCACCGTTGCGGGTCAGGCCCGGGATGCAGACCACCGTGCCGCGCGGCACTTGCCCGGCGGCTGGGGCATGGTCGCGCGCATGCAGGCGCAGGCCATCGTTGCTGTTCCAGTACAGATCTACACAGGACTGCATCATGCAGAGGTTTCCTAGAAATCGTAGCGGACGCTCAGGCTATATTGGCGCGGCGGTCCGTAGAAGCCAATCAGGGTGCCGACCGCCGGGATGTTGTAACCGGTGGTGCGATAGGATTTGTCGGCCAGGTTGCTGCCCTGCAACGAGAAGGTCCAGGCATCGTCCAGGCGCCAGATCACACCGGCATTGACCAGCCCGTAACCGTCCTGGCGGATCACCGGGCTCAGATCGGTGGTCGGCCATACCTCGCTCTGGTAGCTGTAGCTCACCCGCGCCGAGAGATTGCCGCCGTTGGCCAGGTCGGTGCGGTACTCCACGTTCAACGCGCCGGAAAAATCCGGAGCATTGGTGAACTTCATCTGGTCGGCCACATTGACGCCGCGGTCCATGTACTCATCGTACCGGGTGTCCAGCCAGGCCAGATTGCCCGAGATCAGCCAGTGCCGGCTCGGCAGGTACTGGTACTCCAGTTCCAGGCCCTTGACGGTGCCGGCGCCGGCATTGGTGAAGTCGCCAAAGAACGAATCGTCGATGCCATCGCCATTGGTGTCCAGGCCGGTGAACACCGACAGCTGGATATCCTTGTACTTGTTGTAGAAGGCCGACAGGTTCAGGAACAGGCGCTGGTCGAGGAAGGCCATCTTGCTGCCCACCTCATAGCTGTCCACGGTCTCGTCATCGAACGGTTCGGCCGAGCGCGGCACCGCCACAGCATTGGCGCGGATGTTGTAGCCGCCGGACTTGAAGCCGCGCGTGGCCAGCCCGTAGACCATGATGTCCGGGGTGATCTGGTAATCCAGCGAGACCTTGGGCGAGACATTCTTGAAGTTGGTCTTCTTGTCGAAGTCTGCGGTCACCGCCACCGGCCGGCTGAAGCCCGGGTCGGCGTAGAGGCGGTTGAGCACGATCGCGCGCTTGTCCTCGTCGGTGTAGCGCGCGCCCAGGTCAAGCTTCAGCGCGCTGGTCAGGTCGAAGGTCCAGTCCGCGTACAGCGCGATGCTGTCGGTCAGCACCTTGCCCTGGTTGTCGGCGAACTGCGCGCTGAAGTAGTTGTTCTGGATCTGTCCACCGGCCTCGCCGCTGAACTGGTAGACGCCGACCACGCCACGCACGCGACCACCGGCATCGTAATTCAGCTGCACTTCGTTGCTGACCTGGTTGTCGTTGTAGGTGCCACTGACGTCGGCCAGCTTCACCGGCGTGGTGTCGAAATCGATGTTGGCCGCGCTGTCCGATTCGCGCTTGGCCACCACGTACTTCACCGCAACGTCTTCATTGGGCCGCCAGTTCACCGTGGCCGACGCGCCCTTGGTTTCCACATCGTTGAGGTTGCGCATGCCCGAACGGATGTCGTAACGGCTGTCCATCGGCGGGTAGGCGCGCAGGAACGGGTTGGGCGCCAGCATCTTCGAACCACGCATGCCGGACTGGTCGTCGATCCAGTCCAGTGCGAACTGCACGTCGAAGTCATCGCCGGCGTAGGCGCCCAGGTTCAGGCGCGCCGCGTTGATCTGCTTGTCGCTGACTGGCTGGCCAGTGAAGGTGTTCTCGCCGAAGCCATCGTGGTTCATGCTGGCCACCGCCACGCGGGCACGCAGGCCGCTGTCGGTGCCGCCGATGGGGCCACCGATGGCCGCCTTGGCGTCCAGCTGGCTGTAGTTGCCCACCGTGACCTGGGCAAAACCCTCGGTCTGCGTGGGCAGGCCGCGCGAAATGTACTTGATCGCACCGCCAATGGTGTTCTTGCCGTACAGCGTGCCCTGTGGCCCGCGCAGCACTTCGATGCGCGACACATCGAACACATCCAGCAAGGCGCCTTGCGGCCGCGCGATGTAGACATCATCCAGGTAGATGCCCACGCCAGGGTCTGCGCCCCAGGTGGGGTCGGACTGGCCGATGCCGCGGATATAGGCAGTGACCGTGCTGCTGGCGCCACGCGCCGCGTAGATGGTCAGGTTGGGCACCTGCGCATCGAGGTCGCTGATGTCCTGCACGTTCATCCTGTCCAGCGCCTCGGAGGTGAACGCGGTGACCGCCACCGGCACTTCCTGCAGGGTTTCCTCGCGCTTGCGCGCGGTCACCTTGATGCTGTCCAGGTTGGTCGGGGTGGCAGAGCGGGCCGTGGCCGGTCCGGTCGCCGGCGCCTCCTGCGCCAGCGCCGGCGCGGAGGCCAGCAGCATGCCGATCATCAGGCTCAAGCCATTCCGTTTCATTCCATCCTCCCCAGGCAGGTCCATTGCAGATGGCCCGATGCCACCCCTGCTGCCAAGGCTAGCGGTGTCATCCGGCGCTCACGAGTGGACCTAGGTCCAGTCGGCAGCCGCGTGCGGATGCGGATACTGGCCACGCGCCCCCCGCCGCACGTGCTGCCCGGTACCCCGTCATCCACGACTCATGCAGGAGGATCTGGCCATGAAACCCGCATTCGATTCAAACAAGGCGATGTTGCTGGTGCTGTGCATCTGGCTGGCCACGGCAGGCAGCGCCTTCGCTGCCGCGCCGGCCGGGCACTGGGACATCGCCCTGTACGGCAATCTGTTCGGCGTCCGCGAATATCAGGTCTGGGTACCGGCCGGCTACGACGGCGCCCAGCCATTGCCGCTGCTGCTGGTCCTGCACGGCTGCGTCAACGGCCCGAACCTGATGGGCGAGGCCTCGGGGTTCAACGATGTGGCCGATACCGAGGGCTTCATCGTGGTCTATCCACGGCAGAACGTTACCTCCAACCCGGCGCGCTGCTGGAACTGGCAGCTGCCGATCAACCAGGCCCGCGACAGCGGCGAGCCGTCGATCCTGGCCGGCATCGTCGACAAGGTAAAAGCCGACTACAGCGTGGATCCGCATCGGGTCTATGTGACCGGCATTTCGGCCGGCGGTGCGATGACCTCGATCATGCTGGCCTGCTACTCGGATGTGTTCGCCGCCGGCGCCATCCATTCCGGTGGCATGTTCAAGGGTGCCACCACCATTTCCGGCAGCGCCTATGCGCTCCTGGCCGGCAGCATCTATTCGCCGGACAGCAACGGGCGCCTGGCCTGGCAGTGCTCGGGCTCGCCCTCGCCACGGCCGCTGCCGGTACTGGTGTTCCATGGCAGCGCCGATCTCACCGTCAACCCGGTGAACGGGCAGCAGGCCGTGCGCCAGTTCCTGCAGACCAACGACCTGGCCGATGATGGCCTGGACAACGATTCGGTGAAGTACCAGCCGACCAGCACCTATCACGGCCAGGTACCGGGTGGGCGCGCGTACACCGTGGATACCTACCGCTACGGCGGCCGCACGCTGGCCCAGCATTACGTGGTGCAGGGCATGGGCCACGCCTGGAGTGGCAGCCAGTCGGGCCTGCCGTTCACCGACCCGAAGGGGCCCGATGCCACGTTGATCACCTGGCTGTTCCTGAAGGATTACCAGCGCTGAGGGGAGGGGCCGTCGCCCAGGCAGGCATGGCCAGCGAGAACGCTACCATCGCCGGGGAAATCACCAACACCGAGCTCATGCGTTAGGTGCTTAGGCTCCGGAAGGACCTGAGCCTGCTGGCCCGGAAGTTCTCCTGACCGGCGGTGATGGCGGCAGCAGCGACCGCAAACCGGCCGCTGCTTCAGCCTCATCATTCATCTCAAGCCGGTGTACTCAGCGCGCGGCCTGCTTTCGCAGCAGCCAGGCTGCAATGGCTTCACCGACCTGATCAGGAGCGTCTTCCTGCGGGTAGTGCCCGCCTTCCACAACGATCTCGTCCTGGTTGCGCCAGCTTCGTACACGCTCGATCAGCCGTGGGCTGTAGGTTCCCGGGTCGGCACGCAACCACAGCTTGGGAACAGGGCTGGAACCGAGCCACTCCTCGTTCTTCAGGAAGGCGTCGGCAACTTCAGCCGGAGCGCCATCGATCGGGATCTGTCGTGGCCATGCAAGCATCGTCCGACGGTCTTCGCCCGGGCGCAGGAAGGGGCGACGATACTCGGCGGCTTCCTCATCGCTGAAGTTCCTGCGCGTGCCCTTCAGCAGACTGCGCTCAAGGAAGGCATTCTGCAGCAGGATCAGATGCTCGCCCTCGTCGGAGCGCACGGACTGGAAGAACTGCCGCGGTCCGTCCGGCAGCTCTTCCGAGCGGATGGCGGCAACCAGACCCTCCATGTGGATGAGGGCCTGGGTCGCACCGCCGTGGCGTCGGGCCCAGTCAAACCCAAGCGGGGCACCCCAATCGTGCATTACCAACGTTACGGCATGGTCGATGTGCAGCGCGGCGAGGAAGGCGTCGAGGTACAACTGATGCTGCTTGAGGGAATAGAGGGCATCTCCCGGCCCGAGCTTGTCCGAATCACCCATGCCGATCAGATCCGGGGCAACAACCCGGCCGATGCTCTGCAGATAGGGAATGATGTTGCGCCACAGGTAGGATGAGGTGGGATTTCCATGCAGCAGCACGATCGGATCACCGGTGCCTGCCTCGATATAGGCCATGCTGCGCCCGTTGGCGTTGACTGTCTTCTTGTGGAAGGGGTGCATGTGCTTCTCCTGGGGAGGGTCGCGTACGGGGTGCGCTGCGGGGGATAGAATCGCCACGGGACGGTCCCGTCGGGGTTCGTAGTCTAGAATGACAACATGTTGTCATTCGGGAAACATGTTGTCAACTTACAAAAGGCGTCATGCATGCAACAAAGCGACCCAAAAACCAGCGCCGGCCTTGAGCTCTGTGGCCTGATCTTCACGGTGCTCCGCCTCAACGGCCGCCTGGTCTCGGCGGGCGACCGCATCGCTGCGCCGTTTGGCCTGACCAGCGCCCGCTGGCAGATCCTTGGCGCAGTGGCCATGAGCCCATCCGTCACCACCGTGGCAGGCCATGCCAGGACGATGGGGCTGACCCGGCAAGGGGTGAATCGAATCGTCGGCGAGCTGGTCGCAGACGGCTACCTGAAGCTTCAGGACAACCCGGGCCACCGCACTGCGAAGCTGGTGGTGATGACGCCGGAAGGGCAACGGGCGCTGGACAACTGCATGCGGGCCCAGGCGCCGTGGGCGAACGAGGTCTCCGAGGGCTTGAGCCCGGCCCGGATCGCGAACGCGCACAAGCTTCTGCAGGAAGTGCTGCTACGCACCGACCAGCACGCACAGGAGTGATTCCTGCGGCGCCCCCGGTGGGGTGCCTGATGGCACCTCCTGTGGCGCTGGGCCCTCGGCTATCGTGAGCGCCCGTTCCCACGCCTTCCCAAGTGCGCACGCATGGACGCCACACCGAACACGGTCCGAACCCGGCGCTGGCTTTGCGCCTTCGTCCTGTCCACCGCGCTGCTGGCCGCCGGCTGCGCCGATACAACAGTGCCGGCCAAGGATCTGGGGTTGGATATCGACGAGGTGGCCCAGACCCTGATTGAGCAGCCGTTGCTGCACTCGGCCTCGATCGGCGTGGTCCACCGTGGCCAGACGTTCATCCGTCATCGTGGCGACATGCAGTCCGGAAAACCCGGTGCGCCGACCGATGCCACCCTCTATGAGATCGGCTCGTTGAGCAAGACCCTGGCCGGCACGCTGGTGGCCAATGCGGTGCTGGAAGGCAAGCTGGGGCTGGATGACGACGTTCGCACCTACCTGCAGGGCGACTATCCGAACCTGCAGTACCAGGGCGCGCCGATCCGCATCCGCCACCTGCTGTCGCACACCAGTGGCCTGCCGAACATGCTGCCGGAGCGCGCGAACACCATACTGGCCGGCTTCACCGATCACCGCACACCGGCTGAACTCAACACCCTCTACGCCGGCTACGGCAAGGCGGATTTCCTCAACGATCTGCACGCGGTGCGGATCCCCCGGATGCAGGGCAACGAGTACGCGTACTCCAGTGCCGGAACCCAGCTGACCGCGCATATCCTGGAACGGGTCTATGGGCGTGACTATGAGGCGCTGCAACGTGCGTTCTTCAGCGACGCGGCTGGAATGACCGGCGTCACGATCACCCTCAGTGGCGCCGACGCATCGCGACTGGCGGTCGGCTACCACAGCGACAATCCGGTGCCGACCACGCCCATGCCGGAGTTGCCATGGGGTGCGTCCGGCAATGTGAAGGCCACCGTCCCCGACATGGTGAAGTACCTGCAGTTCCAACTGGCCAACGGGCCGGTGGTGAAGGAGTCGCACCGCACCTTGGCCCGGTTCGACGACGAATTCAGCATCGGCTACTTCTGGAACATCGTTGCCGGCGATCAGCTGAAGGGCATCTACTATGCCCATCATGGCGGCGTGCCCCGCTCGCAGTGCTATATCTACGTCATGCCGAAGCACGACCTGGGCATCTTCGTCATCACCAACCAGAGTGGCGAGCAGACCGCGCACGCCATGGAGGCGGCCGTCGATGCGCTTGTGCAAAGGATCGCCGCGCGCGAAACCGCAGCGAACCCGGCTGCGTCCCCCTGAAGGAGGACGCGCTGCCTGGCATCAGGCCAGAGCGGAGAGCTCCTCACGCACCAGCTTCGCCCCCGCGCTGAGTGCGCGCAGCTTGCCGCGTGCCACCGCGCGCGGCAGCGGGGCCATGCCACAGTTGGTGCTCGGGTAGAGCTTGTCGGCATCGACGAACTGCAGCGCCTTGCGCAGGGTATTGGCCACGTCCTCCGGCGTTTCAACCGTGTGCGAGGCCACGTCAATGGCGCCCACCATCACCTTCTTGCCGCGTACCAGCTCGATCAGGTCGATCGGCACATGCGAGTTCTGGCATTCCAGCGAAATGATGTCGATGCTGGAGCGCTGCAGCTTCGGGAACGACTCTTCGTACTGGCGCCATTCCGAACCCAGCGTCTGCTTCCAGTCGGTGTTGGCCTTGATGCCGTAGCCATAGCAGATGTGCACGGCGGTCTCGCACTTCAGCCCTTCAACCGCCCGTTCCAGCGCTGCCACGCCCCAGTCGTTCACTTCATCGAAGAACACGTTGAAGGCGGGCTCATCGAACTGGATGATGTCCACGCCGGCCGCCTCCAGTTCCTTCGCTTCCTCGTTGAGCAGCTTGGCGAACTCCCAGGCCAGCTTCTCGCGGCTCTTGTAGTGGGCGTCGTACAGCGTGTCGATCATGGTCATCGGGCCGGGCAGGGCCCACTTGATCGGCTGCGCGGTCTGCCGGCGCAGGAACCTCGCGTCCTCCACGAACACCGGCCTGGGGCGGCTGACCGCGCCGACCACGGTCGGCACGCTGGCGTCGTAGCGGTTGCGGATGCGCACGGTCTCCCGCTTCTGGAAGTCGACACCGCTGAGGTGTTCGATGAAGGTGGTCACGAAATGCTGCCGGGTCTGCTCGCCATCGCTGACGATATCGATGCCGGCGTGCTGCTGTTCCTGCAACGAAAGGCGCAGGGCGTCCTGCTTGCCTTCAACCAGGCCGTCATCCTGCAGCTTCCAGGGTGACCACAACGTTTCCGGCTCGGCCAGCCAGGAGGGCTTGGGCAGGCTGCCCGCGGTGGAGGTGGGGAGCAGTATCTTCGTCGGCATTGCGGCGTGTTTCCTAGGGGGCGAATGAAAAGCGATGGATCAGCGGGCAGCCCACTGCTCAAGCACGGCGCGGTAGGGCTTGATGAAGTGTTCTTCGGTGAAACGGCCCTGCTTGACCGCCAGCTGGCTGCGCTCTTCGCGGTCGTACACGATGCGGGTGGAGGAATAGTCCTGGTGCTTCAGACTGGGCTGGTAGACCTTGCCGGCCACCGAATTGGCGTTGTAGATCTCCGGGCGGTAGATCTTCTGGAAGGCTTCCATGGTGGCGATGGTGCCGATCTGCTCCAGGTTGGAGTAATCGCCCAGCAGATCGCCGCGGAAGTAGAACGCCAGCGGCGCGACGCTGCCCGGCGGCATGAAGTAGCGCACCTGCAGGCCCATCTTGTCGAAGTACTGGTCGGTGGCGGAGAACTCGCCCTGGCGGTATTCCATGCCCAGGATGGGGTGGTGGTTGCCGGTGCGATGGTAGGTCTGGCTGCTGGACACGCTGATGCAGATCACCGGCGCCTTGCTGAAGTTGGCGCGGTAGGCCTCCGACTGCAGGAAGTGCTTGAACAGCTTGCCGTGCAGGTCACCGAAGCCTTCCGGAATGCCGAACGTCGCCTTGCCTTCGTTGCTGGCCGGCAGCACCACGCTGAAGTCGTAGTCGCGCACATACGACGAGAAGTTGTTGCCGACGATGCCTTCGATGCGCGCGCCGGTGCGGGTATCGACGATGGTCGGCCGCAGCACCTCAATCAGCGGAAATGGGTCAGCATCGCTGGCATCGTCGATATGCATCTCCACCGAGATGATGTCCAGCTCCACGCTGTAGCGATCGGCGCCCGGGTTGTCCCAGTGCGCCAGATCGTTGAAGCGGTTGTTGATCATGCCCAGCGTGTTGCGCAGGTTCTGCTGGCGCGCGTCACCTCGGGCCAGGTTGGCGAAATTGGTGGTGATGCGCGTGCCGTCAGCGGGTTGGTAGTCCTCGTTGAAGGGAATGCGCGAGATGCGGAAGGTAAAGGTGTCGGTGGTCATGGGCGGCGTTCCGTGGTGCAAGGTGGCATCCGAAGGCAAAGGGGGAGGGGCTTCGGCATTCAAAGCGTGGCAAAGGTTTCGGCCACGGCTGGCGCGCGACGGCGCGGCAGCGCCAGCAGCGGCAGCGCCCGCTGAACGGCCAGCCGCGCCCGCTCGATCAGGGCATGGCTGTGCAGCCGGCCGTCGGCGAAATCGCGGTCGGTGGCGTACACGCCCAGCGGCAGGGTGCGGGCCTGGAAGAAGCTGAAGAGCGGCCGCAGCTGGTGGTCGATCATCAGCGCGTGGCGCTCGCTGCCGCCGGTGGCGGCCAGCAGGATCGGGGTATCGACCAGCGCATCCTGGTCGACGAAGTCGAAGAAGTGCTTGAACAGGCCGGTGTATGAGCCGCGGTAGACCGGCGTGGCCACCACCAGCACATCGGCCTGTTCGACGCTGGCCAGCGCGTACTGCACGGCGTCCGGCAGTTGTGTGCGCCACAACACACCGGCAAGCTGCGGGGCCAGTTGGCCCAGCTCGATCAGCTGCGGGTCGCTGGGCACGTGCTCGCCAATCACATCGAGCAGGTGCTCGCACAGGGTGGCGGCGCGCGACGGGCGCTGGAGTCCGCCGGAAACGGCGACGGTACGGAGGGGGCGGGTGGGCGAAAGCATGACCCGATGCTAGCCAGCGCCTTGCATGACGTAAAATGGTATTACTTCACCAATCCATGAGCAGGATTCATCGTCATGCTGGAACGGATCCACCTGAGCATCGTGCAGCAGGTCGAGCAGCAGGGCTCGCTCACCGCCGCCGCCGGCGTGCTCAACCTCACCCAGTCGGCGCTGAGCCACAGCATGAAGAAGCTCGAGCAGCAGCTGGGCACCGATATCTGGCTGCGCGAGGGCCGCAGCCTGCGCCTGACCCAGGCCGGGCAATACCTGCTGGCCGTGGCCAACCGGGTACTGCCGCAGCTGGACCTGGCCGAAGAGCGGCTGGGCCAGTTCGCCCAGGGCGAGCGCGGCACGCTGCGCATCGGCATGGAATGCCACCCCTGCTACCAGTGGTTGCTGAAGATCGTCTCGCCCTACCTGGCTGCGTGGCCGGATGTGGATGTGGACGTGAAGCAGAAGTTCCAGTTCGGCGGCATCGGCGCCTTGTTCGGCTATGAGATCGACCTGCTGGTCACGCCGGATCCGTTGCTGAAGCCCGGCCTGAAGTTCGTTCCGGTGTTCGATTACGAACAGGTGCTGGTGGTGGCCAAGGACCATGCCCTGGCCAGGGTGGACCATGTAAAGCCGCGCCAGCTCGCCCAGGAAGTGCTGATCAGCTACCCGGTGCCGTTCGAGCGGCTGGACATCTACAACCAGTTCCTGTTGCCGGCAGGCATCACCCCACGGCGGCACAAGGCCATCGAAACCACCGACATCATGATGCAGATGGTGGCCAGTGGCCGCGGCGTGGCGGCCATGCCACGCTGGCTGGTGGAGGAGTACGCCGCGCGCATGGATGTGGTGCCGGTACGCCTGGGGGCAAAAGGCATCCCCAAGCAGATCTATCTGGGCGCGCGCCAGAGCGACACCGGCATCGACTACCTGGAGGCCTTCATCGAGCTGGCCCGCCACAGCACGCCCATCGCCCGCGCCGCACACGGGGCTGCGTGATGTCCGCACGGCTTTCCGCGCGGGCGCACGCCTTCATCAACGCCTTTTCATTGGAAGTCAGCGCCAAGGCGCTGCCGGCGCTGCGCGAACAGGCTGCCCGCATCGCACCCGGCACGCGGGTCTCCATCCCCTATCTGGCCAGCGAAGACGACGAGGCACGGCTGGCCGCGGCGCGCGCGGTGCGCGAACTGGGCTTTGCACCGATGCCGCATGTGTCCGCACGTCGCGTGCCGTCGCGCGCGGCGCTTGAGCACTTCATCGGCCGCGCCGTCAGCGAGGCCGGCGCCGAGTGCTGCCTGTTGATTGCCGGCGATCTGTCCACGCCCGCCGGCCCCTTCGCAGACAGTGCCTCGATCATCGGGACCGGCATCCTCGAGCGCGCCGGCATCAAGGCGGTCGGCATCGGCGGGCACCCGGAAGGCCATCCGGTGATGGACGATGCGCAGCGCTGGCAGGTGCTGGCGCACAAATGCCAGGCCATCGAAGCACGCGGCATGGCGCCGATGATCGTCACCCAGTTCGCGTTCGATGCCGACCGGGTGTTGGCCTGGCTGCACGCGCTGCGTGGCCATGGCATCAGCCATCCGGTGCTGCTGGGCGTGCCGGGCCCCGCCAGCATTGCGCGGCTGGTGCGCTACGCCACGATGTGCGGCGTGGGTGCCAGCACCTCGATGCTGGCCCGTTATGGCATTTCGATGGGCCGGTTGCTGGGAACCGCAGGCCCGGAGGCGTTCGTGGATCGCCTGATGCAGGGCTTGCGCGACGACGATGGCCCGGTCAGTCCACACCTCTTCCCGTTCGGCGGCATCGCCCCCTCGCTGGACTGGATCGACGCGTATCGGCAGCGTGGCACCCCAGGCGCCCGCTGAAAAGTCTGGCCCACGCGCAATCGAGGCCCGCTTTTGCGGGCTTCGTCCAGCCACAGAGGCGTTTCGTCGCAGGTCTTCTTCCGCAGCGGCGTGTTCGGCTAGGCTGCGCGCACTGACTGCCAGATGGAAGGGACCCATGAACCGATGGTTGTTGCTGGCCCTTGCCGCATTGCCCTGCGCCGCTGGCGCGGTGGTGATCCGTCACGACGTTGACGATGCCCGCTACCGCATCGAGGCCGCCGCGTTCCCGGCACTGGCCGACATGCCGGGCGAAGGGCATGGCGTTCTGATCGCGCCGCGCTGGGTGCTTACCGCAGCGCATGCGGCGCCGATGGAAGGCATGGGCGCAACCGTGGCTATCAACGGGACGAGCTACGGCGTCGAACGGGTCGTCCTGCATCCCGGCTTCAAGCGCCTGCCGGAAGACCTGGGGAAAGAGGCCATGGCCACCGGCAGCGCGTCCAAGATCCATGCGTTCCTGGCCACCTCCGATGACATCGCGCTGGTCAGGCTGGCGGCGCCGGTCAACGATGTGCTGCCGGTCGATCTCTATCGCGGTACTGGCGAGGCCGGGCAGGTTGCCGCGCTGATAGGGAAGGGCGCCACCGGCACCGGCGCCACTGGGCTGGTGCCGGGTGGGTCGCATCGCACGTCGTTGCGTCGGGCCTACAATGCCATTACCGGTGGCAATGATCGCTATCTCTGGTATCGCTTCGACGCGCCGCCGCAGGGGCTGCCGCTGGAAGGCGTGCTGGGCAGCGGCGACAGCGGCGGTCCGCTGCTGATCACCGTGGGCGACCAGCCGCAACTGGTGGGCCTGGGCTCGTGGATCACCGCCGTGCCCGAGCATGCGCTGGAAGCGGGCTTCTACGGGCAGATGGTCTACAACGTCCGCGTCTCACGCTACATCGACTGGATCGAGAACGTGATGAGCCGGAGGCCCCCTTTGTAGAGCCGAGCCATGCTCGGCTAAAGCTCTCCACCACACCGAGCATCCCCCGGCACACCACCTGCCATCCACTGCATCACCCGATCCATCAAAACAGGCTCCGGCACGCCGGCAGACATCTGTTCCAGCGCGCCCAACGGCTCCATCTGCCATCGCAGGAAGGCCCGCAACGGCAGAACATCCGGCGCCCGCTGCTCGGCATCCAGTGATACCTGCATCAGCAGATGCTGCGGCCGCCGTTCCAGCCACAGCACCGGAACGCCCCGGCAGTGAATCTGCAAAGGCGCGCCTTTCGGCGTATCGACGAACTGGAAGCCCTGCCGTGGCCGCTCCTCCACGAACTGCATTGCCTGGCGGCGCAGCTGCGAGAAGCGATCGTCGGAGATGAGCTGGAACACGAGCTGCTCGGGCACGGGCGGCGATGGCCATCGAAGCCGCACCGCCACCACCACGGCAAGGCTCAGCACGGTGGTGGCCCAGCGGAACCAGACCACTCAGACCTCCGGGCGCACCCGCGTACTGGCGTGCGCGGTCAGCCCCAACCCGGCCATGATCAGGCCCTCCATCACGCGGGGGCCGACGTACTGCGCCAACTCGCCGTTCTCGCGGGCGCGTTGTGCGGCCAGCAGAATCTCCATCACCACCCGCAGACCCGCCAACGAGCAGTCGGTGTCCGCAAGGGCGATACGCCGCCCGGGCAGCTGATGGCGCTCTGGCCACGGCTGGCCATCGGAGGCCGCGCCTGCGCCAATGCTGTGCAGCAGGGCGATGAGCGTGTTCGCGTCCGGCGCGGGCCCATTCGCAGGCGGGTCGTGGATCGGGTGTGGGGCAGGGGAGTGCGGCGTGGTCATGGCGGGGCTCCTTGCGTGCAGGCAGAAGCCGCCACCGATAAAGGTGGCGGACGATGCGTGGTTCGAAACCCCGTGTGTGGATGACCGGGCAGGCTCAAGGCCTCCACGCACCGCCCGCCATAGCCGGCCGACGGATTGCCAGCCGACACCGCACAGGGCGGTGCCGGCTGGCAAGCGCTAACTACATCCACACAACCGGGGTTTCGAATCCCGGCCACCCGTTTTTGGTGGCACAGAAAGGAATACGCCCAGTTGTGCAGGAAGCCAAGGCCGTGAGGGCAATGCCGTCACAGAACTTGACGCTTTCTGCATTGTCGCACACCGCGAAAGCGCGCGAGAGGCTTGCCCTGCAAGG
The DNA here is from genome assembly GCF_003028475.1 of Stenotrophomonas sp. Nf1. NCBI lineage: Bacteria > Pseudomonadati > Pseudomonadota > Gammaproteobacteria > Lysobacterales > Lysobacteraceae > Stenotrophomonas > Stenotrophomonas sp. Nf1. The sequence continues at coordinate 213,339 of NZ_PYTV01000002.1, read as the reverse complement.
GATGCCGGCAGTAGGCAGCGGGTAGGTCCTAAGTGCCTTTCAGCCCAAGGCGCGGGGCGCGGAAGGTGTCATATACGACACGTTGTCGCATCTGCGTCGCCATCGCGGTGCTGCGCGCGGAGCCAATTGCTCACGTGGCGCGTGAAGCCTGTCGGTCCGGTCAACGCTGGGGATGGCGCATGTCTGGCGGGCAGCTCACGAGGCCGGCGTTGCTGATCGCCTGCCGCGTGCCACAGGCAGGGCAGGCCAGCACGGTGCCCCCAGCCACATGCTCCATGTCCTGCTCGCTCCAGACACTGGCCGCCCCGCAGGCCGTGCAGGTGGCTTCAATCTGCAGCGCACGGGCCAACCCGCCCTCTGCGCCCAGCCGGTAGGTGAGGTTGGTGATCTTGAAAATGCCGGTATGACTCATCGGAACGCCAGATTAGGTCTACAGCAGAAAGATAGGGCCGGGCAGATGGCAGGAGCGTTGATGCGGTGTTGAGGCGAGGTGGAACCGGATTCAGTCACCACCACGCGAACTGAATTCCTCAAGCCTGGCACGGCTGACCGATTGGTGATTGCCGCAGCCCGGGCAGCTGAGCGCAGCCGCCCCATCGAGGTCGACCAGCCCGTGGCCGGGAATGGCGCGGAACTGCCTGGAGCATTTCAGGCAGGCGCAATCAATGCGGGTGACCTGCAGCAGGGTGCCATCTGCACGTGTCACTCCTTCGACGCTTGTTACATAGAACTGTCCGATGTCACGCATGAAGATGAACAAAGCCCTGAACGTGGGGCGCCCATCATGCCTGCTGGCACGCGACCCAGGGCCGGGTGAATTCTGAAGAGTTAAGAATGCGGCGCCGGGGTGCATCTTGAACGGGATGCTAGAGTGTGAGTGCGTGCCGACGTGGCACTGCTTATCCAAGGCGAAGACCATGCCCATCCGGGCCGTTGTATATGCAAGTGAAGTAGCCGTAGGTCTTTCGATTGAACATCTGGAAGCGCTGGTCGCCGATGCGGCGAGGTTCAACAAGGTTGCCGGCGTGACCGGCGTGCTGCTGCACGATGGCGTTCGATTCGTGCAGTACTTCGAAGGCCCCGAAGACGGGGTCGCCAGCGTGTATGAGCGTGTCCTGCAATCGAACAGCCACACCGGCATTGTCGAGCTGGCGCGAGGCCGTGTTTCAACCCGGCAGTTTCCCTATTGGTCGATGCAGCAGCTTCCCGCCGACCAGCTTCTGGTGGGCAGGCTGGCCAGGGCCGACTGGTCGCGCTTCAAGATCAGCGAACCGGAAGACATCGCAGGTTCGGTGTGGGGTATCGATGTACTGGCGGCCGCCGTGGCGCCACACGTGCAGGCCGCCTAGCCGACACGCGGATCAGGGTCGGGCGTGACGCGGTGCGCGTCACGCGATCATTCCCATCACCCACATTCACCCTGCAGCAGCGAGAATACAGCTCTGGGCGCGCACAGGTGCGCGTCGCTCACTGCCTGCAGGATCGCAAAGATGTCCCACATCCCCTTTGGTGAATCGTCATGTGCCGCCGCAGCGAGCGGCTGCGTGGAGGTGCGCGGCGCGCGCGAGCACAACCTCAATAACGTTGATGTCTCCATACCGCGCAACGCGCTGGTGGTGTTCTCCGGGGTCTCCGGTTCCGGCAAATCCTCGCTGGCGTTCGGCACTGTGTTCGCCGAGGCGCAGCGGCGCTACTTCGAATCGGTCGCGCCCTATGCCCGGCGCCTGATCGACCAGGCCGGCGTGCCCGATGTGGATGCCATCGACGGGCTGCCGCCCGCGGTGGCATTGCAGCAGCAGCGCGGTGCCAGCAATGCACGCTCATCGGTGGGCAGCGTCACCACGCTGTCCAGCCTGGTGCGCATGATGTATTCGCGCGCCGGCGCGTACCCGGCCCACCAGCCGATGCTGTACGCCGAGGATTTTTCGCCCAACACGCCGCAGGGCGCCTGCAGTACCTGCCACGGGCTGGGGCATGTCTATGAGGTGACCGAGGCCTTGATGGTGCCGGACCCGTCGCTGAGCATCCGCGAGCGCGCCATCGCGTCGTGGCCGCCGGCATGGCACGGGCAGAACCTGCGCGACATCCTGGTCACGCTGGGCTACGACATCGACGTGCCGTGGAAGAAGCTGCCGAAGAAGGACCGCGAGTGGATCCTGTTCACCGAGGAGACGCCGAGCGTGCCGGTCTATGCCGGCTTCACACCTGCCGAGACCCGCGCCGCGCTCAAGCGGAAGCTCGAACCCAGCTACATGGGTACCTACACCGGCGCGCGTCGCTACGTGCTGCACACCTTTGCCAACACCCAGAGCGCGCTGATGCGCAAGCGGGTCTCGCGCTACATGGAAGGCAAGCTGTGCCCGGCCTGCCATGGCAAGCGCCTGAAGCCGGAAGCACTCTCGGTCACCTTTGCCGGCGTGGATATCGGTGAGTTCATGCGGCTGCCGCTGGATCAACTGGCTGATCTGCTGGAACCCATCGCGCAGGGTGACTTCAGCGCGCAGCGCCAAGGCGCACGCGCCAGCGGCAGCGCCACACGTCGCGACCGCGCCGCGCGGGCCGCCAGTGGCCGCGCCGTCCATGCGGCGGCCCCCGACGTGCGGCTGACGTCGGCCCTGTCGGAAGAGAAGCGGCTGGCGGCACAACGGCTGGCCGAAGGGGTGATGGCGCGCGTACGGCACCTGCGTGCGCTGGGCCTGGGTTACCTCTCGCTGGATCGCGCCACGCCAACGCTCTCGGCCGGCGAACTGCAGCGGCTGCGGCTGGCCACCCAGCTCAGCTCGCTGCTGTTTGGCGTGCTGTATGTGCTCGATGAACCTTCTGCGGGCCTGCATCCGGCCGACAGCCAGGCGCTGTACGACGCGCTGGACCGCCTGCGTGATGGCGGCAACTCGGTGTTCGTGGTCGAACATGATCTGGAACTGATGCGCCGCGCGCAGTGGCTGGTGGATGTGGGGCCCGAAGCCGGAGAACGGGGAGGGCGCGTGCTGTACAGCGGCACGCCCGATGGCCTGCGTCAGGTGCAGGATTCGCGCACCGCCCTGTACCTGTTCGACCAGGTGCCGGCAGCGGTCAGCCGCCAGCGCAGCGCCGCCAGCTGGCTGGAACTGAAAGGCATCCACCGCCACAACCTGAAGGGCGTGGATGCGCAGGTGCCGCTGGGGCTGCTGACCGCAGTGACCGGCATTTCAGGTTCAGGCAAATCCAGCCTGATGGCACAGGCGCTGCCGGAGCTGATGCTGCTGCACCTGGGCCACGAGCCGGCGGACGACAGCGCGGAGAACGCGCCTGCCGAAGGCCCCACCGTCATTGAAGCGACACGCGGCCAGCTGGCAGGCGACGTGGACGCCATCCAGCGGGTGGTGCAGGTGGACCAGAAGCCGATCGGCCGCACGCCGCGCTCCAATCTGGCCACCTATACCGGCCTGTTCGACCACGTGCGCAAGCTGTTCGCCGCCACCCCGGCCGCGCGCCGGCGCCGCTTCGATGCCGGTCGCTTCTCGTTCAACGTGGCCAAGGGCCGATGCGAGACCTGCGAAGGCGAGGGCTTTGTCAGCGTCGAGCTGCTGTTCATGCCCAGCGTCTATGCGCCATGCCCCACCTGCCTCGGCGCCCGCTACAACGAAGCCACGCTGAAGGTGCTGTGGAACGACCGCAACATCGCCGAGGTCCTGCAGATGACGGTGGACCAGGCGCAGGCATTCTTCATCGAGGAAGAGCCCATCGCCCGGCCGCTGCAGCTGCTGCAGGAGATCGGCCTGGGCTATCTGCGGCTGGGCCAGCCGGCTACCGAACTCTCCGGCGGTGAGGCGCAACGCATCAAGCTGGCCACCGAACTGCAGCGCAGCCAGCGCGGGCGCACGCTTTACGTGCTGGACGAACCCACCACCGGCCTGCACGCCTCGGACGCGGACAGGCTGCTGGTGCAGCTGCAACGGCTGGTGGACGCGGGAAACACGGTGGTGATGATCGAGCACGACATGCGCGCGGTCGCCCAGGCCGACTGGGTGATTGACGTAGGGCCGGGCGCAGGCAGTGCTGGTGGCACCATCGTGGCGAAGGGAACGCCGCAGCAGCTCGCCCGCGCGAAAGGCAGCCGAACCGCCCCCTTCCTCGCGCGCGAGCTGCCTGCTCTGTAGAGCCGAGCCACGCTCGGCTATAACCCCTCATCACCAGCGTGCCCCGCGCCAGCCGGGCAGCATCGTGGCTGCGCGCGCGGGTCGCCCTCCACCCTCATTCGTGGCGTTTGAGACCGTCCGGGAGCGCGCCAACCGTGCGCGCCATCACGCAATTCGTGAGGCAATTGACATTCCCCAGCGGCTTCGTGATAGTCCGCGGCAGGCTCAGGGGTGAGCCCATAGCAGGGATGTTATGAACCAGGCACATGCGGCCCTTGCGGTCGCGGACGGGGAGAGAGGGGGCGCTTCCCAGGATACGGTCGATCTAGGCCTGCGCGGACTGGTGCTGCTTGCGCAGTACCATGGCGTAGCGGCAGACGCGGGGCAGTTGTCGCACGCGTTCGCGGCCAGCGGTGAGTCCTTCGACCAAACCACCCTGCTACTGGCAGCGCGCCAGCTGGGCCTGAAGGCCAGCGTCGCGCGGATACCCATTGCGCGCCTGCCAATGGTCAGCCTTCCCGCACTGGCATGGGACACATCGGGGCAGGCATTCCTCATCGCACGCATCCACGGCGAAGAGGTGCTGATCCATGACCTGGCGCAACGGCGCCCGCGCCAGATGACCCTCGACGAACTGGACGCATGCTACGCCGGCACGCTGCTGCAGGTGGCATCACGGGCCTCGGTGCTGGGGCAGCTGGCACGCTTCGATTTCACCTGGTTCATTCCTGCAATCATCAAGTACCGCAGGATGCTGGCGGAGGTGTTCATCGTCTCCCTCTTCATCCAGCTGTTCGCACTGGTCACGCCACTTTTCTTCCAGGTGGTGATGGACAAGGTTCTGGTCCACAACGGCCTGACCACCTTGGACGTGATCGCCATCGGGCTGGTGTGCATGGCGCTTTTCGAAGTGGTGCTCAGCGGCCTGCGCACCTATGTCTTCGCGCACACCAGCAGCAAGATCGATGTTGAGCTGGGCGCACGGCTGTTCCGGCATGTCATGACGCTGCCGCTGGCCTATTTCGAATCGCGCAGGGTCGGCGACACCATCGCGCGCGTGCGCGAACTGGAGAACATCCGGGGATTCCTGACCGGCAATGCGCTGACATCGGTACTGGACCTGCTGTTCACCGTTGTGTTCCTCGCCGTCATGTTCTGGTACAGCGGCTGGCTGACCCTGATCGTGGTGCTTTCGTTGCCGGTCTACGCGCTGATCTCTGCGGGCATCACGCCGGTTCTTCGCCGGCGGTTGCAGGACAAGTTCGCGCGGGGGGCTGACAACCAGTCCTTCCTGGTCGAAACGGTCAGCGGCATAGGGACGGTCAAGGCGATGGCCGTTGACCCGCAGGCCACACGCACCTGGGACAACCAGCTGGCGGGGTATGTCAACGCCAGCTTCGGTGTCACCCGTGCCGCCACGGTGGGGCAGCAGAGCGTCCAGCTGGTGCAGAAGCTGGTGGGGGTGGCAATCCTGTTCTTCGGTGCCAAGCAGGTACTGGAGGGAAAGCTGTCACTGGGCCAGTTGATCGCGTTCAACATGCTGTCCGGCCAGGTGGCCGCGCCGATCATCCGGCTGGCCCAGCTCTGGCAGGACTTCCAGCAGGTGGGCATTTCCGTGGAGCGGCTGGGCGACATCCTCAACACCCGTACCGAACTGCCGGGCAGCCGCGCGGCCCTGCCGCCGATCCAGGGCGGCATCAGCTTCGAGCGCGTGCAGTTCCGTTACCGGCCCGAAGCCCCCCAGGTCCTGGATGGCATCGATCTGGAGATCAAGCCCGGTGAGGTCATCGGTATCGTCGGCCGATCGGGCTCGGGCAAGAGCACGCTGACCAAGCTGGTGCAGCGGCTCTACATTCCCGAGCGTGGCCGCGTACTCATCGATGGGCACGACCTGGCGCTTGCCGATCCGGCATGGCTGCGCCGCCAGCTGGGAGTGGTGCTGCAGGAGAACTTCCTGTTCAACCGCAGCATCCGCGACAACATTGCCCTGGCCGACCCGGGAGTGCCCTTGGAGCGTGTGATCCGCGCCGCGACGCTGGCCGGTGCGCATGACTTCATCGTCGCGCTGCCCGAAGGCTACGACACGATTGTCGGTGAGCACGGCGCCGGACTCTCCGGTGGGCAGCGGCAGCGGGTGGCCATCGCCCGTGCGTTGATCACCGAGCCACGCATCCTGATCCTGGACGAGGCCACCAGCGCACTGGACTACGAATCGGAGCATGCCGTGATGCGCAACATGCAGGCCATCTGCAAGGGCCGTACCGTGCTGATCATTGCGCACCGATTGTCCACGGTCCGCCATGCCGACCGGATCGTGGTGGTGGAGAAGGGCCGCATCGTCGAGTCCGGCAGCCACGCCGAGCTGGTTGATCGCCCCGGCGGCGCCTACCAGCGGCTGCACACCCTCCAGGCGGGCACGCCATGAAACACGTGCTCGAAGGATGCGCGGCGTTCGTACAGCGCTATTACGGCGCGTTCCGTGCACACTGGGCGGCGCGGCACGCACACCAGACGCCGGCGCGCCAGCGGGCGGAGCGCGAGTTCCTGCCCGCTCACCTGGAGCTGATCGAGACCCCCGTCTCGCCGACAGCGCGCTGGACGGCCTGGATCATCATTGCCTTCTTCTGCATCGCGCTGCTCTGGGCCTGCCTGGGCAAGCTGGACATCGTGGCGGTGGCGCCCGGAAGGATGGTGGCTGACTCGCGCACCAAGATCGTGCAGCCGCTGGAGACGGCCGTTGTGCGGCGTATTCTGGTGCGCGACGGTCAGCAGGTCGCGGCCGGGCAGCCGCTGATCGAACTGGATACCACCGCCAGCGGCGCAGAGCTGAGCCAGGTGGACGCGGCGCTGACAGAATCACGCATGACCGCACTGCGGCTGGCCGCGATGATCGAGGCGATGTCCTCGGGGCAGCGACCACAACTGCCGCAGGCCGAAGGGATCGCCGATGCACGACGCACCGCCGAGCAGCAGCTGCTGCTGAGCCAGTTCGACGCGCTGCAGGCCAACCGGCTCAGGTTGCAGGCGACCATCGACCAGCGGGCGGCGGAGATCCAGACCACCTCCGAGGCCATCGCGCCGATGGCCGAGCTTGCACGGATCACCAAGGTGCGTGCGGAGGACTATGCGCGGCTGGTGCAGGGCAACTACGTTGGGCGCCATGACTACCTGCTGCGCGAACAGGAGCGGATCAGCGCCGAGCGGGATCTTGCCGTGCAGCACAATCGCCTGCGTGAGCTGAAAAGTTCACTGGCCACCGCGCAGGAAGAATTGCGGGTGCTGCTCACCGAATCCAAGCGGCAGTTCCTGGAGCAGCTGCGCGAAGCACAGCAGCAGATCGCACAGGGAACGCCAGAACGGGACAAGGCTGGGCAGCGCAACCGCTTGATGACCCTGCGCGCGCCCGTGGCCGGCACCGTGCAGCAGCTGGCCGTGCACACCGTCGGCGGCGTGGTCACGCCGGCCCAGGAGCTTCTGGCCGTGGTGCCTCGGGAGTCGCTCGAGGTGGAGGCCACCATCCTCAACAAGGATATCGGCTTCGTCCGCGCCGGGCAGGCCGTTGTTGTAAAGGTGGAAAGCTTCCCGTACACGCGCTACGGCTATCTGACCGGGCGCGTGGTCAGCGTCTCGCACGACGCGGCCCAACACGAAACCCTGGGCTCGGTCTTCCCTGCACGGATCCGCCTCGATGGCAGCACCCTGGATATCGATGGCGTGGTGGTGGGTATGAGCGCGGGCATGGCGCTCAGCGCCGAGGTGAAGACCGGCAAGCGACGGGTGATCGACTACCTGCTCAGTCCCTTGCGGCGGCATGCCGGGGAAGGGCTGCGCGAGCGCTAGTACCAGCCTCCAGCGAACGCGCGCGCAAGCGCGCAATCCGGTTCGCAGGGCGTTCGTTGTTCGAGTGGAAACGCTGTTGAAGATGCTGGCGGGATCCCCGCTCGGCAGGCTCCTGTTCCAACCCTGGCAGAACGGCAGAGCGCTCTGTGGGTTCCTCTTCCGGTGGCGTGCTTCGGCACTCCGCTGCACATGACGATACGACCAATCAACGAAAGGAAACGGTGATGGCTGCAGATGCGATCAATGATGCAAAGGCGATGCTGCTGACCGAGATATCAGCGGCCCTTGCGGCCAACCTGAAGCTCGGGCTGGATCGGGTGAGGCCAGCGGACGGGACCGGTGCAGTTCCTCCTGACCAGCTGCTCGCCATGTACAAGGATGTGCTGGAACAGAATACCGAGCTGCTGAGCATCTACGCCAGCCGGTTCCAGCTGGAAGGAAACGCCGATCTGCTGGCGTGGTGCCAGGGCATGATCGCCGACACGCAGCGTCAGCTGGCGCTGGTCAACAAAGACCAGGAGCCGGCCATCACCCTGAAGGATCTGGCCAGCGGTGTGATCAGCTCGCTGGACGAGCAGGGCAAGCACATCTCGCTGGGCGGCTCGGAAAAGGTCTTCGGCGTGGTGGGCAAGGGACTGGACCGCCTCGACGTCATCCAGAAGATGCTCGACGGTGACTTCAGCGCGGCGGCGGCCGTGTTTGCAGGCAGCGCCGTCAATACCGTCGTAACCGGTGTGCTGACCGGCGCGGTGGTCGCGGCGGGCGTGGTCTCCTGGCCGATCGTTGCCGGCATCGCGGTGATCGGCGCGGTGGCCGGTATCGTCGGCGGCAACATGGCCAACGACCTGGTCGAGGACTTCTTCGAATTCGCCAAGGAGCCGGAAGACCTTCGCGACGATGCCTACAATTCCATCGTCTTCCAGATCCAGCACGGCGGCAGCAGCTACCTGCCCGCCATGGGCGACTACCTCAGCTTCGGCACCTCCGGCGATGACCAGCTCAGCGCGCAGTATCTGCAGGGCAACGGCAGCATCCTGATCGGCGGAGGTGGCAATGACAGCCTGCACGGTGCCGAGCGCGTGGACCGCCTGAGCGGCGGCGCCGGCAACGATCTGCTGAAGGGCTATGAAGGCAACGACGTGCTCAACGGCGGTGCCGGCAATGACGTTCTGGAGGGCGGCAAGGGATCCGACCGGCTGGAAGGCGGCACCGGCTTCGACACCTACGAGTTCCACCTGGCCGATTTTGCCGGCGGATCGCAGGACATCGTGGTCGATACCGATGGCATCGGCAAGATCACCTTCGACAACGTCGCCATCGGCGATCTCTCGGTCAATCATGTCTCCCGCGACGGCCTTGGCTGGGAAACCCAGGACCGCAAGTTCCGCCTGCAGGTGGTCGGCAGCGGCGATACCTCCTCGCTCATCATCACCCACCGCGAGACCGGCGGCCGCATCGTCGTACGCAACTGGTCCAATGGCGAGCTGAACATCACGCTGCCAGGCCTCGGCCAGCCGGGTACGCCCGAGAATCCGTACGCGTTGACCAACGAGAACGACCAGGTCGGCCACGATGGCGATCCGGATGAAGTACGCAGCGGCAACGACATCATCAGCGCGATGGGCGGCAATGATGGCGTGGACGGCGGCTATGGCGACGACTGGATCGACGGTGGCCACGGCAACGACCTGATCCTTGGCGGGCCGGGCAGCAACCGTCTTCTCGGCGGACTGGGAGACGATGTGCTACTCGGCATTCCAATGCTGCTGGCATGGACCGTGCCGAACGATCTGGAAGGCTGGTACGAGGACATGCGCGAACGCAACGATGTCCTCAATTTCGGCAAGGGCTGGTACACCCACATGGAGGGTCACGCGCCGGTCAACGGTGACGCGACACAGAACCTGATCGGCTTCCAGGTCAGCGCCACCTACGACAACGGGCAGGATCCCTGGGTCGAAACCGATTCGAACGTGAGCCCGAGTGGCGACGATGAGATCGACGCCGGGGACGGCTCGGACGTCGCCTACGGTGGCGAAGGCGATGACAACATCAGTGGTGGCACCGGCAACGACCTGCTGATCGGTGGCGCCGACAACGACTACATCCGCGGCGAGGAGGACAACGATCTCATCCTGGGTGATGACTTCGCTGCCGCCGGCGGCATGTGGGATTTCGTGGCGACGCAGATTTCCAGCCAGGCCAATACCTCGGGCAACGACACCCTGATCGGCGGAGCGGGAAATGACCGCATCTACGGGCAGGGAGGCCACGACATCATCGACGGCGGTGAAGGCGATGACATCCTCCAGGGCGACCGTGTCGACTATGGGCTGGGATACTCCTACAACGTCGGCGGCGTGGCCGGGGATGACTTCATTGATGGCGGCGAGGGCAACGACCAGATCTACGGTGACGGCGGCAACGACACCCTGCGCGGCGGCAGCGGCAACGACATGATCGTTGGCGATTCCATCGGGATCGATGGATCGCTGCATGGAAACGACACGATCGATGCAGGCGAAGGTGCCGACACCGTGATCGGCCTGGGCGGCAACGACGTGATCCGGGGCGGTAATGGCAACGACATTCTGCTCGGCGACGGCGCCCTCAGCGATGTCGGCGCAGACTTCCACGGCAACGACACCCTGTACGGCGAAGCGGGCGACGACGAGCTGCAGGGCAACGGCGGCAATGACTTCCTCGATGGCGGCACCGGCGACGATCTCCTGTCCGGCCAGGATGGCAACGACACCCTGCAGGGCGGCGACGGCAAGGATGAGCTGCAGGGCGGCGACGGCCAGGACACGCTGTCCGGTGGAAACGACGACGATCGCCTGTTCGGCCAGGACGGTGACGACGTACTGAGTGGCGATCACGGCAACGATGAGCTGTATGGCGGCGCGGGCAATGACCGCTTGAGCGGTGGCGCAGGCATCGACAAGCTGGGCGGCGGCGTCGGCAATGATGTCCTGGATGGAGGCGATGGCAACGACACCCTGGACGGCGAAGCCGGTGACGACACGATCTATGGCGGCGCCGGCAACGACACCATCGACGGCGACGACGGCAGCGACCTGGTCTTCGGTGGCGCCGGCGATGACGGCATCTATGGCGGCATCGGCAACGACGAACTACACGGCGAGGACGGCGATGACATCATCTCGGCCGCCGAAGGCAATGATCTGGTCCTTGGCGGTGCCGGCAATGACATGCTCAACGGCGACGCAGGCAACGACGATGTGCAGGGCGGAGACGGCAACGATCACCTGACCGGCGGCGACGGCGAGGATGTTCTGACCGGCGGTGCAGGCAACGATCTTCTGCGCGGCGGCGCAGGCAACGACCGTTTCCATTTCGAGTCCGGCTTCGGCGCCGACCTGGTGGTTCTGGAAGATGCAGGCGCAGGCCAGGACACCATCAGCTTCGGCAGCAGCATCGCTGCCGAAGACCTGACCTATACGGCCCATGGCCTGGATCTGGTCATCCTTCACGCCAGCGGTGTCGACTCCATCGTCGTGCGCGGATTTTTTGCGGCAGGGATGGCCGCAGCGGTGCAGCTGCCCAATGGCACGGTCTTTGATCGGGCCTACTTCGAGCAGCTGCTGTCCATCCCCGCACCGACCGGCGTGGGCAGCGCGGGCGACGACCAGATGGTCGGCACGGAGAACGCAGACAACCTGCACGGCGGTGGCGGCAATGATGTCATTCATGGCCTGGCCGGCGACGACTTCCTGTACGGCGGTGCCGGCAACGACACCCTCAGCGGCGGGCTCGGCGGCGACGTACTCGACGGTGGCACCGGCAACGACACCTACATCTTCAACTTCTACGACGGCTACGACTCGATCCTCAACCTGGGCGAGGCGGACGCGGGCAGCGATGTGATCCAGCTTGGCACGTCGATCACCCGGGACATGATCAACAACTTCCAGGTCTCCGGAGACGACCTGATGATCGCCTTCCGGCAGGGCGCCGACTTCGCCAGCATCTACCTTGAAGGATTCCTCTCGGCAGCCAACGGCACGCATCGCATCCAGTTCGCCGATGGCACCTGGTTGTCGGCGCAGGATTTCCGGGGCAACTCCGATGCATGGGTCGGCACCGACGGCGATGACCTCTACCTTGGCACCGCCGCCAACAACAATGTGCAGGGCGGGCTCGGCAACGATGAGCTGCACGGACTGGCCGGCGACGACCGCATCTTCGGCGGCGCGGGCAATGATCGGATCTTCGGCGGCGCGGGCAACGATTCGCTGGACGGCGACGGCGGCATCGATGAGATCGATGGTGGCGACGGTGACGACCAGCTGTATGGGGACGACGCGATCTCCGGCCCCGGAGAGTACGACGTGCTGCGCGGCGGCGCGGGCAACGACCGTTATTACGTCGGTGCCGGTTACCAGGATGCGCCCAGCCCGGATACGGTGATCGAACTGGCGGGCGAGGGCATCGACACCGTGTATGCGGAGTCCTACTCCTACACCCTTACCGCCAACGTCGAGAACCTGGTGGGCGTCTACGCCTCCACCTTCCTGTACTGGCAGAACCCCGAGTACTACGGGTGGCGCGTCAACATCCCACGCAAGTTCGTCGGCAACGACCTGGACAACACCATCCAGATCGGGCCTGCGCCCTGGAACGGCAACCACGATCAGCGCCTGTACCTGCTGGACGGTGGCGCTGGCAACGACACCCTGATCGGCAGCATTGCCGATGAGATCTACGTCGTCGACAGCCTGGGCGATGTCATCGTGGAGACCGACACCGGTGTCGGCGCATCGTTCGATACCATCCGCGCTTCGTTGTCCTACTCGCTGGCAGACCACGCCAACATCGAGCGGCTTGAACTGTGGGGCGCCAACGCGCTCTCCGGCTGGGGCAACAGCGGCAACAACATCCTGGTCGGCCGCACGTCCGATGCGGCCAATCACCTGTATGGCGGACTCGGGGATGACACCTACGTCATCACCGCCAAGGATGTGGTGGTGGAGAATGCCGGGGAAGGCATCGACACCGTGATCATCGATCACGTCGACGAAGTGAGCAGCGCGACCCAATGGTTCAACGTGGCCGACTACGCCAACGTCGAGAACCTCTCGCTGGGCAACAACCTCAGCCTGGACCTGTACTTCAGCGGCAGCAACAACGAAGGCGCCTTCAATGCCAACCTGCGTGGCAATGCCGGCGACAACCGACTGGTCGGCAACGGCTTCAGCAATGAACTGCGCGGTGGCGGTGGCAACGACACCCTGGTGGGCGGCGAGCGCGAGCTCAACACGTCCTACGCCACCGGCCGCGACTACCTGTACGGCGAGGAAGGAAACGACCTCCTGCAGGCCGGAAGCGGGGGCGCCGACCTGTATGGCGGCACCGGCAACGACACCCTGGAAGGCGGCACCGGCAACGATGACTTCCATTACGCGCGGGGTGATGGCCAGGACACCATCGAGTCCAAGGGCTATGGCGTCTCGACCCGCGACCGTGTGATCTTCGCTGCCGGCATCGATCCGGACGACATCACCTGGTCGCAGGTCGGGCTGGATCTGGTGGTCCAGGTGGGTACGGATCCGTCGGACCGGATCACCGTCAGCGGATACTGGCAGGAAAGCGATGCGGGCATCGTTCTCAGCCAGCGCATCGACGAATTCGTGTTCGCCGATGGCACCATCCGCAAGGGCGGGCTGGATCGGCTGCCGTTCACCAACAATCCGCCCGAAACCCTGATCTATTACTTCGATCATGAGGCGGTGGGCGAAGAGGCCTTCACGCTTGCACTGCCGGCCGGCATGTTCCGCGATGCGGCCGATGACTCGCTTTCCTTCAGCCTGGGCAACGGCAGCCCCGAGTGGCTGGCCATCGACGCGAGCACAGGCGTCATCTCCGGCAGTCCGCCCAACGGGGGTGGCGAGTACACGGTGCAGATCGTCGCCAGGGACAGCTGGGGCCAGACCACCACCTCGTCGCTGTCGCTGGGCGTGCGCAATGTCATCCGCGGCACCGCCGCGGCGGACTCCCTCACCGGCACCCAGTTCCGCGACGACATCCATGCCGGTCAGGGCAACGACACGCTGACAGGCGCGGGCCCCGGCGATCGTCTCTACGGTGGCCAGGGCGACGACACCTACGTGGTCACCGACGCCTCCCAGCAGATCATCGAACTGGCCGGCGAAGGCCACGACACCGTACAAAGCTCGAGCTACACCTACACGCTGGGCGAGCAGGTCGAGGGCCTGACGCTGCTGGGCCAGGCCGTCGAGGGCATCGGCAACCAGCTGGACAACCTGATCATCGGCACCGACGGTGACAACCTGCTCGACGGAGGACTCGGCAACGATCGGCTCGTCGGCGGGCTGGGGGACGACATCTACCGCGTCGACTCCGTATCGGACCAGACCGTGGAGCAGGCAGGCGAGGGCATCGATACGGTGCTGGCAGACCTCAGCTGGCAGCTCGGCGACAACGTGGAGAATCTCGAACTGGTCGGCACCGGGCACTGGAACGCGACCGGCAATGCACTGGACAACCAGCTCATTGGCAATGCCGGCAACAACCGCATGGAGGGTGGCGGCGGCAACGACTGGCTGCAGGGCGCGCAGGGCGACGACTACTACGTGACCGGTTCGGCCCAGGAGCGTGTGATCGAAGAGCTCGATGCGGGCGTGGATACGGTCGAACGGCGCTTCGAAACCAATCTGGTGCTGGCTTCGAACGTGGAGCACCTGGTGCTCGGTGCCGGCATCGTGACCGGCAATGGCAACGGCCTTTCCAATCAGATCACGGGCAATGCTGCGGCCAATCGACTTTCGGGTATGGATGGCGACGACACCCTGATCGGTGCCGATGGCGACGATCAGCTGTGGGGTGGCACTGGCCTGGACATCCTGCACGGCGGCAACGGAGCAGACTACCTGGACGGCGGGGCCGGTGCCGACCAGCTGCGCGGCGGCGCCGGCAATGACGTCTACATCGTGGACCACGCCGATGACTCCGTGATCGAACTGGCGGGCGAGGGCACCGATCAGGTCCAGGCGTCGGCAAGCCACGTCCTGTCGGCCAACGTGGAAAACCTGTTCCTGACCGGCACCGCCGCCATTGCCGGCACCGGCAATGATGCCGCCAACTACATCGCGGGCAATGCGGGCGCCAACACGCTCAATGGCGCCGGCGGCAACGACACGCTCAGTGGCGGTGCGGGCAACGACCTGCTGATCGGCGGCTCGGGCAACGACGCCTACCTGGTGGATGCCAGCAGCGGCAGTGACACCGTCGACAACACCGGCGGCGGCAGCGACACGCTGTTCTTCGGCGCTGGTGTGAGCCGCGAGCGCCTGAGCTTCTCCCGCAACGGAAACGACCTGCTGATCTCCATCGATCAGTCCGCCACGCCGGCAGTGCGCGTGCTCAATCACTTCCTCGGCGGCGACGCGGCAATCGATTTCGTGCAGCCCGACGGAGGCAACACCCTGACGGCTGCGCAGATCAACCAGATCGTTGCCGGCAACGGCAGTGGCTTCGATCAGGTGGTGCAGGGCACAGCGGCGGGCGAGCAGCTGGTCGGTGGCGCCGGCAAGGACCTGATCGAAGGTCTCGGCGGTGCCGACACCCTGTTCGGCATGGGCGGCGATGACACGCTGCGGGGGGGCGACGGCAACGATCAGCTGGCCGGTGGCAGTGGCAACGGCACCGGCTCGGGCAACGACATCCTGGAAGGCGGGCTGGGCAATGACACGCTGCGTGGCGAGGACGGCACCAACACCCTGAGCGGTGGTGCAGGTGATGACCAGTACGTCTATGGCGGCGGCACCGATGTGATCAACAACACCGGCGGCGGCACCGATTGGCTGATTTTCCAGAACGGCATCGGCACCGCGCAGCTGGCGTTCACCCGCGATGGCAACAACCTGATCATCACCGTCAATGGCAATGCCAGCCAGCGGGTGACGGTGACCGATCATTTCCTGGGCGGCGACTTCGCCCTGGATTACCTGCAGCCCGCCAGCGGCTCGGCGCTGAACACCGCCGCGATCAATGCGCTGGTCTCCAACAACGGCGGCGGCAGCAATCCGGGCGGCGGATCCCCCGGTATGGGCAACGACGCGGATTACCCCTCGGTCAAGACCGGAACCGCGGCCGGCGAACAGATTGTCGGCACCAGCGGCCGTGACCTGATCAAGGGGCTGGCCGGTGATGACACCCTGTTCGGCATGGGCGGCGACGACAAGCTTGATGGCGGCGATGGCAATGACTACCTCTCCGGCGGCAACGGCAGCTTCAGTGGCTCCGGCAAGGACATCCTCATCGGTGGCGCCGGAGACGACCAGCTGGTAGGCGAGGACGGCGACGACATGCTGTTCGGAGGGACCGGCAATGACACCTACTTCTACACCGACGCGTCCGGTGCCGACACCATCGACAACACAGGCGGCGGAACCGATTGGCTGTATCTGGAGGGCATCGACCGCGCGCGCCTGGCTTACCACCGCGATGGCGACGACCTGATCGTCCGTGTGGATGGCAGTGCCAGCAAGCAGATGCGGGTGCTCGGCCACTTCCTCGGTGGAGAGCGCGCGATCAGCTTCGTCCAGCCGGGTGATGGCGGCTACGCGATCTCGGCCGCCACCATCGCTGGGCAGCTGACCCCGCTGCCGGCGGCCCGGGCTGCATCCAGCGCCACCGCAAGCCCGGCGGCGCCGCTGGATGCGCCGTTGCCCAGCCTCGCAGACGAGGCTTCCGCCTTCGTCCAGGCGATGGACGTGTTCGATGACGGCCACAGCATCACTCTGCCGTCCACGGTGACCGCGGCGCCGGTTGTCGCCCCGCCGCTTGCCGAGGCTTCCGCCCAGGACGTCTCACCACCGACGCTGCGCACCTCGTCGTCGATCCGGGCAGGCGACACCGCCGCATCGCTTGCGGAGCTGCAGCATCTGGTGGACAGCATGGGCAGTTTCGGCGGCAAGGGGGCTGAGCTGGCGCTGGGCAGCGAAGACGACCCGCAGGCCAGCCTGGCCCAAGGTCACGCACTGACGGGGGGGCGCCTGAATCCCCGCTACAGCGCCAACGCGGTACGCCAGCTGCTGCTGTGATGGCCACTGCGGGAGGGCCAGGAGGCCCTCCCGCAGGCAGCTCTTGGCAAGGGCGGGGGACAGGTGGGGGGTGCCGTCTGCTCAGCCTGCGCTATTGACCCGACACCGTCCTGCCCCGGCTGCCATGCCTTCTTTTCACTCGACGATCCTCGGTGGCGGCGCGCGGGTGGCGGGGAGCAACCAGCTGCTCGCGGCGTTCAACCAGGAAGTCCATCAGTGCCCTGATCTTTGCCGGCATCTGCGCACGTGACGGCACGTACAGGAAGAAGCCCGGGAAGGGCCGGCACCAGGGGGCGAGGACGCGCACCAGCGAGCCATTGGCCAGGTGTTCGCGCACACATAGATCGATGTGGCGAATCAGCCCTACACCCTGCAGCGCGGCGCGCAGCATGCTGTCGTCGTCGTTGAACACCGCATTGCCCTGCGGCTCGAACACCAGCTTTCGACCCTCGCTGCCTGGCGCCGCGAACGTCCAGTGGTCGATGGTGCCGCTGGAGGTGAAGCGGTAGGCCAGGCAGTTGTGCCGGATCAGATCGGCCGGGCTCTGCGGCAGGCCGTGCCGCTCGAAGTAGGCCGGCGAGCCGACAATCGCCATCTCCAGGGGCGGTGTAATGGGAACGGCCACCATGTGCTCATCCAGGCTCTCGCCAAGCCGGATTCCGGCATCGAGACCGTTGGCCACCAGGTTGGAAAAGCGGTCATCCATCACCAGTTCCAGCCGCAGTTTGGGATAACGCGCCAGGAACTCGCCCATATGCGGTTCCAGCAGCAGCCGTGAAGCGACCCGCGACGAGTTCATCCGGATCACCCCGGAGGGCTCGGCGTGCACCTCGCCCAGTTCTCCCACCGCCCGTTCGATGGCGGTCAATGCCGGCTGCAGCACGTCCAGCAGCTGCTGCCCCTCTTCGGTCAGCGACATGTTGCGGGTCGTGCGGTGCAGCAGCCTGACGTCCAGCCGCTCTTCCAGTGCTTTGAGGTGCTGGGAGAGAGCGGCGCGGGTGATCTCCATCTCGGTGGCCGCCTTGGTGAAGCTGCGGTGCCGGGCGATGTGGGCAAACCAGGTCAGCGAGCTGACCAGAGAGGGCTCGATGGGCATTGTTTAGCTCCACTTACGGCTCATGTCTCCGGAAGACTATTTATCAGGCCCAATGCGGTCAATAGCATGGGCTTCGTCGGCACAAGCACCGGCCACCTCACACCCACAGCGGAGCAGGCACATGCGCAACGTCACGTTCAAGAATCTCAACGGCCAGGGCGTCACCACCGCGGCCACCCTGTACTTCCCCGAAGGCTTTGACGAGTCCCGCAGCTACCCCGCGGTGGTGGTGTCCCACCCGGGCGGCGGCGTGAAGGAACAGACGGCCGGCCTGTACGCAAAGAAGCTGGCCGAAGCCGGTCTGGTCACGATCGCGTTCGATCGTTCCTACCAGGGTGCCAGCACCGGCGAGCCGCGCCAGCTGGAGAACCCCTACATCAGCACCGAAGACGTGAGTGCGGTCATCGACTATCTCACCACATTGCCGTACGTCGACCCGGACCGGATCGGTGCCATGGGCATCTGTGCCGGTGCAGGCTACAGCGCCAACGCCGCCATCAACGACCGCCGCATCAAGGCGCTGGGCATGGTGAGCGCGGTCAACATCGGCCAGATGTTCCGCAACGGCTGGGAGAACACGGTCAACGACGCAGATGCCGTGGGCTACCTGGACTTCGGTTCCAAGGCGCGCAGCACCGACATCGCTTCGGGCCAGTTCGCCACCATCCCGCTGGCACCGCTGCGCGAAGAAGACGCGCCCAATGCCGAGCTGCGCGAAGCCTGGGAGTACTACCACACCCCGCGCGCCGAACACCCCAACGCCCCGGGCTTCGCGCTCACCCGCAACCTCAACCAGATCATCACCTACGACGCCTACCACAAGGCCGAAGCGTTCCTGACCCAGCCGATCCTGGCGGTGGCCGGCAGCGTGGCCGGCAGCAAGTGGATGAGCGATGACCTGCTGTCCCGCGCCGCCAGCACGGACAAATCCCTGCATGTGGTTGAGGGGGCGAATCACATGTCGCTGTACGACGTGCCCAACTTCGTGGAAGAAGCGGTTTCGGTGTTGGCACCGTTCTTCCTGAGTCGCCTGAAGTAGATCAGCCCACCAACGAGGAGAACGCATGAACACAATTTCCATCAAGACCGTCAGCTATCCGAACCTCGGCTGGCAGACGGCGGCCGATCTCTACCTGCCGGCCGGTTTCGATGAAGCCAGGAAGTACCCGGCCATCGTCAGCACCCATCCCATCGGCAGCTGCAAGGAACAGACGGCCGGTAATGTCTACGCCAAGGGCCTGGCCGAGCAGGGCTTCGTGGTGCTGGTGCACGACGCCAGTTTCCAGGGTGCCAGCGGCGGCGAGCCGCGTTTCATTGAAGATCCGGCGATCCGCGTTTCGGATATCCGTTTCGCGGTGGATTACCTGCAGTCGCTGCCGTATGTGGATGCGGGTCGCATCGGTGCCATCGGCGTCTGCGGCGGCGGAGCCTACACCATCCACGCCGGCATCACCGACCATCGCCTGCAGGCGCTGGTGTCCATCACCGGCGTGAACTACGGCCGGCTGATCCGCGAGGGCTTCGCGCAGTTCAAGCCGCGCGAGCTGGCGGCCAACATCGCCAGCATGCGCAGCGCCCAGGCGCAGGGCGCTGCGCGTGATGTCGCCAACCTGTTGCCGGAATCGGTGGAAGCGGGCAGGGCTGCGGGCATCACGGATATCGATGTGCTGGAGGCCACCGAGTACTACAAGACCGCACGCGGCCAACAGCCCAACGGCGCCACTCGCCAGCTGATGTCCTTCAGCGGCGCGGCGATGGGCTGGGATGCCTTCCTCAATGCCGAGGTGCTGCTGACCCAGCCGCTGATGGTGGTGATCGGTGACAAGCCCGGCGGCTTCGGCGCCTATCGCGATGGCTGGGAGATCTACGGCCGCGCCGCGTCCGAGCACAAGCAGATCGTGGTGGCCGAAGGCTGGTCGCACTACGACCTGTACGACAAGCCGGAACCGGTCGCGATCGCGATGGCCCAGGTGGTTCCGTTCTTCAAGGCCCATCTCTGACCGGTCGGCAGGTCGTCAATCAGCACGCAAAGGAAGTGAACATGAATGCTCTTCTGTCTGGGAAGACCGCCATCATCACCGGCGCCAGCAAGGGTATCGGCCTGGCCACGGCCACGCTGTTTGTCGAGCACGGCGCCAACGTTGTCCTGACCGCCCTCAATCAGGCCGAACTGGATGCGGTCGTGGAAGACATCCAGGCCAAAGGCGGACACGCGCTGGGCATCGTCGCGAACTCGGCCGATCCGGCAGCACCCGGGCGTGTGTTCGGCAAAGCAATCGAAGCGTTCGGGCAGGTCGATATCCTGGTGAACAACGCCGGGTATGGCGACATGATGTCCATCGAGGAGTACACCGACGAGCACTTCGACGAAGTGGTGCAGGTGAACTACGCCGGCGTGTTCCGCTTCTGCCGCGAGGCGGTCGGGCACTTCATGCCGCGAGGGAGCGGAACCATCGTCAATGTCACCTCGGTGAACGGATCACTGCCGCTGGGCGGCCTGGCGTACGTCTCCACCAAGGCCGCCGTGAACGCGATGACCACCAACATCGCGGTCCGCTTTGCAGGCACCGGCATCCGCTGCAACGCGGTGGCGCCGGGCAACACCGATACGCCGATGGCCCGTGATTGGGCGGCCGGCAAGCTCACCGGGGGATCGACCATGGTTCCCTACATCACCAAGCACACCGACCAGTCCCTGCCGTTCACCCAGCCCGAGGACCAGGCCAACGCCATCCTCTATCTGGCCAGCGACATGGCACGCGCCATCACCGGGCGGGTGCTGGTGGTAGACAACGGCGCCTACATCGGTGCCTGACCACAAAGGAGTTGCATCATGAAGAACGTACTGATCCTGGGCGCAAGCGGCCAGATTGCCCAATGGGTGATCACGTCGCTTGCCGCAGAGAAGGATGTGCAGCAGACCCTGCTGCTGCGTGACCCGAAGAAACTGACGGGCAAGGAGCCGGCCAACGCGAAGGTGGTCATCGGCAACGTGCTGGACAAGAAGCTGCTGAAGGATGCCGTTGCCGGGCAGGACATCGTCTACGCCAACCTCACCGGTGAAGACCTGGACAAGCAGGCGCAGGCGGTGATCGCGGCGATGAAGGCCACTGGTGTCGAGCGCCTGATCTTCGTTCTCTCGCTGGGCATCCATGACGAGGTTCCGGGCAAGTTCGGCGAATGGAACAACGCCATCATCGGCGAGGATCTCAAACCGTTCCGGCGTGCGGCCGATGCCATCGAGGCGTCCGGGCTGGACTACACGATCCTGCGCCCGGCCTGGCTGACCGACGAGGACGAAGTGGACTACGAGACCACTGAAAAGGGCCAGCCGTTCAAGGGCACGGTCGTCTCGCGCAGGAGCGTGGCCGACCTGATCAGCCAGATCATCGCCAATCCGTCTCGCCACACTGGCGGGAACCTCGGAGTGAACAAGCCAGGCAGCGACGGCGACAAGCCGTATTTCATGTAAGTAGAGTCGAGCTTGCTCGACTACGACCAACCCTCACACCAAGCCTCACCCGGCACTTCACCAACAATCGCCAACAGCAGCAGGTGATCCCCAGGCAGGCAGCTGCCCCTGCATGAAGCAACTGTCGCGGCAGTCGGCTAGGATGATGCCGCCGGCATCCGCGCCGGCGGGGCAGGGGACGCAATGGACATGCAGATAGGCGGCGGAGTCGATTCGCCGGACCAGACGAAGCAGCAGGAACTGACCTTCCACTGGCTTTACCAGCGGGTGCAGGGGTTGGTTGAGCACAGCATCTACCCCAAGACCGGCCGGCTGGAGAAGTGGTCGTTGCGCGTAGGCGCACTGGCGGCCGCCATCGGCATTCTCGGCAGCCAGCTGCCTGATCGATGGCTGCCGCTTGCGGCCGCGCTGCTTCTGGTCAGGGTGTGCCTGGCGGTGGAGATCGGAGGCTTTGTCATCGGCGGCTTTCTCGCGGCCCGCCGCGGAATCCGCCAGTTCGTGCAGCCACGGCTGTCGCACGCGCAGGAAATGGATGGCGAGTTTGCCCAATGGCAAGCGGTGATCGCCGAGCTTCGAGGATTCCCCAGGGTCGAGCGTGAGCGCCGCCTCAAGTACGTCACCCACCTGCGCACAAGCATGATCGAGCGCATGGGGCTGATCTACGGCGGCCTGCAACGGCTCGGGCCATTTCCGCTGCTGATCGCCCTCTACCTGCAGTTCCGGGAGTGGAAATGGGGCGACTGGAGCAGCGCCTTTGACGTCGGCCAGCTGGGCGCATTCCTCATCTGCGCGCTCGTACTGCTCTATCTCACAGGATGGCTGTTGACCGGGCTGCGCACGCGCCTGGACACCTACGTCGCCCTGCTGGAAGGCTCCACCCACGAACCCGAGCCCACGCCGCCCACCTCCCCGTAGCGTCGAGCTTGCTCGACTACGACCAACCCTCGCATCGCATATCCCCAGCCACATCACCCGCCATCGCCAACAACACCCGATCCATCAAGACCGGCTCCGGCACCCCAACCAGCAGCTGTTCCATGTAGTCCAACGGCTCCAACCGCCGCTCCAGAGACGCCCGCAACGCCAGAACCTCGGGCGCCCGCTGAGACGCATCCAGCGATACCCGCATCGTCAGATGCTGTGGCTGCCGCTCCAGCCACAGCACCGGAACGCCTTTGCAGTGAATCCGCAAAGACGCACCCCGCTGCGTCTCGACGAACTGGAAGCCCTGCTTTTGCCGGGCCTCCACGAACGTCATCGCCTGCTGGCGCAGCTGCGAAAAGCGATCATCCGCGATGCTCTGGAATGCCAGCCGCTCGGGCACGGACGGCGACAGCCAAAGGACGGGCGCCGCCACCGCCGCTGCCAGGCACAGCGCCGTGGCGGCCCAACGCCAACCCACCCTCAGGTCTCCGGTCGCACCCGCGTACTGGCGTGCGCGGTGAGCCCCAGCCCGGCCATGATCAGGCCCTCCATCACCCGGGGGCCTACGTATTGCGCCAGCTCTCCGTTCTCGCGGGCGCGCTGCGCAGCCAGCAGGATTTCCATCACCACGCGCAGGCCCGCCAGTGAGCAGTCGGTATCGGCCAGTGCGATGCGTCGGCCGGGCAGCTGATGCCGCTCTGGCCAGGGCTGGCCATCGGAGGCGGCGCCTGCGCCGATGCTGTGCAGCAGGGCGATGAGGGTGTTGGGGTCCAGCGCCTGGCTTTTTGCCGGCGTGTCGTGGACGGGTTGCGGGGCAGGGGAGTGATGCTGGGTCATGGCTGGGCTCCTTGCGTGCAGGCAGAAGCCGCCACCGATAAAGGTGGCGGACGATGCGTGGTTCGAAACCCGGCGTTCGCTGAACCGGCGGGCACAAGGCCCCCACGCACCGCCCGCCATAGCCGGCCGACGGATTGCCAGCCGGCACCACACGGGGTGATGCCGGCTGGCAAGCGTTTACTTCAGCGAACTACCGGGGTTTCGAATCCCGACCACCCCTTTTCCGGTGGCACGCAAAGGAATACGCCCGGTTGTGCGCGATGCCAATGCAGTAAGGCCGATGCCGTCACCACATTCAACGTTTTCAGAATCGTTGTAGATCGCGCAATGCGTCTGGAGCCTTGCGCTGCAATGCGATCGGCGATGCCGGTGCTCTGGATGTGTTGCCTGTCGTCATCCACTCGGCGGGGCCATGGGCAAGGCGAATGCGACAGTCAGCGCCCCTTCAATGCGGCTTTGGTCCGCTCCAACCAGGCCGCATTGTGGCTGCGCGCATGGCGCGACCAATGCTGCGCATCGTCGATGATGCTGGCGAACAGGCTGCGGGCCTGCTCGCGGTCTTCGGGCTGAGGTTGTGCCATCAGCCACTCGGCGTACAGGCAGCGGGCGGCCGCATCGTTCCCGCATTCCACCGCGCGTTCGAACGCGGCGCGGGTGTCGGGCGACTGGGCCGCGGCCAGTGCCTGCGCGTACAGCAGCGTCTGTTCCGGCTTGCGGCGCACATCCGGGTAGCGGGCGAACAGGCCATCCAGTGTCTCGGCCGCAGGCGCGGCGTCTCCGCACTCAAGGCGTGCACGGGCCAGCCCGGTCAGGATGTAAGGATCGTCGCCGAGGGGCGAGGTGGCGGCCTGCTCGAGCAACGTTCTGGCTTCCTCCGTCTGGCCGGCCTCCAGCAGCGTCATGCCCAGGCGAACCCTGTTCTGCAATGTGGGCGTTCGCGACAGCTCAGCACGTGCGTTGCGCAGGTCCTGACCCGGGTCCATCAGCTGCTTGGCCGAGCGGATAGCCTGACGGGCGCCGCGCGAGTTGCGCGCTTCCGGGAAGTAGATCGCCAGGAAGTAGACCACGCTGCCCAGCAGCGGGAAGGAGAAGAGCAGGATCAGCCAGTAGAGGCTCTGGCCTGAGCGGATGGCGTGCACCGCGAAGTAGATGGCTGCCAGTACGTGGAGCCCGAGTCCGATGTAGGGCATGCGTGCCGCCTCGTCCGTGTGGGGGCTGGAACTATAGATGGGCTGGGGTGGGGCGCCAATGGGGTGGGGGCGTTCGGGCGTGACGCGTCACGTTAATAGGATTGGATTCTGCGAGGTGGAGCGCTGCGTGTCACTATGTGGCGGGGTTGCATTGATGGAAGGGGATACATGAAGTGCATCAAGCTCACGCCCTTTGGGGCTACTCCAATTAGGTAGATGGTGGTGATTTGTGGGAAGTATTCAGATGGAACACGGCGGAAAGGTTTACGAGGCTGAGTATTTTGTTGATCGAGGCGTCATCACTGTTTGTGGAGAACGCGGCCAGGAATCCACTCAGATCGGAGGAGCTGGCGAGCAGCTGGTAGCAAAGTTGCTGCTCAACAACCTTATTCGCAAAGGTCAAATTGATCCCGCCAATTGAAACCAGGAGCCCAAACCCTCGGTGGCATAATGAGTGGCAGATCGCCTTGACCCAGCGGGCCGAATACTCGGTTCGCACTTCGAGTAACTCGTAGATGACGATTCTAAAAGAACAACACGAAACTTTTGCCCGATTCTTTACGGCGCCAACCCGCGAGGCGCTGCGCGACCTGCTTCGTCGCAACATTGGCGAGACCGACTATCTGGACTTCAAGGCCGACTGGCCTGCGCTACCGAAGCTCGCCCGCCACATCTTGGCCTTAGCGAATTCTGGCGGCGGCGCGCTCGTCGTGGGCGTGTCGCAACAGGCCGACGGCAATTTGGTTCCGAGTGGCTTGCCGAACCTCAAGGACAAGGCGCAGCTGATCCCGCCACTCAGCAGCTATCTGCCTAAGTCGATTGAGTATGAAATTATTGACTTCTCCTTCGGCGCGGCGGAATACGAAGCCTTAGTGGGCAAGTCGTTCCAAGTCCTACTCGTCGAAGAGAAGCCAAAACTCCTACCTTTCCTGGCCTTGAAAGAGGGGGAAGGGCTGCGGACTAGTGTGGTCTACGTGCGCGAGGGTACGACGTCCACAGAAGCTGGTCACTTGCAGCTGCAGGAGGTACTCAACCGACGCATCGAGTCGGGCTACTCCAGTCAACCTAGCCTAGACCTCGATAAACATTTGGCGCAGTTGCGTGTCCTCGACGAGCATCGGGAGGCGAACGACAGCTGGGCAAGGCAGTTCATCCGAGATGAGCATAGCCGCTTCGACGATACAGAGTCGGACGACTACAAGGAATTCATCGAAGACGCCTACCAAGCGAAAAAGCAGGTCCTCTGGCGGTTGCTGGGCCTGTAATGAATGCATGTCCAAGCTTCTGACTGGCGCGGCACATCATGGAAAGCGGCCGCGCGGGGAAATGACCCGCGCGCCGCCTGCCGCCGCCTACCAGCAGGACTGGTCTGCGAAGCACTGTCTGCTGACCGTCTCCGGCGGGATAGAATCTATCGAGATTCGCTACCGGAGGAGCGGCGGAATGGATGACGTTTACTTGATGCTCCGTGGCCTGGGAGAAGGTGTGGGCGCTCTCATTGCAAGCCCGCTTGTGCAGACCATCATTGGTGGCGTGATTGGTGCATATGCCGCGACGAAGGCAGTAGATCGCCAAGTGTCGGCCGATAGAGAGGCTGAAGAGAAATCAGACCTTGCCGCTATCGCCAGGCTGATTCTGGGTCTCCGTGTAGAGATGGAGGCCGTTTTGAAGATGACGCAGCAGTCGCTAGGCCCCGCGATAACAGTATGGAAGTTGGCAGGGGGAAAGGGAGTGTTTCAGGCCGCCTTTCCGGCTCGAAGTGATTACTTCACTCTGTTTGCAAAGAATGCCGACAAGCTGGGTTTAGTGGATGAAGAAACGGCGACCCTGATCACTCAGGCCTACATCGATCTCAAGGGCTCGCTGGACAGTTTTCTCTACAACAATCGACTCCTTGAGCAGCACCAACAAGCACGGCTCAACATGGGATCTTCGATACAGAACTCGTGGGTGAAGGAGCATCTCGAGAGCGTTAATCGTCAGCTGGAGTGCTATGGCCCGCTGTTGATCCAAAATTACGACCAAGCTGTCGAGTCCGTGAACCTCGCTCTGAAACACCTGAAGGCTAACCCAGGGGTGTAGGGCTGGCGCCGACTCGGAATCACCCGAACCGGCCTGATCTCGGCCCACGGATCATGCACATCACATTGGAGGCCTTGGCGGCGGAACCGGGACGATCGATACCGAACCGCTGCTTTCGGCGAATTCTGAGCGCTTCGGCTAAGCGGATGACACCGGAGCCGCCTCGCGTTCGTGTACGGGTGTAGCCTACAGGCGCTACGAAGCCCCGCCAACTACGGCAGAACAAGCACTCGCTCACGCTCAGCCAGAAGCCGGCTCTCCAGGACAATCACTTCTTCGCTGAGAGTCGCAAGCGAGGACGCGATCGACTCAAGGAACACGTCGTCCTCGTAGCCGGAATCCCTGCAAACCTCAATAAAGTGCCTGACCTGCAGCATCGTGATCTCCGCGTTTCCAAGCGCCCCTTGGTCGGCCGCATTGAGGCTTGCAACGTCTTCCGCCGCCCAGACGATCTTTGCAAGAGCAGCTTCAAGCGCCCTGATCTTTCCCTTCCTGAGCGTAGTACTGAGATCGGTGAGCTTCTGATCATCACCATGAAGCAACTTGAAAGCACGCTCTTGACGGCCGGCGAGCTTCGCTTTAGAGATCATGTAGTCCAGCTTCCGCACTCGAGCTTCGCAGCGCTCTCGCTCAGCCTTGGCCTCTTGCGAAAGGCGGTACAGCTGAGCTTCCCTCGCGTAACTATTGGCGCCAATGCCAATCGCCCATGTACCTACTGCTGCGGCAGCTCCTCCCACTGCTGCGATCCAGTCTGCCGCATTCCCCGTCGTACTGAATTTCCCGACCGCCCAGCCCGCGCAAATAGCGCCAGCACTAAAGGCGAATACTGTAATCGCCGAGATCACAGCTATAGAAACTTGATCGATACTCTTCTGCACGCACCCTCCTGTGGACCTGAATCTACTGAGAGAATTCTGGCATGACGGAGGCCCTTCATGTGTTGCTGGTGGGTTCCGCCGCATCCATTTCGTATGGGCTGGTCAAGCTGGCTTCGTGCTGCGCCTACCAGGCAGGGGAGTCGTCCCGCCGTGCTGCATGCGAAGCCACCTTCGTAGCCCATACACGCGCCGAGCTGGCCGCAACCGGCTGGACCCCGACTCACGAACCTCTCCACCAGGCTGAAGTCGCCGCCACCAAGCGCGGCGACCTTCTGGCCTCTGCCCGCTGAGCCGAAAAGCAGGGATGCGCCGCATACCCGCCGAGCCCCTGATTATCGTGACGCATCACATCGGGCATGGCCGGCACACGCGCATTGATGAGATCGAGCGCAACAACACCACGGAGCCGCCTCAGCAGTCATCTGGCTCATTGTCGTTGAGCTGCAGGACTTTGGCCCGGCTCAGCGAGAGGACAAAGACAGAGATGCTGGCGCCTCCGCGCACGCCAGGCTTACATATGGTGGGCTTCGCGTTTTCATGGATCGCCTTGAGCGATCTGCTCACCAGGGCGTAGGGGCGGCGCTTCTACGGAAGCGCCTCACGCGCGCTGGCGGAACGTCGTCTCGCGACTCTTGTAGACAACACTTGACGTTGCGACGCCGGAACCGGGGTCACCATTGCCGAACCGCCGTTCTCGGCGAATTCTGAGCACTTCGGCAAGGTAGATCACGCTGGATTTCGCTGTGGTGGGAATCTCGGCAGACGGTACTGGACGCCTAGCAGTTCCCGTGCGAGCCCCGGTCATCATCGACCGACAAGTCATATCGGAGGACTCCAGCTCATGGCCTTAAGGAGTCAACATATTGCCAGTTTGGAAGCCGAGACCTACCCAAGGGCCGGCCAGGTCAGTTCGGTCATGCGGATCAATCTCGATCATGCTGCAAGCTCATCCTTGTCGGGGGAGCCAGCAGGGAGGCAAGAGCCAAGCCAGAGTCGGAGCCATTGCCAAGTCGAGCCCGCGAACCGGATCAGGCCAGATACAGCATTTCGCATAATGTATATTATGTTCAAAGTAGCCCAGCGGTGGCTGCCACGGCTCTCTGGCTCCTACTCTGGAGCCGCCCCAACTAAAAGTGCTTCGCCGCTCAACGTATCAGCGTTACTTCTCTGAAGTTGGCACCCCTATCACATAAGTAGCGCTCTTAGTTGGCGCGCAACTGGCTCAGCTGGAGGAACTCGGGCGATTCGATTCGCCTTTTTGGAGGCGATCCCGCCAGGTAAAAGTGCTACTTCTTCGTTTTGTAGCCGGATGCACGCGCGATACGGGCACGAGTTTGGGCCGACACGGGCTAGATCCAGGCAAGTAGCGACATTAGTTGGATCCGATCCGGCAAGTCCACGGCTAGCCGCGCACACCGCCCACGCAGGGGCAAGCCGCAACGATGCTGGATCTCAGCCGTTGGGACAGCTTGGCCTTAGACTGCACTGCGAGCTTGCTATCGATGCCAATCAGAATAGGAAGATACCCATGACCGACACAGAAGTTGCATTGTCCAGCGCCGAGTTCGCTCAGCTTACGTCTTGTGCGAACCAGGTGTTGAGCGCTGCGAATTTAGGGCAGCTTGTGAGGCAACTTGTAGCAATTGATGCACTGAGCTACGTGCAGTCCCAATGACTCGCTGTGATCTTGGCGTATCGCCAATGGCGGGGCGCGAATCTGGTGCATCCCCAATGATGTTGCCAAGGCGCTTTAGCCACGCGCCTTCGAGAGCATCTACTTCAGGAGACGGCTATGACCATCAGCTTCATTTCTGAGCCACCTCAGCGGCCTGGGGTAACGATCAGGGGCGTCCCGTCTAGCCGGGCCCGGCAATCCTCGCCTGCTTGAATTCTGGGGCAGCTTAGTGGTCTCTCTGCTGCAGATCTGGCGAGCAGAGCGGCGGATTCCGTTACGGTGACCGAGATGAAGTGGCGCCTAGGAAGACGCCACTGGAAAGCCTTTGTGACGTCACAGTCGCTGGTTGATCCAATCCCAGGTCGCCTTGTTCAACCAGCCTTGGTGGCTGCCGGTGGTGATGCGCGCTACGAAAAGTCTGTCGTTCTTATCGAGCGGATGCTTAAGATCATCTGTGAGCGCGTCGGGTGTTAGGTTCGTTGAAATCCAACGAACTGACTCCAGTCCGGGATCTGCAACGTTCTGATATTGGTTGACTTGCTTGAGAAACGCTGTGCGCTTTGCGTCGTAGTCGGCTTCGCGATTCAAGTTCCAGGTGACGACATAGACAGCCATTTCGATCCCTCGAGCCTGACACCAAGTGTGTCCGCGCGATCATAGTAAGCGTGATGCATGTCACGCAACGGATGGTTGAGTGATTTGTGTGGAAAGCGGTTGAACGAGCCCCTACCCTATGTTCTGATGGTTCCGATAAGATATATTTATCGGAACTCCAGATATTTTTACGCTCTATTTTCAATAGCTTATGAGCGACCTTCTGCCAGCTCTGACCACCGCGGCTCCTGCCAATCCGACCGTAGCGCAGCTATCGCAGTCCTCGGCGGACGCCGTGCGCGAAGTCTTCGCCGAAGCGGCCTCGGCCAACACCACGCGCAGTTACGCCACCGCCTTGCGCTACTGGGCAGCCTGGTACCAAGGCCGCTACGGCGTGGTCATCGCCATGCCGGTGGACGCGCCTTGTGTGATCCAGTTCATCATCGATCATCTGGCCCGGCGCTCAGGCGATGCCCAGGCCTGGGAGCTGCCGCCGGCATTGGATGTGCTTCTGGTGGAAGGCAAATTCAAGCAGCGTCCAGGGCCGCTCAAGCTGTCGACCATCGTCCACCGCGTTGCGGTGCTCTCCAGTGCCCATCAACTGCTCAAACTGGCCAATCCCTGCGAAAGCAGCGAGGTGCGGCAACTGTTGGCTAAGGGCCGTCGCGCCGCGCATAAGCGCGGCGAGCGGCCGAGCAAGAAGACAGCGATCACTGCGACCGAACTGATGGCGATGATTGCGACCTGTGGCGAGGATCTCGTTGGGAAGCGGGATCGTGCCCTGCTCTACTTCGCTTTTGCCAGTGGTGGGCGCCGTCGGAGCGAAACGGCCCATGCCACCTTGAGCAAGCTTGCACCGATCGACGGCGGTTACCTCTACCACCTGGATGTCGGCAAAACGCTGCAGGACGGGGTCAAAGCCGGTGGTTCGCCGGACAAGCCCTTGTTGGGTCCACCGGCCGAAGCGCTGCGCGCCTGGATCGAAGCGGCAGGGCTGCAGGAGGGCGCCCTCTTCCGCCAGCTGACGCGCGGGAAAGTTGGGGCCGGCTTGTCACCCAAGTCAGTAGCCACCATCATCCAGAATCGCGCACGCGCCGCCGGGTTGGTAGGAAACTTTGGCGGCCACAGCTTACGATCGGGTTTCGTAACCGAAGGCGCCCGGCAAGGAATTGCCCTGCCCGCCATTATGGCAATGACCGATCACCGATCGGTGGTCAGTGTCATCGGCTACTATCAAGTCGGCGCGGCCGAAACCAACCCGGCGGCGCGAATGTTGGAAGGCGCAGCAAGGTCGACCACCACAGCGCCGCCTCCCAGGTTGCCTGAATCTCCGACGGGGGCTGATTCCTAGATGCGTTGGACGCAACATTGATGTCGGAGCTCGTGGAGAAGCTAAAGGCGATCCGCCCCGGGTTCGACGGCAGCAAGGAGCGCCATTCGAAGATTGATGTTTCGATACTACAGGCGCATCGAGAGAAGCGAAATGCGCTTGGCAAGGCCTGACTGATCAACTTCACCCCCCTTTAAAGCCAGGTGACCAATGGCAGAACGCAGCTACACGCCCGAACAGATCAAGGTCATCGAGCACGGTGAGGGGCATGCGGTCGTCTCGGCTGTGGCCGGATCGGGAAAGACGGAAACGCTGGTTGGACGGGTTCGCCAGCTCCTCAAGGAGCACACCCCAGCCCAGATCGCCGTGGTCATGTTCAATCGAGATGCTAGGGAAGCATTCCAGAAGCGGTGCCAAAAGGCGATTGCAGGACCTGCGCCTGAGATCCGCACGTTCAACTCCATGGGCAACAAGATCGTCCAGCGCTTGGTCAGCCAGGGACTGCTGCCCGACGCCAAGATCGTAGAGAAGGATTTCCAGCGCGCAAAGATCGCCGCCCAGGTGTTCACCCGCGTCTTCAAGAGCATCAATGGCGACGATGCTGCTCCCGATAAGGAACTGATCGACGAGTTCATCAGCTTCATTTTGTTGGTCAAATCCGAAGTTCGTTCAGCCGAGGAAGTCTTTGATAGCCGACCCTATGGCAAGTCAGCGCTGGGCTTCCCTGATGCCTTCAGGCTTTACGAGCAGCAACGAATCAAGATGAAGATTCGGTTCTTCGAAGACCAGGTCTATGACCCGGTCAAGCTGCTACTACGCCACCCCGAGTATCAGCGATTGATTGCCAATAAGGTCGATCACCTCATCGTCGATGAGGCTCAGGACGTCAATGGAATTCAGATTGAGCTTTTGAAGATGCTTGCGGGTACCCGCGCCAAGGTCATGCTCTGCGGCGACGAGGATCAGGCCATCTACGAATGGCGAGGAGCCAAGCCCGACTACATCACGCGTGGCTTCGAGCGGGATTTCTCTGGAGCCACCCGCTATACCTTGCCGCATACCTTCCGCTTCGGCCACACCTTGAGCTTGGCAGCAAGCCACGTCATTACACGAAACGCCAATCGCAACCCCAAGATCAGCATCTCAGCTCCTACTACTCCCAAGACCCGGATTCACTCGTTTGGGCTGGCATTGGGCACCGCCGGATTCGGAGAGCTTGTCTCAGCCAGCCTGGCTGACGGGTTCAAGCCTGATGAAATCGCCATCCTGGTGCGAACCTACAGTGTGGCCGTGGCTCTGGAGCTTGAGCTGCACCAGCATGGCATCCCCTACTTCGTTTACGGCCGGCCTCCGTTGCAGCGGATTCCAGAGATCAGCGCGATGGTGGGCGTGCTGCAGCTGGCATCGGGCCGATGGAAGGACCTGCCAACGGACGAAGCCCGGTTCGTGATCAACAGTTTGTTATGGCGACCGGCGCTCTACCTGAGCAAGGAGGCTATACATGCCGTCATCGATCGATCCCTGGAACAGCCAGATCACCTGTCCGAGGCCGTGCGCTCGGCGATCACACCGCAGCTTCAACCCTTCCAGGCGGACCAGATCAGGGACAGGGCCGATCTGCTGGATATCATCGCCACCTGCACTGATCCCGACGAGAAGCCAGTGCAGCTGCTGGACCGCTATCTCAGCGGTACCAGCTTCGACAAGTCGATCATCAAACAGTCCCCCACGGCAGAAGTCGCGGAAACCATCTTGGCCAATGTGGCTGCATTCCGCGCTTTGGCGGCAAAGCACGAGGGCACGATTGCAGAGTTCCTGGACGATATTGATCCCCTCATCGACTCTACCAACTTGGATCCCCCTTCTGTTCCCCATGTATGGATCGGCTCGATTCACCGTGCCAAGGGGGCGCAGTGGCCAATCGTGATGCTTCCAGGGCTGGCCGCCCGGTCCTTCCCTCGCGATCACATCACCCAGGAAGAACTTGAGGCCGAAAGGCGATTGTTCTATGTCGCCATGACGCGCGCGGTCGAAGAGCTCTATCTGATCCATCCGGTAGATTCAGACTTCGGCAACGCTGTCAAGGACATCAAGTCTGATGCCAAACGCAGCTTCGAATGCCCGACATCTCCATTTCTTTGGGAGATGGACCTGGCGGTGGCGCGCTACGCTGCCGAGGCCATTGAGAACGAGGGGCCATTTGAAAGCGTCCCGCTCGAATCGCCCGCGGTTGCCAATGAGTACTTCAAGCGCTTCCCCTTTGCCAAAGACTGGGCCTTCACTCGCCTGCCCCGCGGTGCTGTGCGCCGGCCTGCCGAGACACCGATCGGCTCGCTAGCCAGTCTGCGTGAGGGAGTGCGCGTGCATCACGATACCTTTGGACCCGGCACCTTTGAGAGATGGGTAGACAATCGCGTCTATCACGTTCGGTTCGACAGCGGAGAGACCAAGATGCTGGTGGCTCACTATGCACCGATCCGTGTTCTGGCCTCATAGGGTGCGCCTCTGCGGGCGGATGGGAGCATTTCGTGGTGATCAGAGTGCTAGCGGGGTAGTCCCTTACCCCCTAGCCCAACTATCTCTTGCCTCTACTCATAGTCATCTCGATCATAGCTGCGATCGAAATCAACGCCGAACTCCAGGTCCAGCAAGACCAGGCCGCACCGACCATCCTTCTTGAAAGTGTAGATAGCAGTGAAGTTGCCCGCATGCCCGCTGTAGGGTCGATCCTCGTCAAGTTCACCGGTATGCGAGCCAGACGCTAACAGCGTCCATTCTTCGTCAGTCTTAGCCAGTGGCTCAAATTCGAAGTCATTGGTGTAAAACTCGTCGATGTAGGCATTAGTCTCTGCGTAGGCATCGGCTACATGGCTATCACCGGCGGCCTGTTCTTGGACGTCCTGGAAGATGAAGTCCCGGAAGTCGTCCATCGAGGTATAGAAATGGCATGGGTTCTCCTTGGCCTGGGCGTTCTGGGCGAATGCGTCACGGATGGCTAGGCTTACCGTACTCGCCATCTGCTCATCCAGTCCTAGGTCCTTCAACCGCCACTTCACGGCATCGGCTTGCAGAACGACATGCTCAGCCTCGGGAAACAGGTCTTCCACGTCCAAAGAGGCATCGAGCTTCAACGCTGCATAAGTGCCGTAGCCGATTGAAGCTGCGACCAGCTCAAGGGCGCTGACATGTACGACCGGTATGCCCAGCGAACGCAGGGCGGAACGCGCCTGATAGGCGACGGTAGAGATCTTGATCATCACTCGGACTCCGCAATTAGACGCATCGCGATGAGTGATTGCCCGCAACGCGCCCCGGATCATCCGAACTGGAAAATGGGCAGCTGTCGTGCTGGGTACCGCTATGCCAGTTTTGGGCCACTCACAACCCAGGCAGGCGCCTAGATGAGAGCCTACACCCGATCTCGGCGATCTTCAATGCCTTCTGCCCACCTCTTCCGACCTGGTCTCCGCGGGAACAAGCCATTGCACTTGGTCAGCCAGCATCGTCTATCCGCCTCGGGGAGGCTGCCCTTCCCTATCCCCGATAAGTTGCCCTACCCGTTTCGAAAAGGAGGCGATATACCCTGCTCACGATAGAGATCCCCGGCCCCTCCTCCACTGAATGCACGCCCTCGGCTTGGAGCGGATACCTCCGGAGATTGGCCTCGCATGTCGCGCGCACCTGATGGCTATTGCCAGCCCAAAGCGGACATCTGCGCGCGTGGCGGCGACAGTCTGCGAAGACTGGTCTTCTCGGCCCTCAGCTATTCGCTCACTAGCCAATAAGCCCTTGCCGCACCACCTCGCTTGGCATAGTCGATACCGAACACCATCAAGTCTGCCAAGTGCGCGTCAACTCGATGCCGACTAACCCCGGGCTGAACGCCGACGACTGCAAAACTCAGCTTCGTTGAAGGCGACGACTGCAGAAGCTGCCTCAGGCTATCTAGATCTCCGGAAACGAAGGTGGAAGGGGTCCTGTACCGAGCATGCATTCGGTCTTCCATGTGCCCTAGAAGAGTTGGAACATCGCAGTAATAGACCGACTTCACCAACTGGCCAGCAACCTCATATATATCTCCGACTCGACGACCGCTTGGCGCCCCACCAGCGCCTTTGCAGTGATACAGCGCAATCTCGACCTCGCCTTGTGGGGATGCTGTCACCGCGATGTAATCAGCTGCCTCTCCCGACCGGTGGTCGTAGAAAAGAGCGAAAAGTCCAGAGGTCTGCAACAAGTATCGCTCAAGGTGTTCTTGAACTGTGGCCTGGCCCGCCAATCGCCGTCGGAGCTCTACGGACGCCGGAGAGTCGTTGCTCGGCACGAATTCGACATCGATCGCGCAGCCGCTCCAATCGATAAATTCGGCGTCACCAGGGGAAAGGGTGGCGATCTGCAAGCTCGGTGCTGACATTTGGTTCATCCCTTCGAAGGATGACTTATTGGCGGCGTAGAATACCGGCGGATGCTCGGCGAGCCACTCGGACAGATGCATCCAAGAGTCTGTCGCCGATTCAACCTCAATCTCGACGCCGCCATTTTGCTGCGTCACCAGACGTCCCTGACCTATAGAAAAGCGCATCTGCACTGAGATCTGGTCCTGGCTGACTTTGAAGTCCAAGATGCCGTTAGCTGGATCCGGCGCGAACTCGCATAGCTCCCAGTCGGTCAAGCGGCTGAAGTCGAACGGGCCAGCGCCTCCTGTTCGATAGCGAATGCGCGGATTGGTTTTGAATCCGCCCTTTGCCCATGTGGCTGCGATCACTACATCCGGAATTTGCCGCAACGTAGTCGCAGCTTTAACGATGTCGAACTGCGTTTGAGCGAACGGGGCTGTACCGACCAGTCGAGCGTTGAGCTGCCCTACCCATGATATGAACTCAGAAACCGTCAGGGCCTGATTGCTCCAGATCTTTGAGGAGCTGCTCGCGCCAATGGTCTCCTTCGTATTCCCTAGCACACCGCTGCCGAAGAAGTGTCCTTGCACGTAAGCACGACCGTCCCCGGCTGTAACAGCACGCTCGGCAGCTGGACCAGTGAGCATCCGATATGTTTCGCTTTGAGAGTTGAAGGTCGAGTTCTTAAGACCCACGTTGTAGAACCGAACAGCTTCGAGCCCCGCGCGGGCCCGACTGGTCTCCTCATAGCTCAGCAGACGGAAACTCGCGCAGACTTCTCCCATCAGACGTTGATAGATCTTCTCGGTGCGTCGCGTCGATCCGATGTAACAAAGTCTAGATTCTGGGAAATAGATGAGCAGGAACGCATCGTGCCGGACATTGACCAGTACATCAGAGGTCGCCCAGTTCGGAGGATTTTCGTCTACCGTCAGCACCAAGCTGACCGTGCCATCCGTCGATAGCCATTGTTTAACAGCGCGAAGGTCCTTGCCGATCGTGTCGCCGATCTTCGAGAAGTCGGGCGTCTCGGCACACATGAACACTCTCACGTGGGCATACAACTCCAAGGCCAAGGGCGATACCAGCTCGTAGTCGGACTCCGCGATTCGGCTTACAGGGAGGCGATCAAGGACTGCCTGACTCTCAGCGTTTCCAACAAGTTCTCGTCGCGCCGCTTCGTCGATCATGCTGGCAAGGTCTACGCCGTCCTTCAGCAGTAAGCTTGGCGCCTCCAGGACGCGAACTAGAGGCGCAATGAGCGTGGCGTTGCCAGTACTTTCGTCAACTCGAGCGAATCTCCCGATGAACTGGATGGTTGGAACAAGAGAGCGGTGAGGCGAATGGAGCGCTGCCACCTTAAATTTCGGAAAGTCGTAGCCCTCTCCGAACATGTCCACGCAAACTATCCCTCTCAGCTCCCCACTAATCAGCCGACGTTCGCATTCGTCCTGAGTTCGCTTGCTAACCTTGCTGTCGACCGCCTCTATCTGGACGCCTAGATTCCGATAGATGGAGACAAGCTCTCGCGCTGACTTGATACTGCCCGCCCTCACGAACAAGCGATGATCCTTGCCCGCATCTCTGTCAGCATCGAGCTGAGCTACTGCGGTCATTGCAATAGAGCGATCAATCTCATCGTCATTGAGCGGATTGAGAACAGGCGCCGCACGAAATGCGACAGGCTGGAAGGCCCCTTCCTCTACCGCGCGCGTGACCGGATATCGATAGACCAGCTTCCCAGGGATAACCCGTCCATCACGCCTGAAGGGCGTTGCCGTGAGAAACACGAAACGGGCTTTTTTATAGTGCCCCAAGAAAGCTGCCCAAGTATCTGCGGGAGCGTGATGAGCCTCGTCAAATATGATGAGGTCGAAAAGGTCTTCACGAGCTCCTGGAGCAAGCGCCGGCGATGCACTTGCCGCTGTTGTCACGACCACATCCTGCTCTGAAAGAGCCTCCCAAGCCCTCCGATCGGCAGGGCGTCCCTCCAGCCTGAGTACTTCCGGGTTCGGAACGTCATCGCTGATCGCACCGATTCGACGAAGTGTCGAGAGCTCCCTGAAGTGAGAGGACACCTGCCGTCGTAATGCATTGGAGGGTTCCACTACTAAGACACGTTCAGCAGCTAACAGCAGAGGCA
The DNA here is from genome assembly GCF_003028475.1 of Stenotrophomonas sp. Nf1. NCBI lineage: Bacteria > Pseudomonadati > Pseudomonadota > Gammaproteobacteria > Lysobacterales > Lysobacteraceae > Stenotrophomonas > Stenotrophomonas sp. Nf1. The sequence continues at coordinate 175,677 of NZ_PYTV01000002.1, read as the reverse complement.
GCGCCATCATCAGCGAGGTCTTGCCGTATCCAGTTGGTAGGCAAACAATCGCAGGGTCGTCATGCACAGACTCGTGTGCCAGCACAGCGTGCATAGCCCCAAGCTGACCAATTCGAAATCCCCGGTTGGGCGTTGAGACCTGTTTAGCCAGATTTAGAGCGCCGCCATGCTGAACGAAGAAATTTGCCATCTCACCCCCAGTTCACACTTCCTCGGTCTTCGCCAGAGATTAACTCAGGACGGCTCGATACAGTAGCATTTGGGCGTGAGATTGCTGGATCCAACTGGACTAATCCACTTTGCGAGGACCTGTCCTTCCAGGCAGATATTTACGTTGCGCGAACCGTTACGAATGAGCTAACCGCAGGGGCAGCGCTGCGGGGCTAGGTGTAAGCATCCCGCGGCCGACAACTTGCCCCAAAAGTTGACCCCATGGCTCTGAGCCCTCGTCGACAGCAGGTCGCGACGCAGGCTAACCGAGCACTCGCGACTGGCGTGAGGACTTCCGCGCGGGTCGAAGGCTCTCGCCCGCTACTCCAGATGAATTTTCCTTATCCACGACTGTCCTTGAGCCTACTATGGTCCCGCAGAAATGAGAGATATGGGGAGGGCCGATTCTTGCGCTTTCCGGATTGACGCCAACGACCTAGATCTCCCCTAGATCCTTGAGCACGGCCTGCCCCTTCTGCAGAAACCCAGCCAGCAGCCGGCCACCCGCCACCTTTCGGCCCATTTGCTCATTGAGGTGACTCGCTGTAGGCGCGCATGGGCCAGAAGATCCGTTTGGGCCATGCTAGGCGCCACGGCGTGGAGCGGTTCGCCTGGCGACGCCAGCTGGCCCCCGATCGGCTGAACGACGCAAGGGCGCCGACTGTCACTCTTGGCATATGCCGTGGCCATCATCCGCTCGTGCTTCGGCGACCAGCCACCAAGGACCAACTCGGTCCCGAGTTGCTCGATCGGCAATCCTGCCTCGGCTACCGCCTTCTCGTAGTTCGGCAACAGCTGATCCACAACCAACCCCAGCTCGGCAGATAACTGTTCCATTGTGAAATCTACGCGGAAGCTGGCCTGCAGCGCCAGCCCATAAATGCGAAGGAAGAACTGCGTAGAACCTCGCGTAGCAAACACCAGGTTGTGCTGAGGGATCAGCAGCAATTATTCCCCTGCGGAATGTGCCCCTGTGAGAGCATCCTCTGCCAAGGTATCCACTGCAACGACAAGGTGGTCACGAGTGAGCAGAACGTTGAGGATGCTCATAGCGGGCTCGTCTAAACGTTAGCAGACTATCGCCTTCCCCTCCCCCTCCTGTCCAGACTGCCATGACCTCCGAGATCACAGAAATCCTTGATCGCCTCCATGCTTGTGAGGCCGCACTTGAGATGCACCGCGGCTACATCAAAGCAATGGAGTATGGGTTGCGGGTTTCGTTTCTAACCCACCAAGACCCAGAAACTCTGCTCGACACGTGGACCAGGCTGCTCCCCTCGATCGCTCACAGCCACAAGACAGACAGCGACCAGCCATTTGCGGCCGCATTCCAGCAATCTCTGACAGTTCTCACTGAGCAAATCGGCGCAGCGCGCAATAGACCTTAAGCAGCTAAGTCTGCTCTCGGTCAAAGGCAGACATCCGTCCTACCCTTGATCAATATCTCTAGCCGCCCGAGGTTCGGTCCAGGCCAGGAGGAGAAGTAGTACCTTCCCAGAGGCATCCAAAATTGGTACCGCCCATATGCACAGCTGCGCCTCATCGCCATTCACAGCTTCATGTTCAGCCCAATGTACAGCTGCCGGCCGGCCGAGGGAGAAAACATTGGTTGCACCTGGCTCTGGAAGAAGCTGTCGTACCACACGTAGGCGTACTCCCGCCCGGCCGCGTTCTTCACCTGCAGATCCACGCTCCAGGTGGGGTCGATCTGGTAACTGGCGCTGAGGTCCAGCACGGCGAAACTGCCGTGCTTGCCAGCCACATTGCGCTCTTCCAGGTAGTAGTCACCCTGCGCGCGGCCCTGCAGGCCGAACTTCAGCTCGTCGGTCGCACGGAAGTCAACTCCCACGTTGCTGATGTAACGCGGCACAGCGGCCACTTCATTGCCTTCCAGCGATTCCACGCCTAGCCGTCCGTCGCGTTCGATCTTGGCCTCTTGGTAAGCGTGCGATGCCCACACGGTCCAGCGTTCATCTAGTTGCGCGGTAATCTGCGCATCCACGCCACGACGGCGGGTCTTGCCCAGCTGCACAGTGGTGCCGGTGGCAGGCATGTTGGAGATTTCGTTTTCCGCATCCTGCTGCCAGACCGCCAGGCGTGCCTGCGTACCCTGGAACGGGCTGAACTTCAAGCCCAGCTCCATGCCCGTGTTGGTGGAAGGACTCATCGCCGTCTGGCCCGGGGTCAGGTAGGCCGGTGCCGTGCCGCCGGTCAGCACCTGCGCGGTGCGCCCCCAGTTGGCGTAGACATTGGCACTGGGGGTGAGCGCATAGACCACACTTAGTTTGGGCTGGTTGATGTTGCCGTAGCGCTGCAGCTTGCCGGTCGTGTCATCCACCAGGCGTGTGTTGCCGCTGTAGCGGTCAACGCGGTAGGCCGGAACGATCTTCAGCGCCTCGACGGGCTGGTAGATGGCCTGCACGTAGGCACCCCAGTTGTCGAAGTTGTGGCGCTCATCATTCTGGATGCGCGCCGGGGTGGCCCAGAAATCGGTCGGCTCGGCATAGCTGAAGCGCATGCGCTGGTAACGATTGTCCTGCTGCTCGTAATTGAACCCGCCTTCCAGGGTCAGCGCGCTGCTGGCATTCCAGGTGAGGGTGTTGAGCATGCCGAACTGGCTTTCGTCCCACATACGGCGCTGGCGAGGCGCATTGCCGGTGGGTAGGTCGCTGAAGGTGACCCGGCGGTCATCTTCGTAGTTGTTGTAGTAGAGCTTGCTGGCCAGATACAGATTGTCGGCCAGCTTCAGATCGACATGGGCCGCAACCTGGCGCATGTCGCGGTCGTCGCCATCATTGCGATTGCGCAGGTCCGAGCCGCGGCGGTGGCTGCGCAGTTCCTCTGCGGTCATGAAACCGGGCTCTTCGGCTTCGTTGTGATAGGCGCGCGCGGTCAGGCCCACGCGCAGCCCCTCTTCTTCCAGGTTGCCGTAGAACCACTTGCCACCGACGCTGTATTTCTTCGATGTGTCGTTATCGCGGTAGCCATCGGAGTCCTGGTAGCCCACGAAGTAGTTCTGGGCGAATCCATTGCCTTCGCGGCCCACCGCCAACTGGGCGCTGCGTGTGTTGTAGCTGCCGTAGCCCAGCCGCGCATCGGTGTAGTTGCCGCCCTGGCGGGTGCCGAAGTTCACGTTGCCGCCGATGTTGTGCAGGCCGTAGCGCGGGTCATTGGTGCCACGCACCACCTCGATGTAACTGATTTCCAGCGGGAACAGCATGTCGATGAAGCGCTGGTTGCCACTGTTGACGTTGCTGGGCACGCCGTCGATCAAGGTCTTGATGGCGTTCAGATAGCCCTCGCCGTTGAAGGCACGGAAGCTGACCTTGCCGGATTCGGCGCCCTGCCGGGTTTCGGTGAGCTGGATGCCGGGCATCTGGCCCAGCAGTTCCCAGCTCTGCGACACGTTCTTGTCTTCAATCTGGTCAGCACCCAGCACGTCGACCGAGGTCAGCACCTGATGTGCGGTGAGCTGGCCCTCCGAATGCTCATGCACATCGACTTTGCCCAGTGTGAGGGTGGAGTCGGCCGATTGGGCATGGGCCTGCATGGACAGGCAGGCGGCCGCAATGGCGACCACCAAAGTGTGGGTTTTCATGAGCATCTGAGGGAGACGGGGAAACGAAGGCCGCCCACTGGCTGACGGCAACAATAGGTAATGATATAACATTTAATCTACTGGCCGCCGACCTTGCCGCTCCCGGCCGCCACGGCCACGCCTCTTTGGGATCCATTGCCTTGAAAACGCCCGCCCCCGTTGTCGACATCCAGGACCTTCGGGTCGCCTATGCAGGCAGAGCTGTCCTGTCCGATCTCTCGCTGCGGGTTTCCGCCGGAACCATCTACGCGCTGCTCGGCGGCAATGGTGCGGGCAAGTCCACTACCCTTTCGGTGTTGCTGGGCTTCCTGAAGCCGGCCTCTGGCCATGTGAATGTGGCCGGTTTTGTGCCCTGGGAAGCGCCGGCCAAGGCACGCAGCCAGTTGGCCTATCTGCCCGAGAACGTGGCCCTGTATGAACACCTCAGCGCGGTCGAGAACGCCGACTATCTTCTGTCCTTGAGCGGAAGCGCCCCTGATCGGAAGGCGATCACCGATGCGCTGCGCGCGGTGGGCCTGCAGGAAGCAGCGTGGCATCAGCGATTGGGAGGCTTTTCCAAGGGCATGCGGCAGAAGGTGGCCATCGCCATCGCGCTGGCCCGCCGCGTTCCATTGCTTCTGCTGGATGAACCCACGTCCGGCCTGGACCCGGGCGCGAGCGCCGACTTCCACCAACTTCTTGAGTCGGTGCGCGCGCAGGGTACCTCGGTGCTGATGGTGACCCACGATCTGATGGGGGCCATTGAAGTGGCCGATCGCATCGGCGTGCTGGAACGGGGGCGCATCAGCTATGAGGCCGAACGCAACGATCTTGATCTGGCCTCGCTGCATGCGCATTTCGCCGGCCGGGCGAACGTTGCATGAGTGCCTGGCGAGCGGTGATGCGCAATGAACTGCGCGGCATGCTGCGTGATCGCACGGCGCTGTCGGGCATCGTCCTGCTTACGTTGTTGGCGTTGGCTGCCACGCTGGTGTCGTGGAACCACATGCAATCGGCAGCCGACTACCGGGCCCGGCAGCAGGCCGCTGCACAGCAGGCCTTCGATGCGCAGCCGGACCGTCATCCACATCGCGTGGTGCACTACGGACACTTTGTCTATCGGCTGCCCTCCGCATTGGCTGCCTTCGATCCCGGCGTGGATCCGTTCACCGGCAGCAGCATGTTCCTGGAAGGGCACCGGCAGAACAGCGCCAACTTCGGCGACGTGATGCAGAGCTCCATCCTGACCCGCTTCGGGCAGCTGACGCCGGCTTTCGTGCTGCAGGTCCTTGCGCCGCTGGTGCTGATCTTCCTGGGGCATGGCGTGCTTGCGCAGGAACGCGAACGGGGAACGCTGCGGCAGTTGATGCTGCAGGGCGCGCCAGCACGGTCGATCATCCTCGGCAAGCTGGCCGCGCTGTGGGTGATGGCGGCGGTGTTCATGCTGCCTGCCTGCACAGGCTTGCTGTTGCTAACCGTTTCGGCCCATAGCTCGCTGGGTGTTTCGCTGTTGTTGATGGCGGCCTATGCGCTTTACCTGGGGGCCTGGTGCATGCTGATCGTGGCCGGCTCGGCCGTGCTGGTGCGCCGGCGCGATGCGTTGCTGGCCCTCGTTGCAGTGTGGGCCGTATCGACGCTGCTGGTGCCCCGCCTGGCCCCGGACCTGGCCCATGCCACTTACCCGCTGCCGGATCGGCTGCAGACCGAAGTTTCGATCGGCCGCGACGCCCGTGCGCTGGGTGACAGCCACGATCCGCAGGACCCCTACTTCGCCACGTTCCGCCAGCAGGTGCTGGACAAGTATGGCGTGACGCGCATCGAAGACCTGCCGGTGAACTACAAGGGGTTGCTGGCGGTGGAAGGCGAGCGCATGACCTCCTCACTGTTCAACGCCTACGCCGCCCGCAGTGCCCAGGCACAGCAGCAGCAGAACCGCCTGGTGGGCCGCTTCGCCCTGCTCAGCCCGTCCATCGTGCTGTCACAGCTTTCGATGGCAGCCGCACAGACCGATCTGGCTGCGCATCTCCAGTTCGTTTCGCAGGCGGAGGCCTACCGGTACCAGATGGTGCAGAACCTGAATCAGTTGCAGGCCGATGCGGTGAGCTACGCCGACGATACTGCCAAAGATGCGGGCGCCGACAGCCGCAAGCGGGTTGATCGCAGTCACTGGCATGACATTCCCCGGTTTACGTTCCAGCCGCAGCCTACGGGCGCGATCGTGGCGGCCATGCAGTCCGGACTGCTGGCACTGCTGGGATGGTTCGGCGTGGGCGTGCCGCTGCTGTGTGTGGGTGCGCGACGCATGGGGGCTGCACGATGAAGGTCTGGCGCTATGAGTGGGCGCTGCTGCTTCGCTCGAAGATTGCCTTGGCCGGGCTTGCCCTGTTGGTGGCGCTGACAGTGGCCAGTCTTTTCTCGGGCATCGAGCGGATCGACAGCCAACGGCGGGCGATCGCACAGATTCCGCAGTTGCAGAGCGAGGATCTGGCAGCGGTCATCAAAGCAAATACCGCTGCCGGCGACGCCGGACAGGCGGCCTACTATACGTTCCACCCCACCTGGAATCCGCCGTCCGCGCTCGCCTTTGCTGCGGTAGGCATGCGCGATGTCGCGCCCTTCATGCTTCGGGTACGAGCCTTGGGCCTTGAAGCGCAGATCCACGATGGCGATGTCTTCAATCCGGAACTGGCATTGGCGGGTCGCTTCGACTTCGCGTTCTTGCTCACGTTCCTGGCGCCGCTGTTTGTCATCGTGCTGTTCCACGACATCCGTTCTGCAGAGACCCAGTCGGGCCGGGAAAAGCTGCTTGCCAGCCTGCCGGACGAGCTGAAGTGGATCTACCTGCGCCGCGCCCTGGTCAGGCTGGTTGCGCTGGATCTTTGCCTCGCCCTGCCCTTTGCCATTGCGGCCATCCAGCAGGGGGTGCCGGCCGCGCAGGTCGCCGGGGTGCTGGGGTTGATGCTGGCCTATCTGTTGTTCTGGGCTTGCGTGGCTGTGTTGATCGCTTGGCGCGGCTGGCCGTCGGGCACCAACGCGGCGGCACTTGCCACGGTCTGGGCCGTTGTCGCGCTGATTCTGCCCGCTGTGTCCAATGTATTGATTGAACGGGCCATCCCCGTAGGACAGGGTGCCGAGATTGCTCGGGCGCAGCGCGAAGCGGTGAACCACGCATGGGATATTCCCCGCGAGCAGACCATGCAGCAGTTCTATGCGAAGTACCCGCAGTGGAGCCATTCGGCCCCGCTCGGCACAACCTTCCATTACAAGTGGTACCTGGCCTTCCACCAGAACGGCGACGACGCCGTGCAGCCGCTGGCGAAGGCGTACCGTGAAGGCATCGAGCGCCGTTCGTCGGCCGCCTCGGCGCTGGGCTGGGTGCTGCCGCCGGTAGGTGTGCAGGCCGCCTTGACCCGCATGGCCGGTACTGACATGCAGGCGCACCTGGCCTATCAGGATCGCATTCGGACTTACCACGCCGCCCTGCGTCAGTTCTATTACGGGTACCTGTTCGAGGATCGTCGTTTTGGTGGGGAGGACTACGGCCTCGCGCCCGCCTACATGGCCGTGCCTGCGGAAGCGAGCGCTGACCATGATTGATTTGGCCGGTACGAATGGGTGGGTAGAGATCTGTCTACTGGATGCCCGCTGCTTTGCTTGCATGGTACATTCCTGGGCCAGCCACAGCTCACTGCTTCATCCGTACGAGTCTTAGGGATCGGATTAACTCCGCGGCCTTGGTCATGGGGAGGCAGCTCATTATCGCCCTAGCCCGCTCGCTACCTACCCGCAGGTATTACGCCCGCACTGCGCGGGAATGCCCTCTCGTGGCCCGCGCAGGCCAGTGGCTATAGATGCAACACCCACCTTCGTCGCTGGCGATGTCCACTATCGTCCTGAACTCGAACTCAAGTTCGCGCTCTCCCACAAGCATCAGGTGGACGCATTGATTGATGCCAACTCCCGAGCGCGCTTTTATCCAGGCCTGGGAGCAACATCCAGCAGCCTGGAGACAGCCGCGATGATCGAAGCCTTCGCCGATCAGTACCTCGCTGTCGCGGCTCACCAGGATTCGGAGGTGGCCGCCGCGGGGATTCGGGCTCGAGTTGCTACTAAAGAGCGGCGTGCACCGCGAATCGCTGCTTGGCTGCAACAGAGGCTTGACTGAGCGCCTTTGAGCACCGCCAAAAGGGCGAGAACCGCACAATGCGATGCATTGTTCGGCCCCTGTACCTACCATACTTCCGATGGGCCACGGCCCCGAGGTACGACGATCAAGTCCCCCTCGCCAGCAAAGCGTTGATCCCTAGGGAATTTGTCGGGCCTGTTACACCCATTCAAACCGGGATCTTCGGACCAGCACCTCCACCTGGTCGGCCATCCGGCCAGCAGCTTCCTTGCTCGGGCGACATGCTCAGGTCGATAGGGCTGCATGCCCCAGAGCATCTGCCGTCGGAAACGCTGGACCGACAAGCATCGCCGGACGCTGAACTCTATTGGGATGCGTCATTGGCGGCTTGCGTCTTGCGATGATGGACTCGCTCTCGAGATCATGATCGCAATGGCCACCAAGAGGCCTGCAAGCCATGTACCAATGACCATTGCGGCAATGAAGTCCATGAAAACCACATCCAGCAATCCAATCTCCTCAATCGTCCTAAGTGTGCGATCCAGTCCCCTGATGATGAATAAATTGGCAATGGTTAGCGAAAGCGTGGATACGACCTGAACCAGGAGTACCGAGCCAACGAATACCCAAGCTGGATGCCATGCCCGTGCAAGCCGTATCAATAGTAGAACTAGCAGAAAGAGCCCAATGAAGAAGCTAATCGCATAGGGGATCCTCATAGCTTCAAGCTTGACAATTGCCCGGAACACTCTTTGGCTTGGAGGCAGCAGCCAAAGCGCGAGAGATAGCCCACAGACAGCCAGCGCGCAGATTACGCTTACGGTTACTTTCCCTGTGCGGGGCATTGCTGTGCACCCTCAGCCTGGCTGCGGAGCAGTCCTGGAAAATTCGTCATGGTCACACCGCAATAGCCTGACAGGACCGTGGAAACCGAGCGAGCACAGGTGAACCCACGTCGATCACCGTAATTCTCCGCGTTGATCTTGAATCTGTTCTCCTGATCAACGGTAGTGTCCAGCCGAGTCACCTCGACTTGGCTCCCTTGACCACTGTGATACTTGATGTACTCGCTAAGAACTGCCCCGTCCTCTGCACCTTCAAAGATTCCTCCGCCTCCCCGCATCCCCGTGCTCTCTCTATAGCTTCCCGCCGGGTCATACAAGAATGGCACCTGGCCTGATGAGTCGATGAATAGAGCCGAGTGGGTCGCTACTCGAACTCCCGCGATCCTGTCGTATGTCGTGATCACGTACGTGGCCAGACCCAAGGGGTCAGACTTCAATAGTGGTGAATTCAACGCGTATGCGTAAAGACTGATGTCGCCGGCCAGTCCAATCGGATCGCCCTGGATGTAGCGACCAATCGAGGCGTCATAATCACGGTGAAGATTGTAGTTCAGCCCACTGGCCACATCGAGCCGCTGCCCTGGGAACCGCATATCCAGAACGAAACGAGACGTGTCCAGATCCGGGTCCTCGTTCGGCGCACTGTTTCCAAACGCTTCGCTGGCGATGTCCCACGTCCAGACGGCGACATCTCGAACCGGATCAATGACGGCGCGTGGTGTGCCCAGGTGGTCCGGCTGGACATAGTGCAGACGGTTCACCGCTGCAGATGGCCCAGCCACCAAACCCACAGGCAGATCGTCCAGCCATACAGCTTGCTGGAGCGCCAGACCGCTTGCGTCATAGTCACCCAGCCACCGACCGGACTCGTCGTAGACAGTCAGAGTGTCCGACGAGCCCAGGTGACGACGAACTCGTTCGCCCCGGCCGTTGTAGGCGTAATTCATTACCGGAACTCCCGCCTGCGTTACCTGTGTCAGGCGGCCATTGGATCCATGAACGAATACCTTGGTTGCGCCATCGATTGACGTGGTGTTGCCGGTAGCGTCGTAGCCGCGAGCGATACCGTCAACCACGGCAAGCCGATGATCCTGCCCCGAGTACTGATATGTGTGAATGCCGCCGTTATTTGCGAACTGGGTCCGATTTCCCGTCTTGTCATAGTCGTAGGTCTCCAGGGCCACATCGGAGGGACCATCGCGGAACTTCGTCAGTCGATTCAACGGATCGTAGTCAAATTTGACGCGCGCTTGTTGCGCGAACGCGGCGTCATGAATCGCGGAGACCTGCATCAGTGCATTCCGGGCGAATCCAAGGTTCAGGCCGCCAGCTGCGGTATCTCGCAACGAGCGGACTTCATAGTTCAGATCGTGGGTTCGTTCGAGCACGCGGCCGTTGCCATACGTCCAGCCCATGGCCGGCCCAAAGGGGTTGTAGCCCGCCACCGTCAATAGCAGTTCGCGTGTTCTACCTGGGCGCGTCACGCCGATGCTTGCAATGCGTCCACGGGCGTCGCGGACGTAGTCGGCGACGGTGCCATCCGGATAGGTCTGGGCCACCAGTCGCCCGGCAACGTCGTAATCGTACTTGACCACGAGCGTCACCCCGTTTGTGATCTGCACCTTGCGTACCAGTTGCCCGAAGCGGCTATAGCAATAAGCTGTCCCGCCACTGCCATCAACCATAGTGGCCCGATGCCCCTGGCTGAAACGCTCTCCGAACGGACACTGCGTCGGGGGAGTGTCGTAGGTATAGGCCTCATTGAGGCTGCTGTCGGGGTAGGCCGTGGTGATCAGGCGATTCAGCGCATCGTAGCTGTGAGTGCGGACTACGCCTCTCGCATCGGTCTCAGTTCGGACGTTGCCTGCCCCGTCGTAGGTGTAGGCGGTACCCCCCGTGTCAGGACTGATGAGCTGGATCCGGTCGCCGAATCCGTTGTACACGTAGTGCGTGCTCAGACCGTTCGGGTCTGAAATTTGGGTGATCCGATCCTGTGCGTTGTACGCATAATTTATCTCTGCAGCCAGGCCGCCAGCGTCCTGAATGCTTCGACTGAGGCGGTTGAGAGCGTCATGTGCGTGGATGGTCCGTCGACCCATCGCATCCGTTGTTTGATAGGGATTGCCGTTGGAATCATAGATGAATCCGGTCGCGTTCAGAGATCCGTCTTTCAGGGTCTCGAGCTGGCTAAGTACGTTGAACTCGCGTGTCAGCGTCCGCTTGAGTTCGCCCCCTACTGTTCTCGTATCCTCCTGCTTGCGATTGCCGGCCAGGTCAAGTGTGTAGCGAACTGTGTTGCCAGCCTCATCGATGACCTCGGTCAGGCGATGGGCTGCATCATAGACGTAGCGGATATACGCGCCGCCGGGGAGCGTGACCTTCTTGACGAGGCCGCTGGGCTCGTACTCGATCCGGGTGATTCGATCATCTGTCTCGACGGCATCATCGGCGCCGCGCACTTTGGTCGTGATCAGCCAGCCACGCGCGTTGTACTCGTAGTCGGTGACCACGCCATTTGCATCCACCAATGAAAGCGGGCGCCCTTGCGGGTCGTAACCCAGAATCTCTGTAATTTTGCCAAGGGCGTCGATGGTCTTGTGCAGGTCGCCCTTACGATACGTGCACAATTGCGGCGTAGCCGCACACGATGGATCGTCGCTGCTGTAGTACTGGAACGTGGTGATGTCGTTGACGTCAGTGCGTGGTCCGTTGAACGACTTGAGCAAGCCCGGAACCGGGCAGGTGCTGTTGGCGGCGGTGACGTCAGCGGCCTCGCAGTAGACGTACGTTGTGGTTCGGACCTCACCGGTAGCAGTATCGCGTACCGCCACGCTGATCGGCTGCAGCCTATCGTTGCGAGCAATACGGGTTTCCTGACCCTCGATAGTCGAGCGCATCACCCGATTGCTGGTGACATCGGTGGTTGTCGTGCTAGTGCGCTGCTCTGGTTGACCTACCGCTTCAGTAGTCGTCACTGTACGAGCAGGTGTGCCGGCGACCGGGTCATTGGCCTCGACATAGGTGTACTCTGTTTTGGTGCCCGCGCGATTGATGACACTGGCCGGGCGGCCTCGGAAGTCATTGGCCTCGGCATGGTAGGTGCCGTTTGCAGTACCCAGTTCATCCGCGACCACTGTCAGTCGTCGCGGCAGCGCACCAACATCGTCGGTCAGCGCGTAGGTTGTCGTCTGTCCGATGGAATCGGTGACCACGGTGCCGCCCTCTGCGCGGTACGTCAGAGTGATGCCGTCGGCACCTCCAGCGTGCTGGCTAGAGGTCACTCGACCCTTGGCGTCATAGGTGAATGTGCTGTAGCGCTGATTGTCCTCACGAGTAACCCCAGTGAGCAGGCGCGGGAATCGGCTGTCCTCATAGTGGTATTGGCGCCTACCGCCGTCAGCGAACGTTGCCGTCTCAACCTGTTGACCCGCTGAGTAGGCATAGCTGACCAGGGTGATGCCATCTGCCGTTACCCCACTAATCACAGCGTCTGCGGCCGGGCTGGCGTAAACAAACCGGATTGATCGGCCTGTGGTGTGAGTTACAGCGTCTAGCCGTCCCGTCGCGGTGTAGCTGTACGCCAGACCAGTACCGTCTTCGCTGCGCTGCTCAACCAACTGGCCCTGGCTATCAAAGATCAGCACGTCACTGCCGCGGTACAACCACCACTGGTCGCCCACGGCGACAATGCGATCTCCGCTGTTGTCGGCGGCCAAGTAGGCATTGCCTACCTGCGTGTAGCGCACCTGATAGCCGCCGCCTCCGCTCAGGTTCATGGTGTCACCCAACACGACCAGACGCCGGTCGAGCGAGTGGCTCCACCCGGGGCCAAACCCACCGGCTTTGGTTGTCACACCAGAGTGATACGTACGGGTCAGCCTAACCCACCCCAGATCAACATCGGTCTGGTGCTCAACCTTGGCGCCCGTCTTCACGTTGCAGGGGTTTCCTTGTTCCGCGCGCCCAACAGCATCGGCCCCACACTCCTGAATCTTGCCGGGGCTGATGCTGGCTGTGATCCAGCTAGCGCAAGCCTGGCGCGCGTTGTCCCATTGCATGAACATGTTCGGGCATTGCTGGTGCCGTGAGCGCATCGCTCCTAGCTCGATCACCTGCGGTTCACAGGGAGAATGTTGCGTGTTCAAGCCATCCGAGTACTCCACCGAATATCGTCGTTGCTCGATCGTGCCCTCGTGCAAAGGCTGTTCGGTGTACCAATCGCCTACGAACGTGACTTTGGCGTTGCTCGTACACTCGGCGTAATCTTGGTTGTAGCGGGCTTGAATGGCCGCCACCAATTCGGCTTCGGCGGCAAACGGACCTGCACCGTTAAGCCCACCCGCGTTGTACTTCCAATCGGGGTCCAACGAGGGCTTCAAGCCCATCCAATACACGATCGACAACTTGCCATCGGAACCGACTTGCGGCTCCTTGATGGTGTCGATGTAGGGATACGGGTTGGGGATCGGATAGCCTGGTGGAAATGGGCTGGGCAGGCCTTCAATGGCCGCTGCGGCCTCTTCCTGCGTCCTATACGTTCCCTGTTGCGGCCCCTCCATGGAGCTAACCGTCCACACGATTCCGCTTTCCTGGGCACCTGCCTGCGCACTGACAAGCAGCAGACTCAAGCACAGTGCTCTGCATAGGTGGCCTGAAGCTTGCTCAGTGCTGATAGCAACATCAAGGCTGTGTCGTTGACACCTGGGCGAATCTCCGGTGAGACATGGAGAGACGCCACTTTGAGTGGAAGCGAAGCGCGGTTTCACAATGCGACTCCATTCGGCTGACGTGGTGATATGTAGGGCGGATCCATGGGAAGCCACTTCCAATCGGCAGATGCCCCCTTGCAGTGTCAAAGACCGCAAGAGACAACGCCAAATTACTCACAATCGATTGCCGCGAAGAACGAGCGCTACGAGCACAGCGGATGGCGGACACTCTGGAACTACAGCCCATCCATTACAAACTGGGCAACACTTGTGCAAGAAAAGCAACAAGGATGTACCGATGAGAACAGGTCGCAGCTACTACTCTTTCAAGGAGCGCACCTGGAAAATTCGAAATAGTTCAGTAGCCAGTACTAAGTGTCTCGACACTCGGTGTTGGGTCCAGGACTGAGATGGTTGCTCAGCGGATATCCCGCTATGCCACCCCACTTCAAAGCCGGAGTAGAGATAAGCTCACCGACCCAGAACTGCAGCGGCAGACCACATTCCCCTTGCCATGATCGCTTGTCCAACGGGCTGATGTCTTGTAGGAATAGTCCGTACTGTCGAGTGAGGGCTTTCCTACCCTCCCGGCCGGCATCCCTAGTCCAAAACGGCAGAAGCTGCCGGAAGCATAGTTGCGGCCAATTCATGAGTATCGCCCCCCCCTCGCCCTACCTCTTGTGCCAGCGCTGGCTCCATCCCAGCCGCCTTAGGCTTACGATGCCCCTGCAGATCAACTTGGCGACGCCTGCGTCGGGCTCGATTGCAGTTCGCTCTTGGCCGCCGTTCAGCGGGACGCCACAGCCGCCGGCAATTGGGGCGCTGTGATCGGCACCGGTACGCGCTTGACTGACCGAAAGAGCTGAAACCAGGCACTCGACCGGTGACAGATGAGGCAATGCGGGTCAGCCAGTCATCGGACAGCAGGCACATGCCCTCTGCCTCAATACCCTTCACTTCTGCTTTGCCGCGGTTGATCGGCATGGTGTAGACATAGTCATTGGTGGCGACACCTCGGCTGTTGCGGTGCCCGACACCCTGGCCGTTGCCGTTGCCGTTGCCGTTGCTGTCGGTGCGGGAGAACTGCGCGTCGCACACTCACTGATACTCGGCTCGGTCGACCTTACCATCGCCGTTTTCGTCGTAGAGCTCGAGGAAACCCGCGGAGGTGTGGCCGGCCGGCACCCCCAGGCGGCGGCGCCGCTGGTTGTCGAAGCGCTGGACGACGGCGGCGGTCTTCGCCTCGCGCTGCGGTGCAGCCGTGGCTTCCGTGCCCTTGCTGGCCAGTGCCTTCTACCCGCCCTGTCAGGCCTTCTCGCCCGCAGCATCGAACTCGGCTCGCGAAACCTGGCCGTACCTGTCGCTATCCAGCGCCGCAAAACGCGCCCTGGTCTGCTCGACCTGGACGGCACGCTCGCGCTCGATCTTGGCGACCAACCGATGGCCGCCCACCAGCGGGGACGGGCCCGACGCGTTCTGTGCGGAGGCAGCAGAAGAAAGCAGCAGCGTGGCAACGCACGCACTGGCAAGCACGGTGGTTTTCATGTTGACCTCGAAGGCAGTATTTCAGCGAACTCAGGGATTCAGCACGCGCAACGAAAGCGTGACGCTGTTGCTGTGGCCACCGGGGCACCTGCCGGCGCGGGCGTGCGGTAGCGGGTCAGCGCAATCCAGGTGCCGGCGGCGGAATGCGGGACGCGCACGTGCCCAGCAGCATCGCCTTTCAGGTTTGCAACCTGCCGCGTGCGATCCGAGCTCCACACCGCCTCGGTGATCTCCACGGCCTGATGGGGCAGTGGCTTGCCGTTGTACTGCACGATGAGATCGAATGTCTCACTACGTACAGGTCATTGGAATGGGTGACCGGCACCAGCTCCACACCCTAGTTGCGAGGGGCAAGTGCGGCGTGGTCCGGATTGCCTACGGTGACGTAGCCGACGGCCTGTGTGAACGATTGGGAGTCGGGAATGATCCTGAATGATCCTGACGCCGGCGGGAATCTTCACTGCGGGCTCGCGCGAACTCTCGCGCTTGCCGTTCTGCTCCCATGTGCAGAACGGCGCGCCCAGGCGTGGACCGGTGCTGATGGGGCAAGTGAAGGTGCCCTCCTGGTCGGTGAGCGGGGCACTTAGAAGCCCGCCGGGATTGGCTAACATAAGCGGTCTTTGCCTCGTTCTCGTCCTGCGGTACACAGAGAGGTGCTATCGACAGCGTCGCTCCGGATCCATCCCGAGAAATCTACTGGGTGAGCTGAACTAGAAAAAGGTTTTGACGTCCTCAGATAGCTTGCGCCCAAGTCTCGCTCCGCTCGTTGCGCCCGCCAACTGTCAAGCGTGGCGCAGATTGCGCTTTCCCGCTTGAACCCAATCATTCCAACTTGGTACTTCCGCGCCAGAAGAGCACCTGCTGCCCGGCCAACGGGGCAACGCTTTGATGGATGGATCGGGCGTCCTTCAGGACGCCCGCCCACCTATCGCCTAAACAAATATCTAGCAGGAGGAGGAAGACTCAACATCACCGCGACACGTTAGCATTGCGGTTATTGTTCTTGAACTCCTGTCGCTTCCCTGGACATGAAGATCCAGATCCCCCAGTGGAGTGCACTGATAGTCGAGGCGGGAGGGCGTCGGGCAAATTTTATCCAATCATCAGGAGTGGTGCTTTAATGTTCGCCCAGATTGAGCTCCGCCCAACCATTGGCATGGAATGCTGCGAGGAACGCTGAGGGGTCATCTGTGCGCCAGGCTGCCGCAATGTGGAGTTCTGGAACTGGATCAGCAACTTCCAGAAAAACCAGTCCTTCGACCGGCAGATTGGTCCGTCGACTAGGTATGAAGAGCACTCCCAGACCCGCACGAGCCAAACCGAGGCAAGTTTGGTTCTCCGCACACTCCCTTAACCGTGGTCTGAAACCAGCATCTTCGCAGGCCTTGATTACTTCATCATGCACTGTCGGGTTGTCACGCTTTGCTGGAATGATGAAGCAATCCGCTGCGAACGCAGACAACGGCACCGCACCATTTCGTTCCACTGCAGTCGCATGTGGATGGTCGTCAGGTACGGCCAAACGCATACGCTCGTGGTAGATGGGTTGAACAGTCAGCGTTGGATTGCTGGCTGGCATTAAGAGAAAGCCAAGATCAATCTCAGTCGAAAGCAGTGACTCCACTTGCGCGTCGCTCGTCAGCTCGCGCACCTCCAGCTGGACATCAGGGTGGATCTGCTTGAAGCGTCGAAGAAACGCAGGTGTCACGGTCTGCATCGCCATCGAAGTCGAACCGACTGTGAAGCGGCCGCTACGCTCGGCTACGGCATGTCGCACGGCCCTCTGAACCGACTCGATGTGTGCCATCAGTGGTTGAGCTTCCTTTAGAAGAAGTACGCCGCCTGGTGTCAAAGCGACTCGTCGCGTCGTCCGATCAAGCAGCTTGATGCCAACGGAGTGCTCGAGCTGAGCAATCACACGCGTCACAACCGATTGCGACACATTCAGGCGCTCAGCAGCACGACTAAAGCTAAGCGTGTCCGCCACGTGAAGAAAGAAGCGCAACGCCTTGATATCCACAAATCGGTGTCCTGTAAGGCCGCATTGACATGCTACCACGGACTACTCATCCTGAAATGACAACGGGACTATTGCTTTAATAGCATTAATTAAATTCCAAATTCGCAATGGACTCGCCTTTCTGGTGGTGTACATTTGATGCCGTTGCATCAAGGCGGCGATCTTGAGGCCGTCCATTAGCGAGTCTGCCCCCCCCTCCGCCTTCAGCAAGCAGCCGGATCGAGGGTACGGCGAATCTGAGATCCGACTCTACATCCAGGTGATTATTCTCATGAAGGCACAAGCATCAAGCGCCGCAAGGTTCGCTTCAGATGTCCTCAACAGCAGCAAGCCAGTCCTAGTCGACTTTTGGGCTCCATGGTGCGGGCCTTGCCGCGCGATCGCCCCGGCACTTGATGCAATTGCTGAAGAGTTTCCAGACAAGATCGCCGTGGTGAAAATAAACATCGATGAGAATATAGATCTCGCAATTAAGTATGGCATCCGGTCCATCCCCGCCCTGCGCGTCTTCGAGGGCGGCCGGATCTCCAAATCATTTGATGGTGCAATGCCAAAGAATGAGCTGGAATCCCTCCTAGCCGAGTACCTGTGGTGAACACCATCAAACTACGGTCAGTCAATCTAGCTATCACCGATCTCAGTTTCCTGAGCGTAATCTAGCAGCAAGAATAGTCGATCTAGGAAGCGCATGAGATGAAAATCATCCAGACTGACGTGGCCATTATAGGTGCTGGAACTGCTGGTTTGAGTGCCTACAGGGCAGCAAAGAGTGAGGGAGTGAAGGCTCTTCTAATCGAGGGTGGCTTACATGGCACGACTTGTGCGCGGGTAGGCTGCATGCCCTCGAAGCTGCTGATAGCAGCTTCCGAAGTTGCCCATGCGGCTTCGCATGCGGTGCCTTTTGGAATCCACATCGAGAGCCTTCACATCGACGGCCGCGAAGTTATGGGGCGCGTCAAGCGCGAACGGGATAGATTTGTTGGCGCAGTGATCGCCGATGTCGAAGCTATGCCCAGTGAGGATCGCCTCCACGGACACGCGCACTTTGTTAGCGATCTCGTCCTTCAAGTCGGAGAGAATGTGCAGGTTCACGCATCCAGCATCGTGATCGCAACTGGATCAGCGCCATTGGTTCCTGGCGTTCTCAGCGGCCTTGACGACCGATTGGTGGTTAGCAGCGACCTGTTCGATTGGGACTTATTGCCAGACAGCATTGCGGTGATTGGGGCGGGCGCGATCGGACTTGAGCTTGGGCAGGCGCTGTCGAGACTCGGCGTCCAGGTTGGCTTGTTCGGTGCACGCGGCCATGTAGGGCCACTTACTGATCCTGCCCTTATCTCTAGTGGAAGGAGCATCTTTTCATCTGAACTCTACTTCGAGCCTGATGGCGAAGTGATAGCCGCTAGTCGCGTCGATGACGGGGTCTGCATTCGCTATAAGCGGGAAGATGGCTGTGTGATAGAACGGATCTATAGCTACGCACTTGCGGCAGTTGGGCGTCGTCCAAATCTGGCTGGGCTCGGACTAGAGCACACATCCATGATTCTCGATTCCGGGGGCGCTCCTCAGATCGATAGTCAGACCCTAAGGGCAATTGGTCCTCCAGTCTTCTTTGCGGGTGATGTGACCGGCGCGTTCCAGATAATGCATGAGGCGGTTGGCGAAGGCCGCAGTGCAGGGCGAAACGCGGCCCTGGTCGCGAAAAAGGATGTCATAGCAAACTTGGCACGGCATGTCCCCCTTTCCATTGTCTTTTCTGATCCGCAGATCGCCTTGGTCGGCTTGCGCTATCGCGAACTTCCAGAAGGTGGATTCGTCGTTGGTGAAGCAAACTTTGTAAATCAAGGGCGAAGTCGGGTGATGCTCAAGAACCGCGGAATGCTGCACATCTATGCGGAGCGTGGCACGGCACGTTTCTTGGGGGCGGAGATCATCGGCCCTTCCGCTGAGCACCTAGGGCACCTGTTGGCATGGAGTCTCCAGATGGGGCTGACCGTCGACACCATGCTTGCGATGCCGCTCTATCACCCAGTCGTTGAGGAGAGCCTGCGGACAGCCCTTCGTGATGCCGCAAGGAAGTCCGTAGCGCCCCCACCACTCCTAGGCTGAAGGCGACTGGATTCGTGTGGCGATCCATAGATGCCTATTCACTAATTGGCAGCTCGCCAATCTGGAAAGAGATTGTTGTGACACCACCCTTCCTGACCACGGAGGCACCCTCAGTCGATGACTAATTCATAACCAATGAACACAATGTACATGTGATCGATCATAAACCATTGAATAACCAACCTTGAGGTAATTATGGCTAGCTCAGCAAATGTTCTATCGGTGACTTGGAGCGGAAAAATTTCGGGTGAGGGCCGCCTGCTGTCGCCAACCCTGGATACGAAGATTGCAGTCCCCCAAGAGATGAGAGGAAGTGGTAAGGGTACGCACCCCAAGGAGTTGTTGGCTGCATCCGCCGCTTCGTGCTATGTAATGACGCTTGCAGCCATGATGGATGGGCGCAAGCTCCCTGCAGCTGATATCAAGATCCAGACGACCTTGGCCGGGCGAGAGGCAGGTGGTTTGCAGGTTGCACATGAGGTTCATATTGCGTTCACTGAGAATGCCACCAATGATGAAGTTAAGCGTGCCGAGGAGCTTCTCAAAAAGGCGGATGAGGCTTGCATGATTGGCAACTTGTTGCGAAAGGCTGAGGTTGACGTAACTCTGCGTGGATTCGTGTCCTAATCCAAGCTCCCCCAATCGCTCGAGGGTTCCCAGTCCTTGAGCGATTAGGGTCGGCTATCGGGGTCTCTGTGGAATTATTGCATGTCTAGCCTATCATTCGACTTTCAGGGCGCTTCAGGGGAGCTGCTATCTGGACGTATCGAGAAGCCACAAGGCACGGCGCGCGGCTGGGCTATTTTCGCCCATTGCTTTACTTGCGGAAAAGATAGTTTGGCGGCAGTCCGGGTTTCGCGGGCGCTGGCGCGCTATGGAGTAGGCGTTCTTCGCTTCGACTTCGTCGGACTTGGTAGTAGCGGAGGAAACTTTGGTAGCGCAGGATTTTCCACAGACGTCAATGATTTGGTGGCGGCGGCGCTTGCACTGTCAAACGCAGGCATGGCCCCATCGCTGCTTGTTGGGCATAGCCTGGGTGGAGCAGCGGCTCTATCTGCGGCTGGTGCGATCAAGACGGTTAAGGCTGTCGCAACCATAGGCACCCCTTCCGATGTCGCACATGTTCAGCACTTGCTACAACCGGATGTTGTCCATGAAATCGAGACGGAAGGTGGTTCGATGGTCAGTTTTGGGGGTAAGACCTTCCACCTTAGTCGACGCTTCCTCGATAGTTTGAGGAGGGAGAGCTTGATGTCGCGGGTGAAGATTTTAGGGCTTCCGCTGCTTATTCTTCATGCCCCAAGCGACAACATAGTCGGTATCGATAATGCCCAAGCGCTATTTGATGCCGCGTCGCATCCAAAAAACTTCATCGCGATCGAAGGAGCGGATCATATGCTGAGCTCGCGCGGTGAGTCCGAATATGTAGCCGCGGTGATCTCGGCATGGGCTGAGCCATACCTTCGTACCCCGAACATTTGAGTGCCCGGTGGTTCGATGGCAGTGTCTACCGGAGCGACCCTCTTCATAGGGACTGACGCTAGTCCAGACGGAAGCCAGTCCTTTCAGGGGAGGTACGTCAGTCAGCAGCTGAGGAGCAGGTTTTTAGAAGAGGGAGCTCGCGTAGCGCCCATGGGAATGTTGTCGCAAACACTGCGGCCCAACTAGAGGCTGCGTGCAACTAACTTTGCTTGAATCTATGATCACTATTGTAGGTGGCGTTACCATTCCACGGTCAGTCGCCACGAGGGTAGATTTGATGAATGTTGCTGTTGATCAACATCCATTGAGTGGTCGCAGCTCGTTTTAAGGGTGAGTTTAAAAAAGGGAAATTCCCAAGTCAGACTGGTGTGGCCCAATGCTAAATTGCCATGAGTCATGTTCTTCTTTGCGCGTATCCCTTAGCCCATCTTGGCTCGCGATGGGCTTTGCGGTACTGCAGGCGACATCCATGCCCACTGCTGCTCATGCTACCAGCAGATGCGAGATGGATGGGATTCGCGAACATCCCCCACAAGTAAGTTTCCGCATTGACAACGATCTGTTCGGTGGCCGCCACCAGGATCAGGGCTATACAAACGGCGCAGCACTGACCTTCGTGTCGTCGAACCTGGTCGATCCCTGCCTGCCGCGCATGGCGCGCTGGGTCAATGGCTATCTAGAGCACCTGCACGCTGGTCGGTTCGAGCAGCAGAACATGATCTTCAGCATCGGCCAGGGCATCTTCACCCCGACCGACCTCACCCGTAAGGATCTGATCGTAGATGACCGCCCCTACGCGGGAGTGCTAATCGCCAGCTTCGGCTACAACGCTCGCAGTGGCGACCGCCTGCAAACAACCCAGCTGACCCTGGGCGTGGTCGGTCCATGGGCCCAGGGTAAGCAGGCGCAGAATGCCGTGCACAACGTGCTGGGCGACGAGAAGTTCCAGGGCTGGGATAACCAGCTGCACAACGAGCCGCTGTTCATGCTCACCCATGAGCGTATGCGACGCTGGCCGCACGATGCCAGCATCAACGCGGGCGGCTGGGGTTGGGACGCGATCAGCCATTACGGCGGCTCGGTCGGCAATCTGGCAACCAAGACCAACATCGGTGGCGAAGTGCGCTTCGGCTGGAAGCTGCCGGATGACTTCGGTAGCACGCCGCTGCGTCCCGCCGGCGAGAACACCGCGCCGACCCGCGGTGGCAGGCCGAGCAGCTGGTCCTGGCATCTGTTCGCCACCAGCGATGCGGCCTGGGTGATCCGCGACGTCACCCTGGATGGCAACACGTTCCGCGATAGCCACAGCGTGGACAAGCGCCACATTGTGGCCTACGGTGGCTACGGCATTGCGGTGACGAGGGGTCACTGGAAGTTTGCGATGGCCCGTTACCACAGCACACGCGAGTTTAACGGCCAAAGTGCCCCGCCTGTGTTCGGCAGCTTGACTATTAGCAGAGTGCTGCAGCAAGAGTGAGGGATTGAACCTTTGGGGCTGACTGTAGCTCGCCGCATGGCCCCCTCCCCCTGGAAGTGAACGCCTAGCCCACTTGCGCCGCCTAGCGCTGAAGCAGAGATTGAAATCACTACTCATTTGACTTGGCCAACTTAGAACGAAGGCAGTTCTTTCGCTCAACGGCGCACTGAACGCAAAACGCGAGCAGTCGATCTCTGAGCGAGGCGACATTTCAGCCAAACGCTCAGCACTCCCACCAAGAAGTGCAAATCGCTAAACAGCGGCGACCTCGTCGTGACAGCTGTCTTCAGGCATATCTAGGAGCTCATAGAGAAGCTTCTCGGCTGTTGCCTGGCTATGTGATACGCCAGCATCATTTAGGGCAGCCTTGAACCCCTGGCTCAGAACAATGTCTTCGCACCTCACGATCGGGAACGTGAATCGACCTGAATGTGGTACGAGGCTGCCCGCCTCTCTGGACATCCTCCGTCGGTCGCATCAGTCTCTGGCAAGTGCTCTGAGCCTTCTCGTGCAGGAAGAGAAGGCGCTAAGGAATCACAGCAAGTGGCCGCGAAGAGGATCTCTAGATCAAGTTCACAATTCCGCGTCTTAGGTACCTCGTGAAAAGCTGGCTCCGGTAGCACTCTTCCAATCAAGGTCACGCCGAGCGGCCTGCTCTCCAGCGTCGCTTCGTACCACGGCCGGCTAAGACTTCTGACAGAAGAACGGGTAGCCTTATGGACAGCATTGAACGCTGCACACTGGATGCACTCAAGAGACTATTCGCCGGAAAGCCCACTCATGCGACCATCTAGGCGAGAATGATGGCTGGACACCAGATCATCTTAGTACGCATTGTGGCTATCGAGGCGGGAGTAAGTCGTAACAGTTTTCGCCCGGACTTGGAACGCAATGCCCACGCAACGTCGACCCATGACGCAGTGCCTACCACACCTTGGGACGCATCTTGCTCAGCGCATCGGCCAACGACAAGAACCAATGTTCATGCAGGCGCTCTTGGCGGAGCCGGCCGTTGAATCCCTCCACCATCGCATTGTCCGTCGACATTCTGCGCCGAGAGAAATTCACATCCACGCACTTCTCTTAGACCCAGCGGTCCGTAACCTTCCCGGCGAACTCATCGCCGATTTGCACCTTGACTGCATCAGACTTGCATCGTAGCGACCAGCCATGCCACCACTTCGGCGACATCGTCTGCACGCAAAGACTGATCCAGGGCGATCTCCAGGCACTCCATGCCTGAAGTGATCCAGCACCTGCAGTAACCGGATGCGCCGACCATTGGACAAGGCATCACTGAGAAGGCCCATGCCCCACAGGGCGTCGGGTGCTGTCGCCCCCCCCCCTTTGCACAGCAGTCGGCGACGACAGCTCCGGCTGCAGCATGGCCGGCAATGCCATTAAGAAGGGCCCTCTGCCTTATGGGTGCGATGCGCGCTTACGATCATTCCGCCAGCCCTCCCTTCGCAACATCAACTATAACTACACGCGACCACCGCCGCAACGAATCGGCGCCTGTCCAGTCTCATGCATCCGCCGGCGGATCGCACTGCTGTAACGCGGTTGAGGCAGATAGGAAAGCGCAGAGTGAGACATCGACACAATCCGCGGCGCACGCTACTCACTGCTACCAATTCAGCCCGGCAGCCGCCCACACTGGCACGCTTCTGGGCAGGCTTCAGAGCTCCCATGTGAGCATCTACTGTAGCAGTACTCCGCCTAGGTTCAACCCCAACACCAACTGTTTGAGCTTGCAGCTTTCCTCAACGAGCAATTGCACCCGCTTGAGCTGAGATGCCCTCGTCCGCCCTACTTCTTGCGTCACACGTACAGCGCCGCCTCCGCGATCTAGTGCATCCCGCTAGCACTGAAGCTGCCGAACACCGGCGACTGACGTCGGCCATAGAACTCGCAGGCGCTGTGGCAGCCTTCCACTGCAAACGTCCAGCGCCCGAGCATCACCGCGATGCCGTAGGCGTCCTGGGTGAGCATGTGGCGCTTGTCCACTCTGTGGCTGTTGCGGAACGTGTTGTGTCGTTCAGGGTGATGTCGCGTATCACCCATGCCGCGTCTGTGGTCGCAAGCAGGCGCCCGAACCAGCCCCGGGGGTGGCCACCACTGGTAGGCGCGGCATTCTCGCCGGCCGGCCGCAATGGTCTGTTGCCCAAATCGTCCGCCAGCTTCCAGCCGAAACGCAAATCGCCACCGGCGTTGACCTTGGCTTCTCGGTCGGGGTGAAGATGCCCTGGCCGATGCTGATGATCATGTTCTGCTGCTCGAACTTGCCGAGATGCAGGCCTTCCAGGTACTGGTTCACCCAGCGCGCCATGCTCGGCAGGCAAGGATCGTCGGTGTAATCGAACAGGTTCGACGACACGAAGGTCAGTGCTACGCCGTTGGTATGCCCCCCTCCTGGTGGCGGCCACCGAACAGGTCATTGTCGACTCGGAAGTCGATCTGCGACGGTTGGTCGCGCAGAGTTCTCTGTCCCACATTCTCTGGACGCGTTAACACCAAATGGAAGAGCGAAAGGGAGAATCGAGAGGCTGATTGCAATAGGACGCAGAGAAGGACAGGTGCCCACAATCACTTGCATCTCATATACCTCATTCTTCAATTGCTGTGTAAAAGAGCCAGCCAACGCGCAGACGCAAAGCATGATCCGATGCCAAGCAAAATTCGGCTCGGAACGAACTCTCCGCCCTTCCAGTTCGTAGAGGATAATGAATTAATTATGCACTAGATCAAATTCACCCCACGAAAAGCACCTTGATCGACTGGCATCTTTTTCTCACGACAAAGCTCCGGCGCTGTGCGGGGGGCTCGAAGTTAGTATTCTGCAACGACCTTGCTATTGGTGTGAGGCGGCACTTCCTCGTCGTAGCCCATCGGGATTCCGGAGAGAATCCAATGTTTGAAGTGGCCGATCTGCGGGTAAATAGGTATGTGCTTCAGCGTTACCCACTAGCATTGTCGCCAGCTAGTAGATCTCGCGATCCTGTTGCTAGACACAGACTGTGTGATCTGGATAAGCGCTTCGACAAGCCGCTCAGGCATTGAGAAGAACGGTGAGTGATCGCTTGGAAGTGACATGGCGATGAGGCCGGGGTAGTACTCAATCATCTTCTCTTGCTTTTCAAGTGGAATAGCGCGATCAAACTCTGCTTTGATGAAGTACTTGGGAACCAACCCAAAACGCCCAGCTGTCGTTTCAATAGGAAACATCATCGGCTGGATGGGGTCAGGGCAAAGCCTGTTGATATGCCTTGACGCCTGCGCCTCGTCCAGTATGTTGTAAAAGACCGCCGATGCCTGCTCGCGGACGATAGTGCAGGTTCCGGTCGTTTGCTCCATGACCACCGGTATGTCAGCGCCCACGCCCAGCTCCATTGCCACGTCGAGCGCTGACTGGCCTGGACGCGTCAGAATCGCAGTTAGATAGACTAGTGCGTACAATTTTTCCGGGATCCGCTCAGCCACGGCGGTAATGACAACACCGCCTCTGCTGTGCCCGACCAGCATCACCCTTCCCTCGAGTTGGCGGATGCGGTCAGTGATGTCATCCACCCATCGCGACATGACATCCCCTTCCAAAGATGCCTGGTCCGACCCCATCCCTGGGAGATCGGGCGCAATGACGTCATAGCCTAACCCTTCGAGAAGCGGGCCAACTTCCTCCCAGCACCAGCCACCGTGCCACGCACCATGAATCAGGACGAAATGCATCAGATCATGCCCCTTATCTGGAGTTAATTAAGCGCGAGTCGCAGTCCACCGCCTAGAGGGCAAGCGCAGAGATGAGCTGCGCTCTGGTGGACTTATAAGAACCAGAGCAGAAACCCTCTGTAGTATCCTTCGAGCCATTCTTTGCGCTCACTTGCGGGTCGCCATGACCTTCAGACCACCTGCCTCGTGATGCAGGCGGCGCGCGTTCTCGATCAGTTCCACACCATCTGGCCCCCACATCAGACGCTGCACTCGGGATTCCGATTCGGGCCGCTGCATCCACTTGATCCAATCCTGCGAAGAGGTCAACTGCTCTGCCAGGTCCGCTCGTTCGGCCGGGCCAATTCCTACAATCTCTTGCATCCATTCAGGAAAGCTTGCCTTTACCAGCGAGGCAATCGGCCCGACCACTAGCTCGGACATCGCATCGGCCGCCATCTGATGCGACGGATGCCAATTACGCTTGACCATCTCGTCCATTAGCTTGGCGATGTCCACCCCATCCTCCGGACTCACCCAGGATGTGTCGCTGTGCCCAAATAGAGACTTGTACTTCTGGAACAGGGCCTCAACTTCCGCCATCGAGGTCGGGATCTCTTCCTCCGACGCCCCCACTAATCGCAGGTAGGGAATCCAGTCGCGTACATACTGGTCGCGTAGTTCTGGGCTCAACTTGTGTGGCTTGGTGTCTCCGTGATAGGCAAAGGCCTCATAGGCCCACAGGATGGGCATCATCTCGGTGATCGCTGCCCACATCGCGTCGCGTGGCTCGGCCGCAGCATACCCCCCCAGCTCCGGCAGACTCACATCGATGATCGAGCCCCGCACATGCCCGTGAATGCGATGCAGGTATTCCGCCATGCGTTTGGCTGTATTGGTGTCACCCAACCACATTGGTGCGTGCAAACCAGAATTACGCTGCGTGCGATGAAACCCGTCAAACACAGTGAACGTTCCGCGCCGCGCTTTGTGCATCACTCCATCACCATCCCGTACACCTGCAGGTACCGGGCGATACAACACTTGCAGTGTCCCCTGCGCACCGGTCTCGAAGACGGCGGTGGCCGGATGCAGCAGTACCTCCCAAGCCACCGTTCCAGGACCAAAGATCCCGTAGTCCGGCGTGCCGTCCGGCTTAGTCGAGGCACCTGCCGCCACTGGGGCACCAAATCGCCGCCACCGATCCTCCGTCCCCAGCAGTTCTTCTTCAGTGAGAACAAAGACTGCCGGCTTCTGGTGAGATGTTTCGCCTTGCATTCTCATAACGATCTCCTGTCTATACCGCTACATAAACATGCCACCGCTCTCTGGACGGACGCTTCGTTCAAGGGGGGACGATGCCTATCGCCTCCCAGGGATAGAGAAGCCGCCATCAACCACAATGCTCTGTCCCGTGATGAAACGGGCTTCGTCAGAGCAAAGCCAAGCAACGACATCTCCTACATCTTCTGGCTGCCCCACACGCTTGAGCGGAGTTTGCTGAATGAAGGGCTCAAAGATCTTTTCAACGTCACTACTGCGGCCGTTGATCGAGGTATTGATGATTCCAGGGCTGACGTTGTTGATGCGAATATTGTTGGGTCCCTGTTCAATCGCCACGGCACGTATCATTGCATCGAGCGCACCCTTGCTGGCGGAATATGCCGACATTCCCGGCAGGGATCCCTTAGCCAACCAAGATGATGTATTGACGATTGCACCGCCCCGCTCTTGAGCAACAAAGGCCTGCACCTCATACTTCATGCAGAGCCATACGCCGCGCAGGTTCACTCCAATTGTGGCGTCGAAGTCCCTACTTGTCTGCTCATGGATTGCCGCAACGGTTCCAAGTATCCCGGCATTATTGAAGGCCGCATCAAGTCTTCCATAGTGAGCTCGGGCCAGGTCAATCAAGTGGCGGACGTCCTCTTCGATTGAAACATCGCAGGAAACGGATATTGCCTCTCCACCTGCGGCCGAAATCTCGTGTGCAACCCCCTCAATTTCTGCCGATCGACGACCGGCCAAGACCACTTTTGCTCCATGCCGTGCATAGGCAAGTGCTGCTCCTCGCCCTATACCCGTTCCACCGCCGGTGACGATGACCACTCGCCCAGGAAGTAGCACGCCAGATGATCGTTCTGTTGAGTGGGACATTGCTGCTCTCCAGATCTATGAGAATTGCCTACTTACGGGTGATGCGATAGACGAAGGCCGGTGGGGCGTTAAGTAAGACAAAGCTGGTCCGAGTCGCGGTGAGGCCGAGACGATTCAGTATCGACGCAGGTACAGGGCAGCGCGGACCATAGCTGAACTGATAGAGTGCGCCCCCCTCGCGCAGATGGCGGAATACACCGGCCATCACTTTGAAGACGCTTCGTGTGCTCATAGCAAGCAACGGCAGTCCGCTAACGACGACGCCGGGAGTGACGACATCACGCGCTGGTGAAAGCCGGCCCAGCGATGTTGCGTCGGCACGTAGAACACGCGCCAACGGAAAGCGCTGCTCGAGCAAGTGCGAGAACCCCACGTTTGATTCCAGCAGGGTCATCTGTACCTCTTCAATGCCGCGTGCGAGCAGCGCATGAGTAAAGACGCCGGTACCGGGGCCCAGCTCGAGAACTGGCGCATCGGAGGCGATGATTTCCTGGGTCATTGCCTGCGCCAATCGCTGCCCGGAGGGCAGCAAGGCTCCGACACTGAATGGACTGCGCATCCACTCCATCAAGAAGTTCCACCTTTCGGAGGCAAGACTCCTCTCTCGAGGTAGCGGGCGGACGTCGCGGCGCGGACGGCAGGCGATGAGCTGATGAGTCATGGGGAAGGGGCATGGCCTAGAGGGGGGAGCAATGCAGAACGGGGTCGCCTGTTGCTTGGCCGATAGGTGGAGATCCCGGTATCATTCGATCTGCCGGGACGCTATGAATTTTCACGTAGATCGCGCGGCGAGCTTCGTGTTGGCGGCAACCTTGCCATTGGCCAAGAACCACTCCACCTCGTCGCGGAGGGTTTCTGCCAAGGGTCGGAAGCGCAATCCGAGTTCCCGCGCGCTCTTGCTGGGGTCGAAGCGTGACTGTCCGTTCTCGCGCGAAAGAGCGCGTACCATTGCCCAGCTCAACTGAACAGGCTTCCCGGTCAGGCGAGCCTTAACTTCGCTCACCAGCCCAATCGGATAGAGAAGTGCAAGTGGAATTGAGCGTGTCGGAGCCTTCACGCCGGTCACCTTCTCCAGTGCTGCTAGAACCTGGCTCATGCTCATTCTCGGCCCCGCTGCCAAATAACGGTCGCCACGGACGCCGTGTTGATTCGCAAGAATGAGAGCACGTGCGACATCACGGGCATCAACGATGGCCACCGATCCTGGGGGGACTCCTGGAAGCTTCCCATGCATGAAATCGAGCACCAGTTGCCCAGCTGATGTTGGTCCGAGGTCGCCAGGGCCATGCATCCACCCAGGCAGCACCATCGCTGCCCAGAAGTCTGGGTGAGACTTCAGGAATGCCAGCACCTCGCGGTCCGACAGGATCTTGCTTCGATAGTACTCGTCTGCGTCAGATTCCTTCCGCAGCATTGTCTCGTTAATCAGCTGATCAGGCTTTCCACGCAGCACGGCAATGGAGCTTGTATGGACAAAACGTCGGACGCCCGCGGAGTAGGCGGCTTGTAGGAGATTGCGAGTTCCACTCACATTCGCTGCATAGAGAGCGTCCCAATGGCTTCCGCCGTTGTAGCTGTCGCGAAAGTATGCGGCGGTGTGAAAAACGACGTCGACACCTACAAGGGCGGCAGCAAAGCTCGCGACCTCCAACATGTCACCTTCGACAATCTCTACAGGCAGGCCCTCTAACTGTTGCTCGGCCTTCTTTCGAGATCGCGCTAGCGCTTTCACCACAAACCCAGCGTTAAGCAGCTCACGCACAAGGTTGTTGCCCAACAGTCCGGTCGCCCCGGTGACGAAGGCGACCTGCTGCGCAGGATGTGAAATGGATTGAACGTTATTCGCCATGGCTCTTCTCCCCATTGGCAATGTCGCTTAGCACGACACGCGTCTCGAGGAATGCCTGCAGGCCAGGCAAGCCAAACTCGCGCCCTATGCCAGACATATTGAAGCCGCCAAACGGAACGGTCGGTGCGTCGAAGAGCTGATTAATCATGACGCGTCCGGCAAGGATACGATCGGCCACTGCACGGGCCCGCTGAGGGTCCTCGCTGCTGATATATCCCAACAAGCCGTAAGAAATGTCGTTGGCAATCTCAATGGCGTGTTCTTCGTCGCGGTAGGCAATGATGGAGAGCACCGGTCCAAAGATCTCCTCTTGCGCGATGATCATGTCATTAGTGACGTTAACAAAGATAGTGGGCTTGACGTAGTTGCCCGTTTCCAGCCCTTCCGGCTTCCCTAGTCCGCCAACGAGCACCTCGGCACCCTCCTCGATGCCGGTACGGATGTAGTTCTGAACGCGCTGATAATGGCCTTGAGAAATCATCGGCTGGAGCAGCGTGTCAGGTTCGGCCGGATTGCCAATTTTTAGTGTTGGTACTGCCGCCTTGAACGCTTCCTTGAATTCTTCCAAGCGAGTTTCCGGCACAAGAATGCGAGTTCCAGCAATGCAGGCTTGGCCAGTATTGATCAGGCCGACCGTCAGTGCGAACTGGACCGCCTTGCCCAGATCAGCGTCGTCAAGGATGATCGTCGGCGACTTACCGCCGAGCTCAAGTGTCACGCGCTTCATCGTTTCTGACGCTACATTCATAATATGTTTGCCAACTCGCGTAGAACCTGTGAACGAGATCTTCCTCACGTCGGGGCTGCTGGTGATGGTGTCACCGACTACATCGCCCCGGCCATTGATGAGGTTAATGACGCCTGGCGGAAGTGCGGCCTTCTCAAAGATCTCCATCAGAATCTGAGATTCGAACGGGCACAGTTCGCTGGGTTTGATCACCACCGTACAGCCGGCAGCCAGTGCTGGTGCCAGTTTGGCCGCGACGAACCAGACACTACCGTTCCACGGAGAAAGCAGGCCAGCAACGCCCACAGGGATCTTTTCAATCCGTGCGTTGCCTTGGGTTTCGACGAAAGTCTCCGGCTCCAGCAACTCTTGGGCATAGAGAAAGAAATCGCGCGCCTGGCCTGATCCGTATCTCACGAAGGAAGATAGCGCACCGAACTCGGCAACAGTGATTGCATCGAGATCATCAAGGCGCTCGGTCCACGCGTCCGCGATGCGCTGCAAGTACCCTTTGCGCTCTGTCAACGTCGTCTTGGACCATGCAGGGAACGCCGCTTTGGCCGCTGCGATGGCACGCTTTGTATCATCTTGGTCGCCAAGCGTTGCCCGACCAATCTGTTCACCGGTGGCCGGATTGAATACGTCGAGCGTTTCCTGGCCGTGAGAGTCGGTGAGACGTCCATTGATGAAGTGCTGATTAAGGATTTTCATGGTGTGAGCCCTAGAAGGAATGCCAATGAATGGTGGTTCGGAGATGCATCGGCGGAACTGGCGGCGCCCTATTGATAGGCGGGGGCAAATCATCTGTAGCTGATGTACGCATCGAGTAAGTCAGGCCTCATCCATAATTGGCTCCTTCCCGGTTCGCGCGTTCAGAGCGCGTGGCAGCTGCGGCGTAAATCTGCGCCGGGGACAAGACAGCCGCAGCGGGCACTCCTAGCCGGGTAACGTTCAACATGGCCTGGCCCATCGTTTCGGTGGTCAGCACCGCACGGGGTTTGAGCCAGCGCAGCAGACTCAGCGCCGGGCTGGTCACCTGATAGAACAGCCGGAGCGGCGTGTTCTTTGATCGGGCGCCATGGAGCGGCTGGATCACCAATGGACGGAAGACATAGACGGCACGAAAAGGGATGTTGAAGAGCGCACTCTCAGTGTTTCCCTTGACACGTGCCCACCCTTTGCCTTCACGCCCGCTTGCGTCGGCGCCCGCCGCGCTGACGTAGATGAACGTCATCTTGGGGTTCAGCTGAACCAATAGATTGGCCACGGTGAGGGTCAGGTCATACGTAAGCCGCGTATAGACGGCTTCTGAAAGGCCTGCGGAAGACACCCCCAGACAGAAGAAGCAAGCATCAAACCCCTTCAGCGAAGTTGCGATGTCCGCGAGGTTGAACAGGTCCGAGTGAACCAAGTCGCGAAGTTTCGGTGCTTGCATACCCACTGAAGTTCGCCCAACCGCCGTGACGGCCTGGACATCGGAAGCGGCAAGGCATTCGCGTAGAACTCCCTGCCCTACCATGCCCGTTGCACCAAACAGGAGCACCTTCATTGACGCCCTCTCCACATGCGTACGACGTGCGGTGCACGGGCAGTCCAAAGCTGACTTACAAGGAGTACGGAAGTTCGCAGGCGATGCATGCAAGTCTTCTCCGGTTCTATAACTGAGTGAGCAGACACTCATTAAATGGACAATAAAAGGCAGGTTAGGTTAGCGCTCGCCAGATAGCCTCGAAACTAGCATTACAGGCTTCCTCTGCGAGATCCGGCGTACTGCTCATGAATCCAATTGTTGTCGCAGCCAAGGCCTCCAACACTCCATTGACGAATGCGGGAGGAAGGTTCTTTAGAGCTCCCATCGCGCCTACGTTACGTACCAGCTCCAAACCCGCTTCCGCGATTTTCATGGCAGCTTGCCTGGACTCACTAGTGATCTGGTCCGAGACACTTAGTTGGGCTAATGCACGAAGCTTTTGCGGATGGGCCACTCCCCATGACATCCAGCTTGACCAAATATGATACATCTGGACTTTGAGGTCCACAGACGGGGGAAGGGTTTTCTCGATAGATTCGGACAGCTCAACCTTCAATGCAAGATAGAGCTCATTGAACAACTCGGCTTTGGTTTTGAAGTATGTGAAGAGCGAACCGTGGGAAATCTCCGCCGCCTGGGCGATCGACGCCGTGGCTGCCCCCAGTCCCTGAGCCGCGATGACCTCCGTAGCTGCGGCCAGGATGGCTGCCTTCCTGGCATCACTTCTTGGTCGAGCCATCAGCCTTGCCCTCGAATAAACACTTGCGTCCCACCACTGATGTGTCGAAATGGAAAGGCGACGTCAACTAGAATGAGTGAGTAGGTAGTCATTTCAGACAAGCTTAGTTCTCATCGCCGCCTCGAGTCAAGCCACATGCCGTCAACCAGTACGCAAGTACAGCTTTTATTCATCCTAATGCGGTAAAGCCCACCCTTCGAGATTCGCTGCTGGGTGTTCCAGTGCTGTGGCTGGAGTGGCGGCCGCAGCCTCTGCTGACAGAGATATCGCTAGATGCGTAGCTGCAGGCGCCCAGCATTCGGAAGCTGCGGGAACTGCATCGACTGACCAGCGCCCTGCCCTGGGGTGCTCCATGTGGTGCAGAGCGATCGTGGGGCATGCCTCAACTCTACAGCGGCGTGTTCAGCCATGTGCTCGATCATGCTTGTGCAAGGTTGGCTGAAGTACTTGAGCCTTCGGTCACGTTCCAACATGGGGAGCAGTGAGGTGAGCGGTCACAGTTTGCCTGCGGGCAAACTCGCCATCCTTCTCGTACGCAAGCGCCAGCCGCAGCTGGACGGACTGGCGGAATCCGCAGCGGACTGCAAGAAAGCCTTTTGCGACCAAGCAACTACTCTCCACGGCCAGCAATCGAGGCCACTGACCCGTCACTGCTGGAGTGATCACCGGCCTTCGCGGAGATCGCAATGATCGTCTCTCTATCCAATCCCCACGGTGTTAAGCCTCAGTCAACATCCTCAAGCTCATCCCCGGTCGCCCCGACAATCTCTACAAGCGCCCTTCTGGTTCGGGCATTGGCGGTCACCCTGTAGGCCGTCCCTGTGCTGTGGTGCCCCCCAGCGAAATCACATGCTTGATCAAGCCGATCACACGATTCTCAGTTAGCGTGAGCATCGTGCCGTTCGCGTCATACTCGCCGGCATCCAGATGCAAGAAAGCCTTGCTAGGCACGCCTGCGTAGAGGTTGGTCAGCGAGCTCTTGCTAACCGCATTTACCCAGCTGACGTCTCCGCTGCCAGATACGCCAACTTCCCGATAGTTGACCAGCGGCCCACTGCTGGTTCCTACTCGACTCTGGGCCTCGGTCAGGCGTGCAGCATTGATCGGCCAGCCTCGAATTGCAAAAATTCCGCGATCGACTTGGCGCAACAGCGACGAATTGGCCAAGGCCACCGAGAATGAGACGGCACTGATCCCAAGGCCTGTGACCAAGACCTCATGAAGCTCACTGCGGGAGGCCAAACCACCTCGGCGCTTGAGCTCCTCAACGATTGACTGTGCAACTCCCTTTTTGCCTTCCTGAACTGCATCAGGGTTGGCCAATCGGAAGTCATCCCCTTGCTGACAAACTAAGGCAGGCGTCTTTGCCAGAACCCATTGGACGACCTCCATCGGCGGACATATGCCGGCGTCCTCTGCAACGTCCGATGAGGCTATACGGCAGTGTCTCGTCACCCCGCTATAGATGACCTCAATGTCCAGCGCACCCTTGGCGATGGACAGAATGTCGATAGCTCGGTTCACGACTCGATTTGCACTTCCGTCGACACCGAACCAGTACCAAGCGTGATCCTCATCGATCCACTCGAATCCTGGAGCATGAGCGATGATAGAACGGAACTCGTCAGGCGCGATCCAGTCACCGTGCTGGCGCATGGTCAAAGCCCACACAAGATTGACCTGGGCAGCCCCGCAGTGCCGGATCGCTGCTTTGGACTGGGCAATTCCGGCCAAGAACCAACTGGGCAACTGCCCAGCAAGCACGACCGGCTCTCCCTTCTTGAAGCGGATGATCTGGACTGGAAGAGATCGACCGAGTACTTCACGCCCATAGTCAATCGCACCCTGTAGGCTCAGTGTTCCGCCCAAGAGACTGCGTAGTCGTTCCTCGGCTCCGGCAACTGCAACTACCCCTAGATCCTGACAGGCTTCTACCAGTGCATCGAACTGCGTGGCTATTACCGGCGTTGTTGGAAGGAAGGACAGCTGCTTGTCCACGATCTGGCGGATTCGCTCGCGGGTGATCCCATGTATCTCCCCGATGGCACGCAGCGTACTTTCGGCATCTCCTTGCCCGCCGTAGCGGGCCCTGAAGACCAACGCATTTCGCTCCACATGGGAAGGGGCGTGTGCGCGCCTGCTTAGCAGGCGGCCATTAAACAGAATCTCCTCATGTAGGTCCGCTGGGGGACTCATTGACGCTATGACTTCGGCCTGAATAGCCTGCCCTTGACGCACGTCGAAATCGGGGCCAGGCGGCTCAACGCCACATGCCTCGGCAATTGCGCAGATATCCTTGTACTTTGGGATCCTGCTAGTCCCGATGTTCTCCCACGCTGCCACAGACATGTGGGACCGCCCTATCCGCTCGGCAAGCTCCATCTGCGTAAGACGGCCTCCGGGATTGTCTCGGCGTGCAGAGCGAAGCCAGAGCTTCAGCGCATTGCGCGAAGTCCGGGGAAGTTCGACCGATCTCTCTGGAGCATTGATGTTCAGTACGGCAGGAGAAAGGTAATCAGCAGCTTGCACTACAAGATCGTGGGCCGGGTAGCCGGTTGCAGCAGAGATCTTACTGATCTCCTCTGGTCGAGGAGTGACTTGGCAATGCGAGCTGAAGAGCTTGACGAGGCGCTTCCTCTGGATTTCCGTCTTCGCATGAATATCCGAGATGCCGTCGGATCGTTGTAGCGAGAGTGACATCCAGTTCTTGATGATCTCGACAGCGGACTCATCTGAAAGCTCACCAACTTCGGTACCGATCCATCCGTCCAGCATGCCCCCTCCCTTGAAGTCCATGCCAGCGCCAGACCCAGGCGCCCTGTGAATGACTATGGCGCGGCGCTGGCAGACTGTCCACTGTTCACTCAGGGCCAGAACTTCAGGCATCTATGGCGCAGATGAGCGCGATCCTCGCTCTTGGCGGAGGCCATCATCGACAGATCCTCAGTTGGAATGGTACAGCTGATTCTTGAGCCCCTTACATCCCGTCCCCGCTTAGGCCTGCGCCCCTCCCCCTCCATCGGTTGGCCATTGTGAATTGACTAAGTCAGGACCCCGCGCTCGCGGTGCGGACGCCCCACGATGATCCCCAGCGCGAACGACAAGGTCGTCGCATTCCGCGTGGCCAATGTCGCCAAACTCGCCTTCTCTCCTCCCGCCAAATTGTGGATGATTGGTATCGGAAGATCAGATAGACACCACCTAGGCCTGTTGCTATGCTAGTCGGCTAGGCAGCGACTTGAGAGCAAAGTGGCCTATGTTGTCACCCAACCGACCCTCATTTCGCATTGGCCAGAATTGGACGATTTTGTTCGTACTATCGGCCCATTCCTGGCCTGTGCCTGGTGTGCATTGGAGCGCTCAAGGACGGTAAGTGCGCCAGTTGCAGCGGAAGGATTGGCGTCTGCAGCTGTGGATACGCTTGCTTCGCTCCGGGTGTTGCAGCGCGCTCCCATCGAAGGGCTCAAGCCAGATGCCAGGTCCTTGTATGAGCCTCTGGCATGGACTTATCAGGCCTCCTGGTCGCGTAAGGACGTGAATCTGGAGGCTCAGTTGACCAGCGCGCTCATCCGATGGGCCGCCGAGTGCCCTGTCGACACCAAACGAAGTCTAGGAAACTCGCTCGCCGAAAGCGAAGCCCGAGCGTACTTCACCAATCTTCTGCGCAAGCATCGGTTACGTCCTGAACTGGCGGATGGCCTAAGATCCACCCAGCTTCCGGAGTGGAATGCGTTGAGTCTGGGGCGCAAAAGGTACGTGCTATGGGCCAGCATGCGCAATGCCGCGTCGTCGTTTCTGCAAAGCGATATGGATGAGGTGGCTGCTCGTCGAGTGCTTGACCGAGAGATCAACAAGAGATGCACATGGCTCGCTGCACGAGCCCAGTTCGGATCGATTGCGACAACCGACTTCTGCTTCCTGCCTGATCGCGGCTGGCGTCAGCCGTTGATCTTGGAGGTTGCACTGGAAACGTTCTTGCCGCTGGGAAAAGAGTATTGGTTAGAGCCAAGCAGCAACTGGAGGCTCTAGTGGATTCACGATTGGCACTCGTTGTAAGCCATCCCTCGAGTAGACTGAGGTCAGCCACGAGCTGGTAAGCAAGGAGGCCTTGCAAAGACCAAGCGTTAAGGAGGTAGGCTCTATTGCTGCAGAGATCCATTCCACTGCCGATGTTTGCGGCAGAAGGTCAGGACCTCGAGTTCGAACGCCGGCATTGCGCCCACCAGCACTCCAAAAACTCCTCCTGAGCCGCGGTCTCGATGGCGCCCGGTCTCGCGAAACGTACCATTCTCATCGCATCTTGGGCCGTCTGCGCGGTTTCGCTCTGCAGTAGAAGCATGGCCGCAACGGTTCCAGCTCGGCCGAGTCCTCCCTTGCAATGGATGACGACACGTTGACCGGAATGGAGGCCACGGATGAGCCCTGCGCTTAGCACCGGCCACCCCTGCAGGAACCGCTGATCCGGTGCCGAGCCGTCAGTAATTGGCAATGGGTACCACGATATGCCCCGCCCTGCTGCGACCTCAGGAAGCTTCTCTATCTGAAGTTCACTGAACTCCAATGGCTCAAGCAGCGAAATCAAGTGTGCGGCACCCCATTGGCGAATCGCCAACATATCCTGCTCCAAGTCCCTCGCCCATGCTCCGGTCATGGCGGCTACTTGGTACTTGCCTGGCGCGAAGGTCACGCCAATGGCGCCTCCCCTGTCACCAATAGGGATCTCCGCAATGATCAGCGGGTGAGTCAAACTGGTTCGCATCATCCAGGTCCCCATGAGGTTCTTGCTCCATCTATTTCGACACCCGTAATGCAGTTCAGACCAGGCGCGCTCGTAAAGCCGTTGATTGAGTGCGGCACGCTAGGTGCGTGCGGTCAAACACTCCCTCAACTTGCCCAAGGCCACGTCCAGACCGGTGTCGCTCGCCTCGTACGGAGATTCGAACAAGGAGACTTCAACCCAGCAGCCTTCTTGCCCTGGATGAATGTAGGCCCTGTAGTCGTCCAGCAGTAGCGCTGCGCCAGGAATCGGAGACACATTCTGCAGATCCTTAGTTGCGCCGCTCCAGCTCGTATACGGCATTTGAGCGAACCAGGCAGGAGCGCAGCCCTCTCCTACCAGAAGTGCCGCGATTCTGCGGAAAGCTGGCTCAGGAACCGAGGTGTAGATGACCAAATGCTCAAAGAGCTCGTTGACTGTCTCAAGGAATTCGCAGAGTCCAGGCCGTGGCATTTGGCTGACGGCGTTTGAGATCAACGTTCCCTCGAGATCCATAGCTAGGATGGTTGGTCGCATTGGTCGCTGCCCCTTGTTGGCAGTTTGATTGTGAATCGATGGCGAAAGGCTCAGTCAATGCCGGCTGAGCGCAGATGTCTGGTCCCGACGCATCAGATGTCCGAGAATTTGTCCGCGTCTTTGAGCTGACTCTCCAGAAGCTCAATCCTCTTCTGATGATCGGCCGCCAAGTACGGTTTATCACTGAAGTCCATGAGTCCATGGCCGTCAGAGGGATGATCGTGACTTCGACGCGTGTAGATGACGCCTGTCGGACTGCCAGCGTCGTCCACGCCTCGTCACCCTTGACGAAACCAACATTGAATCGGGCCCTGACGCCATCGCCTGACTTTAGGCCATCAATCTTGCGGAAGTCGCTGTGGACCTTCGCCTTGGCTATCGGCAGCGTGCCGTCGTTGATGTAGAGCACCGCTTCCCAGCTGACTTGGCTCAGGGGCAAAGAAGATCCGTTGGCGATCCGAGCCTCAATGAACGGCTTGAAGCCAAAGAGGCTGTCCTCTATCTCAAGCTTGGCGTCATTCGCATGAACCTTTCCAAGCTCTGTGATTGTCGGCAACTGGGCCTGCGCCTGCTCCCTGAGCGTTCGAATCTCCTTCGGGTTGGCATTCCTGATGCGTTCAATGTGCGTCCTGACAACCTCTCTTACTGATGCGTTGGGGTAAGTCGCA
Source organism: Stenotrophomonas sp. Nf1 (assembly GCF_003028475.1). NCBI lineage: Bacteria > Pseudomonadati > Pseudomonadota > Gammaproteobacteria > Lysobacterales > Lysobacteraceae > Stenotrophomonas > Stenotrophomonas sp. Nf1. Next base: position 136,908 of record NZ_PYTV01000002.1, on the reverse strand, counting down.
TTGAGCTTGTCCAAGTCAAGACCGGCGACAGCCCAGCTGAAGGCATCCCGCTCATGGGGACTCAACTCCGCGCCAATTGCATCAATGGAGGCTCTGTACTGCTGCTCTGTACCGTTGGTAACCATATTCCTGTCCATCGGTGCGCCGCAGGCGGTAACCAGGGCAGTCAGTCCCAGTGCCAGACCAAGTCTACTGCGCGCTACCACAGTGTTTCGATCTTGCCAGTTGCCCATGCTTCCCCCTGTCTATGAGGAAGAGAGAATATCGTGTTTTTAGATATCTGAGAACTGGATATAGCTTTTGAGGCCGCTTAAGCAAGGTGCGGCCGTGCCCAAGTCCATCCATCGCAAGGAATACGCCGCCCTGATCGAGGCTGTCAAAGATGCGCGAGTGGCCGCCGGCCTCACCCAGGCGCAAGTGTCGAGCAAACTCGGACGCAGCCAGTCTTTCATCAGCGATGTTGAGACGGGGAAGCGCAGGGTCGACGTGGTTGAGCTTAGAGACATCGCGCGCTTGACGGGCCTGTCGCTGGGTAAGCTAATTGCTGACTTTGAGAGGCGACTCAGGGGCTGACGCTCCAAAGAGGGGCCAGGTTCGTTAGCTGCACTCCAGATGCCTCACGTCCCGCACCCGTAGACCCACCCTATGGCAGGCGATTGGCCCACACTGCCCTCCAATCTGAAACCTCCTATGAGATTTCAACTGGACTGCACGGAGACTAGCCCCTTCGCCCTGTCCACCCGAACCATGCTCTAGCCGGCAGCTCGCCACGCCTGATCTTGCGCCCTACTGGTGACATCGTCACATTCGCCCAAGCCCGGAGGAGCTCGGCATGAGCGGGCGAAACTTTAGGGTGATTTTTGGAACCCTGAGGTGCGCAGTGGTCATGACTGGCGATGAAGTACGGCCCTTACAGTTGGTCAGGTGAAGACCTTTCTCCGCCCTAATTCAGACCAACTTCGCAACGCACTGCGACGAACTCCTCGCGCTCTCCGGTGGGCATGTCGTGCTGCCTATGCGGTATCGGTCCACCTCTCTTCATTGGAAGATACGGCCGTCCGCAAGATCCGCACACTGAAGGCCTTCGCACATAAGCGAACCCGGGAAGCAAGAAGATGGGCAGAGGCTCGCCCATACATGTTGCTGGCGGTTTTCCCCCTCTGGGGCGATCCACGCTCGTTCTCAGCGACGTCCCGATCGAGCCTTTGGAAGCGCTTCTGGACCGGTTTCGCTCTAGTGAGCGCCGCGACTACCCCGTGGGTGTCGGCATGCCGGCAGCTTCAGTCGATGTTTGTAGAGATGAACAAGGCCGAGGCTGTATCAGCGATTGGCCAGGTCGCCTTTGAACAGCTGGAAACGATGCTTGAGTTCAGTGGCCTGCTCTATGCAGCGCTTGGATGGAGCCTAATCACAGCATCGGCGGCGATCGCGATGCTCATCCACCGGCTGGAAATCGTAGTGACTCACCTGGACGTGAAGGCCCGCCCGAGGGTCGGCTTCAGATTCCACATGGTGCAGATCAGCTCGATGGCCTTGTATCTTGGCCTTCTTGCGCATTGGATTGCTTGGACGATGAATCATCGGAGCTTTGCTGAGCCACTGCTCTATAAGGCTTTCAACTCACCACTGATTCTGGTGCCTGGCATTCTGTGGCTACTCCTCCGCCCCTGGCTGGATAAGAATCGCAAGTCCACACAGCGAAAGCTCTATGGAAATGTACGGCGAGCGCTAATGGCGTCAGTCATCTCAACTGTTGGCTTTGCTGGAGCATCGGCAGCCATGATGATGCTCCTTGGGAAGCCCGTTTGATGTGAACGACGCCACCCCCGACTTTGAGTAGCGCAACAGTTCGGACTCCAATTCCCCGACCCAAGGAGATTGGACGTGAAGAAGCGAGCTTCCGAAGAGCAGATCATCGGCTTCCTGCGTGAGGCCGACGCGGGCATAGCAGTACAGGCTCGTTGCCGACGGCATGGCTTCGGCGAGACCTCAGGCTACTTGTGACGCGGCAAATTCGGCGGCATGAGCGCGCTCGGTGCCAACCGACTGGAGGAGCTGGAGGCCGAGAACGCGCGACTGAGGAAGCTACTGGCCGAGGAGCTTTTCGAGAACGACCTGGTCAAGGATGCACTGCGAAAGAAGTAGCAGCCGCACCAGCCCGTCGTGAGTTGGTTCGGCAATGGGTGCAACGCGGGGCGAGCGAACACCGTGCATTCCCGGAGACGGACACTCCACTTTCCTCCCATTCTCATTTGCCCAACGTCATACTCTGCGCACGGCGGGGACACTACACGCTTTCTGGTTTTCTGGCTTTCTGGCTTGCCAGTTCTCGGTGCTCCTGCCAAGATTTCTCTCCCGCCGTGCATTGCATCATTGAAGGATCAGGATGACCAGCAAGATACTCAATCGGCGAGCAGATGCGGTCGAGAATACCCTCAAGGTCAGAGCCGCAGCCCGCCAAGCATTCGAACTGCGCGGCAAAGACCTGACCATGGGCCAGGTTGCGGATTTGGCAGGCGTCAGCAAAGGGACGGTCTACAACACCTTCAAGAACCGGGATGCGATCATTTCCGAAATGACCATTCTTTTCGCGACAGAATTGCGCTTGTCGTTCGAGGCCGCGCGCAAACTTGACAATCCCTGGCTGGGGCTGCTGGCCATACTAAAAATACCGACGATCGGGATTGACAGCATTTCGGACCCCAGACTTGTCCCTACGTCCGTGCGCAAGGCCTGGACCGCCGCCCATCAGACCTTCCAGGGATTGATCGACGATTGCAAGGCGATGGGGTACGTTCGCGAGGATGTGACCTCCGAGCAAATTACGGTGTTGTTCCGCGGGCTCTATGCCGTCCTTCCCAACTACGAGCGTCGCAGGGGCCCGGGGCTGGAACCCTATATTCAAATCATCGTGCGCGGCATCCAGGCCTGATGCGCTCCACATCCCACCAGCCGGTGGGACGGGATTAGAGTCGAGGATCGCTCAACAGCAGCTTGAGTAGCTGTTGGTCCACGCAAGAAATTTACGTTTTTCAATGACTTGCGGCGATATCAGGCCGCCAGATGCCCCTTTCTTTTCCATAACTTGACTCACTGGGTCAAGTTATGCAGGATTGCTGCACTCCTGCCAGTGCCGAAATGCTGCATTACAGCAGGCAGTGAGAATGTGCCCTGGGAGGGGACTGAGGATTAGCGACCGTGCGGCGTCACGAACCCGACAGAAGTGCTGCATCCGGCTTTCCGGGCAGCGTCCTCCATGCCAGGTTTCCGAGCAAGCGAACAGTAGGAGGCATAGCTAATGAGTGGTCAAACGATGACCCAAAAGATCCTGGCCAAGTCGTCGGGACGCGCACGGGTCGAACCTGGTGAAACGGTGGTGGCGAAAATCGGGATGTTCTCGTCCTTAGATGCCACGTTCTACGTGGAAGTGTTTCGCGAGAAAAAACTCAAGGTCTTTGATCCGAAGCGAGTGATCTTCTGCTTTGACCACTTCTTCCAACCGGAGTGGTTCCCTCAGGTCGCCAGCAAGGAGCACCCGAAGATCCGTGCGTTTGCGCGTGAGCAGGGGATTCCGCCGGAGAACATCTACGACCTCGGCCGGAACGGCATCTCGCATCAGATTCCCGTCGAAGACGGCTGGGCCATGCCTGGCACCATCACCGCCGGCACAGACACCCAGTTTGCCACGGCCGGGGCGGCCAACACTCTCGCGATCCCGCTGCTCGGCACGACGGGCGCCGCGCTGCTCACGGGGGAAATGTGGATTGTCGTCCCGGAAGTCGTCCGCGTCGACCTGACGGGGACCCTTGCAAAGGGCGTGCTTGGAAAAGACGTCGGCTATCGCCTGTTGCACGACCTGTCGGACATCGTCAATGGGCGCGTCATCGAATTCGCAGGCGAGGGCATTCAGAGCCTTCCGCTGGACGTGCGTATGGGCATCTGCAACTGCGCGGTGCAAATGGGCGCACTGTCGATGATCTTCCCCTTTGACGACACGCTGATGAACCACCTCGACCAGTGCGCTCGCTTCCCCTACGAGCCAGTTGCAGCGGACCCGGATGCATCGTATTTCGCCGCCTATGGATACGATCTTTCGACGATGGATTGTTTGATCGCAGGTCCGGGAGAGATCGACCATATCCGTCCCGCCAGAGAATTGAGCGGCCTTCCGATCAGTGCCGCGTACATTGGTTCCTGTTCGAGCGGCCGCTTCGAGGATCTTGCCCTTGCAGCTGAAGTCCTGAAAGGCCGAAAGGTGCATCCCCGCGTACGGCTGGCCATCACGCCGATTTCTGCCGCCACCATGCGCAAGGCCGAGGATGCAGGTCTGATCAAGATCTTCGCCGACGCCGGCGCCATGGTGACCCAGCCCGGCTGCGGATCCTGCTACAGCGCCAATCTCGGGCCGATCAAGCTGGGCGACGGAGAGCGCTGCATTTCAAGTTCCGTTGAAACCGTCAAGGGACGCATGGGAAGCGCAGAGGCAGAGATCCTGCTGGGCAATGCCGCGCTGGTTGCGGCATCGGCCGTCGCCGGGGAAATCACCCACCCCAACGGCCTACTCATGAAGACAGAGATCGCCGGAGGTGCTGCATGAAATTCGAAGGCCGTGTCTGGAAACTCAACGACGACGTCAAAGCCACCGACCTTCTTCCCGCGGCGTATGACCGCCAGGCGTCGCAGAGCAAGTGGGACGAATGCGCGCCACATGTACTCGAAGAGGTCCGCCCCGATTTTGCCGATCGTGCCGACGAGCATGTGATCTTTGTCGCGGGCAAGAACCTGGGCTCGGGACATGCCCATTACCACCGAGGCGGCGCCCTCGCCTGCCGAGCCGCCGGCGTCAAGGCCTTGCTTGCCGACTCGGTCAATGGCCTGTTCCAACGCTGCGCCATCGACGATGGCTATCTGGCTTGGCCAATTCCGGGCCTCAGGGACAACGTCAACGATGGCGACTGGCTGGAAATCGAACTCGCCCTTGGCACGGTCGAGAACGTCACGCAGGGTACCCAGTTCAAGTTCAAGCCCCCCAGCCAGGTAATCACCGACATCCTTGAGGCGGGCTCCTCCTTCGCTTGGGCCATCAACCGGGTCCAGGCCTTCCCAGTACGACAAGCTTGAAGGACGCAGTGACATGAAGAATTCAACAAAATTGCGGAATCTCCTGAGCGAGGGCCCGGTGGTTGCGGCGACCTGCTACGACGCCCTATCTGCGCGATTGGCCGAGCTGGCTGGCTTCAAGGCCCTCCATCTCACAGGTTTCGGCACGGAAGCCACCCAGATCGGCGCGCCTGACATGGGGCTTATCTCGGCGGGTGAGCTGGCTGCGCATGCGACTCGGATGGTTGATGCGGTCCAGACCCCGATCCTGTCCGACGCTGACACCGGATTCGGCGGCGCCAACAATGTAGCCAGGACCATTAAGATGATGGAACGCGCAGGCGTGGCTGGGGTTCACATCGAAGACCAAGCATTCCCGAAGCGCTGCCCATTGCTGGAAGGGCGTGTCGTGGTTTCGCGTGGCGAGGCCTTAGGCAGGGTCAAGGCCGCCGTGGATGCGCGCACAGACCCGGACTTTGTCATCGTGGCGCGCAGCGACAGTGACGTGCACTCCCTCGACGAAGTGATCGAGCGCAGCAATCTTTTTCTGGAGGCCGGCGCAGACATGGCTATGCCGTCTTTCCTGAATGTCAACGGAAAGGACTTTCGTACCCTACCGCCGGAAGAACAGATGGCGATCTTCCGCCGACTCAACAACGAGATCAACGGGCCTGTCATGACCCTCGGCGGAGACCCGCCCAACGGATTTACGACCCATGACATGGTCAAGATCGGATTCGCCTTCATTATGCTGGCTGGCCCACCCGTGATCGCTGTTGCCAGCGCGCTCTCCGAGGTCTACGCCGAGATGCTCAGCCAAGGCACCGCACGCGGCTACTTCGAACGCCACCCGGGGCCCTTGGCCGATGCCGTAAAGGTAATGAAAGCGCTGCATCTTGACCGTTATGTCGAAGTGGATCGGCAATACCTGGAACGCGCCAGGGCTGCCTGACACGCGACAGGCTGACGGTTACGACAACTCTAATTCGGGCCCCAGAACCACCTGGACTCCTGCACAAAGCGACCATGCCGTTGCCCGGGTAACGGCGTGGCCTGTGACCTGTGGCCTGTGACGGATTCAACCGCTCCGCTTGCCCGCCGGACAATCCAATCCCTGCCCGTGCCCAATGTCATCAGGAGAGAGATGATGCCTGCAATCAAGACCCAACTCGGGCCGTTGGCGCTTGCCACCCTGGCCCTGCTCTCGGGCAATGCCCGCGCCCAGGAAAGCGAGGTGCCTGCCGCACCAGCCGAGCCCGCTGCCAGCGCCAATCCTTCGGATGCGGCCCTCGAGACGTTGAAAAAGTTCCAGCGGTTCGACGCCTTGGCGGAACACGACCTGTCTGTCAAACTGCCCCCGACCATTGATTCGTTGTGGCGGGACGTCGGTGGCTGGCGGTCGGCACTCGCCGAACACGACATTTCCCTGACTGGCCGCACGTCAATCAGCCTTGCCTACGACGTCCTCGAAAACAACCGTCCTGCCCGCCCACAGGTATACAACGGGCAGAAGTACACAGTCACCACGGTCACCCAGGACTTTATCCTCGGCATTGGGCTGGGTCGCGTCGGACTGCCCAACAGCCAATTCCTCTTCGGTGGCCAAATCAATCATTCCTCCTGGCTGCCGACCGGCCCCGACATTGCCCGCGTCAAGACCCTGGCTTACTACCAGAGCTTCAGGGATGGCGCGATCCAGCTGAAAGCCGGCTGGATCCCAAACTACCGCGAATACATCGGCATCTTTGCCGGCGGCAACCCGTTTCTCGCCAATGGGTTGAGCGGTATCGTCCCGGTCCAGGTCGGGCTGAGTGCAGACCCTGCCACCACGCCTGCGGTCAATGTCTCGATCACCTCCAAGAATGGCACCTACTTCAAGGGTGGCATACAGCGCAGTACCAGCCCGCTAGGACAGCTGTACGAAGTCAAGCACAACGGCTTTGGTCTGAACTTTGGTTCTAGGCGTGCCTCTGCGCTGTACATTGGCGAAGTGGGTAAGCGACAGGCGCCAGCGCCGGACAAGCGCGAGATCTGGGTTAGGGCCGGCGCCATCTACAACACGTCGGACTATTCGAGCTTCAAGGATAGCTCCTTCAGGAGCAACACAGGAGCGTATGCACTCGGGGACTACCAGGTTTCCCAGATCTCGCGATCAGAGCCCTACCGAGGGCTGTTCATCGGGGCCTCGGCCATGTATGCAGACCCCAAGGTCAACGTCTCCTCCAAGTACTACGAATTGCGGACCTACGCCCTGGGCCTGTTCAATGCTCGCCCCAGTGATGCAATCCTCTTCAGCGTTGCGTACACCGGGTACTCGAACGATGCGCACCGCTACCTCATCCCGTCGGGCGTCAAGAGCCCCAGGGGGCAGGTCCAAGTCACGACCAGCTACACCTTCCACGTCATCCCAGGCGTCTATCTCACCTCCAGCCTCACTTATCTGGATCACCCTGCTTTCGGAGGGGACTATAGGGATGGACTGGTGGCTGCACTGACGCTGTTCGTCAGCCACTGAGGCCATTTGATCAAGTGCCCTCAAGAGAGCGCTTCGAAGATCGGCCTCCCCGGAGGGAAATGACCAAGTCCAACCATTGAGTTCCAGCCCCCTTAAAGGGATCGGCACGCCCCATTTGGCCTATAGGGCTTGCGCCATTCTCGCCAGGCAAAAGAACCCGTCGTTCGCATCCAACCATCGCCAATTCGCTGAGCGCCGGGCTTCCACGCCGCCTGTGACTGGCGCAATCCGCAAGACTCTCAGCGTCCCTCGCAGCAACGGATTCATCATAGCGACTACCCAGGAAACGCTTGAGCCTCGGGGCACACGTCTCGCCATCTGCGCAAGCACCTGAAACAAGCTCAGTGGCATCAACAGACGTATAGACCCAGCGTCCATTGACCTCCAGGGGTCTCAAACGAAATCCGCCGGCAGCCCCCCAGCTTCCGGAAAGGTCCCTGAGCCCCAATAGCACCTGCCTAACTTCACTTAGATCCATCTCGCCCGCCTGATGCCTCTGGAACACCTCCTCGCATGCACGAATGCAGTAGTGCAGCTCGGACCTTGCTAGCATATAAAGCACGCAATTTCCACCTACCTGGCTCTTCAGCAGTTCAGACTGCCAAGCACTCAGGGGGTTCCGGCGAATCATTGAGAGTAGGTCGTCACAGAGCATTCTCCAGATCCAGAAGCCCACACCGACTGGACAGCACTGCACCAACTCAGACATTGAATCAGCCTGCAACAATAGAAGCGACTCACGAAACATGATCCAAGGCAAGTCTATGCATGCATGCTTCGAAGTGGCCACAAGATGGGCGATCGCCACCCTCCGAAACGCACTAGCAACTGCTCCAATAATGGGAGGAGAGCCATCGGAGGCGAGACCTTCGCTGCGCTCCTTTCCTCCCGATGTCGACCACTGGAAATTTCCGAACTCCCAATCCCCGGAGGTCACGTTCTTCAATGAACCGTCGTAGATTCCAACGCTCTTGAGCCGAACATCAAACCGTGGGTCGATCTCACGACGCATGCAGGCCGGAACAGGAAGCCGCTGCAGACTGATTGCGCAGACTTCGGCGAAATGTTGCGCCTGCCACGACCCCGGCAGTTCCACTGAGGATGCCTGTGCGGCAGCAAGTGAAAGCCAGCCAGACATCTCTTCAGAAATTCTTGGCAAGCGCTGAAATTCTTCACGTTCAGCTACAGCAGAACAGCCCGCGGAACCGACCAGAGGGTGTCCACACAGACATGCGAATGGCGCTTGAGAGACCCGGTACGAGATTTGAATCGGCTGGCCGCAGCGAGCACAAGCCGATGTAAGCGGAATCAGGTGCACCGGGCACTTTACGATGAGAGTGTGCTGGTGGATCCACAGATGCACGCCAAGTGAGACACACTCCTGGCAGAACCTTAACACTGGCGATTGCCATAGATCGGCAATACACACTCTCTGATCAGCCTCTGCCTTAACGAGTGAGTCTAGCAAAGTCCCCTGAGTCGTGGCAGGAAGGCAAGACGAGCCATGGAGACTTCTGATCCAAATATCGGGCATTCCGAACATCACCATGCGTGACCGGCGCCCATACGTGGGCCTCCCCTCGCCCACGTAGCTGGCGAGCAGGGAGCTGGGAGTTACAGACTTCCACCATGCCGCTTTACTGAACAGCGAGTACGCACTTTCGTAAGGCAACTCACTATCGATCCGCCAAGGTGCGTAGGCGTCCATCTCCACACTCCTCTCTACGCAAGAACTCCATGGAGATCGCATTTCCATGCAGACTCGTCATGCGAGCTTGAACTACGGAGGCGACCAGCCACCTTCAGTGCCTACCTACACATCACGATAGGCGGCGATAAATGTGGCTTTAATGAGCCGTGGATCAACCTCCATGCCGGCCACATCCTTGTCCTTGAGTTCGTCACACAGCGAGGCGAGAAACGATCCAATCACTGCCATTGGAATCCCCTTTTTCAACTGAAGCCCAGGCACATTGCCAACTGCGTCACACACGCTTCCTGACAGCTGCTCGAACCTAAATCCTGCGCTATAGGCCTTTGGAAACAGGAACTCAGTAAAGAGGAGCTCCTGCCCCTCAATAGCCCACCTGCAATTGTCGATCGACTTCATGATTACCTCGATGTCCTCCGCCGTTCTCACGCCCCGATACCGATAAAGTCGACTCATGAACCTAACTGACAGGTCTGATCTCCCATTAATCTCAAGCTCCTTCTTGGTTGCTTCCAGCTCCATCTGCCCAAACAGGACCGTCGTCACATCAACATCAGACCGCGCAAGATGGTTTATGACTCGTTTGAGCCAGCGGAAATGCTGATTCTTCATTTCCTGAGCCTCGTCTATGAGCATAAAGATGTGCCTCTTAGCCCCAGAGAGCGCGAGGAGAGCGCGATGAATCTGGTCTCGCTTTCCTGCAACAGACTTGGCCATTCCCCCTCCGCAGCCTGCAGCAAGCATCATCGTCTCAATCATGCGCCCTTCGGACGGCGCGAGATCATCGTCTCCGAACTCCAGATGCAGAATCCCTGCGTTAGGGAATTTTGTGGCCAGTTCCGCTTCAAGTGCCTTGATGCAGAATGACTTGCCAAATTCAGGATGTGCGAAGAAGGCAATCGATGCGCGAGACCTGGTTGCAGCACGCATCACGCGAGCGATAGCATCCCTCATCGTCCGGGTCTGAATGACTGCGTTCGCCTTGACTAAGGGATGCAGTGCCCAGTATCGAGCCCTCAACTTCTCTATATCTTCAATCCTCATCGCTCTCCATCCCCAAGTCAGATGTGAACCTGTAGTCCAGGTACTCATCTGATGGCATCAGATCAGCATCCTCGTCGGACCCAGATAGCTGAGCCTCCCCGGGATGCAACGCGTTGGTGCCACCCACAGGCATTGCACCTCTTGACGAGCCACCTTCTTCGGGCTTAAGCCCTGCCAGCTCTGATGTCGTGGCAAAGGTTGACAACAGACGCTTGTTCGGACGCTGTGTCTTCTTGTCCGACTCAGAGGCATTCATTACGGCCTCGTTGAACGTGGCAACTGCAGACTCGCCGTAGCCAACGCGGAGCTGCCCCGTAGCAATGAGTGAGTTGATGTGCGAACGCACATCAACCGAATGCTCGTGCCTGGACCACCCACCCATTACAGTGCAGGTGTCGATGAAACTCCCGGATTTAGCGAAAACGTCGATATTCCTTATGTCTTTTCGGCGGACGTGCAGGTGAACACGTTTACCGATAAGGTCGAAATCTCTAGATAGCGCGGGACCAGTGTAGGCTTCCTTCATGAATGTGAAGTACGGACGCCTCCCTTTGTCCTTGTTACCGCACACTGACACCTTGTAGACGGACATATCCAGCCCAGCCACATGTGCCGGAAGCGGCGGCAGAACGGGAAACAAGAAGCCCATCCCATCTTGGTCATCGTTACCCGCTTCCAGCCTCCCCATCGGCGAGTCACCATAGTTGGCCTTGCCCTGATGGGTGTTGTATTCGCCGACCACATCGTCAATGAGTTGTAATATTGCCTCCAGTGGAATTCGAGCCTGCACGGCAACCTTCTCTGGAGACTGGCGCTGCGGATCTGTCGGGCTGACCCCAGTGGTGAGCGGAATCCTTCGGAACCCTCGCCGCTCTAGCAGCCCGAAGACGTTCTCGACCAGCGCCCTGCGCTCGAAACGGGCTTTCGGGCCAAAGTTCACGTCACACCCAATAATGTCCCTGGCCCTTTCCACTACATCGTTAGCGAGATGGGCAAGCGCGTTATCTAGTAGAAGTGCGTCAAACCCACACCACCGGAATGTCTCTGATAGTTCACGCGGCAGCTTGGCGACAGATGAGTAGGCGAGGCCTTCGACAGCGCAAGAAGGCGCATCGGCCCCCAACGCCGCATTCAAGGCGTCCAATACGTCCCCCGAATTGGCCTCACGCCGCAGAACAACCGCGTAGCCCAGCACGACCTTGTAGAACCTCTCAACGACCATCACGATCGTGATCCGCTCCATGGGCAGCCAGCGAAGTCCCTCTGGAGAGGGAACGCCTATTGCACCAATGAATCCGCACTTGTGCTCGTCAAGCTCAACAATGTCAAACGGCCTGGTGCAGGCGAGCCGACTCGTGCGCCCAGTTGACGTATTGGCCCGAGCCCTTGCCTTTGACCCGTACTGCGTTGATACGATCTGATCGTAGTTATCGCTTACGAATTTGTTGCAGTACCGTCGAATCGACTCTCTACCCTGGTACTTCGTAGTGAACGGCCACTTTGAGTCAGGTATGCCGGCTGCCTCGCAAAGATCGAGGAACTTGCCGTGAACGCTGGCAGCAGAAATCCCCGCCTCATACCCCACCTTCCTCATTGCACAGCCCATGAGGAAGTCATCAATCCCGTCTCGGATAGCCGGATAGCTATTCAATGTGCTAGCCAGTGCTCCTGTTAGCCCGCCCTGCGCCATCCGCCCCGTTCTGACCAAAGGTGCGCGTCGCTGCGGAGGCTGCAGCCGGCGGTAAGGCAGCACACCTGGCCAACCAACTACTCGTCCGAAAGAGTCCAGTGCGATACACCGACGAAATGCTCTCAGGACGGTTGACCTGTAGATGCCGCGCGCCTCCAGGGACCGATCATGCGGCTCACCATCGATGTAATCTTTGATTGCTTTTGTCAGAAGATGGACCCTCACACTCGCCAGATCATCCAAGCCGTCCAGAGAGATGCTCGTCCAGCTCTCATATGAAAGGCGCCCTACTGGCGTGTTCGCCCTGGTCCAGCGAAACTCTCCGCTCATGGGCTCTCAGCCATACGAAGCTTGGTCGCCATCGACCAGGGGGCTACATCCAAGTCGGAGCATATTTCTCGATTGCGCAGAAGCGCAGCGACGGTACCTCGAAGGGCTGCAGGATTGACGTCCGCCAATCGGTAAGCGAGCTCTCGCATAGAGATGCCCCTGACGGCCCCCAACTCAAGCAGGATCCTGCGTTCAACAACTGGACTTACGCCAACGAGCAGCCTCCGAATGCAGGCGACAATCCGCGACCAGTTTTCCACGCGCTGCGCGTTTGCGTTAAGTGTGTGGTCGCTGACGTACAGCAGCTCAGCGTTTGTCCCAGTATCTGCGGCAGCGGGCGAGGCGCCCCGGGGATCGAGATAGACCTCGCACCGCCCCCCTTTATTGGTAGTGGCGCTTGCAAAGTGCCGAGCCTCGCCAAGCGCAGTGCCCAGCGGGCTCGCGCGGGAGCCAGACCACCATGACTGGGCGTAGTCGATGCGCACAAACGAGTGCTCGCCTTCGATCAGATAGAAGGCCTGCCTTTGGAAGTCACTACTGAGAACCAAATCCCGGCTGGCAAACGGGGGCCGAACTAGCCAGATGTTCCCGCCCGTCTCTCCCCGCGCCTCTATAGAGGACGAGACACGGTCGCGCTGCGCTTGACGCGGCGATTTCTGTTTAGCCCCAACCATTCTTCCTCCTGTTCGTATTCAGGAGGACTTCCCCGCGCGGCGCTAGGCACATGGACGAAGTACGCCATTGACACCCCGTAGCGGGGCATCTAGCCTTGGCATCGCAACACACGGGATCGTCCCCGTTCCAACAGCCAGTCCTTGCCGGGACTGGCTGTTTTTCGTTGCAGATGAAACAAATTTTCGAAGCTCTTGCTTGGAGCGTAATCGGCGGCCCAAAATCTGTCTCGATCGGATATTTTTTTTATCCGTCAGGGGCCGATATCTATGGGCAGGAGACTGCTGGGAGCCGGTGAGCGCATCGGGCCGCGTATCTGGGCCCGATATCTGAAGGCGCGCTTTGGCTGCAATGCGCTTGCACAGCTGAATGCGCAGCTAGCATTGCCGATCGTCCCCTTCGAGACCTTTGTCTTTGGGCACGAGCCAGCCCCTCTGCCCTTGCGCCTAGCCCCCAAGTTCTTTGAGAGCGCCTACGAACTGGGCAGGTCGCCAGACGGGACGTACTGGCCTGAGATCCACTCGCCGGACGGCCTTGTGAAATTCAACCTGTTTGAGCGCGTCTCATCGCGCGTCCCGGAATCATCCAAATGGCTTCTCAATGACCTTTCTCCCTATCTGGGAGATGTCTGCCCCCATATCGAGGCAAGTCAGAAGTTGGTAGAAGACGGGCTCAGCGAGATCGGAGCGTTCGCACTTTCTGTCCCGGCGGTTGCGACCCTCTTGCTTCTGGACGAGAGCGGCTTAGGTGCCGCGGCAGTGGCTACAGTCTCTTTACTTCTCACCCCATTGCCGCAGTGCCTTGCACTCATCCACGGGCTTCACCACATCGCAGTTTGGCATTCACTTCACCTGGGCCATACGCCCGTTGTCGACGACTTGAGCGCCGCTTGTGCTGACGCTGCGTGCACGTTCAGAAACGGCTTGATCTCACTCGGCCTGGACGAGGCTGCGAAACTAGGCGAAGAGCTGATTGCCGAATTGAGAAGGGGCAACCATTTGATATCGAAAGACGGCGCACGTTCGACGCGCAGCCCAGAGCTACCCCCGCCTCTTGAGATAGGGATTCGCTTGGTGTTGGTCGAGGACAGACCTCGTGCTCGGCAGGCGGCCAAGCACCTTGATGCACTTGGTCAGGTCGTTCTTGAACGCGCCTATCCTTATCAAGTCCAGAACGCGTTCTACTCTTCGGGCCTAACAACCACCGAAGCAATCGAGGAAGTTCTTATGGGCTGCGCCGACCTGACTGGGCAAATGAGTTCCCTTTGGGACAAGGAACTGAGCCGGCTCTCCTCGGCGGAAGCTGGACGAATACCTGCCACCACGGACCGGCATGACAGGGTCAATTCAGATCAAGCCACTCGACCAGTGTTCGCCTTGACGCGATGAGCAGCCAAGCGACCGACCTGGCCGCCAAGCCCGCGGTCAGCAGGTTCCCCAGAATCCAAGCGAGGCCCCTTTTGCAAACGCATTCAGTAAAGTTGCAAGATTAGTTGGAGCGCAGCTATTGCATCAAATTTAGTTGGAGGAATGGACGATGGAAAGTGTTACAGCCGGACCCATAATTACTGCAACTCATTGATTTTAATTGACGCAGAGAGAAGCACTTGTAGTTGGGCCGGCTTCTGGCATGCTCTGGCATCGATGATGGAGCCTGATCGTGCGTGATCGGAAACTAACTGGCCTAGGGCCGGCCTTCGTTCAGGCGTAGCTCCTTCTGCCCGACGGCCGCGAGCTGGTGCCGCAACATCTGGCCGGGCTGTTGCTCACCGTTGCGCAGGCAAAGGAATGGCTTCGAATGACGGGCAAACTCCGAGCAATGCTCGAGCATGACACCAGCGAAAACGTCGCCTTAGAGACCCCAGAATCCATCCCAAATTGTTCGCCACCATGACTTAACTTTCTTGCCGGAATCGATTGGCCGCCTTGCCAACTCAATAACAAGCCATGCCGTAGACCCGGCAATAATAAGAAGCCCTACGACAGTAAATACAATCGGATTCACACTTCGCCAGATCCACCAGGACAGAAGAACAAGAACGATCACTGCGAAGTACTTCAGAAGAATACTATTCATAATCCCATCGTCCCCACTTCCTGAATAAACTCCCACGGCGACCTCCGGGCATCCCTGATCCGCTGCTCCAGCACCTCAATCCAGAAAGGCTCATTAGGATCGTCGGTCTCGGTTCCCCAAGGGAGAAGTCCGGAATATGTCTTGAGAACCTCGCCCCTCGTGTAGTTGCTGCTATCTTCACATGCCGCTTCAGCCCACTGCTGCTGTGCGCGGGCCCATGCTTTTTGCCCACTAGTGAGATTCCATACGCCCAGCCCCAGGGTCGCGGATCCGGCAGGAGCCCCTACGCCCGTCCCCTCCAACCCAAGACCAGCCGCAACACGCAGAGTGCCCACAGAAAAGAGACGCCCGGCATTCACAGCATTACCGACCGCCACGGCGGTCTTATGCACATTCCTTAGGCCAAGCGGATCAATTGCGCTGACGGGATTGCCGCTTACATAGGCGTACATATTGACCCCCCCACGAAGCCCGATGGGATCTTCTGAGATGAATCGCCCCATGCCTGAATGGTAATAGCGAGCGCGATAGTAGTAGAGGCCGTTCTCGTCGAGCTCGCGACCGGTGTATCTATAGGGGTTGTCGTAGCCTTGGGTACTGCTTGAGCCACCGTATGGATCGGCATCGTACGCGACAAGCAGATCTCCTGACGCACTTGAAAGTGCGATCGTGCTTCCCAAATGGTCTGTCAAGAAATACGCCCGCTCCCCCCCCGCATTGCGAGCGAACCTCTCATCCACTCCCAGGCCTGTAAAAACAGGGTTACGAGCTCCGCCGCGCGTCTCCTGTACAGCAGTCAAGCCGTCGTATAGATAGCTAGTCACCACCCCCTTTTCGGCTTTCGTCACCCTGCGACCGAGCCCATCGTACTTGTACTCAGCGACAACTTCGCCAGACTCAGAAACGCGCACAAGCTCATTTCGGGAATTCCACTCAAGGACGCGACCTTCGTAGGTCAGCAGATTGCCGTTGGCGTCATAGGTCAACGCTTGGCCGTTGTAGCGCGTCTGCCGCTGATTGTCATCGAAGCTGTTCTCTCCAATGCTAGCGCTTGGGAGAGACTTGGAGGAGAAGGTTCCGGTCTGGGAAACAACAAGACCCCGATTGTCATATGCGTAGCCAAGATTACCAAGTGCCTGCCCCCCGCGGCTCCATGCAAGGCCAGTCAGCTGGCTTCCTTCGTTGTATGCATAGCCCGCCCTCACCTGGTTGGGCAGCGTCATACTCGTTCTTCGGTTCACTGAGTCATATGTGTACTCAACCACCTCACCGAGCTGCCGCTGACCAATCAGTCGATCACCGTCGTCATAGATGTATCGCATCTCCGGCTGATTGTCCGCGACCATCGAGGTGCGCCGGCCGACCAGATCGTAGCCGTAATTCACCTCGCCTTGTGCGCTGACGACCCTCACGATTCTGTCTAGCCCGTCGTACCCCCAGGCGAGGACACCCGACGCCGAGTCATTCAATGACAGCCTTCGGTTACCTGCATCATAGGTGGACGCAACGGTCGTTCCGTCGTGATAGGTGATCAGGATATGACGACCGAGCGCATCGTATTCGTAATGAGTCGTGAATCCACGTCGATCGGTGTACCTTGTAGGCCGACTCATAACGTCATAGGCCCACGTCTCGACTTGCCCAAGACCATCGGTTCTCTTGATCATGCGATTTCGATTGTCGAAATCGTAGGAAAGCCCCCCGTTATGGGGAAGCAAGACATCTGTCAGATTGCCATTCGGGTCGTAAGCGAGTTCGACTACCTCACCTGCCGCCATAACCGCCCTGACCATTCTCCCCTGCGGGTCGTACTCGGAGCGCACCAGCTCACCATTCGGCCCTTCACTGGCGATCACACGCCCCAGCGCATCATGACGATAGGTCGTTCCGCGGCCCAATGGATCGCGCGTGGCGGCCAGATCGGCTCCCACGTAGTATGCGAAAGACGTATTTGACAGCGCATCGGTCAGGGTTTCTAGCTGTCCCGAGCTGTTGCAACCAAATGTGCTGCTATGACCCAAGGGGTTAGTGACTTTCGACAAGCACCCGCGATCGTACTCGAAGTGCGTCACGCGCCCCAAGGGATCAGTCAACGACGTCACTCGGCCTTCTGCGCTGAAGGTTGCTCGTGACTCGACGGCATCTGGCGAGCCAGCCAGCCGGATCGTACGCACGAGTTGCCCCTCTCCGTCGTACTGGTATTCAGTCCGCCTGCCAAGTGGATCTATCCGGGCCAGCATGCGTCCGTCCGCGTCCCGCTCAAATTTATACTCCTGGGCGAGAGACGTGCCGTAGGCCAGCGTATCCGATGCCGGATAAAGGCCACCGTTGAACACTACGCGCCGCTGACTTCCATCTGGATGAGTGACCAGTGTCCCATTGTTCGTGCCATCGAAATGATCGTACTGAATTCCGTACACCGCTCCATCGGCCAGCGTCTGACGAACCACCTCCCCAGTGGTGATCACGCCGGTCCCGATCAGATCAGTCTCTTGGTACTCGTTGAAGAGCAACCGATTCCCGCGTTGATCGTAGATCTCATTCAGGAGATGCTGCTGAACCGGCGCCTTTCCATAGGTCTTGTATCCATACCGACGGAACGTATTGTCCGGATAGATCACCTTCGCCAGCATGCCCAAGGCGTTGTACTCGTACCGCCATGTCGTACCGAGTGGATCAACCGCTGAGATGATCCGGTTCTGGGCATCGTAGTTCAGGTCAATATGACGCCCATGCGGCGACACTATCCGGCTCACACGACCCGCATCGTACTGGTACTCGATCGTGTTCCCAAAGCGGTCCTGAACCGTCTTGATCCGGTTGGGGCTGTACTGCTCGAAGGTCATCTGGCTCCCGTCGCGCAGTTTCAAACGGTACTTCCACCCCCCCTCGTTTTCAGACGCCAGAACGGCGCCCGAAAAACCATGCTTTCCGTTGTAGCGCCAGGTGCCGTAGGCCTCACTTCCCGAGGTCTGCTGAAACACCAGTGGTGTGCCGTTGGGAAGTACGAGCTGCATCTGGGCATAGGTGTTCTTCCTGGCAATGCGATAGTTGAAGCCAGCTCCAGTTCCGATGCCGAACTCGCGCTTCACCGAGTCGCTGGGTCGATAGTTGCGCCCCAGGATCAGCGGCATCACGTCGGCAATCGAGATGTCGGTTTCCTGGTATGTGAATCGCCCTGTTCGAAGATCAATCGGGTCACCCGCTGTCGCGTTGCTGCCGGTACCGGCATTGCATTCGCCACACTCCTGCGGGTCTGGAGGCATCCCCTCCTCCGGAGCCGGGTCGTTCGGACTGACCGCCGCACCAAAGCTCACCACTTCGTGAAGCGCAACTCCCGGCTCCGGGACGAACTGAGTCTCTTCCTTGTTTACCCGCCCTTGGCCGTACACACGCCACCCTTCCATGGCGTCGTAGAGCCAGAAGTCGGCACGCGTCCCTTCTGGATGACGGTCGTAGTTCGGATAGTGGACAGTGGCTCCCCTGCCAGCTTTCGGCGTAAGACCCTGCAGAACGGCGCCGCCGGGTTGCAGGGTGAAGTACATGGAGAAGTTCGTCGGAAGCGGATAGGGCGAGCGGTTGATCGGCGTGGGGACGATCGCCACTTCTGTCACGATCTTGCCCTTCTGATCCCGAATGACCGTTCCAGCAGGAAGATGCAGCTCCATCCCCGGTAGATCCGGATGAGTAAGCGTCAGGTCCTTGGCACTGGGAGAGGAAATCTTGATCTTGTCGCGCTCAGTGATGCGCGGCAACCACATGGTGAACGGGACCTGGGTGAGCTCACCCTCCTTCACATCCACGCCCGCAATGAACTGTCCGTACTCATAGCCAGCACTGTTGGCAGTGGTACCGTCGACATAGACGCGCTGGCGCCCTGCAGGAACGTCGTACAGAAGGAACTGTCCACTCTGGTTGGTCCGGGCGCTGTTGGAACCCACACTGACAGCCACACCGGCCACTGGCACGCCATCGGTGCGCAGCACCGTTCCGGCCAAGGCAGTCTTACCAAGTGCCTTGTAGAAGGCTGGCATGAATCCCAGGTAGGAAAGTTCCGGTTGCCGGCCAAGCATGCGCCAATGGTCGCCCAGATTGTCCTGCCCTGGCGTCCAAACGCCTTCGTGCATGCTGCTCGCGCGCGCGCAGGGCTGAGGCACCCGAGCTCGACCACCGCAGTAGCGGACATTGACTTGTGACTGGACAGTCTTGCTGGCGTCGGCCGACGCCCCTTGGGCAGCAGCGTCCGGAGAGAGCGCCACCGTTGTGAAGTCCACCATCATCAGGGGAAGGGCCCTACCCTGCTGTGTACGAACGCCATCAACCATCAGGGTATAAGGAGCGTTTGGGAAGAGCGACCGCGCCGGCTTCACAAAGACAAGGCGCCCTCCTTCAGCCGCTACGATGTGTGCCCTCGTTGTTCCACCCGGCCCGAACAAGGTGATGTTCGCGTCGTTGAGATCATCCAGTCGCGCAGGCTCGGTGAAACGAAGAGCAAGACGGGCGTCCACATTGACGTCCTTGGCGCCCTGCATGGGGAGCGCGCCGGCCAGCCCTTCGGACGATGACCGTGACACCGGCTCTGGCGCACGAACCACGACCTTGTTGCTGGCTGGATCGAACAGCATATCCGCGCGTGAGCCAACGGACCCTGCTCCGCCGTTGAAAAGATCGACCTGGCCGTCTGCGCGCAGCACCGCCCTATGGCCTGAGCGCGGCGCAGCACCCTCTGGCTGGACCAGCTGCCCCATGTCAGGGCTCCAGACCTCGTAGCCCCTCCCCTCCCCGTCACCACCAGCGAACAACACGCGGCCGTCCGTCAGCACGGTCGCCGTATGACCACTCCGCGCACTCATCGGCAACCCAAGCGCAGGCTCAATAACACGCAGTTGCGGATCGAACCATACCCCATCCTGCTGCAGCTTTCCCTGGCCATCGCGCCCGCCCCATATCAACACGCGCCCATCAGGCATGATGGTCAGGCTTGGATTCCTGCGAACCTGAGGCAGCGACCAGCGCCGTGAAACCTGGCTTCCAACCGAGCGCTGCAACTGAAGTTCGGCGCCACTGGAGGAGACCAGCAACAACTGGCCTTCCGGAAGCCTGAGGGACTTCTGGATGCCAGGAGCGCCAGTGCGCTCAGCCGCCCTGGATACATTTTCCGCAGACGTACCGGATGCGAACAGCTGCTGGGACGGCCCCACAGCCCCGACCAGACCCAGCAACAGGCCGACCAAGAGAACGTTCCAGCGATTGCGATTGCTGACCATGCCTTTGCTCCAATCCATTGTGCAGGCGGCCTACTGCGGGCAGGCCGATTGTCCCTACTTCAACTCGATACTCATTGACAGAGGTCTTCCGTAGTCCGGACTGACCATCATGCGGTAGGTTCCGCCACTGGGCAGTGCCGGCAGTTGCAGTACCTGGTTCGTAGTGACGTTCGCGCCGGTGAGTGCACTGCCGTCTGGCTTGTAGATCACACAGTAGACGTTGCCGCCTGACGGCTGGGTCACCGGGTCGGTGAAGTGCATGGCAAGCTTTTCACCACCCGTACCATCGAACGATATCCAACCGTTCTGCCCCACACGCGGCAGCGAGAGCAACAGCGGTGCACCCTTCCTCAGCACACCGGTCACGTCCGTGGATGCCGTCGCCGTGAACCCGATCTGCTGATTGCCGGAAACTGGCTTGGCGTACAGCCGGTAGGTTCCATCAACGTTGGCTGTCAGCTTCATCTGACAGCCTCCATTCTGCGGGTAACAGTTTGCACTTGAGGTCACGCCGTCCGGCCCATGAAGGGACGCGGCGAAGTAGGTCCCGCTTGAGACGTGGAGATTCGAAAGGCCCACCGTGACGCGCTGGAGGGCTTTTGCCCCAAACGTCAGGAATACCTCCTGGCCGCCCAAGCCGGTGACGATGCTGGCGTCGCTGCCGTCAAGACGTAGCCCGCTGGCACCAGAGGCGAGTGTCAGTCTCGCCTGCAGGGATTCGCCATGCGTTGAGTCGACCAGGACCGAGTACTGCCCCGTTACCGGCAAGACCGGAAGACGCAAGGCCTCAAACGATGAGGTATAGGTACTTGTCCACTGGGTCCCGTCCGGCCGGTACACCCGGTAGTAGATGGTGCGCTCCGCGGGCAGCGTCACCTGCCCTGCGATCTGCAACGACAGCCACTGCCCGGCCTGGCCGTCAAAAGTGAATCGAGCATTCTGCCCTCGCCGGCCGATCGACAGATCATGCGGCCGATCCAGTTGCAGGACACCCTCAATATCCTGCGAGAGTGTGAGCTTGTAGGCGAAGGTCTGGCTACTGGATTGTGGAGTGACCGCAATACTGTAGGTTCCGGATACCGTTGGCGCCAGGCTGAGTTTGCAGCCCTGATTGGATGCCGAGCAGGTCGTGCTGGTAAACGCGGCACCATCGGGGCGATAGACCGCGACGCTCACATAGCTGCCGGAGGATACGGTGAGGTCATGGATGCCGATGCTCAGCCGCTGGCCTGCGTTCGCCTGGAACCTGGCATGTGTTGATTGCCCACCATGCTGGGTCTGAACAGCTGCAGGCTCGCCACCGATCAGCTGGACTGCGCCCGAAGCAAGGGTGACCCGACTACTCACAGTCTGCCCATAGGTACTGTCAACGAACACCTGGTAGGTCCCTGCAACAGGCAGCCGCAACTCCTGCGAGCCATGCCCGGTTGCCCCCATCGTCACCAGCGTGCCGCCATCGGGCTTGACTACGCGATAGTAGACCGTTCCATCTACCGGGAATGTCGTCTGCGCGGCAACCTGCAAAGCGACCGCATCCCCCGCCAAACCAGTGAAGCTGAGCCGCGCGTTCTGGCCGCGACGCGGAAGCACAAGATTCAGGGGTTCGTTCGGCTGCAGCGCGCCAATCTGATCCAGCGAGACCAGCCATGTGTATGCGAATGTCTGGCTGGCAGATTGAGGGGTGATTACAACACTGTGCCGGCCGGTGCTGTTGACGGATACGTTGAGTTTGCAGCCCTTGTTGGAAATGTAGCAGGTGGCGCTGGTCAACTGGCTGCCATCGGGCCGGTAGATGGTTGCGTAGACGTAGCTGCCGGACGACACGCTGAGGTCATAGATGCCGACTCCAAGCTGCTGCCCCGCCACCGCATCGAAAGTACCGCGCGTTGATTGGCCACCATGAGTCGTCTCCACTGCGGCGGGCTCACCACCAATCGACTGAGGGTCACCCGCATCAAGCGTCAATCGACTGGTCACAGTCTCCCCATATGCCGAGTCGACGAACAGCTGGTACTCGCCGGCAACAGGAAGACGCAGCTCCAACGCCCCAAAGTTCGTCGTACTGAAGGAACTCAGCGAAGTCCCATCGGGCTTGTAGACGCGATAGTAGACGGACCTATCTGCCGGAGTTGTCGATTGCCCTGAAACCTGTACAGAGAAGGTTTCTCCGGCCGCACCACTGAAACTCAGACGCGCGTTCTGTCCTCGACGGGGCAGTACCAGATCCAGCGGCTGATTGGCAGCCAGAGTACCCGTTCGGTCCTGCGACACCATCCACTTGTAGGAAAGCATCTGATTGGCCGAGGTTGGCACGACAGCCATGCTGTAGATGCCCGACTGGTTGGCCTGGACATTGAGCTTGCACCCCTGCTGACTGGCGTAGCAGCTCGTACTTGCGGCCAGGCCTCCATCAGGACGATACGCAGCGACACTCACATATGAGCCGGATGACAGAGACAGGTCGTACACGCCGATTCCGAGCCTCTGGCCTGCCGTTGCCTGGAAGGTTGCACGGACAGACTGCCCGCCTAGAGAGGTCTCTACGGAGGTGGGATCTCCGTCAACGGCCTGGGCGTTACCAACAGCCAACGTAACGCGGCTGTTCAAGGTTTCACCATAGCGAGGCTCCACCAGAACCTGGTAAGCGCCCGATACCGGCAACCGCATTTCCAGGGAACCGTGCCCCGTTGCACTGAACCAGTCCAGCGAGTTTCCGTCAGGTTTGAGAACCCTGTAGTAGGCGGATCGACCAGCCGGGAACGTGCTCTGGCCAGCAACCTGCAATGAGAGGGTATCGCCCGCCTCGCCATTGAAGCCCAGGCGTGCCCGTTGGCCCCGGCGCGCGATCACAAGATCAAGCGGAACATCCCGCGTAACTGGAATGCGCAGATCACGCGACAAGGTGGCTTTGTACTGCACTGTCTGACTGGCACTCTGCGGCGTGGTCACCACACTGTAGGTTCCACTCTCTACAGCATTGATTCCTAGCGCACACCCTTGATCCGACACGTAGCACGTAGCACTGGCAGCAGTGTTCCCGTTCGGGCGATAGACCGCCACACTGACGTAACTTCCGTTGGAGACAGTCAGGTCACTGATGCCAAGGCCCAACTGTTCGCCCGCAGTTGCCTGGAACGTCATGTAGATGGGCTGCCCTGGAACCGTGGTGGCAAACTCACCCTGGCCGCCGTCGATCTCTGTTCCGCCCCCTGCCCCCGTTGTCAGGGTGACCTTCGACGTATTCGTTGAGCCATAGCTTGGATCAACGAATACCAAGTACTCACCACTGGCAGGAAGGGTGGGAAGATTCATCGTTTCGAAGCTCCACACGGTCCGACTGATCAGGGACGTACCGTCAGGCCTGTAGACACTGTAGTAGACCGAGTTTCCTGCCGGCTGTGTTACCTGCCCTGCGACCTGCAGGGCCAGCGTTTCTCCCGCCTGGGCATTGAACGTCATGCGGGCGTTCTGACCACGACGTGCAATATTCAACGTCTGCGCCGTCTCCCGCGACAATACCTGACGCAGATCATTGCTGACCGTCAACGAGTAGCTCATCGTCTGATTGGCTTCATGAGGCGTCATCACAATGCCGTAGATGCCGGCCTCCGGCGCACGCAGATTGAGATCGCATCCCTGTTGGGACTGATAGCACGTGACGCTACCTGCTGATCCGCCATTTGGCCTCGCAAGCGTGACCGTGACCGCCGAACTCCCATTGCTCAGCTGCAGATCGCTGATACCGATACCCAGGCGCTGATCGACCTCATCGACCTTGAATGTGGTGAATGTTGCCTGCCCTCCGGCCGCGGTGGTGACCCGGCCCGACTCGCCGTCGATGACCGGACTAGTTCCGTTGCCAGCCGTCAGCAGCACGCGTGATTGAACCGTGGCGCCATAGTTCGGATCCACGAAGACGAAGTACTCCCCGGCAGCCGGCAGGTTCATCATCCTCAGACTTTCGAATGCAGTGGTTCCCATGCTTGTAAGCGAGGTTCCATCAGGCTTGTAGACGGTGTAATAGACCGTTCGATTCGCCGTACTGGATTGACCACTGATCTGGAGCGCCAGATTGTCACCGACGTTCGCGCTGAACTTCAGGCGTGCATTCTGGCCCGGCCGGGAGATGTTCAGGCTGAGTGGTTGCTCACGGGAAAGATCGATGATTTGGTCATTTGTCAGGAACGCAGTGAAGCGCATCGACTGCGATGGAAGCTGTGGAGAGACCACCAGCATGTGAGTGCCGATCTTCGGTGCCCGGATATTGAGGTCGCACCCGCCATCACTGAGACTGCAGCCACGACTTGCAAGCAAGTCTCCACTCGGCCCATACACGTTTGCATTGATGTAGGTCCCAGTGCTCAGCTCCAGATCTCTAATCCCAAGCCCAAGCCGTTGGTCTGCGATCGTAGTGGTGAAGGTGATGAGCGCCGGTTGCCCCGCGACGGGGGCGACAAATCCACCTGCTGCGCCGTCAATCTCAAGGCCACTCTGCCGCCCCGAGGTAAGGGTAATTCTGCTTTGCAGCGTGGCGCCATGGGCAGGATCCACAAAGAGCATGTACCGTCCCGAGGCAGAGAGCGTCGGGAGGCGAAGCGTGTCGGAGCCTGCGGAGTTGACACTGGTCAGCAGCGCGCCATCGGGGCCGTAGACCTGATACGAAACGTACTTCGCCGACGGCTCGGTTGATTGGCCGGCGATCTGTATGCCAAGAGTCTCGCCTGCCTCCGCGTTGAAGTAGAGCCTCGCATTCATGCCGCGACGGCTCGTCGAGAGCTGATAGGGCGACTCGCGGGCGATATCTGCATGCAGATCCGTTGTCACCAAGGCCCGCAACCGCATGGTCTGTGTCGCGTTGAGCGGCTCAACCCTGACGCTGTAGCGACCGACCTTGGTTGCGCGAACATTGATGCCGCACCCGCCGTCGGACTGATAACACGTGATTGTGCCCAGGGAGGTGCCGTCAGGCTGGAAGACGTAGACCCAGACATAGTTTCCATTGCTCAGGGTCAGGTCGCTGATCCCTATGCCAAGACGCTGATCCACCTCGGTGGCGGTGAAATTGAAGTAGACAGACTGCCCACCGGACTCGGTCTGGAAGTCACCCACTTCGCCGTCCACTTCCCCACCACCTCCTCGGCCTTCGCTAAGAATCACGCGAGCGGTAGAGGTAGCCCCAAAGTCTGCATCGACAAATACGAAGTACTGACCTGTCTGCGGTAGGCTTGGAAGATTGAAGAACTGATGGGTGGTGACATTCGCGCTGGAGAACAGGGTCCCATCTGGCTTGTAAACCGCGTAGTTGACGTATCGACCGGCAGGCAGCGTCGCCTGGCCCATGACCTGAAAGGACAGAGACTCCCCGGCCTGTGCGTTGAACAGCAGCCTGGCGTTCTGCCCCCGTCGCGGCACAACCAACTGCAAGGGCGTTTCGCGCTGAAGATCCATGCGGAGATCGTTGGTAAGCGTCACCTTCCCCTGGAAGGTCTGCGTCGTTGAACCCGGAGCAAAAACCACACTGTAGATCGCCGTCTGCGGTGCCCGAATATTGAGCTGACATCCGTCGTAGCTGGGAAGGCAAGATGCGCTGACCACCGTGTTGCTTCGATTCATGACGGTGGCATACATCGAGGTTCCGGAGGAGAGAGTGAGCCCCTCCAGCCCCAGTCCCAGCCGCTGGTCCACACTTCCACTGAAGATGAATCGCTTCTTCTGACCGGCAATCGTCGTTGCAAGCGGCAGCGTTTCGCCGTCGGCCATGATCATGCGGCTACGCTCGATGGCCAGCTTCCAGCTGGCGGGGCTCTGCGAAGGCTTGATCAGCAGCAGGTGCGTTCCCGCTTTCGCCGCAGGCGGCAGTAGCACGGTGGGGTCTGAGGTCGTTGCAGTACCGTCAACCACCTTGCGATTTGAGGGATCGTAGAGCGTGTAAGCCAGATTGCCGGCCGTGATTGCCGACATCTGGACGTCGAGATGCTCACCCAGCTCAGCATCAAACAGGATGGCCACCTGCTGGCCGGCGTTCTGGGTGGACAGAGGGATCTCCACACCGTCTGCCTGAACGCGCCGTACGGCAGCGATCTCAGCCGCCGTGACACCAGAAGGCAACACCACCAGATCCCGATCACTGACGGTCAGACCATAGGGCGTGGACAGGCTGACCCTGGAACTGGCGCCCCCCAAGGGCACCGAGAACTCCACCTCATTGTTCGCAGCACGCGTGACCAGCGCCGAGCGGGTGCCGACGCGCACGGTAGTTTGATGTGGAAGCGGGTACAACGATTCACCCAGCAGGGTGACTTTCGCCCCAACGGAAACAATCTGCGGGGAGAAGCTATCAATTCTTGGCGTGCGACTGGATTGATCAACGACAAAGTCCGTGCGGCTGGTGACCGACTGCGCTCCAACCGTTACAGAGATCGGGCCGGTAACCGCACCTGTTGGCACCACTACCTGCAGCTCGCTACCACTGGCCCCGAGCACGTCCGCGCTGACACCCCCAAAACGCACTGCGTTGGCAGTCGGCTCAACACTGAAGCCCTGCCCCTGGATGCGCACAGGCGTACCGCTGACGCCACGGCCAGGACTGAAGCCGAACAGCACCAGCTCGCCGGCTGCAAAGCGCTCGACCTTCTGGATGTTGCCCATCACATCGTATACGTAACGCGCAGATTCCCCCGCGTCATTGGTTACGGCAGTCAGACGCCCATTGGCGTCATAGACATAGCTTGTTGCCCATGCCTGCGCGGCAAGAGTAAATACGATCAGGCTCAACAGCCAAACTGCGAGGCGATGGATGTGGTATCGCCCTCCCCGGCCCAAGGCGCCCACCATTCGGCCAGCACCTGCACTGCAACGCATGCGTCCTTCCATAAATGCTCACCCCTGAGCTAGCAGCATTCCCGCCGCTTCGTGGAATTGCAGGCGCCCTCATGGCGCGTCCATCGGGAAGGATATACAGTGACCAGCGAAGCTCTGTCAATCCGGACGGAGATGACCACCTCCAGGACTGAGATGGGGCGCACAAGGATCGGCGGGATACTCGCAATTGCGTCATTGCTGAGCGCCTGCTCTCCGCTGGGCGAAGCGATAGCGACCCAGCAACAGAACCAGCAAACCCGGATGGGGGAGTTGTTGTTCAACGACCCACGGCTCGGCGCGGACGGCACGACCAGTTGCAGCTCCTGCCATGCAGCTGAGCACGCCTTCACCGATGCGCGAGCCGTTTCCATTGGCGCCTTCGGCAAGGCCGGCACGCGAAACGCGCCGAGCCTGATTGGACTAAGCGCAAAGGGCCCCCAGTTCTGGGATGGACGGGAGAGCAGCCTGGCCGTCGCGGTGCTTCAACCCTGGGCGAATCCTGTTGAGATGGGGCATGCAACGATGCACGAGGCAATGCAGCACATCTCCAAGCATCCGGAGTATGCAGAATTCCTTGGGAGACCTGTAACCGAGCAGGACATCGCAGAGGCCCTCTCCAGTTATCTGCTCAGCCTTCAACCCGCGCCAAGTCCGTACGATCGGGCTCACCTATCGGGAGATTCCCAGCTCCTGGGCCCACGAGCCGAGCGCGGCATGACACTGTTCAAAGGCAAGGCTCAGTGCGCCAGCTGTCATTCCCTGGATGGAACTCACGAATTGAGCGACGGGAAGTTTCATCACGCGAGCGTGGGCTTCGAGCGCATTGCCGGCAATCTGCGAAATCTACAGATCCAGTTGGAGGATGCACGCGCAGGAGGCCAGCCGCTGGGAACCTTGATTCTCACGGAGGCCGATATTGCGGAGCTGGGTCGCTTTGCCGTGAGCGGCAACCCCAAGGACATGGGGGCATTCCGCACCCCAAGCCTTCGCAATGTTGCCCGCACTGCCCCCTATATGCACGACGGCAGCATCCAGACCCTGGATGCTGCCGTCGAACATGAACTC
Organism: Stenotrophomonas sp. Nf1; assembly: GCF_003028475.1. Classification (NCBI taxonomy): domain Bacteria; kingdom Pseudomonadati; phylum Pseudomonadota; class Gammaproteobacteria; order Lysobacterales; family Lysobacteraceae; genus Stenotrophomonas; species Stenotrophomonas sp. Nf1. The sequence continues at coordinate 108,577 of NZ_PYTV01000002.1, read as the reverse complement.
TACTATCGAGGACTGACCACCGGGCAACCGATCAGTCTGACCATTGAGGAAAGGCGTGATCTCATTGCATTCCTGCAAGCCTTGAGTAACCCGTGACAGGCCCTTCTGAAGTCATTGCGCGGGAGCGTCCGGTTCGGCTGGGAAGATCTCAAGCTCCTGGCTTCCCGCCAACTTCCCGTTGAGGCTGACCTCAAACAGATACCGCCCGACCCGCCAGGGCTCGCCTGGCTCAAACACCAGTTTCGGCGCGGCAGCATTACCCGCATTCAGCCGCAGCTTCCGGACACCCGCAGTGCTGCCGTCGGCCAGTGCAATCATCTTTACGGATAGATCCGCACCTCGCGTTGAGCCCTGACTCTTGAGCGACAGCTCAATGGCATCGTCAGGATGGGCCGGCCGCGTGGCGTTGCCTGGCGACTGGCCAACCGGGCGTGCGACAACCTCCACGAACGAAAACTCCTCAGCGGTTGCCGCGCTTGCTGCTGGCGGCACTGGGTCAGCGGGTGATCGGCCACACCCCACAAGCGTTAACCCGAGACACAGCATGGCTGCCATCCGAACTTCCCTTGTCATCCCCATGACACGTCCTTTTTCTCTGTGATGGCTTCGGATAGTAACCGTAACCGGGCAGCATCTGACAGAAGCAGGCGTTCCAGTTGCCCCCCCCCCCAACCAATCGGAGGAGCTTGCACCACCCACCAATCCATCACATCAATGATTCGCAGGATATCGATGGATACAGCCCATCGATTTATAGGAATAGTCGCAAAAATCCAACGATTTCGATGTTCGACGCGACAGCGGCCCCAGAATGGTCACCACGCCTGCGGGCGCCGATCACCTCCTGCGCATGAATGGATTTCCTGCACCGCGCGCCCTGCAACTGGCGCTTCTGGATGACCACGAAATCGTCCGCCGCGGCACCGCCCTCCATCTTGCCGGCGACCGCCGCTTCACCATCGTCGCCAGCCATACCCACAGCGACGATCTCATCAGCAGCCTGCGGTACGCCCGGGTGGATGTGGCCATCATCGACCTGACCCTGGCCCCGGGCGACCGCGACGGCGCCGAGCTGGTGGCGCTGCTGCGCGAGCAGTTCCCCCGCCTGCCGCTGCTGGCCTTCGCCACCCATCTGCCCACCACCAACCTCAATCACCTGATCGGCACGGGACTGAGTGGCTTTGTCAGCAAGGCCGAGCCACTCCACGCCCTCTCCGATGCGATCCTGCGCGTTGCACAGGGTTTGACCCGCGTGCCGCCGGATTTCACCCTGGCCATCGGACGTGACGAGCTCACCCGCAACGAGCGTGAGGTACTGGATCTGCTGCTGGAGGGATTCACCCTGTCCGAGATCGCCCTGCGCCGCCATCGCAGTATCAAGACCGTCAGTACGCAGAAGATCGCCGCGTTGCGCAAGCTGGGGCTGCGCAGTGACATTGAAGTCTATGCCATGCGTGAACGACTGCTGGAACTGCGGTGAGACGCGGCGGCGCGCTCCGCCAGCTCGCGATGACGGCACTGCTGCTGACGCTGCTGCTATTGCCCGGCGCGGCGGCCGAGGATGCCACGCTGCAGCACTGGTCTCCGAACGGCCCTGTCCGGGTGGCCATGCCGCCATCCCTGCGCCCGATGCCGGCTGCACTGGCTGACAGCATGTCTCCGGCAACCCTCGCCCACGGCTATGCGGAGATTGTGTCCCGGCATACCCGCCTGGTGTTTGAAGAGATTCCCTACCCCAGCATCGAGGCGTCAATCCGCGCCGTCTGCCGGAACGAGGCCGAACTGGTGATGGTGTTCGGTGGCGCCAGGCACCGTGCACTCCCCTGCCCTGACCTGATTGCGTCCAACGCATTTCCCGGCGGGGCCGCGCTGCTGGCCGCACGTTCGGGCACGCGGTTGCCACGCGACGTGCACGAACTGTACGGGCGGACCATCGCGGTGGTCCGGGGTGGCCCCTTTGCCGGCTGGCTGGCCGCACATCACCCGCAGATTCAGCTGCGGCATTTTCCGGATCGGCACGCCACCCTGGCCGCCGTTGCAGCCGGCCTCGCCGACGGCGCCATCGGCCTGGAAAGCACGCTGCGACCAATGGTCCGTCGCCACTTCAATGGCAGCCTGCAACTGCAGCCACTCGAAAGTGACTTTTCCACCGACCTGCATCTGCTGGTGCGCCGCCCGAACGAGGCCCTGCTGCGACGGATCGACAAGGCCGTGCGCGACATCACACTGGACGAGCATGCCGGCCTGCTGCATCTGTGGGCCAAGCAGGCGTTGCCAGCCCCCTTCGGCGAGGCGCTGCGCTGGGCGCGACAACCGCCTGCGCTTGCCTGGGTGGCGCTGATACCCCTGCTGGCCGCCCTGCCCTTGTTGTGGCGCCTTCGTCATCGCCTGCGCTCAGGCAGCGATCGGCTGGGCGCACGCGCGGCAGGCATGATCAGCCACGAAATGCGCAATGCAGCCCAGGCCATGCTCGCCGCGATCGAGCTGCTGGCACAGTCGCCGTTACGCCGTGGGCAAGGTGAGCTGGTTGGCGTTGCCAAGGCCGCCGGCCATTCCCTTCGCGGGCTGTTGAATCGGGCGTTGGACTTCTCGCGACTGGCCGCCGGCACGTTCACCCCCCAGCCCCGGCCCTGCGATGTGCTGGGCCTGTGCCAGCAGGTGCTGGATGCCATTGACCCTCAGGCTCGCCGCAAGGGACTGCGACTGCAGTTCGCGGCGCCGGCGTCGCCCTCGCCCAGCGTGCTGGTCGACCCGGATGCACTGCGCCAGATCGCCAGCAACCTGCTGATCAATGCCGTGAAGTTCAGTGACGCCGGCAGCGTCGAGCTACGCCTGGATCTGGTGCCGTCCGCGCGGCCGCGCGAACTGCTGCTGGAGGTCATCGACAGCGGGATCGGCATTGCGCCCGAGACGTTGAAAGCCCTGTTCCGCCCCTTCCACCAGGGTGCCGGCGGCAGGCGTCGCGGTGGCAGCGGACTGGGGCTGGCCATCTGCCGCGAGCTGGCCCGCGCGATGGGAGGCGAACTGACCGTGCACAGCGTGCTCGGCAAAGGCAGCCGATTCATCCTGCGCCTGCCGGTGCGCGCCATCAGGGCAACCACCGACCCGGCACCCGCTCGCGCTGCGGCAGCGCCACTGGCGGGGCTGGCGTTGTTGCTGGCGGAGGATCACCCACTGAACCGGCGCGTGGTTGCCGAGCAGCTGCGACAGCTGGGCGCCGAAGTGTGCGCGGTGGCTGACGCCACCGAAGCGCTGGCCGAACAGGCGCGCCACCCTCGCAGCGTGATGCTGCTTGATATCGAGCTTCGCGGCATGGATGGCCATGCGCTGGCAGCTGAACTGCGACGGCAGTCGGCCGCGCCGTTGCGGCTGATCGCACTGTCGGCGCGCACCGGACGCAGGCATCTTGAACGCTGCAGGGCGTCAGGTTTCGATGCCGTGCTGACCAAACCGCTGCGGCCGGCGCAGCTGCTGCAGGCGCTGGAACTGCACGCACCGCAGGGAATCGCACCCAACGAAGCAACCGCCGCAACCGACGGCCTGCTGGCTGCCTATCTGAGCGACATGGGCAGCGAACTGGGGAATATTGAAGGCTGCCTGCGCGATCACAACGCGCCCGCACTGCGCCACCATGCACATCGACTGCAAGGGACCTTGCAGATGCTCGGCGCCCACGAGCAGGCCGCACTGGCGGCCGCACTCTGGGATCTGGGACAGCGTGCCACGCCGGACTGGAGCGCGGCGCGGCAGCTGCTTGAACGCCTGCAGGATTGGCACGGCGCCCGCACCGCGGACGCCCTGCCATCGCCGTGATCAGGCCGCCAGGCGCTCGACCTGGCGGCGGGTCAGGTCGTTGAAGCGACCCAGCGACATCAGGTGCTGGTGAATCAGCGCCATCCAGCCGCTGCGGTGCCACTCGACCACGGTCGCTTCCGGCAGCGCGACGAACTTCTCGACGTCCACCACCAGGAAGCCATTGAGGTTGAACTCACGGCCATCGGGGGTACGCACGGTGGCGTTGCGCTCGACCAGCAGGCCGTTGTCGACCAGAGCCTTGGAGAAGGCCAGGGTCTGCTCGTGTTCACGGGTGAACTGGCCGCAGAATTCCAGCGCCTGCTGCACCATTTCGGTGGCCTTGCCGTCGGCGAACAGCGGCTGCCCTTCCTCGCCACCCTTCACCACGCGCGGGCTGTCTTCGTCGATGCCCAGCAGGAAGTCATTGTCCGCGCCGGTGTCGATGAAGATGAAGGGATGGCGGCGCAGGTAGGCCGGGATGTAGGTCTCGTCTTCCCACAGGCCGTCCTTGATGAACAGGTTCTGGTCGGACACGCCCACGGCGGCCATCGGCACCGCGCCCGGGCCGGCAAACAGGATCGGGAAGTGATGCAGGGCCAGCGCGAACTCGCCCAGCACCAGCGGAATGGCGTTGTTGCCGGCGGCGAACTCGAGGCGGCCCGGCAGAATGCGCAGGTCGGCGTGGAGATCGGCCTGCAGCGGCACCGGACGGGAATAGAACAGGGGTGCGCCGCTCGGCGCCGCTTCGGTGGTGGTGTCGCTGGTGGTGGTCATCTTGGGAACCGTTCGATCATGCGCGCCTGCCATCCCGGGCACGCCAGCGGGAACAACCTGAATCCCGCATTATCAACAAGCACGATGACAACGGCCACCCCACCGGCGCACTATTTCAGCTGCAGGGGATAGCGCTGCCACAGCACATGGACCAGGAAACCGGCCAGCTCGGTATCGCGGGCACTGACGGCGGCACGGATCTTGTCCAGCAGCACCATGTCGCTGCACGAGCGCACGTCGGCGTGATTGGCCTGCCCGGCCCTGCGCGCACGGTAGCGCGCAGCCCGCTGCGCATCGCTCATCGCGTACCCGAACTTGGGCGGACGACCGCGCTTGCGCGGCAGGGTCAGCTCAAGGGTTCCGGGGTCTTTGTCATCACGCATGGGCGGGGTGCGGGCGGCGGCGAGCAACGGGGGGTGCGCAATTTATCGTGAGGCATCACTTTAATCCAGCTTTTTCTGTGGTTTTGTTGCGATGCAGTGCAAAAAAGTTTCGTGCGCCGCGGCGAATCCATCCACGCATGGCGTGGATCTACCGCAGACCCACATCGATACGCATACCCGTCGACGCCCGGTAGATCCACGCCATGCGTGGATACCGAACCCATGCCAGCACAAAATAGGGAGCCCGCGAACGGGCTCCCCTCACCTTCTTCATGCGGCGCGCACCGGCTCGTACCCGTGCAGGTGTGCCTCACTGCTGGCCCGGCCCTGGCTGAGCGAGCGCAGCGATGTGGTGTAGCCCACCATCTGCGCCAACGGCGCAAAGCCGCTGACTTCGGCGCGATCCTCCTGGTCATCGATGCGGGCAATGCGGCCGTGGCGGCGATTGAGGTCGCCCACCACATCCCCCACCGACGCCGACGGCGAATGCACCGTCACCGCCATCACCGGCTCCAGCAGCTGCGTGCCACCCTCGGCCAGCGCCGCCTTGATCGCCTCGGCACCGGCACGATGGAACGCCATCTCCGAGGAGTCCTTGGCATGGGTCTGGCCATCGACAAGACTGACCTCGATGCCGACCACCGGATGCCCTTGTGGGCCCTCGGACAGCGCGGCACGCACGCCCTTCTCCACCGCAGCGATGAAGCCGCGCGGCACCACGCCACCGACGATGCGGTCGTTGAACACCACCTGGCCGTCCTCGCGCGGCGCCACATCCAGCACCACCTGCGCGAACTGGCCCTGACCGCCGGTCTGCTTGACCAGCCGCCCGACGACACCGGTCATCGCGCGCAACGGCGTCTCCTGGTAAGCCACACGCGGCGAACCCACGCCGACCTCGACCTTCCATTCGCTGCGCAGGCGCTCGACCATCACTTCCAGGTGCAGCTCGCCCATGCCCCAGGCCAGCGTCTCACCCGTATCGCGATCGGTTTCGACGCGGAACGACGGGTCTTCCTGGGCCAGGCTGGCCAGCCCCTGCGCCATGCGGATCAGGTCGGCCGCACGCGCTGGCTCCAGCCGCCACGCCAGTACCGGCACCTGTGCCTGGATGTTCTCCAGGCGCAGCGGCTGGCTTCGGCTGCTCAGCGTCTCGCCACTGACCGCATCCTTCCAGCCCAGCACTGCGACGATGTCGCCGGCCACGGCCTGCTCGATGTCGTGGGTCTGGTCGGCCTGCACCCGCACCAGGCGGCTGACACGCCGCCCCTGCGGATGCTGCGAACTGGCCAGCGCATCACCGGCCTTCAAGGTACCCGAGTACAGCCGCACGAAGCTGAGGGCGCCGTGCTGCTGGTGGGTGATCTTGAACAGCAGCCCAGCCAACGGACCGTCCGGGTCCGGCGGCAGCGACACGTCACCGTGGTCTGATTCGGCGGTGACCGCAGGCCGATCCAGCGGCGACGGCAGGTAATCGACCACCGCGTCCAGCAGCGTTTCGATGCCCTTGTCCTTGAACGCCGCCCCTGCCAGCACCGGTACACCGGCGCCGGCCAGGGTCGCCCGGCGGATCGCCGCGCGCAGCTGTTCGGCGTCGATCACCCGACCTTCCAGCCAGGCATCGGCCAGTGCTTCGTCATGGTCGGCCACCGCCTCGATCAGTGCATCGCGCTGCGGCTCCCACTGCGCACGCGTCGCCTCGTCCCACCGGGTGACGGACGTCGCCGCGCCGTCCTGCCAGTGCAGCACGCGCTCATCCACAAGATCGACCCAGCCGTTGAAGCTGCTTTCGCTGCCCAGCGGCACGCCCAGCGCCCACGGCCGCGCCTGCAGCTTGTCCTGCAGCTGCTCCAGCACGCGCTCGAAGGAGGCACCAACGCGGTCCATCTTGTTGACGAAGGCGATCAGCGGCACACGATGGCGGCGCGCTTGGCGCCACACGGTCTCCGATTGCGGCTGCACGCCGTCCACGGCCGAGAACACGGCCACGGCGCCGTCCAGCACGCGCAGGGACCGCTCCACTTCAATGGCGAAGTCGATATGGCCAGGCGTGTCGATCAGGGTCAGCCGATGCGGCGGCAGATCGCGCGGCGCCCATTGCGCCTGCACGGCAGCCGCGCCGATGGTGATGCCACGCTCGCGCTCGATCGCCGAGAAGTCGGTGGTCGCGTTGCCGTCGTGCACTTCGCCGACGCGATGGATTTCGCCGCTTTTCCACAGCAGGCGTTCGGTCAACGTGGTCTTGCCGGCGTCGATGTGGGCAATGATGCCGAGGTTGCGACGGCGGGAAAGGATCTGGGTGTTCATGGAGAGATTCCTGCAAAGCCAACTTCAGGGGCCGCGCACCCCGGTTGGCGACAGGGCGCGCGGCTAGCGTTCGGTCTCGGCGATCTGGTGCATGGCACGTTCTCCTTGCGGTACATCGGGTTGCGGGAAATGGAACTGCAGAAACGAAAAGAGCGCCCCGGAGGGCGCTCTGTCGAAGGTCCAGCGATGGCCGTTTCAGCGGCCTCGTGGGGCTCCAGGCAGACACGCCCGTTCCGCGCTTGCGCGGGTCAGGGTGAAAAACTTCAGGAGCGGCATCCGGTTCATGGGGCGCATTCTAGACCTGCCAATCTGGCGCGCAAGTGAATATTGCGCACATAAATGGAACGATGCGGGTAAGGGTCGGGATCGGGATCGGGGTCGGATCCCTTTGCCAGAGCAAAGGGCTCTGACCCCTGCCATGCCTTACTTGCAGCGGTGCAGCTTGCGCGCCTCGGCCACCGTCGCCGCCTGATCGTCCGCCATCGGCAGCCAGCCCTTCAACGACATCGCCGGGTCCACCTGTGCCTGGCGTGGGCCACCCTGGATCAGCACCTCGGTCCAGCTGCCGACCGGCGCCAGTTCGGACAACCGCGCGGCCTGGTCGTCCTCGGTACTGAACATGTCATCGGGGCTGGCCGGCGGCGTGGTGTTCACGGTTTCCGTCTTCCGCGCGCGCACCCGCAGCGTGCCATCCGGCAAGCGCTGGGTGGTCACTTCATGGCGCTCGACACCGTACGCCCAGCTGCTTTCGCCGACGCTGCGGGTCTCGCTGCCATCATCTGCCACGGCCACCTCCTCGCCCGCCGGCCCGATCACGCCTGCCACAGCCCCCAGGCCAGACATCAGCGCCTGATAGACGATCATCTGCCGCTGCTCGGTGGTCAGCGCACCGCCCTCCAGTTTGGCAGCAGGAATCTTCAGGTACGCCGCCTCCTTGCACAGCACCAGCACCTGCTGGTCGTCCCAGCTCACCGACATTTCCTCGTTGGCGAAGTACTGCGTCCTGATCGAGGTAACACCAGCGCCCTCGGCAGTGGCATGCCGGGTCTCGATCAGCGAGGCGTTCTCGGCCGCGTGGGTCAGCGAAACTGGAGATGTCGACACCGCATTGGCGGAAAATGTGGAGAAAACGGCCGATGCGAACAGCAACGTCCGTGAAAGATCTAAAGCAGAGAGCAACATTGAATCAGTCCATTGACACTAAATTGGCACTGAATGATACAGCGACCGGATGGCGTGACCCATCAGTCAACAAGTGCCCGGATGACCCGCAGCTCCAGGGCCCAACCAAAGACCGGCAAGCTTGAATGTTGAGATCACGAGTGCTTCCCGGCCGGCAGCTGATCTCTGGTGGAAGGGGCGGCGCGCAACAACCTCATGGCGTTGTCTTGGCTTCCTGCGGTATTGCCGCCCCGTTATCCGTCTCAACCTCCTTGTCTGCCGCAACTGCAAGCGCGCGCACGAACGGGAACTTCTCCAGCAGCCAAGGGTATTCTGCCGCGATCGTTGCGCGGGCCTCGGCTTCCCTGTCTGTGACCTGGATCATGTCGGCCGGTGTGCCGCTGCGCGGATGCCGTTCCAGTTCCAGTTCGGGGTGCATGCCCACCCGGATCTGGCCGATGTAGTTCAACTTGCCGGGCTCGATGGTGAAGCTGTAGGCCTCGGCTTCGGGCACAGCCAGCCCCGTCTGGCCCACGGCGATCCAGCCGATGTAGTAGCGACCGGCCTTGACCCGCCGTGTCTTGATGCCGGGCTCGCAGGTGGTCACGCTGCTGAAGCGGTACAGGCCCAGTGCGCCGGTGGAGGGCGTGCCCGGGCGGTACAGCTGTACGAACCGGGCCCACCCCGCACACGCGGTGGTGGCGACCAGGATGCCTTCGTCGGCACCCACCTTGGCGGTCGGTTTGATGTTCTCGATGCCGGCACTCACCGATGCCGAGACCGCAAGTAGCGCGAGCATGCAGATCCACTTCATTGAAAACCTCCGGCTCAGCGGATGAACAGCGGTAGGGCCAGGATGCTGTCGCACGCCGGCGTGCAGCTGCGGAACTGCTCCGCGAGCATCTCGGCGCTCGGCGCGCCCGGCGCTGGTGTCGCCAGCCGGGTATGGAACGGATGGCGTTCCAGCAGCCAGGGCTGCGTCTGCTGCAACAGCCGTAGCGACTCCGCTTCGCGATCGCGTACCGAGATCCAGGTCGGCCTGGAGTGCAGGCGGTCGAACAGTCCAGAGACCACAACCTCACCGATGTAGGTCGTTTCACCCGCGCGCACGTCGAACGTCAGCGCTTCGTCTTCGGACACCGCCCCGACGTATCCATAACCGTGTTCGGTCAGGTAGCCGACATAGTGGCGCCCGGCCTTGGCGCGGATGGCGGCCAGACCGGCCCTGCAGCCGAACTCGAATTCGCCGCGCAGGTCAGCCAACGGCGACGTCGACCGCGTGCCGCTGGAAAAGATCGTGATCAGCCTGATGTTGCTGGTGGCGCAGTTCACCGACATCACCACGTAGCCCTCGTCCGCAGCCAGTGGAACATCCGGTCGTGCCTTCAGCGTCGCGCACCCACCTAGCACCGTCGCGAGCGCTGCCGCGACCACCCACGAAATCCCTTTCATCGTGCTTGCCCCCTGGTTCCGGCGGAGCATACGGGATCCGCTGCCGCTGCGCCATTGAGGGGCCTGATGCCGCGGCCAGCACCGCTTTGTCCGGAGTTCCGCGTGAAAGCGCCAATGCCACCCCGCACGGAACTGCGGCCAGTCACATTCCAGCGCGTGGTCCGGCAGGACGAGAGTGAGGTGGGCGAAGCGGAGAACATCGCGCTGGTGGCCACGCGCAGCCGCTCCGGGGATATCTCACGCTATGCGACTCCCGAACGGGTCCGCTTCGTGGATGCGTTCGAGCGCACCCGCGTGGACAAGATCAGAACGCCCAGGGCGGATGCTTCCAAGCCGCTGGCACAGCTGCCCGGCGCCCAGCCCGCCCCAGGGGGCAGCCTGCATCGCCACCGCACTGGAGAGCGTGGTGCGGAAGGTGTACGGACGGGTGAACGCGATCCTGCGCTTGCCCCCACCACGCCGGGCTTCGCGGTTTTTCAGGCTCACCTGCAGGGTCACGTACATCGCGCTCATGGTCTGATCCAGCGCGACGCCCTCACACGGTCACGTGACCACCACCAACGGCACCCCACGACGCGGATGCTCCAGCACCACTACATCCTGCTGGTAGACCCGCTGCGGGTTGTCTTCGGTGAGCACCTGCAACGGCGTGCCATCGGCCGCCACCCTGCCCTGTTCCAGCAACACGATGCGGTCGGCAAAGCCTCAGCCACTTAGGGGCTATGAATTCACTCCGCACTTTTCCGGGTGCTGCAGGTAGTCCCATTTTCCTTGCGCCTGCTCCCTGACGCGACGGCTCCTATCCTTTGCGAGTGTCGGATACAACCTCGTGGCAAGCCCCGCTGAGATCCAAAGCAAGTGGCAAGCCACTCGGAATCTGACTTTGGCCATCGGGTGGGATGCCAGTTCAAACCAGACACACTCTGTAGCTGGATACGCATCATTCAGCTTGCAAAGCCAACTGCCAGATGTCTCCCATGTTCCCGAGGCGCCGTCCACAAGACCCTTGCGAATCGCATCCAGTACGCTCTCGATCGGAACGATGCCATCCTTAAAATCGTGAATGGCATTGATGATGGCAAGCACTATCTGCAGTTCATCGTCCTTGCGGTGTCTGCGAATCGCGCATTTGATTTCGTGCTCGCGGCCGAAGGTGAACATATGGGCTTCCTCCCTCTGGAACGCCCAATGGTCAGTCAGCCAGAAACATCAAAGCAATAATCAACTTCCACCGCACATACCTGAAGGAGGGGCTCAGCCAGCGCAACTCCTGCGACCTCAAGGCCCAACATCCCAGCTTCGCCTGTGGCAGGGGCGGAGAATCACCCGAAAGCCGCTCAGGACGACGTGAAAGACGCGGCTATTTACGACACCACCCTAGAATCAGGTCACCACCACCAGCGGCACGCCACGACGCGGATGCTCCAGCACCACTACATCCTGCTGGTAGACCCGCTGCAGGTTGTCTTCGGTCAGCACCTGCAGCGGCGTGCCATCGGCCGCCACCCTGCCTTGCTCCAGCAGCACGATGCGATCGGCATAACCAGCCGCCAGATTCAGGTCATGCAGCACCACGATCACGCACGCACCGGCCTCGGCGCAGGCACGCACGCTGCGCAGGGTGCGCTCCTGGTGGCGCAGGTCGAGCGCGGCGGTCGGCTCGTCCAGCAGCAGCAGCGGCGTATCCTGCGCCAGCACACGGGCGAACGTGGTGCGAGCCGATTCGCCACCGGACAGCTGCTGCACTTCGCGCAGGCGCAACGCCTGCAGTTCAGCGGCATCGATCGCCGCCTCCACCTGGGCATCGTCGACCACCGGGTCCGGCGGATGCGGCAAGCGCCCCATCGCCACTACCTCTTCCACGCTGAAGGCAAAACGTACGCCGTGCTCCTGCGGCATCACCGCGCGCTCGCGTGCCAGCGGCCCGGCCTTGTAGCTGTTCAATGGCTTGCCCAGCAGACTCACTTCGCCCGCATCGGCACGCAGATCGCCGGCCGCGACGGCCAGCAACGTGGATTTGCCTGCGCCGTTCGGACCCACCAGCGCCGTTACCGTGCCGGGCTCGAACGCCAGCGTGATGCCATGCAGGATCTCGCGCTGCTGGCGGCGCACCACCACTTCGTGCAACTTCAACAGCACGCTCATGGTGCCGCCTTGCGGCGCTGCTGCAGCACCAGCCAGAGGAAGAACGGCGCACCCAGCGCGGCGGAGAACAGGCCCAGCGGAATCTCCGCGGGCGGATCCAGCGTGCGCGCTGCGGTGTCGGCCACCACGATCAGCAGCGCACCGAGCAGGCCGGACAGCGGCAGCAGCCAGCGATGGCCGGGGCCAACCAGCAGGCGCGCCACGTGCGGCACCACCAGGCCGACAAAGCTGATCGAACCGGCGAACGCCACCGCCGCACCCACCAGCAGCGCACTGAAGGCCACCAGGCGGCGTCGCGTGCGGGTCACATCCAGGCCGAGGTGCTGCGCCTGGCGCTCACCCAGCGCCAGCATGTCCAGCGGCGTTGCCAGCCGTTGCAACGCCAGCACGCCGATGGCAAACAGCGGCACCACGGCGGCCACGTCGGCCCAGTTGGCACGTGCCAGCGAGCCCATCTGCCAGAACACCAGCGACTGCAGTTCGCTTTCGCTGGCGATATAGGTGAGGAAACCGATCAGCGCCGAACAGAACGCCGCCATCGCGATGCCGACCAGCAGCAGCGTCGCATTGCCACTGCCCTTGCCCGGCCGCGCCAGCGCATAGGTCAGGCCGATGGCCAAGGCGCCACCGACGAAGGCGGCTACCGGCACCAGCCAACCAGCGGCACCGGCCGCGCCGAGCACGATGGCGGCCACCGCACCCAGCGCCGCACCCTGGCTGACACCGACGATGCCCGGATCAGCCAGTGGATTGCCGAACAGGCCCTGCAGACTGGCACCGGCCATGGCCAGCGCGGCACCAACCATCGCGCCCAGCAACGCGCGCGGAATGCGCAGCTGCCAGACCACGGCCAGATCGCGCGTGCTGACCGCCTGTGGATCGACCAGGCCCAGCTTCACCCCCAGCGCCTGCATCACGTCCAGCGGTGGCAGCCGCAGCGGGCCCACGGCGAACGACGCCAGCACTGCCCCCAGCAGTGCCAGCAATGCCACCATCACCATCATCCGCCCGCGACGGCGGCGCCGATCCGCTGGACTCATGCCTTGGGCATCGCCGTGAAGGCCTTGGCCAGCGCCAGCGCACCGGCACCGGAGCCGACGCTGGTGTACTTCAGCTGCACATCCGGCATCACCCAGACCCGGTTGGCCTGCCCGGCCGGGGTCTGCTTCAGCGTCGGGTACGACTTCCACAGGCCGTCGGCACCGCCGAACAGCTGCAGGTCATGCTCGGTCACCAGGATCACCTCCGGTGCCGCGGCAACCACGCCTTCATTGCTCAGCTGCGAGTAGTTCTTCACTCCGGCTTCGGTACCGATGTTGACCCCGCCGGCCAGCGCGATCAGCTGCGCCGAAGCGCTGTCAGCACCGGCCACGGTCGGTGCACCACCGGCACCGGTGGCCGAGACATGGATCACGCGCGGCGCATGGCCCAGGCCCTTGCCCAGTGCTGCCGCCTCGTCCAGCTGGTGCTGCACCTGGGTGGCCAGCGCCTGCCCGGCCTCGGCCAGCCCGAGCGCGGCGGCGACCTTGCGCACCTTGTCCGGCGCCGGCTGCAGATCGTCGATGACCACGGCCGGCTCGCCCACTTCGCGCAGCTTCTTGGCCAGCTCGGTGTGGCGGCGCAAGCTGTTGCCGAGGAACAGCGAACCCTTCAGGCTCAGCACGCCTTCCACGCCGGTAGTGCGGTTGAACAGGAACTGGTGCGGCGCGGCCAGACCGGCCTGGGTGGTGGTGTTGGTCGGCGCGGCAAAGACCTGCTTGCCCAGCCCCAGCGCCTCGATCACCGCGATGACATCGTCGCCGCCGGCAATGATGCGACTGGTGTCGGCCACCTCGACGTCGGCGCCATCATCGGAATGCACCTTGGCCGGCAGCACGGCCGTCTGGTCCTGCACCGCCGGCATCTCGGCGCCGGCCACACGCTGCCAGCCTGCCGGCAAGGCGGCCTCGGCAGGCGCCGCAGCGGCAGCCGGTGCGGCGGGCTTGGCGGCATCGGAGGGCGCCGACGCGCCACCACAGGCGGTCAGTGCCAGCGAAACAGCCAACGGAAGCGCACACAGGCGCAGGCGGGACGCGACGTTCATGGGTCTTCTCCTTGCTGGCAGGGCGACGCCTACGCCGCCCTGCCCGGTGACTTACTGCTTCGGGGTGATGCGGGTGATGCGGTCACCCTTCGGGTCTTCGGCGCCACGCGACTTGTTCACCGCGAACACGTTGCCCTTGCCATCGGCACGGACGTGGTTCGGCAGCGTGCCGCCATCGAGATTGGCGACCACCTTGCCGTCGCCGTTGACCACGGTGACGGTGCCAGCGCCTCGGTTGCTGACGTAGGCCAGGCCGGAGGCGTCATCGAAGGCGACGTTCAGCGCGCCGGCGCCCACCGGCACATCGTGCAGCACCTTGCCGGCGGCCACATCGACGATCAGCAGGTTGTCGGTGCCCTGCGAGGCCACGTACAGGCGGTTGCGCGCAGCGTCGAAGGCCACGCCCGAGGCGCTGATCGAATTGCCCAGGTCGATGACCTTGTCGACCTTGCCGCTGGCCACATCGATCACCGCCGCTTCCGGGGTGCCTATGCTGACGGTGAACAGCTTGCCGCCCTTCTCGTCCAGCACCAGGCTCATCGGGGTGAACTTGCCGTCATCGACGCCGGACTCCAGCGTGATCTGCGGAAGCTCCTTGAGCGTCTTCGCGTCGAACACCGACAGGTGGTCCTCACCCGTGGCCGAGGCGAACACCTTGCCGTGGGTGCCATCGACCACCACGTCGCGCGCATGCGGCACGGCATCGACCGGGAACTGGTGGACCAGCGACAGGTCCTTCTGGCGGTAGACCGCGATCGAGTTCTGGCGGGTATTGGTCACCCACACATTGCCGTTGACGTCATCCACGCCCACGCCGTAGACCGCGTACACCGCACCGTTGCTGCCGCCCGGCACCTGCGCCGGGGTGATCGCCTTGGACACCTTCAGCGTCTTCGGGTCCAGCTTCAGCAGCTGCGACTGGGTGACCGGCGGACGGCCCACGGCCGAGGTCACGAATACCGCATTGCTGGCGGCGCTGTAGGCGGACTGGTACAGCCCCGGCACCAGCTTGTTGGACTGGGTGGCGAACTGCGCCTGGCCGGACAGCGGCAGCTGCGGCGACACGCGCAGCTTCAGCACCGTTGCCGCCGCCGGCTGGCTGGCACGCACCACCACCGGGTGGGTGCCCGGCACCGCATCGGTCGGGATGCTCAGCTGGGTCTTGAAGTTGCCATCGGCATCGACCACCACCGGCTGCGCGTTGAGCACACTGTCGCCACGCAGCAGGCTGACCTTCTGGCCCGGCACGAAGCCCCGACCGATCACGTCGGCGTTGCTGCCGGGAACCACATTCTCACCACGCGAGACAACCTCGCCCTTGAAGGTGGCATTGGCCGGCTGGTCGAACACCGGCTGCGCGGTGACGGTGACGGCCAGCAGCAGGCCGGCGGCGAGAGAGGTGAGACGGAGAGACGGACGGAACGACATGGAAGGCTCCTTGCACACGTAGGCCGCGCCACGTGACGCGGGATTCATCGGTTGCCTGGGCCGCTGCACGCCGGCAGCCTCGCCTGGGTAGTGGGGTCGCACGGCGATGCGTGCGTACGGATTCATTCGGCAGCGTTGTCACTGCCGTTGGGGGCGCCGTCGCCGGCACTGCGATCGGTCACGCCGTACAGCTCGTGCAGCGCAGCGTGGAACGAGGCGGGCAGCATCGGGCCATGGCCCAGGCCGTCGAACTCGCGGTACTGCACGCTCAGCCCGGGCACCTTGCCCAGGCGTTCGGACAGCTGCATGGCTGCATCGGGCGTGGCACCACCAATACGGCGCAGGTGCGCGACCACGCGCGGATTGTTCATGTCACGCTTGCCGCGATCGCCGACGCGCTCGGCACCGCCCAGCATCAGCCACAGCTTTGCCGGCTGGCCATGCACGTTCTGCACGAACTGCTGCTCCGGATCGCCCAGCGCAGCACCCTGGCTCCACCACAGCGACGGGCTGGCGGCCAGATAGGACTGGAAGGCGGCGGGGCGGGTGTACAGCGCATTGAGCACGAACAGGCCGCCCAGCGAGTGGCCCCACAGCGCTTGCTGCTGCGCATCGATGCGTGCGCGGCGCTCGACTTCCGGCTTGATGCGGCGTTCGATCACATCGAGGAAGGCCGCTGCACCGCCGCCGACGGCCTGCGTGCTGCCGCTCTCGTCATCCGCACGGTCGATCCATGCGGTGTAATCGCGGGTGCGGGCCTTCGAGTCGATACGCAGGTCGTTGTCGTAGCCGATCAGCACCAGCACCGGCGGCGCCTTGCGCGCGGCCAGCTCGGTCAGGATCGGCTGATCCAGCACCATCGCCACCGCGTTGCCGTCCAGCGCATACAGCACCGGCATCGGCGCCTTGCCCGCCTTGGCCGGGATCGCCACGTTCACCCGCCAGCGGCGCTGCTGGTCGGGGCTGTCCACCACGAACTGCTCGAAGCGATAGCTGGCGGCCGGCTCGTCGAGCACGGTGTGGCCGATCTTCTGCAGCGGGTTGCGCTGCTGCGCATGGGCATAGGGAGTGGCCAGGAGCAGACCCATCATCAAGGCGGCCAGGCCGCGGGCCAGCGGACCACGGCGCGAAGGCAGGACGAAATGCTTCATCAGCGGCAGCGGAGGCAGCCCGAAGCCGCCGGTTCACAAGGGACCGCAGTCTACCTCAAACGCGAATGATTATCACATCGATCATACGTCACACTGTGTATCACGCGCGCGACGGGCCGGTTGCACAGGAGGCGGCACTTCCCCTATTTTTCCGCCCACTGGGGCATTGGACCGCCCCACTTCCAGCGCAGCCATGGACGGCGGGCACGTTGCCGTCGTCCGGGTCGCGTTCATCCGCGCCACGACCGCCATGGGATTGGATCCCATGATTGTGAGACCCCCTTGAAGCACACCGCACTGATCGCCCTTACCCTCGGCCTGTCTGCACCGCTGGCCGCGCACGCCGCGCAGGATCTGCCCACGCTCTACCAGGCCTTTGAAGAAGCCGGCAATTCGACGCTGAGCATGGAAGAACTCAACCAGACGGTGACCTTCACCGCCGTCGCGCTGGGCGTGTCCAGCAACATGGCGGGCGAACCGCTCATCGAGGCCGGCGATGACCAGGGCAATGTCCTGGCCCGACTGACCAGCGATGATGAGCAGCAGGCGGCCAAACTGGGTGAACTGGAAGAAGGCGCGGTCTTCACCGCCAGTTGCACGCTGCAGTTCAGCTCCGGCACCGACTACCTGTCCTTCGGCGATTGCAGCCTCAAGTAACGACGAAGCCGGCGAACTGCCGGCTTCTTTTCTTTGCCACGGTAGCGTCGAGCCACGCTCGACCTACGCCATGTCAGGGGCCCGCAGGCACCGGACCGTACGCGTTCTCCTGCGGCGTACCTGGCAGCAGCGCAAAGACCAGGATCACGATTCCACCGCCCGGCACCAGCGCCAGCAGGTAGAACCAACCCGACTGGTTGCAGTCATGCAACCGGCGCACGGTGACGGCGATGACCGGCAGCAGCGTAGCCAGCCAGAACACGACGAACAGGATGATCGACGCGATGCCCAGGACGTCGGACTGCATCACCAGCGCGGTGACCAGCGGCACCATCAGCACAGCGGAGATGATCAGCAGGAACAGCTGGAACATCCAGTACTCGCGGCGGTTCGCACGACCCTCGAACTGGGCGTAGCGCTTCAACGGCAGAATCATTTCCTGCACGGCATCGTTCCTTGATAAGAGAAGCCGCGCAGTGTGCCAAATGAACGCGCGCAGGACAATGTAGAGCCGAGCCATGCTCGGCTGCCATTGCCACTGTAGAGTCGAGCCTTGCTCGACTATCGGGAACCATGAGGTGCTGCGAAAAGCAGTCGAGCAAGCTCGACTCTACGGAAGCGGGGTCAACGGCCCTTGGCGGCACGCGCGGCTTCGCGTTCGGCGCGCAGGCGGTCCAGCTTTTCCTTCAGCTTGATCTCCAGACCACGCGGCACCGGGTTGTAGTACACCCGCTCGCCCATCGCATCCGGGAAGCCTGTCTGGTCCAGCGCGATGCCGCCTTCGGCGTCGTGGTCGTACTGGTACTCGGCACCGTAGCCCAGCTCCTTCATCAGCTTGGTCGGCGCATTGCGCAGGTGCAGCGGCACTTCTTCGGTGCCGCTTTCGCGTACATCGGCCTTGGCCTGGTTGAAGGCCGCATAGCCGGCGTTGGATTTGGCGGTGCTGGCCAGGTACAGCACCAGCTGGGCGAAGGCGAGCTCGCCTTCCGGGCTGCCCAGCCGCTCGTAGATGTCCCAGGCTTCCAGCGCCATGCTTTGCGCGCGCGGATCGGCCAGGCCAATGTCCTCGATGGCCATGCGCGTCAGCCGGCGCGCCAGATAGGACGGATCGCAGCCGCCATCGAGCATGCGCGTCAGCCAGTACAGCGCAGCATCGGGATTGGAGCTGCGTACCGATTTGTGCAGCGCCGAGATCTGGTCGTAGAACTGCTCGCCGCCCTTGTCGAAGCGCCGGGTGCGATCGGCCAGCACCTGGGTCAGGGTCTGCGGGGTGATACGCCCGCCCTCCCCGCCCGCCAGTTCGGCGGCGATCTCCAGCAGGGTCAGCGCACGGCGTACATCGCCATCGGCAGCGGTGGCAATTTCCAGCAGCAGCTCCGGCGCGACCTCGATGCCCTCCTCACCCAGTCCACGCTCGCGATCGCCCAGTGCGCGCTCCAGCGCCTCGACGATATCGGTCGGCGAAACCGCCTCCAGCACGTGCACGCGGCAGCGCGACAACAGCGCCGAGTTCAGCTCGAACGACGGATTCTCGGTGGTGGCACCGACGAACAGGATGGTGCCGCGTTCGATGTGCGGCAGGAACGCATCCTGCTGCGCCTTGTTGAAGCGATGCACCTCGTCCACGAACAGCACGGTGCGCCGGCCTTCGGCGAAGCGCTGCGCCGCCTCGGCCAGCACCTGGCGCACCTCCGGCAGGCCGGACAGCACCGCGGAGATGGCGCGGAACTCAGCATCGGAATATTCGGCCAGCAGCAAGGCCAGCGTGGTCTTGCCGCAGCCCGGCGGCCCCCACAGGATCATCGAATGCACGCGGCCGGACTCGACCGCGCGACGCAGCGCGCTGTCCGGCGCCAGCAGGCGCTTCTGCCCGACCATCTCATCGAGGGTGCGCGGACGCATGCGCTCGGCCAACGGGCGCAGGTGATCCCGATCGACGCTCAGCAGATCGGGGCCAGGGAAGGAATTGGAACGATGTCTTGGCACTGGGCCATTGTACCGCGAGAGCGTGCCAACCAAGGTTGACACCTACCAAGGCCAGGTAGCGCCGGGCCTTGCCCGGCGGGTCAACTGTCGGGAATGACCATGGCCGCTGTACCCACGCCACTGGTAAGCCACTGATTCGGCGAGGCATCCTTGGTCTCAGCATCCCTCCGCGTACCCAGCTGCTGAAAATGCCGGGTTCAACCAGCCAGGACCTACGCGTGCGCGATCCAGAATCCAATGTGCTTGAGTTCGTTGCCGGCTGCGCGGTCGACGCCGATATCTACTATCTGGCTGCGGCGATTGGCCCTGGGCATGAGTACTACGACCCAGATCCCGGTCCGCCGTCGCGGATGTTCGTATTTGGTCGCACCCCTGAAGAAGAGTGGTTCCACCATGACCTGCCGGACTTCCAGGTCATGTCTGTGCAACTTGTACCCGAGAAGAACGGGCATCCTCGGCGCGTGCTCGCACTGGATTTCTATGGGCAGCTGGAACACTACTCCCGGCTTGGCGCCACGACTGAGTACATCTCGCCCGAGGGCCCCGGGTTTTCGGGCGGCCTCACTGCCCTTCGACGCGTGGGCGAAGATCTTTTCTGTTGTGGTGTGCACGGAATGATCCATCACCGCGGCGAGTCTGGGTGGAGGCAACTTCCCACCGACTTCCCGTCACCCAAACGCAGCAGTTTCGAGGACGACCTTGATTCGCTCGACTTCGACACGTGGCTTCTGTATTGCGGCCACATATTCGAACTTGACGGCACTGCCCCGCTACCCACTGACCCGGTCGAACGCGAAGCCGAGCTGCGTAGGAAGTTCGACGAAACGCGGAGTCAGCTGGCCCATGCCCACAAGGACCCTGAACGCAGCAAGTGGCTCGCCAGTCTTGACGTGCCAAACGTGAACGACCTCTGTGGAACCGGCCTCACAGATCTCTACGCAATCGGCTCTGATGGCTTGATTGCACATTGGAATGGTTTGAACTGGACACTGCCCGAACAAGTCACCACCTCGGACCTGTTTCATGCCTGCAGAACCGACCAGGGCCGCCTCATCTTCGTGGGCAAAGAAGGCGCCATCGTTTCGGGAGACATCGCCACTGGGTTTGAGCTTGTGCAGCTCGACGTGAGCGAAGGGGTCCATTTCGGTACCGCCTGCCAGTACGGGCAGAAAATCTATCTCGGCACGGAAACTGACGGGCTGTACGTCTACAGCCTGGAGACCGGCGTGGTTGCGCCCTTGCTGGAAGGTATCCCGGACGAACTGAGAGATGCGACGATCGTTGACATCAGCTCCGTCGGCAGCGTTCTGTGGGTTCTGACGCCGTGGGACTTGATGCGATTTGATGGCGCCACGTGGCAGGTGATCGTTCATCCGGACAACGGATGAACGAGCCGAATGCGTGCCAACCAAGGTTGGCAGCTACCAGAGTCAGGTAGCGCCGGGCATGCCCGGCGGATCAAGCCTGTGCCAACCAACGGTTGGCACCCACCGACACAGGAGGATTGGCACCCACCAGATCATTTCCACCCGGAGATCAGTTGCCGATGACGTCGGTGCCCTTCGGCGGGGTGAAGCTGAAGGTGCCGGCGGCGAAGCCCGGGTTGCGCTTCCAGCCACTGAAGGTGATCACGGTACGCTGGCCGACAGCATCGGTGATCTCCATCTTGGCCAGGCCCTGTGCGTTGAAGCCCAGCGCGGCGTACTGGAAGCTGGCTTCGGTATCGCGCTTGGGCGACAGCGACAGCCACTGCAGGCCGTCGCGCTGCGCCGCTTCTTCGCTCAGGTCGTACTGCTGTTCCAGCAGCGCCGGGTTGATCAGTGCGGTCAGCGGGCTGTTCTGCTCTTCCTTGCCCTGCTCGCGCACGGTGGCCTGCTCCAGGTCCGGCTCGTACATCCAGACCTTCTTGCCGTCGGCCACGATCAGCTGTTCGTGCGGGCGCACGTACTCCCAGCGGAACAGGCGCGGCGCCGACAGCGCCACGCGGCCGCTGGTCGATTCCTTCACCTTGCCCCGGCTGTCGAACACCTGCTGGCTGAACTGGCCATCCAGGCCCTTCAGGCCGCTGGTGAAGGTCTTGAGGTTATCGCGGGCGCCGGCCCAGGCACTGCCAGCGGCGGCACAGGCCACAGCCAGGGTGGTGGTGGCGAGGAAACGGCGGAAGCGGAAGTTCATGCGGAAATCCTGTGGGCGCGAACGCCAGGAAAGGTAGTGGCCAGTGTGCCCGTAGAAACATGAATGGGCGATCAGGGCGACATTATGCCGCCCCGAACGTCCATCGGCGATTCAGCCGCCGGCCGCCGGCAGCTTGCCGTACAGCACCTGGCCACGGAAGCCGCGACGCACCTCGCGGTACAGCGCGCGGAACGCGGCGTAGTCCTGTGGCTGGCACAGCGCTTCCGGGCCACGCACCGCGTTCTGCTGCAGGCGATGATGAACGGTCACTTCCTGGCCCTGCCGGCTCCACTCCACCCGGTAGTCGCCAGCGGCATTGCTGAAGCGCTGACTGGCCGGAATGGCGATGATCGGCGCATTGGCCGGGAACTGCAGGCGGTAGGTTTCTTCGCGCAGGCTGGCGTTGCAGTAGAACGGCGTTTCGTTGGCCGGCGCCGAGGCGGTGGCGTAGAGGCCACGCACCGATTCGCCGCCCGGCGGATCGGGCACGGCCATGCCGCCGGCCACGCTGAAGTCGGCGTAGTCCTCGGCCTGGAACGCCATGCGATAGCCGAACGGCCGCGTCAGGTCGACCGGCACGCCCTGGATCTGCAGCTGCCCTCGCCCATCGAAACCGGACGCGGCCATGATCTGCTCTTCAGCGCGCGCACGGTTCTGCGCGTTGAGCTGGGAGAACTGCGCGCGCATGCCGATCTCGGCGTTCTCACCCAGCTTCGGAACGGTCTCGCCGCGCAGGTTGCCGTTGACATCGAACGTGAAGCGCACCTCCATCGAGGTGGCATTGCGCTGCGGCGTGTTGGCCGGGGTGCGCGCCAGCGTGGCGTCGCGCGTGCGCATCACCGGCGCGCCGAGGTCACCTTCCGGCAGCTGGCCGAAACGCGCCCACGCGGTGGTCGAATCCAGATACAGATCAAATTCGGGAATGTAGGTAATGGCGTGGTTGAAGCGGCCCAGCACCGGAATCTTCGGCAGCGTAGGTCCACCGCCGGCACCGATCAGCACCGGCGAACTGGCGATGCCCTTGGCCGCCAGCAGTGCCTCCAGGATCGTCACATGGTCCTTGCAGTCGCCATAGTGGTTGTCGAGGATGCTCTGCGCGCTGTTCGGCTCCAGACCGCCATTGCCCAGGTACACCGCCACATAGCGGATGTTCTGCGCCACCCAGCGGTACAGCGCATCGGCCTGCGCGCGGCGGTCGCTGATGCCAGCGGTGACCTGGTCGGCCAGCGCCTGCAGTTCCGGCGTGACCTGCGCGGCCGGGCCTGCCTTGAGCTGGTAGGCACGCCCCATCTGCGACCAGTCACGATAGGTGCTGGCCATGATGTTCGGGCCGAACTCCCAGCCGGCCGCCGACCAGTTCTGCGCCGGCATGGCTTCGCGGCGCTGGTAGTGCCAGCGCCACTGCGCCTGGCCATTCTTCACCACCGGGCGATCACTGCCCTGCACGCCGCGGCTGTCGACGAACATCGGCAGGTTGGCCGGCGCACTCAGGGTGACCTCGGCGTCCTCGTATTCGGTGAACACATTGAAGGTCTCCCACAGGCCGAAGTAGCCGGGGAAGTACGGCGTGGCCTGGGTGCGTCGCACCTGGTAGTACAGGCGCGTGCCCGGGGCCAGGTTCGGGAACACGATCACCCGCACCTTGCGGTCGGCGTACATCGCCGCCGAGGCGCTGGAGTAGCTTTCCTGGGTGTAGATGCGGTCGGCCGGCACGTCGCGGCGCTGGCCGTCGGCGGTGATGGTGTAGGCGCCAAGCACTTCCAGCGTTTCCATCTTTTCGCTGTAGCTCAGCCGCACCTGGCTGAACTGCTCGACGGCGGCCTTGGTCTTGAGCAGCACCTCGTAGGTTTCGGTCTGCACATTGCCCGCATCCGGCCGCACCTGGTAGTCGGCGCGGTAACGGACAATGCTGAAGTTGTTGCTGGCTTCGGTGTCGCCGCTGGTGGAAGGCGGCGCCGTGGCGGGCGCGGAGGTGGCGGTATCTGCCAGTGCCGGGCCGGCAGCCATCAAGGCTGCCAGCGCCAGTGCCAGCGCGCTGGGGACGGGGTGAAGCATGCGTCGGTTCCTTGGACGTCGTGGGGGTACGTCGGGTCTTACTTCGGCGGCGGCGGTGCCAGCACCGTGCGGTCGCCGTTGTGTTCGGGCGCACTGACCACACCGGCCGCTTCCATGGCCTCGATCAGTCGCGCCGCGCGGTTGTAGCCGATCTTCAGCCGGCGCTGCACGCCGGAAATCGAAGCGCGGCGGGTCTCGGTGACCACCCGCAGCGCTTCGTCATACAACGGGTCGGACTCATCACCGCCGCCGGAACTGGTCTCCGGCAGGCCGGTGGCGCCAACGACCACGCCGTCACCCATGGTCTGCACTTCGTCCAGCACGCCGTCGATGTAATCGGCCGGGCCCATCGCCTTGAGGTGCTCGACCACGCGATGCACTTCCTCGTCGGAGACGAAGGCGCCGTGCACGCGCTCAGGCAGGGCGGTGCCCGGCGGCAGGTACAGCATGTCGCCGTGGCCGAGCAGGGTTTCCGCGCCGGACTGGTCGAGGATGGTGCGCGAGTCGATCTTGGAGCTGACCTGGAAGGCGATACGGGTCGGGATGTTGGCCTTGATCAAGCCGGTGATCACGTCCACCGACGGGCGCTGCGTGGCCAGGATCAGGTGGATGCCGGCCGCACGTGCCTTCTGTGCCAGGCGCGCGATCAGCTCTTCCACCTTCTTGCCGACGATCATCATCATGTCGGCAAATTCGTCGATGAAGATGACGATGAACGGCAGCGTCTCCAGCGGACGCGGCGCCTCGCCCAGTTCCGGGTTCGGCTTGAACAGCGGATCCATCAGCGGCTGCCCGGCGTCTTCGGCTTCCTTCACCTTCTTGTTGAAGCCGGCCAGGTTGCGCACGCCCACCGCGCTCATCAGCTTGTAGCGGCGCTCCATCTCGGCCACGCACCAGCGCAGGCCGTTGGCGGCCTCCTTCATGTCGGTGACCACCGGCGCCAGCAGGTGCGGGATGCCCTGGTAGACGCTCAGTTCGAGCATCTTCGGGTCGATCATCAGCATCCGCAGGTCTTTCGGCGAAGCCTTGAACAGCAGGCTCAGCACCATCGCGTTGACCGCCACCGACTTGCCCGAACCGGTGGTACCGGCCACCAGCAGGTGCGGCATGCGCGCCAGGTCGGCCACGGTCGGGCGGCCGGCGATGTCCTTGCCCAGCGCCAGGGTCAGCGCACTGGCCGACTTGTCGTATTCCTTCGAGCGCAGCAGCTCGGACAGGAAGATCATCTCGCGGGTGACGTTGGGGATTTCCAGGCCGATCACCGACTTGCCCGGAATGACGTCGACCACGCGCACCGACTTCACCGACAGGCCACGCGCGATGTCCTTGTCCAGCGAGCTGATCTGGCTGACCTTGATGCCCGGCGCCGGTTCGATCTCGAAGCGGGTGATGACCGGGCCGGGATTGGCGCCAACCACCTGCGCGTCGATGCGGAAGTCCTTCAGCTTGAACTCGATCTGCCGCGACAGGGTCTCCAGCGTCTCCTCGTCGTAGCCCTTCGGCTGCGGCTTGGGGTCGTCCAGCAATGCCAGCGGCGGCAGGTCCGAGCCGTCACCGTTGACGCCCCGGAACATCGGGATCTGGTTGTCACGCTTGGCGCGGTCGCTCTTCTCGATCACCGGCTCGGGACGCGGCTCGATCTTCACCGGCTCGCGCTTGGCGCGCACCTCGGCATCGGCCTTGCGCACTTCCTGGCGCTCCTCGCGCATCACCCGGGTCTGCTTCCACTCGGTGACTTCTTCCTTCTTGCGCTCCAGCAACGGCGCCAGCGACATCACGCCGCGGCCGATCTTCTCCATCACGCTGAACCAGGACAAGCCGGTGGCCAGCGTGATCGAGGCCAGCAGCAGCACCAGCACGAACAGGTTTGCACCCAGCGCGCCGAAGCCCACCGTGAGCGAATTGCCGACCAGCTTGCCGAGGATGCCGCCGGCACTGGAGACATCACCACTGAACAGCCGCACGTGCAGGAAGCCGGTGCCGGCGATCAGGAAGCCGACCAGGCCGACCAGACGCAGCGCCGGGTCCAGATCGTTCTCGCCCTTGCTCTCGCGCTTGAGGCCGAACATGGCGATCCACGCCAGCGCGCCCAGCACCACCGGCAGCAGGAAGGCGATGTAGCCGAACAGCTGCAGCAGCACGTCGGCGATCCAGGCCCCTGCGCGCCCGCCCATGTTGTGCACCGGCGCGACCACGCTGCCGGTATGCGACCAGCCCGGGTCGGTGGCTGAATAGGTGAACAGACTGGCCGCCAGATACAGCAGCGCTGGTGCGATGGCGATCAGGCCAAGGTCGCGCCAGAGCCGCTGGCGGCGTGGATTGTCGGTCGTCGCCGCCGCGGCCGTGCGACGTGACGCCTTGCTGTCGTCGGACTTGGAGCGTTCGGGGACCTGCTTCGCCACCTTAGACCATACCTTTGGAATGCGCTGTTAGTGATTGATAATAAATGAGACGGCGTCAGTTTTCAGTTATGCGACGCACTGCGGTGTCTGTGGGGCGCCCGAACCACCGCTGGACAACGGCGTTCTGTTCATCGGCTTGAATCGCCCTGCCCCAGCCGCCACTCTATGACCTGCCATGGATGCTGCGCAAACATCGCCAGCGCCTTGTCCCATCTACCTTTTCGCGAGTTTACATGAGCACCAGCCTGCCCTCCCGCCATCAGCGTCTTGTCATCCTTGGTTCCGGCCCGGCCGGCTGGACCGCCGCCGTCTACGCCGCCCGCGCCAACCTGAAGCCGGTGGTGATCACCGGTCTGCAGCAGGGCGGCCAGCTGATGACCACCACCGAGGTGGACAACTGGCCGGGTGACGCCCACGGCCTGATGGGGCCGGACCTGATGGCGCGCATGCAGGCCCACGCCGAGCGTTTCGAGACCGAGGTCATCTTCGACCACATCCATACCGCCGACGTCTCCCAGCGCCCGTTCAAGCTGATTGGCGACAGCCATGAGTACACCTGCGATGCCCTGATCATCGCCACCGGCGCCACCGCCAAGTACCTGGGCATCCCCACCGAAGAAGCCTTCAAGGGCCGCGGTGTGTCCGCCTGCGCCACCTGTGACGGCTTCTTCTACCGCGACCAGGACGTGGTCGTGGTCGGCGGCGGCAACACCGCCGTGGAAGAGGCGCTGTACCTGTCCAACATCGCCCGCAAGGTCTATCTGGTGCACCGCCGCGACACCCTGAAGGCGGAAAAGATCATGCAGGACAAGCTGTTCAAGAAGGTGGCCGAAGGCAAGATCGAGACCGTCTGGCACCACCAGGTGGAGGAAGTGCTGGGCAACGATGCCGGCGTGACCGGCGTGCGCGTGAAGTCCACCCTGGACGGCAGCACCCGCGACATCGACGCCCACGGCTTCTTCGTGGCCATCGGTCACCACCCGAACACCACCCTGTTCGACGGCCAGCTGGCGATGAACAACGGTTACCTGGAGATCCGCTCGGGCCTGGGCGGCAACGCCACCCAGACTTCGGTGGAGGGCGTGTTCGCCGCCGGCGACGTGGCCGACCAGCACTACCGCCAGGCGATCACCTCGGCCGGCTTCGGCTGCATGGCCGCGCTGGACGCCGAGCGCTTCCTGGATGCCGAAGGCAAGGCCAGCTGAAACGCTGACCCGCTTCGGTAGCGTCGAGCCATGCTCGACCCGGATCAAGGGCCGACGCCAACGCGTCGGCCTTTTTGTTTCACCTGCCCTATCCTTCCTCCATGCCTTCGCCCCGTTTCCTCGATTCCCTGCAGTCCATTGCCGCCACCGACTGGGACGCCCTGCATGATGGCCGCAACCCCTTCATCAGCCACGCCTTCCTGGCCGGACTGGAAGCGCACGGCTGCCTGCGCGAGGACTGGGGCTGGCAGCCCCGGCACTTCACGCTCTGGGAGGGCGATGCTCTGATCGGCGCCCTTCCGGGCTACCTGAAGACCAATTCGCACGGTGAGTTCGTGTTTGACCATGCCTGGGCCAACGCCTACGCCCGCCACGGCCGCGACTACTACCCGAAGTGGCTGGGTGCGGTGCCGTACTCGCCGGTGACCGGGCCGCGACTGCTGGCCCGCGACGATGCCGCACGTGCCGCGCTGTTGCCGGCACTGCGCCAGCAGCTGCCCGCGCTGGGCGTGTCATCGGCCCACATCAATTTCCACACCGCCGCTGACGAGGTCGTGTTCGACGATGACTGGCTGCTGCGCGAGGACGTGCAGTTCCAATGGCAGAACCCCGGCGACTGGGCCACGTTCGAGCAGTTCCTGGGCGCGATGGATCACAAGCATCGCAAGAACATCCGCCAGGAGCGGGCCAAGGCCGCCCGCCAGGGCATCCGCTTCCGCGTGGTGCATGGAAATGAGGCCAGCCGTGCCGACCTGCAGGCGATGTACCGCTTCTACCTGCAGACCTTCCTCGAGTACGGCAACGCACCGGCGCTGACCGAGGCGTTCCTGCGCCATCTGGCGATCGCACTGGGTCGCGGGCTGGTGATGTTTCTGGCCGAGCAGCAGGGTGAGCCGATTGCCGGCGCGCTGTGCCTGCGCGGCGGCGACACCCTGTATGGGCGCTACTGGGGAGGCGCGACCCGGCCCGGCCTGCACTTCGAGGCCTGCTACTACCAGGGCATCGAATATTGCCTGCGCGAGGGCCTCACCCGTTTCGAGCCCGGCGCGCAGGGCGAGCACAAGCTGGCACGCGGCTTCCTGCCCGCCCGGGTGCGCAGCCGCCACTGGGTAGCCGATGCGGAGTTTGCCGACGCCCTGCAGGACTGGTGCCGGCAGGAGCGGGGCGACGTGCGTCGTTACCAGCAGGAGCTGCTGGGGCACAGCCCGTTCCGCGCGGAGCCGTAGCGTCGAGCTTGCTGGACGTGCCAACCAAGGTTGGCACCTACCGGGGCATTGTAGCGTCGAGCTTGCTCGACTGACGTGCCTACCGGAACCGGAGAAGGTAGGCACCCTCCCCCGTTACACTGCGTGCATGACCCGCCCGCTGCCCTGGCGCCTGGCCGATGCGCCGGACGCGCCCTTTCCCCCGGCCGAGACCGCGCTGCGCCAGCCCGATGGCCTGCTCGCCGTCGGCGGTGACCTGCACCCGTTGCGCCTGCTCAACGCCTATGCCGGCGGCATCTTCCCGTGGTTCAGCGAGGGCGAGCCGATCCTGTGGTGGTCGCCCGATCCACGCATGGTGTTCCGCACCGACGGCGTGCACCTGTCCAGCCGTTTCCGGCGCCAGCTGCGCGCCAGCCCCTGGGAGGTCACTGCCGATGTGGCCTTCAGCCAGGTGATGCGCGCCTGCGCCACCACCCCGCGCCCCGGCCAGGACGGCACCTGGATCAGCCCGGCCATGGTTGACGCTTACAGCCAGCTGCACGACCTGGGCTTTGCCCATTCGTTTGAAGTGTGGGACCGGCAGACCCTGGTCGGTGGCATCTACGGTGTGGCGATCGGCGCGATGTTCTTCGGCGAAAGCATGTTCAGCGGCGCCAGTGGCGGCTCCAAGATCGCATTGGCGGCGCTGGCGGCCACCCTGCGCGGCTGGGGCTGGGAACTGATCGATGCGCAGGTGGAGAATCCACACCTGCTGCGGATGGGCGCAGTGCACCTGCCGCGCACCGTGTTCCTGGATCAGGTGCGCCAGGCGGTGCGCCGCGAGGGCCGTGAAGGCGCCTGGACCCAGGCCGTCGGACGCCTGCCGGCGAAGCGTTTGGCCGAGGGTTAACGCAAACTTTGCAAGCTGGCCGCATCACGCGTAAAATACCGCGCCTTAGGCCCAGCGTGGCCGTTTTCTGAACCGCACAGGACTACATGTCGAAAGACGATTCCATCGAGTTCGAGGGCACCGTCAGCGAGACGCTGCCGAACACCACTTTCCGCGTTCGCCTGGAAAATGGGCACGAAATCATCGCCCACATCTCCGGCCGCATGCGCAAGAACTACATCCGCATCCTCACCGGTGACCGGGTCAAGGTTGAAATGACCCCGTACGACCTGACCAAGGGTCGTATCACCTACCGCATGAAGTAAGCGGTCGGCGCCTGGCGCCACTTCGACAAGGCCAGCCCTGGTTGCTGGCCTTTTGTCATGCCCGCAATCCGGCCCTGCCGGAGGTCATCGTGACCGGCAGACACGACAAGGGCGGCCGAAGCCGCCCTTGTCCTTGCATGACTGCCCGCGCAGGAAACCGGCCGGCTTACTCCACCGTCACCGGCAGCAGGCGCTCCGGCTCGGCCTGGGTCTCCACCACCAGCTCGTCGTCGCGGACATCGATGCTGACCTTGCCGCCGTTGACCAGCTTGCCGAACAGCAGCTCGTCGGCCAGCGGACGCTTGATCCTGTCCTGGATCACACGGGCCATCGGCCGCGCACCCATCAGCGGGTCGAAGCCGTGGTGGGCCAGCCAGTCGCGCGCGGTCGGCGTGGCCGACAGGCTGACGTGCTTCTCCTGCAGCAGCATCTCCAGCTCGATCAGGAACTTGTCGACAACACGCAGGATGTGCTCGAAGCCCAGCGGCTGGAACTGCACCACCGCATCGAGGCGGTTGCGGAACTCCGGCGTGAACGCGCGGCGGATGGTCTCCATCGCATCGGTGGCATGGTCCTGCTTGGTGAAGCCGATCGAACGCCGCGAGGCCTGTGCCGCGCCAGCATTGGTGGTCATCACCAGCACCACGTTCTTGAAGTTGGCTTCACGACCGTTGGTATCGGTCAGCACGCCGCGGTCCATCACCTGCAACAGGATGTTGAAGATGTCCGGATGCGCCTTCTCGATCTCGTCCAGCAGCAGCACGCAGTGCGGGGTCTTGACGATCTTTTCGGTCAGCAGGCCACCCTGGTCGAAGCCGACGTAGCCCGGGGGTGCACCGATCAGGCGGCTGATCGAATGCGGCTCCATGTACTCGGACATATCGAAGCGGACCAGCTCGATGCCCAGCTGCAGCGCCAGCTGCTTGGTCACCTCGGTCTTGCCGACACCGGTCGGGCCGGCGAACAGGAAGTTGCCGATCGGCTTTTCCGGGTTGCCCAGGCCCGAACGGGCCAGCTTGATGGCCGATGCCAGGGTGCCGATGGCCGGGTCCTGACCAAAGATCACCATCTTCAGGTTGCGCTCCAGGTGCTGCAGCACGTCCTTGTCGGTGGCACTGACCTGCTTGGCCGGGATGCGCGCCATCTTGGCCACGATCGCCTCCACCTCCTCGACGTCGATCAGCTCCTTGCGCTGCCCTTCGGGCAGCAGGCGCTGGCGCGCGCCGGCCTCGTCGATCACGTCGATGGCCTTGTCCGGCAGCAGGCGGTCGCCGATGTGCTTCACCGACAGGTCCACCGCCGCCTGCAGCGCCTCGTCCGAATAGGTCACGCCATGGTGCAGCTCGTACTTGGACTTCAGGCCCTGCAGGATCTCGTAGGTCTCGCCCACCGTCGGCTCGACGATGTCGATCTTCTGGAAGCGGCGAGCCAGGGCGCGGTCCTTCTCAAAGATGCCGCGGTATTCCTGGAAGGTGGTCGAACCGATGCAGCGCAGCTCGCCGGAGGCCAGCGCCGGCTTGATCAGGTTGGAGGCATCCATGGTGCCACCGGAGGCCGAACCGGCACCGATGATGGTGTGGATCTCGTCGATGAACAGCACCGCGTTGGGCACCTTCTTCAGTGCGGTCAGTACACCCTTCAGGCGCTTCTCGAAGTCGCCGCGGTACTTGGTGCCGGCCACCAGCGCGCCCAGGTCGAGCGAGTAGATCACCGCATCGGCCAGCACGTCGGGCACCGAGCCTTCGACGATGCGGCGGGCCAGGCCCTCGGCAATGGCGGTCTTGCCCACGCCGGCCTCACCCACGTACAGCGGGTTGTTCTTGCGGCGGCGGCACAGGACCTGGATGGTGCGCTCGATCTCGTCGGCGCGACCGACCAGCGGGTCGATGCGACCGGCCCGGGCCTGTTCGTTGAGGTTGCTGGCAAACTCGGTCAGCGCGTCGCCCTTGGGCTCACCCTCGCCGCCCTCCATGCGGCCTTCGCCCTCGGAGGACGAGGACGGCTGCTCGCCCTCCTCACCCAGCTTGGCGATGCCATGGGACAGGTAATTGACCACGTCCAGCCGGGTGACATCCTGCTGGTTGAGGTAATAGACGGCGTGGGAGTCCTTCTCACCGAAGATGGCCACCAGCACATTGGCGCCGGTGACTTCCTTCTTGCCCGAGGACTGCACGTGGTAGACGGCCCGCTGCAGCACGCGCTGGAAGCCCAGGGTCGGCTGGGTATCGCGTCCGTCATCTTCGGCCAGGCGGGACACGGACGCCTCGATGGCCTGCTCCAGCTCCTGGCGCAGGCGTTCGGCGTCGGCCCCACAGGCCTTCAGGACGGCCTGGGCGGACGGGTTGTCGAGCAGTGCCAACAGCAGGTGTTCGACCGTCATGAACTCATGCCGGGCCTCACGGGCGCGCTTGTAGCACTGGCCGATGGTGTGTTCGAGGTCTTTGCTGAACATGGATTACTCCGGCGGCAGATGGGGACAATATGCGGCCTGACTACGCGATTTCCATCACCCTAGCGGATTGCTGCGTTCAGATGGCGTTAGCAGTGCAGATTGCTTGATCTTCATTCACTCCAGGACGACCCTGCCAGCATGAGCGAACCCTACCTGAGCCGCTGGCGATTGCGGCGTGATGGCGCGGCCATCGAAACGCCCCGCGCCCGGCTCTGGCCGGTGCTGACCCCGGCCGGCGTGCCAGCCATGCTCAAGGTCAGCGACGAGCCTGAAGAGCAGAACGCCCATCGACTGCTGCGCTGGTGGGACGGCGACGGCGCCGCCCGCCTGCTGGCCCATGAGGGGCCGGCCATCCTGATCGAGCGTGCCGCCGGCGACTCGCTGCGGCAGCGTTCGATCGATGGCGACGATGACACCTGCACCACCCTCCTGTGCCAGGTCCTGCAGCGGCTGCACCGGCCACGGAGCACCGCACCCAGTGACCTGGTCTGCCTGCGTACATGGTTCGCCGACCTGCTGCAGCCAAGGGCGGCGTTGCCGCCACTGCTGGAACAGTGCAGATCGCTGGCGCTGGGTTTGCTGCAGGACGAGCAGGAGATCCGGCCACTGCATGGCGACCTGCACCACGACAACGTGCTGGATTTCGGCGCGCGCGGCTGGCTGGCGATCGACCCGAAGCGGCTGATCGGCGATCGCGCCTTCGACTACACGACACTGTTCAGCAACCCGGACCTGTGCGGCCCGGGCATCCACGTCGCCACGCGGCCGGAGCGGTTTGCGGCGCGGCTGCAGCAGGTCGGCGCGCTGTCCGGCATCGAACGCCGTCGCCTGCTGCGCTGGATCGCGGCCAGCATGGGCCTGTCGGCGGTGTGGTTCCGCGATGACGGCGACCCGGCCGACATCGACGAGGCGGTGGCGAAAATGGCGCTGGAGGCGCTGGCGGAGGCATGATCCAAGGTGGGTGCCCACCTTGGTGGCAGACCAAGCGTCGGGCATCGCCATACCCGCCCTGGTAGGTGCCCACCTTGGTGTGCACAGCCGAGCGTGGGCTCGGCTCTACAATCTTCCGGATCGGCAGCCGGTCAGGCCTTTTCCATCGTGCACAGCAACGGATGCTGGTTCATCCGCGAATACTCGTTGACCTGGGCGACCTTGGTCTCGGCCACTTCGCGGGTGAACACCCCGCACACCCCGCGGCCGCGGGTATGCACATGCAGCATCACCTGCGTGGCCTTGTCCAGGTCCATGCTGAAGAACTGCTGCAGCACGTCCACCACGAAATCCATCGGGGTGTAGTCGTCATTGAGCAGCATCACCTGGTAGAACGGCGGCGGCGCCACTTCCGGGCGCGCGGGCTCCACGGCAATACCGTGTTCGTGATGGGAATCGGGGGAAGACTCGCGAGGCATCCGTCCATTATAGGGCCTGTGCCGAGCCTGCGTCGGCCCGCCGCAGATTGGACGGCACGGACGCCCCCCGTCACAATTGCACCTTCTTTCAAATCCGCTTCACAGGATCTTCATGAAAAGGACGCTTCTGCCCGCCCTGCTGCTCGGCCTGGCCGCGACCGGCTCCGCCGTGGCCGCACCGGAGGCCGACAAATCCGTAGCCCGCCATCTGGACAAGCTGGGCTACACCTACGAGGTCGACGTGGACGGTGACTACCGCCTGGTGTTCGACGTCGAAGGCGACCGCACCCAGATGGTCTACGTGCGTTCGGCGGTGGAGGATTTCGGCAGCCACAACATCCGCGAGATCTGGTCGCCGGCGTACACCGCCACGGCCAAGCAGTTCCCGGTGGCCGTGGCCAACCGCCTGCTGGAAGATTCGCAGGACGCCAAGATGGGCGGCTGGGTGAAGCAGGACAACACCGCCATGTTCGTGGTGAAGATCGATGCAGACGCCACCCCGGACCAGCTCAGCGACGCCATTGATGCGGCCATCCGCACCGCCGATGCGATGGAGCTGGAACTGACCAAGAAGGACGATTTCTGAGTTGAACGCCACGCCGGACCCGCGCTGGGCACCGCACGCCACCGTCGCCACTGTGGTGGTTGACGGTGGCCGCGTGCTGCTGGTGGAAGAGACCATTGAGGGCCGCCAAGTGCTGAACCAGCCGGCCGGCCACCTTGAGCCGGGCGAAAGCCTGGCCGAGGCAGCCCTGCGCGAGACCCGCGAGGAAACCGGCTGGACGGTCGAGCTGACCCACTTCATCGGCTGCTACCAGTGGACTGCCGCCGATGGCACCGCCTTCCTGCGCTTCTGCTACGCCGCCAGGCCGCTGTCGCATGACCCGGCACAACCGCTGGACACCGGCATCGACCGCGCGCTGTGGCTGACCCCGGCCGAACTGCAGGCGGCCGGCGAGCGCCAGCGCAGCCCGCTGGTCTGGAAGGTGGTGGCCGACTACCTGGGCGGCCAGCGCCATCCCCTTTCCCTGGTCCAGGAGGTCGCATGAGCACCCCGCGCGTGATGGTTGGCGTCTCCGGTGGCGTCGATTCCTCGGTCGCCGCCTGGCGCCTGGTGCAGCAGGGAGAAGCGGTGGCCGGTCTGTTCATGCAGAACTGGGCAGACGACGGCAGTGGCGAGTGCCGCGCTGAGGACGATCGCCGCGACGCAGTGGCCGTGTGCGGCCTGCTCGGCATTCCGTTCCACTTCCGCGATTTCTCCAGCGAGTACTGGCAGGGCGTGTTCGAGCACTTCCTGGCCGAGTATGCCGCCGGCCGCACGCCGAACCCGGACGTGCTGTGCAACCGCGAAGTGAAGTTCAAGCACTTCCTGGACGCCGCCCGCGAGCTGGGCGCCGAGCGCATCGCCACCGGCCACTACGCGCGGGTGACCCAGCGCGGCCACCAGTGGCTGCTGCTGCGCGGCGCCGACCGTTCCAAGGACCAGAGCTACTTCCTGCATCAGCTGGGCCAGCAGCAGCTGGCGGCCACCCTGTTCCCGATCGGCGACCTGGAAAAGAGCGACCTGCGCCGCATTGCGCGTGACGTCAGCCTGCCGACCCACGCCAAGAAGGATTCCACCGGCATCTGCTTCATCGGCGAGCGCGACTTCCGCGAGTTCCTCGGCCGTTACCTGCCGGCCAAGCCGGGCCAGATCCTCGACCCGGCCGACGGCAGCGTGATCGCCGAACATCCGGGCGTGTTCTATTTCACCCTGGGCCAGCGCGAGGGCCTGAACATCGGCGGCGTGCGCGGCCGCCCCGCCGCGCCGTGGTATGTGGTCGGCAAGGACGTGGCCAGCAACGTGCTGTACGTGGACCAGGACCGTGACAGCCCGTGGATGCTGTCCGAGCGCCTGCGCTCGGAGACCGCGCACTGGATTGCCGGTTCGCCGCCGGCGCGCCGCTTTGAATGCACCGCGCAGACCCGCTACCGCCAGCCCGACGAGCCGTGTACGGTCGAGGTGCTGGACGATGGCAGCGTGCTGGTCACCTTCGCCCGCCCGCAGCGCGCCGTCACCCCCGGCCAGTCGCTGGTGCTGTATGACGGTGAGGTGTGCCTGGGCGGTGCGGTGATCGCCGCCACCGACGCCCCGCTGGAACAGCGCCTGCGCACCACCCCTTCTCCTTTTGAGGTAATTGCTGCATGAGTTTCACTGTCGACGACCGCGTCCTGGCCCTGGCCGGCATTGCCCAGGCCCTGCAACAGGTCCGCCGCATCGCCGATACCGGCCATTCCGACGCCGCCGCCGTGCGCACCGCCGTGGACAGCGTGTTCCGCGTCGATGCGTCCTCGCCGCAGGAGGTGTTCGGTGACCGCCATGCACTGAAGGCAGGCCTGCGCCTGCTGCACAACTATTTCCGCAGCCAGGGCCAGGACCCGATCCTGCCCAAGCTGGCCCTGTCGGTGCTGCAGCTGGAGCGCCGCTTCGTGCAGGACGGCGCCACGGTGAACAAGGTCGCCAGCGGCATCGAGCGCGCCCAGCGCCAGGCCGCCGAGCTGGGCGACAGCGGCCACCCGGATGTGCTGGCCAACCTGGGCGGCCTGTACGCGGACACCATCAGCCACCTCAAGCCGCGGGTGATGGTGCAGGGCAACCCGCACTACCTGGGCCAGGCCGGCGTGGTGGCCGAGATCCGCGCCCTGCTGCTGGCTGCGGTGCGCTCGGCGGTGCTGTGGCGGCAGCTGGGCGGCAGCTACTGGGACTTCCTGTTCAGCCGCAAGGCGATGATCGAGGCCGTGGACCGGCAGCTGGCCTGAGGCCCATGGGGTCAGAGCCCTTTTCCCATGGAAAAGGGATCCGACCCCATCGCTGCCTGCCAAAGGGCTCTGACCCCGAAGCCGCCAAGGCGCCGGAAAACCGGCGCATTCAGAATGCACATCAAGGCACATCGACGTTAAAGAGAAGGGGGGTACGGCCGATACATCCTCCGTGCACCTCCCGAGAACGTCCATGTACTCACGCATTTTCATCCGTCTGGCCGCCCCCCTGGCCCTGACCCTGCTGCTCCCCTTCGCCATCGGTTTCGAATGGCCGGCCGCCCTGCGCTGGGCGATCCTGACCACGATGACGCTGAGCTGGCTGGGCTTTGCGTGGTGGACCACCCGCGCCCAGGCGCACCGTTCCCCGGAACACGCCCGCGTCCTGCGTGAGCAGGATCAGCTGCTGACCGAACTGCGCAACTTCGTCGGCAACGAGATCGACGGTTCGCGTGGTGAAGTGGAACGCGCCCGCGACCTGATCCGCCAGGCCGTTTCCAGCCTCGGCGGCAGCTTCGATGCGATGAACCGCAAGTCGCGCCAGCAGAGCCAGGCCCTGTCGCGCATCGTCGACCGCGCCGGTGATGAAGGCAGCACCGGCCTGGACGTCGCCCGCTTTGCCCAGCACGCCAGCCACCGCATGGAACAGCTGGTGGAAGCGCTGGAACAGGTCAGCGGCCAGAGCTCGACCACCGTGCAGCACATCGACCAGATGGCGCAGCACCTGGATGGCATCTTCGCGCTGCTGGAAGACGTCAAGTCGATCGCCGACCAGACCAACCTGCTGGCCCTGAACGCTGCCATTGAAGCCGCGCGTGCCGGTGAAGCCGGTCGTGGTTTCGCGGTGGTGGCCGACGAGGTCCGCAACCTGTCCGAGCGCTCGACCACCTTCAACGAGCAGATCCGCAAGCTGGCGCACAGCTCCAAGGACGCCATCGCCAAGGTTCGCGAGACGGTCTCGCACATGGCCTCGCGTGACATGGACCGCTCCCGCGAAGCACGCCAGGAAGCGGCGGCGATGCTCGACAACGTGGCCCAGATCAACGCCTCGCTGGGCGACGGCATGCGCGAAGTGTCCGACTGCGCCCGTTCGATTGATGGCAGCGTGGCCGAGGCCGTGCGCGCCCTGCAGTTCGAGGACATCGCCACCCAGGCGCTGGGCGGCGTGCACACCCACCTGGACCGCCTGACCGCGATCAACCGTGAAGCGGTGGCCCTGCAGGAACTGCTGCACCGCAATGGCGGCGTGTTCGACGAAGAGATCGCCACTGCCCTGCAGCGCACCGGCAGCCGCCTGCGCGAACTGCGCAGCGAGTGGGAGCGCCCGCCGCACAAGCCGGTTGCCCAGCAGAGCATGGGCGCCGGCACCGTCGAGCTGTTCTGATTCTGATGTCCGCTGCCGTTGCCGGCAGCCCGCAAGGCCCCGGTCATTCCGGGGCCTTTGCCTGTACCCTGCCGTTGGATGCAACCTGTACGCGCACCATGACCCTGATCCGCGCCCTGCCCTCTCTCACCGAACCCGAGCGCCCGCGCAACGCGAGCGTGCGTGAGCAGCTGCAGCAGCTGGAAGAGGTCGCCCGCGAAGAGATCCGCGAACTGCAGCAGCTGGCCGACGCGCGCCCCGCCCCCTTGCCTGCGGGCGAAGAACTGCTCGGACTGGCCTGGGACCTGGGTCTGGATGGCGAAGCCCTGAGGTAGATCCACGCCATGCGTGGATGGCTTTACCGCCACCCGCTGCAGACCCATGGCATGATCCGCCTACGTCGCCTATGACTGGACACGGAGTGTCGTCGCATGAGCACCACGTTCATGACCTGGCTGGGATTTGCTGCGATGGTGCTCATCGCCGTTACTTTCACCTGGCGCCCCGCCTACGCCACCCTGCGGCCACCCCGGCATCGACCGGTCGCGTTCCTGTTCGGCAGCCTGCTCTTCCTGCTGATGGCCTTCCTGGCTGCCTGGGCGGCGGCAACGGCCATCCATACCGGGCACGTCCATCTAAGCCATCACCGCTACGGCACCATTGATGTGTGGCGCGAGGTCGAGCCGATGACCTATTGGCTGATCATCGTGGCGGAGTACGTGATCGGGCTGCTGATCGCCAGCTATTCGATCGCAGGCATCGCATTGATGAACCGGTAGATCCACGCCGCGCGTGGATGATCGCGCGTGCAGGCCTCAGTGCCGACCAACGGTCGGCACCCACCAGGGCAGATGTCTGGATCGGTAGATCCACGCCGTGCGTGGATGATCGCGCGTGCAGGCCTCAGCGCCGACCAAGGTCGGCACCCACCAGAGCAGGCGTCTGGATCGGTAGATCCACGCCATGCGTGGATGATCGCGCGTGCAGGCCCCAGTGCCGACCAACGGTCGGCACCCACCAGAGCAGATGTCTGGAACGGTCGGCACCCACCAGAGCAGGTGTCCGGATCGGTAGATCCACGCCATGCGTGGATGGTCGCGCGTGCAGGCCTCAGCGCCGACCAAGGTCGGCACCCACCAGAGCAGGTGTCTGGATCGGTAGATCCACGCCATGCGTGGATGATCGCGCGCGCAGGCATCAGTGCCGACCAACGGTCGGCACCCACCAGGGCAGGTGTCTGGATCGGTAGATCCACGCCATGCGTGGATGGTCGCGCGTGCAGGCCTCAGCGCCGACCAAGGTCGGCACCCACCAGAGCAGGTGTCTGGATCGGTAGATCCACGCCATGCGTGGATGATCGCGCGTGCAGGCCCCAGTGCCGACGAACGGTCGGCACCCACCAGAGCAGGTGTCTGGATCGGTAGATCCACGCCATGCGTGGATGGTCGCGCGTGCAGGCCTCAGCGCCGACCAACGGTCGGCACCCACCAGAGCAGTCATCCGGCACCCACCAGAGCGGGTTGTCAGCGCACCAGCACCGCTTCGCCGCTGGCGTCGGTGCGCATCGGCATCGGGTGTTGCTGGCGCAGCCATTGCGCCAGGTCGCGCGGGCTGAGCGGGCGCGAGTACAGGTAGCCCTGGATCTCGTCGCAGCCCTGGCGGCGCAGCATGTCTTCTTCCTGGTGCGTTTCCACACCCTCGGCCACCACCTTCATGCCCAGCGCGTGGCCCAGATGCACGATGGCCTGGGTCACTTCGGCCGTGCCCGAATCGTGCAGCATGCCCTGCACGAAGCTGCGGTCGATCTTCAGGCGCCCGACCGGGAAGCGGTTGAGGTAGTTGAGGTTGGAGAAGCCGGTACCGAAGTCGTCCACCGCCAGCGGTACGCCGTGCCGTTCCAGCACATCGAAGCAATGGCGCAGCACGTCGGTGTCACGAATCAGGGCCGACTCGGTCAGCTCCAGTTCCAGCCGCTGCGGCGGCCAGCCATGGGCGTGGCAGATCTCGATCACACGCTCGGCGAAGCCACGGTCGCGCAGCTGCACGGCCGATACGTTCACGGCAATGCGGTCAAAACGCAGTCCGGCGCGGTCCCAGGCGGCCGCCTGACGGCATGCCTCGCCCAGCACCCAGTCACCGATGCGTACGATCTCGCCGCATTTCTCGGCAATGGGGATGAACTCGGCCGGGCTGCAATAGCCGATGCCAGGCCGATGCCAGCGCAGCAGCGCCTCGATCGCCGGCGGCTCGCCCTGGTGGGCGTGCAGCAATGGTTGGTAAGCCAGGCTGAACTCTTCGCGCTCGATCGCACCATGCAGGGCATGCTCGATCTCCAGCCGACGCTGGATGCGGGCCAGGGCGTCCTGGCTGTAGTACTGGTAGGTATTGCGCCCCGCTTCCTTGGCCGCGTACATCGCCGCATCTGCGGCGCGCAGCAGGGAATCGAAGTCGGTCTGCGCATCACCCAGCATCGCGATGCCGACGCTGGCGCCCACCTTCAGGGTGGTCTCGCCACGGCGCAGCGGCTCGGCCAGCGAGGCGATCAGCTTGCGCGCCACGTGGCCGGCGTCTTCCGGCTCGGCCAGATCGCGCAGCACCACGATGAACTCGTCGCCGCTGAAGCGGCCGAACAGATCGTTGTTGCGCAGGTTCTGGTGCAGGCGGGTGGCCGCCGCCTTCAGCAGCGCATCGCCAGTGGCGTGACCGAAGCTGTCGTTGATGGTCTTGAAGCCATCCAGGTCGATGAACAGCATCGCCAGCGAAGTGCCGCGATCACGCGCTTCCTCGATGGCCTCGGCAGTCTGCTCGCCGAGCAGCACCCGGTTGGGCAGACCGGTCAGCAGATCGTAGTGGGCCAGTAGTTCAATGCGCTCGTTGGCCTCGCGCTCGCGGGTGATGTCACGGAACAGCACCACGAAGCGTGCTGGCAGGCCGTCGCGCCGGTCCAGCTCGATCAGCACCTGCACCCACACCCGCAGGCCCGACTGGCGATAGAAGCACAGGTCCAGCTGCTCGGGCAGCCCGCCGTCGGCAATACGCGCCAGCGCGGCGTCGAAGGCGTTGCGCGAATCCTCGGTGTACAGCGCCAGCGCTTGGTCGAGGGTGATCGGCTCCTTGCGCAGGCCGTGGATGCGGTAGCACTCCTCCGTCCACTGCATGTGCCGGGTCTGCACTTCGATCTCGCAGCCGCCGATGCGTCCCAGCGCAGAAACTCGGTTGAGCAGCTCGGTACGCCAGCGGATCAGCGCATCGGTCTGGTGCTGCTCGGTGATGTTCTGCACCTGGCCGAGCAGGCGCTTGGGCTGGCCGTCCATGTCCAGCAGCGGCTGCATCCACAGGCGCAGATGCTGCGAGGGTTCGTTGCCGCGGGTCAGTTCCAGTTCCAGATTGGCAGCACGGCCATCGCGCCACAGGCGCCGCCAGGCCGCGCGCAACGCCCCGCGCGATCTCGGATGTAGATGCTTGAGCCAGCGCCGCTGGCCGGGTACGGCGCCCTGCTCCAGGGCCAGCAGCGAGCGCAGCTCTGGCGACCACCAGAAATGCCCCGTGTTGGGATCAAACGACCAGCTGCCCATGCTGGCAATGCGCTGGGCTTCGCTCAGATGCAGCTGCTGCTCCTGCAGCAGCGCTTCCAGCTGCTTCTGCTGCTCGATATCGGTATGCGTGCCGACCATCCGCAACGGCTGGCCATCGGCGGTACGCGCCACCACCCGGCCACGATCCAGCACCCAGCGCCACTGGCCGTCGGCCTGGCGGAAACGGAACTGTGCGCTGTACTGCTCGCTCAGGCCGCGCAGATGCTCGTCCAGCGCAGCGCGGACCTGCACGATGTCATCGCCATGCACACGCGAGAGCATCGCAGTGGCGGTTTCATCACCCAACGCTGGAGTACGCGCCACCCGGTCACTGGGGATGTCCCAGTCCCACAGGCTGTGGCCGGCGCTGTCCAGTGCCAGCTCCCAGCGCCCGCCCCCATCCACCGGAACCGGCTCGGGAATGCTCAGGGTGAAGGCCAGTAGATTGCCGGCACCGTCATGCACGGCGCGCAGGTGGCCATCGTAGTGACCGCGCGGGCCGCCCGGCAGCGTGCAGGCCACGATGCCGCCATCAGCCGCCATCAGCCGCAGATCTTCCAGCATCGGGGCATACGCGGCCACGGTGGCCGGCAGCCCATGCTCGCGCGCGGCCGGATTGGCCGCCAGCGGGCGGCCGGTACGGTCGACGATGACCAGTGCCGACGCAAGCGGGTGCTGCAGCAGGCTGGCGATGATCCCTTGGTCCACGCGATCTTGCTCCGGATGACACGCCCGTCAGCGGGGCACGCAGTGGTTAACGGCCCCTGCGGCGGATAATTGAGTGGCCAGGGCACACCTGCGCGGTAAGATGGCCGGCGACCCCTTCTTCCGCCCTGTCCATGCCCGCAGAACCGACCGGCAACGCCCCTGCTCCCGACCCGCGGATGGCGCAGGCGTTGAGCCGCGACCGGCGGCGGGTGGTGCTGAGCTACCTGGTGATGGCGCTGGCCTGGATGATCTCCACCGACAGCGCGGTGCAGGCCTTCATTCCCGATCCGCAGCAGGCGGCATTGTGGCAGGGGCTGAAGGGTTCGTTCTTCGCACTGGCCAGTGCGGGACTGCTGTACCTGCTGCTGCGCCCGCTGGCCGAACACGTACTGCATACCCATGCCCGCCAGCAGGCCTCGGAGCTGCGCCTGCGGCAGATGTTCGAAGGCAACCCCGGCCCGATCCTGGTCTACGACCTGGACACGCTGGCCATCCTCGATGCCAACCCGGCCGCCTGTAGCGCCTTCGGCTGGGAGCGCGAGGAACTGCTGGAACAGACCATCGAAGCGCTGTGGCCGCCGGGCCAGGACCAGGCCCTGCAGACCAAGCTGGAAGCCATCCGCGAGGCACCGGAGGAGCTGTGCATCCTGCGCACGCAGCTGCAGCTGCGCGATGGTTCACTGCGGCAGATGGAGCTGCGCTCCAACGCCATCGGCTTCGACGGCCACAACGCACGCCTGCTGATTGCCATCGACCGTACCGCCGAAGACCTGGCCCAGCTGCGCCGTGACCAGGCGTTGGCGCGCGTGGAGGAAGCCCATGAGCTGGCCCGCATCGGCGCCTGGGAACTGGATCCGTCGACCGGCCTGGGGCGTTATTCCAACCAGGTCTACCGCCTGCTCGGTCGTCGCCCGCCCGAGGCCCGCCGCTGGCACCGGTTCGACGAGCTGCTGGTGCCGGCCGACCCGGCCACCGCCGCGCAGACCGAACAGCTGCTGGGCGAGCTGTGTTCGGGCGAGGCCGTGCAGGTGGACGTGCTGCTGCCCTTGCTGTCGATGGACGGGCGCGCACTGATGGTGCACCTGCGCGCCGCCAGCGGATTCGACGAGGCCGGGCGCAGCCGCGTGCTGGGCACCCTGCAGGATGTGACCGAGCGCGAACAGTCGCGGCGCCTGCTGCGTGAGCGCGAGGAGCAGTTCCGCGAGCTGGTGCGGGTGCTGCCCGACGGTGTTGTGATCCTCTCCGAAGAGCATGTGCTGTACGCCAATGCCTGGGCCGCCAGCCTGTTCGGCTATGGCAGCCACACCCTGCTGGGCGAACCGCTGTCGGCACTGGTGGCCGCCGGCGATCTGGCCCGGGTGCGCAGCCAGCTGCGCGCCGGCCAGCTGCACCTGGGGCCGGGCCACAGCAGCGTGGTGGCGATGCAGCGCGCCGACGGGCGCCGCTTCCACGCCGGGCTGGCCGTGGGTGAAGTACGTTATGGCGGTCGCGACTGCAAGCTGCTGATCGTGCGCGACCTGAGCGATTCGGAGCGTACGCGCAGCGCACTGGAAACCAGCAATCGCGAGCTGCAGGCCATGGCCGGCCGCCTGTTCTCGTTGCAGGAGGACGAGCGCCGCGCGATCTCGCGTGACCTGCACGACGATATCGGCCAGGCGATCACCGCCATCAAGCTGTCTGCGCATGCCGCGCAGGATGAAGAAGATCCGCGCCGGCGCGCCGAGGACCTGGCGCAGATCGTCAGCCTGGCCGACACCACGGTGGCCAAGCTGCGCGACATCTCGACCCTGTTGCGTCCACCGCAGCTGGATGCGCTGGGGCTGGAGGCCGCACTGAGCTGGCAGGCCCGCGTACTGTTCCGCTCTTCGCCGGTGGAGCTGCTGGCCGAGATCGAGTCACTGCCGCATCGGCCGGACACCAGCATTGAACA
This sequence comes from Stenotrophomonas sp. Nf1, assembly GCF_003028475.1. Classification (NCBI taxonomy): domain Bacteria; kingdom Pseudomonadati; phylum Pseudomonadota; class Gammaproteobacteria; order Lysobacterales; family Lysobacteraceae; genus Stenotrophomonas; species Stenotrophomonas sp. Nf1. Next base: position 64,783 of record NZ_PYTV01000002.1, on the reverse strand, counting down.
GGCCTGCTTCCGCATCGCCCAGGAAAGCCTGACCAACGTGCTGCGCCACGCGCGAGCCAGCCAGGTGCAGCTGCAGCTGCGCGACGTTGGCCAGCGCGGCCTGCATCTGCAGATCCGCGACGACGGCGAAGGCTTCGATCCGGACGGTCCACGCGGGCTGGGCCTGATCGTGATGCGCGAGCGCGCACAGAGCGTGGGAGGCCACGTGCGGATCGAATCGGCGCACGGCGAAGGCACCCTGGTCGATGTCCATCTCCCCTACCAGGCGGCCGGCATGGCCGCTGTCGAGTCACCGGAATACTGAGCCTATGTGGAATCCCAACCTGCCCCCGGTCAGCATCGATGATGCACCCGATCGCCTTGGCGCCGGCAACCCCGAGCTGCAGGCGATGGTCGCCGAAGCCGCCTCCGGGGGCACGGCGCTGATGCTGATGCACGTGGACATCGATCACTTCGCCTCGGTCAACGAGAACATGAGTGCCGAAGTGGGCGACCAGGCGCTGGTGCTGGTGGCACAGCGGCTGCAATCCTATCTGCGCGGGCGCGGCAAGCTGTGGCGGCATGGCAGCGACGAGTTCCTGCTGGCCGTACCGCGCACCGACGATGTGCCGCTGCCGGAGGATTTCGCCGAAGAGATCCGTCAACAGATGGAGCTGCCGCTGTCGGTGCTGCCGTACACGCTGTTCATGACCGGCAAGCTCGGCGTGAGCCTGTGCCCGGAACACGCCAGCAGCACCTCGCGCCTGCTCGACCATGCCGAAGACGCGCTGTACCAGGCCGCCCGCGAAGGCGGCAATGCGGTGCGCATCCACGCGGTGGATACCCCGCCCAGCGCGCACAGCGAGAGCATCATCGCCCGCCAGATCGTCGATGCCATTCCCAACGGTGAGCTGAAGCTGCGCTACCAGCCGCTGGTCAGCGCCCGCGACGGCCACGTGGTGGGCATGGAAGCGCTGCTGCGCTGGCAGTCGCCCACGCTGGGCATGCTGGTGCCGGAGCGCTTCATGCGCACCGCCGAGCGGCTGGGCATCATCGTGCAGATCGGCACCTGGGTGCTGGAGGGTGCGTTGAAGCAGGCGCGGCTGTGGCGTGACCAGGGCTTTGACGATTTCACCATCGCGGTCAACGTGTCCACCCTGCAGCTGCTGCGCCCCAACTTCTTTGCCGAGGTGATGGGCCTGATGCAGGCCGCCGGTGTGCCGGCGCAGATGCTGACGCTGGAGATCAACGAGAGTGCGTTGACCAACAACGTCAATTTCGTGCACGAGACGCTGGCCAACCTGCGCAACGAAGGCATCAGCCTGAGCCTGGACAACTTCGGCACCGGCGACTCCAGCCTCAGTGCACTGGTGCGCTACCCGGTGGACAAGCTGAAGATCGACCGCAGCTTCATCAAGAGCGCGCCGGCCGGTAATCGGGAGGCGGCCATCGCCCGCGCGATCATCGCCATGGGCCACCAGCTGGGCATGACGGTCATTGCCAATGGCGTGGAATCGCAGGCGCAGCTGGGCTTCCTGCGCCGCAACGACTGCGACGTGTTCCAGGGCTATCTGTTCGGCGAGCCGATGTCGGCCGATGCCGCCGGCATGACCCTGCGCCGCCGTTACCTGCGCCCGGAGGCCTTCGCCGAAACCCGCCCGGACCGCACGCTGCTGCTGCTGGATGATGAAGAGAACGTACTGCGTTCGCTGGTGCGCCTGTTCCGCCGTGACGGCTACCGGATCCTGGCCGCCGGCAACGTGCGCGATGCCTTCGACCTGCTGGCGATCAACGACGTGCAGGTGATCCTGTCCGACCAGCGCATGAGCGACATGAGCGGCACCGAATTCCTGGGCCGGGTGAAGATGCTGTACCCGGATACGATCCGCCTGGTGCTGTCCGGCTACACCGATCTGAACACGGTGACCGATGCGATCAACCGCGGGGCGATCTACCGCTTCCTGACCAAGCCCTGGAACGACGACGAACTGCGCAAGCACATCCACCAGGCGTTCCGCACCTACGAGGAGCAGCGCCGCAGCAATGCCGGACCGGCAGCGGCCGAGCCGGTGGATGGCGGTGAGGATCGACCGCTGCGGTGATGATCCGGCGCCGGATTCGATGAGGATGCCGGCCAGCGGCCGGCACTACCCGGCTCCTCCGGGGCGCCGGATTCGATGAGGATGCCGGCCAGCGGCCGGCACTACCCGGCTGCTCTGGGGCGCCGGATTCGGCGAGGATGCCGGTCAGCGCGGCTGCTTCACCGGCAACACCACGCGGAAGCGCGAACCCACGCCCGGCGTGCTGTCCAGGTCGATGCGGCCATGGTGCTTGTTGATGATGCTGTAGGAGATCGACAGGCCCAGGCCGGTACCACTACCTACCGGCTTGGTGGTGAAGAACGGATCGAAGATGCGCTGGCGCAGTTCCGGCGAGATGCCGCCGCCGGTATCTTCGAACTCGACCCATACGTGATCGCCATCAACACCGGTACGCACGGTGATGGTGCCGCGCTCGGCGATGGCATGGCCGGCGTTGAGCAGCAGGTTCATGTACACCTGGTTCAACTCCGACGGCAGGCATTCCACCAGCGGCAGCTGGCCGAATTCACGCACCAGGGTGACCTTGTACTTGAGCTCGTTCCAGATGATGTTGATGGTCGATTCCAGGCCTGCATGCAGGTCGACCAGCTTCCACGACTCATCGCGGCCGGAATACGAGAAGTCCTTCAGATCGCGCACAATGCGCGTCACCCGTTCAATGCCCTCGCGCGACTCGGCCATCAACTGCGGCAGGTCGCGGCTGATGAAGTCGATGTCCAGGCGGTCACGGATATCGTCGATTTCAGGAATCAGCGCTTTCGGGTCCGGCGCGCGCAGTGCGCGCTCGTAGGCCTCGATCACGGTGAACAGGCTGCGCAGGTATTCCTGCAGGCTGCCCAGGTTGGAGTGCACGTAGCCGATCGGATTGTTGATCTCGTGCGCGACACCGGCGGCGAGCTGGCCGATGGACGCCATCTTTTCCGACTGCAGCAGCTTTTCCTGGGTACCGTTCAGGCGCAGATAGGCCTGGCGCAGCTCGGCATGGCGCTGCTGCAGCTCGCGTTCGTAATCTTCCTGGCCTTCGATATGGCGGAACAGCGCCAGGAAATGCCCCTGGCCCACCGGGCCGTGGTGGTAAAGATGGGCGATGACCACGCCCTCGCCCAGCGGCAGGCTGCCATTCCACTGCCCCTGCTGGCGCGCGTGTTCCAGTGCATCCGGCGGCAGCAGTTCACGCAGGCGCTGCGGCGGTGGCGTTGCGGCCTCTTCGGCGCCGGCGAGCAGGGCCTGCGCAGCCGGGTTGGCCAGGGCCACCTGCCCATCCTCGGTGAACAGCAGCAGGCCTTCGCGCAGGCGCTCAAGCAGAGCCTGCAGCACCGGCTGCGGCGGAAGGGGGGCAGTAACGAGGGCGTTGGCAGCGGACACGGCAACTCGGGGCGTTCGAACAGGCGCCCAATATACGCGGTCGTGCAGCGGGCTTCAGCCCGGCAAAGGGGATCGGCCGTCGCCTCAGGCGACGGCGAGCGGGCGGCCCGCCATGATCGCGTGCGACTGGCCCTTGGCATCGTAGGACGAGGCGTCCTCGGTACGGCCGAGCTGGCGCAGTGCCCAGTTGACCTCACGGCGGCGCCGCGAGAGCAGCACGCCGTTGGCGCGGTTGCGCTCGGCCAGTTCCTGCAGCTGCTCGCCCTGCCCGACCGGCGGCGCGCCTTCCAGCGCCCGCAGCGCTTCCAGCTTGGCCCCGGTGGCCCGGATCAGGGCATGCACGTCGTGCTCGACCAGGGCCTGGCGTTCAACGTCCAGGGCCTGGGCAAGGCGCTGCAGCGGCTCGCTCATCGCCGCCGTCATCCCTGCAGCTGCTGGTCCAGTTCAAGCATGCGCGATGCGATCGCGTCCGGATTGATCCTGTAGGTGCCGTTCTGCAGCGATTCGCGCACGGCCGCCACGCGCTGGGCGTCGATGGCCGGCGCGGTGCTCAGCTCACGCTCGATGGCCTGCAGATTGGTGGCCTCGCCGGTCAGACGCAGGCTGTCGGCCGCCTCGACCGGGCGTGCCGGCGAATCGCTGCTGACGCCGGGCTTGCTGGCCGGGGTCGTCACGCTGCGCAGTGCCTGGGGGACCTGCAGGTTGCCGTCGATTTTCTGGCTCATGGGGTGTCCTGGAGTTGCCGTTCACAAGGGATAACGGCCGCAGGGCCGTGATCTTTAGGGATTTCTTGCACTAAATCAACGCGCCACGATTACGTCACCTGCGGCATCGACCGTGCCCTGCACGATCCGCCGCGAGGACAGGTTCTCCACCGAGACCCGCTCGTTCTCACCGGCATCGCCCATTGCGCGGCCGGCAATGCGGACCTCGACCGAGCCGCGACGCGACACCAGTGCGACATTGTCTCCTCGCTTGATGAGACGCTGCACCACCAGATCGTTGTTCGACAGCAGGGCCCCGGCCTGCAACGGTCGGCGGGCGATGCGGCCGATCGCCGCGTTGGGATCGGCCAGCACCGCTCCGGCAATCCGGGCGGCGTCACGCTGGGCAGTGGTGATATCGGCGGCGGTGAGGGTTTCTCCAGTACCGATTCCGCGATTGAGCACCAGTACGGTCTGGTTGCGCCGCACCTTCACCGGCACGAACAACCGCCAGCCCCCCGCATCTGGGCAGCTGACCTCTACGGTGGTGTTGGCGGTGGGCTGCACCTGCAGCGCACCGCCGCACCTGGGCAGGCGCAGCGCATCGGCCACCTGCGCCTCGCCTTCGCTGCCGGCCGGCAGCGTCGACAAGGCCGCCGTGCGGATGCTGGCGACCGGTTGCCAGTCGGCAGCGGCCGCCCACGGCGAGGCCACGACCAACGCGATGGCAAGTAGAGATGTGACCCGGCGCATGGCGCCTCCTGTCGAGGGGATCTGGCCCAGCTGCGTGCAAGCGGCGTGCCAGAGCGACGAGACCTGTTGATCGGGACCGGGATGGGGATGGGACCGGATGGGTAGAGTCGACTGTTAGTCGACTTTCGCGCGAAGCGCGGGGTTTCCCGCGATCGGATCGAAGAGCAGTCGACCGCACAGAGCAGTCGACTAACAGTCGACTCTACAGAAGAGCAGAAGCGGTGCAGACCACCCTCAAGTTCCGCCGCTGCGGCGCCGATACAGCAGCCATGTCCCATGACCTGCTCAACCGGATCGACCAGCGGACCCGACTGGCCGGCCACAATCGCCTGGCGCTGCTGCTGTTCCGTCTCGGCGGACGTCAGCTTTTTGGCGTCAACGTCTTCAAGGTGCAGGAAGTCCTGCGTCGCCCGGAACTGTTCCAGGTGCCCGGGCTGCCGAGCCAGTTTGCCGGCGTGGCCGATGTCCGCGGTCGCTCGGTGCCGGTGCTGGACCTGGGCCTGGCGATCGGCCACCCCGAACGTGAACCCGATGCGGATACGTCGCCCGGCTACCTGGTGGTGACCGAGTTCAACCGTTCGATCCAGGGCTTCCTGGTCAGCGGCGTGGAGCGCATCGTCAACATCGCGGTTGAAGACATCCACCCGCCACCGGAACTGGGCGCCGAGTCCAGCTATCTGACCGCGGTGACCCGCTTTCAGGGCGAACTGATCCAGGTGATCGACGTGGAAAGCGTGCTGGCCGACATTGCCCAGGTCCGCGGCGAAGCCGTGCTGGACCCGGCCATGGCGATGCCGGCCGATGGCCCGCAGCTGCAGGTACTGGTGGTGGACGACTCGCGCGTGGCGCGCCAGCAGATCCGCAGCGTGCTGGACCAGCTGGGCGTGGGCGCCACCCTGCTCTCCGACGGCAAACAGGCACTGGACCACCTGCTGCAGATCCATGCCTCCGGTGAAAACCCGGCCGAGCGCTACGCCATGGTCATTTCGGATATCGAGATGCCGGCCATGGACGGCTACACGCTGACGACGGAAATCCGGCGCCATCCGGGCCTGGCCGGACTGTACGTGCTGCTGCACACCTCGCTGTCGGGCGTTTTCAACAATGCGATGGTCGAGCGCGTCGGCGCCAACGCCTTCGTCGCCAAGTACTCGCCGCACGAGCTGGCCGACTTCGTGCTGGACCGCCTGCGCAAGGTGGCGCTGGCGGCGTAAGGCGCGCTGATCCGGTAGTGCCGGCCGCTGGCCGGCAACCGCAGACATATGGGGGAGCCGGCCAGCGGCCGGCACTACCCTCTCGAATTTGGCACACCCCTTGCAGCTTCCCGGGCAACGTTCCCGTGGGAGTGCACCGTGCGCAACCTGATTACCGACTACCTGGGCGTCCACGCCCAGGCCATGCCGTTGCGCGAACAGCGGATGAAGCTGATCGCCAGCAACCTCGGCAATGCCGACACTCCCGGCTACAAGGCCCAGGACCTGGACTTCGATGCCGCCCTGCGCCACGCCCAGGGCCAGAATGCCAATGGCCTGATGACCACCACCAACGAACAGCACTACGAAATCAGTAGTGGCCTGAACCCGTTCCAGGTGGCCCGTGAAGGGGTGCAGCCCAGCCTGGACGGCAACACCGTCGACCCCGATGCCGAGCGTGCGGCCTATGGCCGTGCCGCCCTGGAATACCGCGCCTCGCTCAGCTTCGTCGAGAGCAAGGTGCGTTCCATGCTGACCGCGATCACGGGGCAATAAGCCATGAGCAACCTGCCGATCTTCGATATCGCCGGCTCCGCACTGCAGGCGCAGTCGGTGCGCATGAGCACCATCGCCTCCAACCTCTCCAATGCCGACACCGTCGCCGGTTCCGCCGACGCCGTGTACAAGCCGCTGGAGCCGATCTTCCAGGCCGTTACCAGCAAGAACGATCCGAACATCACTTCGGTGAAGGTCAAGGAGATCACCCAGAGCGAAGCGGCGCCGATCAAGCGCTACGAGCCGGGCCACCCGCTGGCCGATGCCGATGGCTACATCTACCAGCCCGACGTCGATCCGGTGGCGCAGATGGTCAACCTGATCTCGACCTCGCGCAATTACCAGGCCGGCGTGGAGATGCTGACCACCGCCAAGGAACTGGCCCTGGCCACCCTGACCATGGGCCGTTGAGGCCCGCAGTACCGGATACCGCCATGACCACCGCCGTCAACAACCAGACCAGCCAGGACGTCTACAGTGCCCTCGGCCTGAACGCCCCCAACAGCAACGCTACCAAGAAGAAGAACACGCTGGACCAGGCCGATTTCCTGCGCCTGATGACCGAGCAGCTGCAGCACCAGGATCCGCTCAAGCCGATGGACAACACGCAGATGGTTGCGCAGATGGCGCAGATGTCGACCGTGCAGGGCATCACCGATCTGAACAAGACGGTCAAGGGCTTCCAGGAGTCGATGGCCAGCGACCAGGTGCTGCGGGGTGCCGCGCTGGTCGGCCACCAGGTGCTGGTGCCCTCTGAAAAGCTGGTGCTGGAGAAGGAAGGCAACGTGGAAGGCACGGTGGCCGCGCCGTCGGCCGGCATCATCACCGTGGACATCACCGACGCCAACGGCGCCAAGGTCACCTCGCTGAGCGTGGAAGCCAAGGCCGCCGGCGAGACCGCCTTCCAGTGGGATGGCAAGGATGCCAACGGCAAGCGCATGGAACCGGGCAAGTATTCCATCGTCGCCAACCACGTCGACACCGCCGGCAAGAGCACCAAGCTGTCAACCTATGTGCAGGCGCCGGTGGAAAGCGTGACCGTCGGTTCCGACGGCCTGTATCTGAACCTCAAGGGCCTGGGCACGGCCCCGATCGACTACGTGCTCCGCGTCAGCTGAGCCGCACATTCCGCATCAACCAGGAGCATCCCATGGGCTTCAATGTCTCGCTGTCCGGCATCAATGCCGCCAACACCGACCTGAGCGTCACCGCCAACAACGTCGCCAACGTCAACACCACCGGCTTCAAGCAGTCGCGTGCCGAGTTCGCCGACCTGTTCGCCTCCACCAGCTATGGCCTGTCGACCAACCAGACCGGCTCGGGCGTGCGCGTTTCCAACGTCGCCCAGCAGTTCATCCAGGGCCACAACGAACAGACCGGGCGCAGCCTGGACATGGCCATTTCCGGTGAGGGCTTCTTCACCATGAACATGAACGGCTCGCGCGTGTACTCGCGCGCCGGCAACTTCCAGACCGATTCGTCCGGCTATGTGGTCAACCCGCAGGGCGCACGCCTGCAGGTGTTCGCGCCCAATGCCGACGGCACCAACTTCGATGCCGGCCGCCTGGTCGACCTGCAGCTGCTGACCACCGACAGCCCGCCGAAGCAGACCAGCGAAGTGAAGGTCGGCTTCACCCTGCCGGCCAATGCCAAGCAGCCGACGGTCGCCACCTTCGATCCGACCGATTCCAACAGCTACAACCACTCCAGCGGCGGCATCACCGTGTACGACTCGCTGGGCGTAAGCCATATCCAGGTCTCGTACTTCGTCAAGGGCGCCAACCCGAACGAGTGGACCGTGCGCAATTACGTGGACGGCCAGCCGGCCGGCACCCCCACGGCGGTCACCTTCGACAACAGCGGCAAGCTGACCAGCCCGGCCAACGGCAAGGTCAGCCTGGGCACCTTCACCCCGACCACCGGTGCCGGCCAGCTGAACATGACGCTGGATATCGGCGGCTCGACCCAGTACGGCGAGAAGTTCGCGCTGCGCAACACGCAGCAGGACGGCTATGCCGCCGGCAAGCTCAACGAGATCACCGTGTCCGAGTCGGGCGTGGTCTACGCCCGCTATTCCAACGGCGACGACAAGCCGCTGGGCCAGGTCGCGCTGACCACCTTCAACAACACCCAGGGCCTGGAATCGAAGGGCAACAACCTGTGGGTGGAGACCTTCGAGTCGGGCACGCCGCGCACCGGCATGCCCGACACCTCCAACCTCGGCAAGATCCAGGCCGGTTCGCTGGAGGCGTCCACCGTGGATCTCACCGAGCAGCTGGTCAACATGATCACCGCGCAGCGCAACTTCCAGGCCAACGCGCAGATGATCACCACCCAGGACCAGATCACCCAGACGGTCATCAACATCCGTTGATGACCCGCTGACCCTGTCACGGAACTCCCCGCATGGATAAAGCCCTTTACGTGGCGATGACCGGTGCCCGCGCCTCCCTGCAGGCGCAGGGAACGCTCAGCCACAACCTCGCCAACTCGGACACCCCCGGCTTCAAGGAAGCGCTGGCCAACACCGAAGCCTTCCCGATCCGCGGCCCGGGCTTTGCCTCGCGGGTGGATGCGCTGCACGTCGACGCCGGCTTCAACCGCCGGCCCGGCGCGCAGCACATCACTGGCAAGCCGCTGGACCTGGCGCTGCAGAGCGGCACCTGGCTGGCGGTGCAGGCCAGCGACGGCAGCGAAGCGTATACGCGCGGCGCCGCCCTGTCGGTGACGCCGAACGGCCAGCTGGTGACCTCTGGTGGGCGCACGGTGCTGGATGACAACAACAACCCGATCGCCATTCCGCCCTACCAGGCGATGGAGATCGGCGCTGATGGCACGATCTCGATCATCCCGCAGGGCGAAGGCCCGCAGACGATGGCGCAGATCGGCCGGATCAAGGTGGTACAGGCCCCGGACGAGCGCCTTGAACGCGGCCTGGATGGCCTGTTCCGCAACACCGACCCGCGCCAGCCGTTCGCGCCTGCCCAGGGTACGGCGGTGCACAGCGGCCAGCTGGAGGGCAGCAACGTCGATGCCGCCGGCGCGCTGGTGCAGATGATCCAGCTGCAACGCCAGTACGAAATGCAGGTGCAGGTGATCAAGCACGGCGATGACAACGCGCGCAGCGCCAACAGCCTGCTGCGCCTGGGCAGCTGACAGAATTCCGGCACCGGCAGGCACCGGCGCTGGCACACCGCTTGCACACCCCCCACCAAGGGCCGCACCACGCGGCCGGCTTCACCAGACAGGACAGCGAAGATGAACCAGGCATTGTGGATCGCGAAAACCGGACTGGATGCGCAGCAGATGCGCATGTCGGTGGTTTCCAACAACCTCGCCAACACCAACACCACCGGCTTCAAGCAGGACCGTGCCAGCTTCGAGGACCTGCTGTACCAGCAGGTGCGCCAGCCCGGCGGTTCCTCTTCGGCACAGACGCAGCTGCCGACCGGCCTGCAGCTGGGCACCGGCGTGCGCGTGGTCGCCACCGCCAAGAACTTTGAACAGGGTGGCCAGCAGCAGACCGGCCGCGCACTGGACGTGATGGTCAACGGCCGCGGCTTCTTCGAAGTGCAGATGCCCGACGGCAGCTCGGCCTACACCCGCGACGGTTCGTTCAAGATCAACCAGGACAGCGAGCTGGTGACCAACAGCGGCTATCCGGTGCAGCCGGGCATCCAGATTCCCGAGGGTGCGCAGTCAGTGACCATCGGCAGCGACGGCACCATCAGCGTGAAGATGGCCGACAACGCCGCCTCGGTGGAAGTGGGTGCATTGACCCTGACCGACTTCGTCAACCCAGCCGGCCTGCAGGCGCGTGGCGAGAACCTGTTCCTGGAAACTACCGCATCGGGTCCGGCGCAGAACGGCAATCCCGGCCTGAACGGCCTGGGCACCGTGGTGCAGGGTGCACTGGAAGGCAGCAACGTCAACGTGGTGGAAGAGCTGGTGTCGATGATCGAAACCCAGCGCGCCTACGAAATGAACGCCAAGGCGATCTCCACCACCGACTCGATGCTCGGCTACCTCAACAACAAGATCTGACCGGCCCAACCGGGGAACCGCCATGTCGTCCATTTCCAACTTCGCCCGCACTGCCCTGGCCTGCGCTGTGGTCGCCCTGCTCGGTGGCTGCGTGATCGCCGGCGACGTGCGTCCCTACGCAGCGATGGCACCGATCCAGCCGATCATGCCGCCGCAGGCCGCGCCAACGGCCGGTGCGATCTATGCCGCAGGCCCGACCCTGCAGCTGTATTCGGACCGCCGCGCGCGCGACGTCGGCGATCTGCTGACCATCACGCTGCTGGAAAACACCACCGCGCAGACCAGCGCCAACACCGCCACCAACAAGGAATCCAACCTGAGCCTGGGCAGCCCGAGCATCTTCGGCGCGCCGGTCACCCTGGGCGGCAAGGACATCCTCAGCGCCAGTGCCGAAGGCAAGCGTGATTTCAGTGGCAAGGGCAACAGCGCGCAGAGCAACCGCCTGCAGGGCAATGTCACGGTCACAGTGATCCAGCGCCTGCCCAACGGCAACCTGGTGGTACAGGGGCAGAAGAACCTGCGGCTGAACCAGGGCGACGAACTGGTGCAGGTGCAGGGCATCGTGCGTCCGGGCGACATCAGCCAGGACAACACCATTCCCTCCAGCCGCGTGGCCGAAGCGCGCATCGTCTACGGCGGTCGCGGCCCGGTTGCGCAGTCCAATGCGATGGGCTGGCTGAGCCGCTTCTTCAACTCCGGGCTGACGCCGTTCTGAGTATGGCCATGAAACTTTTCTCCGCTTCTTCCTGGCAGCGACGCATGGCGTCGCTCTACGGATCAGTTTTCCTGGTGATGGCGATGGTCGCCCCCGCCAGCGCCGAGCGCATCAAGGACCTGGCCCAGGTCGGCGGCGTGCGCGGCAACGCGCTGGTGGGCTACGGCCTGGTGGTCGGCCTGGATGGCAGCGGTGATCGCACCAGCCAGGCGCCCTTCACGGTGCAGAGCCTGAAGAACCTGCTCGGCGAGCTGGGCGTGAACGTGCCAGCCAACGTCAACCCGCAGCTGAAGAACGTAGCCGCCGTGGCGATCCACGCCGAGCTGCCGCCGTTCGCCAAGCCGGGCCAGCCGATCGACATCACCGTCTCCTCGATCGGCAACGCGGTGTCGCTTCGTGGCGGCTCGCTGCTGATGGCGCCGCTGCGCGGTGCCGACGGCCAGATCTATGCCATCGCGCAGGGCAACCTGATCGTCGGCGGCTTCGGCGCCCAGGGCAAGGACGGTTCGCGGGTCTCGGTGAACGTGCCCAGCGTCGGCCGCATTCCCAATGGCGCCACCGTTGAACGCGCCCTGCCCGACCCGCTGGCCAATGGCGGCGACATCACCCTGAACCTGCACAACAACGATTTCACCACGGTTTCGCGCATGGTCGCCGCGCTCAACAACGCGTTCGGCGAAGGCGCGGCGCGCGCGGTCGATGGCGTGACCGTGGCGGTGACCGCACCGACCGACCCGGGCGCGCGCATCGGCCTGCTGGCCCGCATCGAGAACCTGGAGCTGACCCCGGGCAGCGCTCCGGCCAAGGTGGTGGTCAATTCGCGTACCGGCACCGTGGTCATCGGCCAGCAGGTGCGGGTCGGCCCGGCGGCGATCTCGCACGGCTCGCTGACCGTCACGATCCAGGAAAACACCAACGTCAGCCAGCCCAACGCGCTGTCCGGTGGTCGCACCGTGGCCAGCCCGCAGTCCACCATCACCGCCACCAACGATGGCAGCCGCATGTTCAAGTTCAGCGGCGGCACCACGCTGGACGAGATCGTGCACGCGGTGAATGCGGTGGGCGCGGCACCGGGTGACCTGATTGCGATCCTGGAAGCCCTGAAGCAGGCCGGCGCATTGAGTGCCGAGCTCGAGGTGATCTGACATGCGCATCACTCCCGCATTCGATCTGAATCCCGCACAGCAGAACGACCCGGCCAAGATCGACAAGGTCGCGCGCCAGCTGGAAGGCCAGTTCGCGCAGATGCTGGTCAAGAGCATGCGTGATGCCAGCTTCGGCGACTCGCTGTTTCCCGGCGAGAACAAGATGTTCCGCGACATGTACGACCAGAAGATTGCCGAGGCGATGACCCGCGGCAAGGGCCTGGGGCTGTCGGGGATGATCAGCCGGCAGCTGTCCGGCCAGGCCGCCGAAGGCCCGGCACTGGATACCCGCGTGGACCCGGCCAAGGCCAGCCGTGCCTACCAGCTCAATGCACCAGCGCGCCCGGCACCGGCGCTGCCGCTGGAAGACGGCAGCCAGGCCGTGCGCCTGCTGCAGCAGATGGCCGCCGGCGCACAGGACGGCGCACAGGCCGCGCTGGCCCCGATGGCGCAGGCCCTGGACCTCATCGCCGGCCGCGAGAGCAGCAGCATGCATCGCTCGCTGGGCACCGAAGATCCGTACATCGGTGGCCTGCAGGGCGAGGACTGGGCCGCCAACAACGACCAGTGGGCGGCCACCGCCAGCAATCGCGGTACCGCGATCGGTCCTGCCGATGCGATGGCCACCCGTACCGCTGTCGCCCAGCTGGGCGCGCATACGCCGGAAGGCTTCGTGGCCAGCATCTGGCAGCACGCGCAGAGCGCGGCCAAGGAGCTGGGCGTGGACGCCCGCGCACTGGTCGCCCAGGCCGCGCTGGAAACCGGCTGGGGCAAGCGCCAGATCAAGCACGCCGACGGCAGCACCTCGCACAACCTGTTCGGCATCAAGGCCACCGGCTGGAACGGCCAGCGCGCCGTGGCCGGCACCCATGAGTACGTCGATGGCGTGCGCCGCAACGAGACCGCCAGCTTCCGTGCCTACAGCTCGCCGGCCGAAAGCTTCGCCGACTACGTGCGCCTGCTGAAGACCAGCCCGCGCTACCAGCAGGCGCTGCAGGCCGGCACCGACGTGCAGGGCTTCGCCCGTGGCCTGCAGCGCGCCGGCTATGCCACCGACCCGCGCTACGCGGCCAAGATCGCCGCGATCGCCGGCGGCCCGACCATCGAGCGTGCTGTCGCCGCCGTGGCCGATGCCGGCTCACGCCTTGGCCAGACCTTCGCCAGCACCGCAACCGCGGCGCTGGGTATCACCCGTCGTTGAGGAACCCCATGTCCAGCGTACTTTCCACCGGTACCGGTGCCCTGCTCGCCTTCCAGCGTGCGTTGGCGACCACCAGCCACAATGTGGCCAACCTCAATACCCCCGGCTACAGCCGGCAGAAGGTCGACTTCGCCACCGCCGATCCGCAGAACTACGGCTACGGCACGGTCGGCAACGGCACCCGCATCACCGACATCCGGCGCACGGCCGACCAGCTGGCGATTTCGCGCCTGCTCGACAGCAGTGGCGAACTGGCGCGCCTGAAGCAGCTTTCAGGCATGGCTGACCGGGTCAACTCGCTGTTCTCCGATGCGGCCACCAATGTCTCGGGCGTGTGGTCGAACTTCTTCGACTCGGTCAGCGGCCTGTCCTCCAACGCCGCCGGCACCGCCGACCGCCAGAACATGCTCGATGGCGGCAAGACCCTGGCCAACCGTTTCGTGCAGCTCAACACGCAGCTGAACAACCTCAACAGTGAGGTCAACAACGGTCTGCTGGCCGGTGCCACCGAGGTCAACCGGCTGGCGCAGGAAATCGCGCAGATCAACGGGGCGATCGGCACCAACCTGGCCACCGCCGCACCGGATCTGCTCGACCGTCGTGACCAGCTCATCAGCCAGCTGATCGGCTACACCGGCGGCACCGCGGTCATCCAGGACGGCGGCATCATGAATGTCTACACCGCCGGCGGCAACGCGCTGGTGGTGGGCACCACGGCCACCAAGGTCACCACCGTGGCCGACCCCTACCAGCCCGAGCGCCTGCAGCTGGCGCTGGAAACCCAGGGCAACACCATCCGCCTGGACCCCAAGGCCGTGGGCGGCCAGATCGGTGGCCTGCTGGAATTCCGCGATACGGTGCTGACCCCGGCCCAGGCCGAACTGGGCAAGCTGGCGGTGGGTCTGGCCGAGAGCTTCAACCAGGCCCATCACCAGGGCGTTGACCTGTACGGCCAGCTCGGCGGCGATTTCTTCAACATCGGCAACCCGCGCGTCACCGGCAACACCAGCAACACCGGCACCGCCAGTCTCAGCGCCACCTATGGCGACCTGGGCAAGCTCGACGCACAGAACGTAGTGCTGCAGTTCGACGGCAGCAACTGGAAGGCCAGCCGCGCCGATACCGGCGCCAGCATTCCGCTGACCGGCACCGGCACCGCCGCCGACCCGCTGGTGATCAACGGTGTGCAGCTGGTGGTCGGTGGTACGCCGGCCGCCAACGATCGCTTCCTGCTGCAGCCCACCGCCGGCGTCGCCGGCAGCCTGGAAGTGGCGATCACCGATCCGTCGCGGATCGCCGCCGCCGCTGCGGTGAAGGGTGCCGCAGCCACCGCCAACACCGGCACCGGCAAGCTGAGTGGTGTCACCGTGACCGACGCCAGCAATGCCAACCTGCGCAATCCGGCGGCGATCGTGTTCACCTCGGCCACCACCTACACCATCGACGGCGGCCCCCCGCAGACCTACACCCCCGGCCAGACCATCAGCGCCAACGGCTGGAGCTTCGTGCTCGACGGTGCGCCCAAGGTCGGTGACACCTTCAACATCACCCCGACCCCGGCCGGCTCGTCCGACAACAGCAATGCAACCCGGCTGGCCAAGGTGGAGAGCGCCAAGGCCTTCAACAGCGGCACGGTCACCCTCAACGGCGCACTGGGCGGGCTGACCACCCAGGTCGGCGCCGCCGCGCGCTCGGCCGAGTATTCGCTGGATGCGCAGCTGGTGATCAATGACAAGGCGCAGGCCGCACGCGATGAAGTGTCCGGCGTCAACCTGGACGAGGAAGCCGCCGACATGCTTCGCCTGCAGCAGGCCTACCAGGCGGCGTCGCAGCTGATCTCCACCGCCGACAGCATGTTCCAGACCATCCTGGGAGCCGTGCGCCGATGAGCACCCGTATCTCCACCGGAATGATGTACAACCAGTCGGTGTCGCTGATGATGGCCAAGCAGGCCAAGCTCAGCCACCTGGAGCAGCAGATCGCCACCGGCAGCAAGATCGTCAGCGCCAAGGACGATCCGGTCGGCGCCGGCGCTGCTGTCGGGCTTGATCGCAGCCTGGCGGCGCTGGAGCGCATGAAGCTCAACGCCGGCAACGTGCAGAACCGCCTGGGCGTGCAGGAAAACACCCTGGCCCAGGTCAACGACCTGATGACCCGCGTCAACGATCTGACCATCCAGGCCAGCAACCCGGCACTGAGCGCGGCCGACAAGAAGACGCTGATCACCGAGTTGAACCAGATCCGCGACGGCCTGCTGTCGCTGGCCAACGCCGACGATGGCACTGGCCGCTACGTGTTCGGCGGCACCAACGACGGCGATCCGCCGTTTGCCAAGATCAACGGCAAGGTGGTCTACCGTGGCGACCAGACCCAGCGCCAGATCGAAGTCGGCCCGGATACCTATGTGCGCGATGCGCTGCCCGGCAGCGAGATCTTCATGCGCATTCCCACCGGCGATGGCTTCGTCGACGGCAATGCCGCGGCCGGCAACACCGGCAATGGCGTGCTGACCAACATCACCCGCGACAGCAGTGACAGCTGGAACGGGCAGTCGTTCAGCATCCGCTTCACCGCCGCCGACCAGTACCAGGTGCTGGACGGTGCCGGCAACGTGACCGGCACCGGCACCTACAAGGCCGGCGACAACATCGAAGTGAACGGCGTACGCCTGCAGCTCACCGGCGCGCCTGCGGCCGGCGACAGCTTCAACGTCAAGCCGGCCACCAGCCGCGACATCTTCGACACCATGGACAAGCTGATTGCCGCACTCGATGCCGACACCGGCACCACCGCCAAGATGTCCGCGCAGCAGAACGAGTTGCAGAGCGCGTTGCGCGATGTCGCGCGTGCGTCGGAACGGATGATCGATTCGCGCGCCGCCGGTGGCGCACAGCTGAAGGCGCTGGACAACGCGGCCGACATGCGCGAGGCCAACAGCGTGACCCTGAAAACCACGCTGTCGCAGATGCGCGACCTGGACTACGCCGATGCTTTGAGCCAGTACCAGTTGCAAAGCACTGCACTGCAGGCGGCGCAGACGATCTTCTCGCAGATGCAGTCGATGTCGTTGTTCAACAAGATCCGCTGACGCCGCTTCCGCGTCAGCCCTGAAAGGCCGCGATGCCCTGCATCGCGGCCTTTTTCGTTTCTGGATGGCCGTGCCGCGGCACCCGCCGAGCGTGGCCCGCGTGATCAATGCCAGCCGCCCCAGGCCATTCCAGGCCGATTTTCCGTGATTTCCCTTCAAGCCCGGCCCGACCCCGCCGATACCTTCATCAGCGCTGGACGGGCCCTGCCCGACCACCCCTTCCGCGGCACCTTGACCCTGGCAACAGGGCGAAAACCCCGGAAAAACAGCCTCCGGCAACGAATTACGGCTCCATTGGAATTCACGCCTAAAGGTTGTTGACAAAGCGCCGTTATTCATTTGGCAACGGCGAAGCACACAGCCACACAAAAAAACAGGCGGCGCTTCGTTTCATTCACCAACGGGTTCCATATAAGAGGAGACGACCCCATGGCACAGGTAATCAACACCAATACGATGTCGCTCAACGCTCAGCGCAACCTGAGCACCAGCGGCAGCTCGCTGGCCACCACCATCCAGCGCCTCTCGTCCGGCCTGCGCATCAACAGCGCGAAGGACGACGCCGCCGGCCTGGCCATCAGCGAGCGCTTCACCACCCAGATCCGTGGTCTGGATGTGGCCATCCGCAACGCCAACGACGGCATCTCGCTGGCCCAGGTCGCCGAAGGTTCGCTGAACGAAGTCGGCAACAACCTGCAGCGCATCCGCGAACTGGGTGTGCAGGCCTCCAACGCCACCAACTCGGCCAGCGACCGCAAGGCCCTGCAGGCCGAAGTGACCCAGCTGGTCAGCGAGATCGACCGCGTCGCCAAGCAGGCCGACTTCAACGGCACCAAGCTGCTGGACGGCAGCTTCACCAGCCAGCTGTTCCAGGTCGGTGCCAACGCCGGCCAGGCCATCGCCATCAACAGCGTGGTCAACGCCAAGGCCGATTCGCTGGGCGCAGCCACCTTCGCCAACGGCTACACCGGCACCGCGCTGGCCGTGGACAAGGCCACCGCCGATACCACCTACTCCGGCCTGCAGGTCTCGGTGACCCCGCCGGGCGGCACCGCCACCACGGTCACCATCAGCGACTTCACCGTCAAGGCAGGCGAATCGATCAGCTCGGCCACCGCAGCGGCGATCAACAACAAGCTGGGTGAAACCGGTGTGGTCGCCTCGGTCAACGCCGGTGTGATCAGCCTGGCCTCGGTCAAGGATGGCCAGACCTTCGCCCTGGGCGTCAGCGCGGCCACCCCGCCGACCGGCGCCACCGCCGCCACCCTCGCCGGCCTGGGCCTGACCGAAACCAGCACCAACGGCGGCACCCTGACCGGTGCAGCGGCCAGCTTCGTCAAGGACCTGAACGTCACCACCGCCGAGGGCGCGCAGAAGGCGATGTCGATCGTCGACAAGGCGCTGGAATCGGTCAACAGCGTGCGCGCCGACCTCGGCGCGATCCAGAACCGCTTCACCTCGGTGGTGGCCAACCTGCAGACCTCCTCGGAGAACCTGTCCGCCTCGCGCAGCCGCATCCGCGATACCGACTTCGCCAAGGAAACCGCCGAACTGACCCGCACCCAGATCCTGCAGCAGGCCGGTACGGCCATGCTGGCCCAGGCCAACCAGGTGCCGCAGAACGTGCTCAGCCTGTTGCAGCGCTGACATGAGTCGCCCCCGGGGCACGTCGGGGGCGCCTAACCCAACTCACGTGCAACCGCTCAAGGACCTCTCCTCATGGCACAAGTCATCAACACCAATACGATGTCGTTGAATGCTCAGCGTAACCTGAGCACCAGCGGCAGCTCGCTGGCCACCACCATCCAGCGCCTGTCCTCCGGTTCGCGCATCAACAGCGCCAAGGATGACGCCGCCGGTCTGGCGATCTCCGAGCGCTTCGGCACGCAGATCCGCGGTACCGACGTGGCCATCCGCAATGCCAACGACGGCATCTCGCTGGCCCAGGTCGCCGAAGGTTCGCTGACCGAAATCGGCAACAACCTGCAGCGCGTCCGCGAGCTGTCGGTGCAGGCCTCCAACGCCACCAACTCGGCCAGCGACCGCAAGGCCCTGCAGGCTGAAGTGACCCAGCTGGTCAGCGAAATCGACCGCGTGGCCAAGCAGTCCGACTTCAACGGCACCAAGCTGCTGGACGGCTCGTTCTCCAGCCAGCTGTTCCAGGTCGGTGCCAACGCCGGCCAGGCCATCGCCATCGACAAGACCATCGATGCCAAGGCCAACGCCCTGGGCGGCGCCCGCTTCGACACCAACTCGCTGGCCCTGGCCGACCCGGGCACCAACGGTGACTTCAGCACCACCGGCCTGTCCATCAACGGTGTGGCCATCGCCGATGTCTCGGTCAAGCAGGGCGCCGACGCCACTGCCACCGGCAAGGCCTCGCGTGAAGCCCTGGTGACCGCGATCAACGCCAAGATCGGCGAAACCGGCGTCTATGCCGAAGTCAACGGCACCACCGGCGTGACCCTGACCTCGGTCAAGGACAGCACCAACGCCGACGGTTCGTTCAAGGCCATCACCGCGACCCCGGGCACCTGGACCGGCGCCACCGCGCCGACCTTCACCGCCACCACCGCTGCGGCGGCACCGGCGGCGAAGTACGCCAGCAACCTGGACGTCAGCACCGTGAAGGGCGCCCAGCAGGCGATGGAAATCGTCGACAAGGCCCTGGGTGCGATCAACAGCACCCGCGCCGACCTCGGTGCGATCCAGAACCGCTTCACCTCGGTCGTGGCCAACCTGCAGACCTCGTCGGAAAACCTGTCCTCCTCGCGCAGCCGCATCAAGGACACCGATTTCGCCAAGGAAACCGCCGAACTGACCCGCACCCAGATCCTGCAGCAGGCCGGTACGGCCATGCTGGCCCAGGCCAACCAGGTGCCGCAGGGCGTGCTCAGCCTGCTGCGCTGATCGGCTCGCCGCTCGATCTCCGGGCGCTGCATGACGCGGCGCCCGGACCCTGAAACACGTTCCACCTCCGCCAAAGGAAAAGCACCATGGCACAAGTCATCAACACCAACACGATGTCGCTGAACGCTCAGCGCAACCTGAGCACCAGCGGCAGCTCGCTGGCCACCACCATCCAGCGCCTGTCCTCCGGTTCGCGCATCAACAGCGCCAAGGACGACGCCGCCGGTCTGGCGATCTCCGAGCGCTTCGGCACGCAGATCCGCGGTACCGACGTGGCCATCCGCAATGCCAACGACGGCATCTCGCTGGCCCAGGTCGCCGAAGGTTCGCTGACCGAAATCGGCAACAACCTGCAGCGCGTCCGCGAGCTGTCGGTGCAGGCCTCCAACGCCACCAACTCGGCCAGCGACCGCAAGGCCCTGCAGGCTGAAGTGACCCAGCTGGTCAGCGAAATCGACCGCGTGGCCAAGCAGTCCGACTTCAACGGCACCAAGCTGCTGGACGGCTCGTTCTCCAGCCAGCTGTTCCAGGTCGGCGCCAACGCCGGCCAGGCCATCGCCATCGACAAGACCATCGACGCCAAGGCCGGCTCGCTGGGCACCTCGACCTTCGCCAGCGGTGCAACCGCTGCGCTGGCCGCCAGCACCGACGGCGCCCGTTTCTCCGGCACCGTGATGGGCGTTGACATCGGCACCGTCGAAGTCAAGGCCGGTGCCACCACCGCCGATGCCTCCAAGGCCGTGGCCACCGCCATCAACGCCAAGATCGGCGAAGCCGGCATCTACGCCGAAGCCAATGCCGACGGCACCCTGAAGCTGAGCTCGGTAAAGGAAGGCAAGGCCGTGGCCGCTGCCGACATCGCGCTGATGCGCAGCGATTTCGATGGCACCGCCAAGACCTGGGGTACCGCTGCCGCCGCCGGTGCCTACACCGCTGGTGCCGATACCGCCGCCAACGTGCAGAAGCTGGACGTGAGCACCGTGCTCGGCGCACAGCAGGCACTGGAAGTGGTCGACAAGGCCCTGGGTGCGATCAACAGCACCCGCGCCGACCTCGGCGCGATCCAGAACCGCTTCACCTCGGTCGTGGCCAACCTGCAGACCTCGTCGGAAAACCTGTCCTCCTCGCGTAGCCGCATCAAGGACACCGACTTTGCCAAGGAAACCGCCGAGCTGACCCGCACCCAGATCCTGCAGCAGGCCGGTACGGCCATGCTGGCCCAGGCCAACCAGGTGCCGCAGGGCGTGCTCAGCCTGCTGCGCTGATCCACGGCAAGAAGGCGCCGCTACCGTCGAAGTGAATCGACGGTAGCGGCAACCTGGAAGCCAGGATGCTCGAAGGCGCGGGCCATGCCCGGCCCGGGAAGATTCCCGAACCGGCTTGGCATCGCCCGCCCCTGCGGACCTCTCTTTCAGCGCTGTACTCTTGACTGTACGTACCGGGCGGCTTCGTCTCCCCCCGATTGTCAGTAGCCTGATCCCTCCCCTGCTTTTGGGGGAGGGTTTTTTGCAGACCCCCGGCAGCCTGCGGTGAACCCACCCGCACCCTGCCCTATCCGTCCTGCAACCTGCGTGCCAGAACCCGCCGCCAGAGCGTTGGCACGGCGCATGCATCAACGAAGTCCTCAAGACCCAGCGGCGCAGGCCGCTATTTTCGTTGACGACGGGCCACCGCACCGCGGCCAGGCCCGGATACCAGGAGAAACGACGTGGCAGACTTTGGATACGGTGGCATTGGCTCGGGACTGAACATCTCGGACATCGTCAACCAGCTGGTCGCAGCAGACCGCAAGCCCGCCGACAATGCGCTGAACCTGCAGCAGTCCAAGACCAAGATGCAGCTGTCGTCGATCGGCACCGTCACCTCGGCCTTCGACAAGCTGAAGACCGCGCTGACCGCGCTGAAGGCCACCACCGCCTTCGACACCCGCACCGTGACCGCCTCGGGCAAGGCCGGCCTCAACAATGCCGAGGACGTGCTGACCGCCTCGGTGGCGCTGTACGACCTGGGCACGACCAAGGCCGCCGCCTCCAATGGCACGCACATCGTCGATGTGACCTCGCTGGCCACCGCCCACAAGCTGATTGCCGACACCTCGGTGCCGAAAACCGACACCTTCGGTGCCGGGACCTTGACGCTGACCGTCGGCGTCGGTGACAAGGCCAAGACCATGAACGTGGAGGTGGAGGACGGCGATACGCTGACCACCATCCGCAACAAGATCGATGCCGCCGGCCGCAAGGAAGGCGTGCAGGCCACGCTGATCACCTCTGGTGACAACCAGTACCTGTCGATCGCCCAGGAAAAGACCGGCGCGGCCAACGCCATCAAGCTCGAGTACGGCGGCAGCGACCCGAAGCTGGGCGCGCTGGTCGGCAGCCTGAAGCAGAACACCCCAGCCGCCGATGCCGAACTGACCATCGATGGCGTCAAGGTGGTCAGCGCCAGCAACACCGTGGCCGATGCCGTTCCGGGCCTGACCCTGAACCTGAAGGTGCCCGGCAAGAGCACCGTGGTGATCAGCACCGACACCACCGCAGCGACCAAGGTGATGCAGGAGTTCGTGACCGCCTACAACGCGGCGATCGCGGCGATCAACTCGGAAACCAAGTACGACGCCAAGACCAAGGAAGCATCGGCCCTGACCGGCGATGCCCAGATGCGCGGTGCCTCCAGCCAGCTGCGTTCGGTGATGGCCGGCGTGCTGAAGGAACTTTCCGCCTCCGGGTTGGACCCGAAGGCGATCGGCCTGCAGACCCGCGGCTACCCCAATGCCGACGGCAGCCTGGTGCTGGATACCACCAAGTTCGCAGCCACCCTGGCCGCCCAGCCGGAGAAGGTGCGCCAGGCGATCACCGGTGACACCGGCGGCGCCGGCCAGCTGTACTCGCTGGTGGATGGCTACGTGAGCACCACGGTCGGCAAGGAAGGCGCCTTTGTTGCACGCACCAAGGGCCTGAACACCACCCTGGACAACATCGACAAGCGCCGCAAGGACCTGGACACGCGCATGAAGAGCGTGGAAGAGCGCTACAAGAAGCAGTTCATCGCGCTGGACAGCCTGATGGGCAAGCTGCAGCAGAGCAACACCGCATTGCAGCAGCAGCTGGCGCAGTTGAATCGCTGACAACGCGTGTGCAGCGCTCAAGTTTGGCGCGCAACGCACCGATAACGGACGCAACAGCAATCATCGCCGGGCCGTCGGCTGCGATCACCCTGATCGCCCGGCGGCGCCCAGCGCAAGGAGAATCACGAATGTACGGTTCCAGCCGTCAGTACGCCGAGCAATACCGCCAGGTGGGTGTGACCAGCGCGGTCGCCGATGCCGATCCGCACAAGCTGGTGGCGATGCTGCTGGCCGGCGCGCTGGAGCGCGTGCGCCGCGCCCAGGCCAGCCTGGAACGCGGCGACCAGGCCGGCAAGGGCAAGGCGATCGGCGAAGTGTGTGCGATCGTCGGCCACCTCAACGGCTCGCTGGATCATGAGGCCGGTGGCGAGATCGCCGCCAATCTGTCCTCGCTCTACGACTACGTGCTGCAACGCCTCACCGAAGCCAACCTGCACAATGACCGTGCCGCGCTGGACGAGGCCCTGCAGCTGCTCGGCGAGATCGACAGCGCCTGGAACGCGATTCCGCAGGAACAGCGCCGCCCGGCCGCGGTGGCGCCATGAGCCTGCACGAACTGCACGCACAGCTGGATGCCTTCGAGAAGGCGCTGGGCGAGGACACGTTCGACCAGGCCGACAGCCTGCTCGATGGCCACGACAGCACCCTGCACGCCCTGCTCAGCCAACCGCTGACCGCAGCCGACCACGCCCCGCTCACGGCTCTGTTCGAACGCCAGCAGAACCTGCTGGGCCTGCTGCGCCAGCGCCGCGACGCGGTGGCGGCACTGATGAACGATGGCCAGCGCTCTCTTCGCGCCGCGCATGCCTACCTGCAGGCAGAATCGCTGGTATGACCCTGCTGCCCACCACCTCGCTGCATCATCCGGCCGAGAGCGAACTGTTCGACGAGACCCTGAGCTGCGAGCTGGCCCTGCCGGCCGAGTTCCAGGCCGGCAGCGCGGCGGGCCGTACCAGCAGCGCCGAAGGGCTGCTGCGCAGCCTGGCGCTGGTGGAAGACAGCCGCATCGACGAGCACGAAGAACGCAGCGAAGCCAGCCTGCAGCTGCAGCGCGTGGAAGCCAAGCTCGATCTGGCGATGGTGCTGCTGGGCCGTCTGGTGCGCCAGCAGGGCCAGGAACTCACGCTGCGCCCGGTGCGCTGGTCACGCCGCGGCATCCGCCTCCAGCTCGGCCCACGCAGTGGCGCCAGCGCGGGTCAGGCCGGGGTGGTACGCCTGCAACCCAGCGACTGGCTGCCCGATCACATCGACCTGCCGGTGGAAGTGGTGGCTGAAGCCGCCGACGGTAGTGGTGGGCATTTCCTGTGGCTGCGCTTCCAGCGGCTGGGCGATGGCCTGGAGATGGCCATGGAGCGGCACCTGTTCCGCCTGCACCGCCGGCAGGTGGCCGAGGCGCGTCGCGCCCGTTGAATCGTGCGTGCGGGTGCGCGAAGGTCAACCCTTGGCGCGCCCGTTCAGCTAAGTTAAGGTGGGCTCCCCTGGACGGATCTGCTGCGTGCCTGTGCGAGTTCTCATCGTCGACGATCACACCCTCGTCCGTGCCGGCCTGGCGCGGCTGCTGCAGGGGTTTGCCGACGTGCAGCTGGTCGCTGAGGCCAGCAACGCCGAGCAGGCACTGCAGCTGGCCCTGCAGCACGCACCGGACGTGGTGCTGATGGACCTGTCGCTGCCCGGCCGGACCGGCCTTGAGGCGCTCAGCGATATCCGCCTGCGTGCCCCCGGCACCCGAGTGGTGATGATGACCATGCACGACGACGCCGCCCATGTCCGCGACGCTTTGGATCGCGGCGCGGTAGGTTTCGTGGTCAAGGACGCGGCGCCGCAGGAGCTTGAGCTGGCGCTGCGCGCCGCGCATGCCGGCCAGGTGTTCCTGAGCCCGCAGATCTCGGCCAAGATGCTGGCACCGATGCTCGGCCGCGAGAAGCCTACCGGCATCGCCGCATTGTCACCGCGCCAGCGCGAGATCCTGCGCCGCATCGGCAAGGGTGAGAGCAACAAGGAAATCGCCGCCGATCTCGGCATCAGCGTCAAGACCGTGGAGACCCATCGTGCGCGCATGATGGAATCGCTGGGCTGCCGCCGCGCCAATGATCTGCTGCTGCTGGCCGCGCGCCACCAGCATGAGCTGGAGTGATCTGCGCCAGCGGTGGTCGGCGGAAGAATGCCCGGTAGAGTCGACTGTCAGTCGACTTGCGCGCGGAGCGCGGGATTTCTCTGGGGCTGATGGGAGAGCAGTCGACTAACAGTCGACTCTACCGACCGTCGACTCTACCGGCAGTCGACGCTACCGGCAGTCGACGCTACCAACGCGCGACACCCTGCGCCGGCGACGAAATCCCGTCACCCCGACACGCCCCGACAGGAATCCGTACACCGCCCACAGCGGATCCTGCGCCGTCCCCACGGCCAATCAATGACTTGGCGGCGACCTTCGTCAATATCCCGCGCCCTTGTAGGGAGTTTCCCTACACGCTGTCGGGGCAACCACCAAACCCCTCAGGAACCCCCCGATTCCGCCTGTGCCGGATGAAAAGCAAGATGCGTTCCACAAGGCGCCGGGGAGCGGTGCCGGGGAACCACGATGAAGGCTGCACTCTCGACCCAGCTGGGCCAACAACTTCACCTCACCCCGCAGTTGCTGCAGTCGATCCGGCTGCTGCAGCTCGATGGCCTGCACCTGGAACAGGAAATCCAGCGCCTGCTGGACTCCAACCCGCTGCTGGAGATCGAAGAGGCCGAAGCGCCCGCCGCCGACGCCAACGATGCCAGCGCCACCACGCTGGACACCGCCGCCTTCGACGAACTGCCCGAGTCGTCGATGTGGGATGTCGCCGGCGCCAGCTGGCAGGACGGTGATGACGACCGCATGGCGCGCATCGCCGCAGGCGAATCGAGCGATCCGCAGCTGCGCGTGCTGCAGCGCCTGTCGCTGGACATGGACGATCGCCAGCTGGCGGTGGCGGCGTTCTGGCTGGACCATTGCGACGAGGCCGGCTATCTGCAGGCACCGCTGGACCAGCTGCAGCTGCTGGCCAGTGCACAGTTCGATATCGCCGCCGACGGCGTGGAAGCCATCCGCCAGCAGCTGCTGCACGGCGAACCCGCCGGCATGGCCGCGCAGGACCTGCGCGAGGGCCTGTTGGCGCAGCTGCGCAGCCTGCATGGCGTGGTGCCTGCGCGGCACCTGGCCGCGCGCATCCTGGACGGCGCACTGGACGCACTGGCCACGCACGATTACCCCGCCCTCGCCCGCCAGCACGACGCCGAGATCGACGACGTGCGCGAGGCGGTGCGCCTGATCCTCTCGCTGCAACCGCGCCCGGGCGACAGCCTGCTGCCCGAGCGCAACGCCGTGGTGGTACCGGACGTGGTCGCCTGGCATGCGGACAATCAATGGAAGGTGGCGCTGAACCCGGCCACCAGCCGCCGCGTCTCGATCAACAGCCAGTACGAACAGGCGCTGGCCGACAGCAGCGAGGCCGCTCCGGCGCTGCGCGAGATGTTGCAGGAAGCACGCTGGTTCAGCCGCGGCCTGTCGATGCGCTATGACACGCTGCTGCGCACCGCGCGGGTGATCGTCGAGCGCCAGGCCGCGTTCCTGGTGCGTGGCGAGGAAGCCATGGCGCCACTGACCCTGAAGGAAGTGGCCGAGGAGATCGGCATGCACGAGTCCACGGTCTCGCGCATCACCACCGGCAAGTTCCTGCAGACCCCGCGCGGCACCTTCGAACTGAAGCACTTCTTCGCCGTGCGCCTGGAAGGTGCCAGCGTCTCCGGCCAGGCGGTCAAGGCCATGGTCCGGCGCCTGATCGACGCCGAGCCGGCCGGCCGCCCGCTGGCTGACGAGGCCATCGCCGGCCTGTTGTCGCGCCAGGGGGTGAACATTGCACGCCGAACCGTCGCAAAATACCGAGAACAACTGGATATCGCCCCGGCCCGCGAACGGCGCCGGCTCAGCGCCAGGCAACCGCAGCTGGCCCGGGTGGGCTGAAAAGGATGTTGGACATGAACAAGCTCACGGTCCTGCTGGTCGATGACCACGAGGGCTTCATCAATGCGGCGATGCGTCATTTCCGCAAGATCGACTGGCTGCAGATCGTCGGCAGTGCCGGCAACGGCCTGGAAGCCATCGAACGTTCGGAGACGCTGCGCCCGCAGGTGGTGCTGATGGACCTGGCCATGCCGGAAATGGGCGGCCTGCAGGCCACCCGCCTGATCAAGTCGCAGGACGATGCCCCCTACATCGTGATCGCCAGCCACTTCGACGACGCCGAGCACCGCGAACACGCGCTGCGCGCCGGCGCCGACAATTTCGTCAGCAAGCTGTCCTACATCCAGGAAGTCATGCCGATCCTGGAAGGCCTCAGGGAGGATCGATCGTGAGCGAATCGCGCATCCTTGTACTGGACAACGACGCTGTGCGCGCCGAGCGCACCGTTGCCCTGCTGGAATTCATGGACTTCAATCCGCGCTGGGTCTCCGACGCGGCCGACTTCGACCTGGGCCGGCAGCGCCAGAACGACTGGATGGCGGTGATCGTCGGCAGCCTGGACGACAGTGCCGCCAGCACGGCGCTGTACCACTGGCTGGGCGGCAGCAGCCTGCCGCCACCGGTGCTGCTGGCCGATGGTGATGCCGCTGCCTTCGCGCAGCTGCATGGCCTGCACGAAGCCAACATCTGGCCGCTGGAA
Organism: Stenotrophomonas sp. Nf1; assembly: GCF_003028475.1. Taxonomy (NCBI): domain Bacteria; kingdom Pseudomonadati; phylum Pseudomonadota; class Gammaproteobacteria; order Lysobacterales; family Lysobacteraceae; genus Stenotrophomonas; species Stenotrophomonas sp. Nf1. The sequence continues at coordinate 37,211 of NZ_PYTV01000002.1, read as the reverse complement.
ACGCCACTACGTCACGCGCAGATGGAAGCCCTGCTGCGCCGCGCCAGCCTCAAGCGCCTGGATGCCGAGCACCAGGCCGGTGCCGTGCAGGACCAGGGGCCGACCGGCAATGGCCCGGCCGTCACCGAACTGCGCACCATGATCGAGCAGGTGGCCGCATTCGATACCACCGTGCTGGTGCTGGGCGAATCGGGCACCGGCAAGGAAGTGGTCTCGCGTGCGATCCACCAGCGCTCGCCGCGTCGTGATGGCCCGTTCGTGGCGATCAACTGCGGCGCCATTCCGGCCGACCTGCTGGAAAGCGAACTGTTCGGCCACGAGAAGGGCGCCTTCACCGGTGCACTGACCGCGCGCAAGGGCCGTTTCGAAATGGCCGAGGGCGGCACCCTGCTGCTGGATGAAATCGGCGACATGAGCCTGCCGATGCAGGTCAAGTTGCTGCGCGTGCTGCAGGAACGCAGCTTCGAGCGCGTGGGCGGCAACCAGACCATCCGCTGCAATGTGCGCGTGGTCGCCGCGACCCATCGCGACCTGGAAACCCGCATTGCCGAGGGCAAGTTCCGCGAGGATCTGTTCTACCGTCTGAACGTGTTCCCGATCGACGTGCCGGCCCTGCGCGAACGCCGCGAGGACCTGCCCGCGCTGGTGGAAACCATCGCCGCGCAGCTGGCCCGCACCGGCCGTGGCGAAGTGCGCTTCACCGCGGAGGCCCTGCAGGCCCTGGCCGGTTACGAATGGCCGGGCAACGTGCGCGAACTGACCAACCTGGTCGAGCGCCTGGCGGTGCTGCATCCGGGCGGTTCGGTGCGCGTGCAGGACCTGCCGGCCCGCTACCGTGGCGATACCGCACTGGCTGTCACCCCGATCGCGGCCCCGGCGCCGCCGGTGGCCAGTGAAGAACGCCTGGATCTGCGCAGCTTCTCGTTCCACACCCCGGGCAGCGGCAACCAACCGGCGCTGGAACACGGGATTGCCGTCAATCGCCCGGCGGCGCCTGCAGCGCTGCCCGACGACGGCCTGGATCTGCGCAACCACATGGCCAACATCGAACTGGGCCTGATCAACGAAGCACTGGAACGCACCCAGGGCGTGGTCGCCCACGCCGCCCAGCTGCTCGGCCTGCGCCGCACCACCCTGGTGGAGAAGCTGCGCAAGTACGGCATCGAACGCGAGCAGGCCGAACTGGCCAGCTGAACCGTGTTGCCAGCATGAAGGGGGCACCAACGCCTGGGCTTGCCCGGGCGTTGGTGTTTCCGGAACCCGGGGTCAGATCCCTCCCAAAGGGAGGGCTCTGACCCCGCAGAACCTTAGAGCGGCCGGATCCCTTTCCCCCAAGCACCACGGCTTGACCTGGGTTGGTGTTCGTGGGATTTGCAACTTTTTTCAATGCGCTTTGCTGAGATAGCCCATAGCCTTTCCCGTTCGATTCAAATCGGGAAACCCCATGAGCGACACCTTCAAATGCTCCCTACAGGAAATTCTGGAAGCGATGGTCGCTGTCTGCCTGGAATTCATCGGCGATAGAGCTCAGGTCGTCTACCTGCATTGTTCGACTGAGCAGGGAGTGTCCTCAGCAAACGTCTTCTACGACATCAACGGCGCTCTCTGCCGCACGCATGAACTGAACTTGCCCGAAGCTGGCACAGGCACTACCGAGGCTGGCACCTCCGATGCGCGGCTCTCATCGCTTCTCGAAAGCCTTCTGGACGATCTTGACCGATTGATTGAACTCCATGAGAACAACGGGCAGGAGCCGCCTACCGAGGTGAAGTTGCGCTACGACGTTGTACGGATGAGCCTGTCCGCTTCCTACAGCTATGACCTCAAGTTCTCCAATAGCGACACGCTCCTGCCCAGCGACATCTTCGACGCGTGGCACGAAGAGGTGAAGTCGCAGCGACCACGCGCGGATTGACATCGCGATCATCGGGGTCAGATCCCTTTCCTGCGGAAAGGGATCTGACCCCATTGCATTTGCAGGTTTTCCTAAAGACAACGCAGCTGCGATGCGGAGCATGGCAGGAACACTCCAAGGAGGTTCCATCGTGCAACGCCTTACCCTGCTCACCGCCCTGCTCTGTCCGGCCCTGGCTGCCGCCGCCGACTGCACCCTGCCCACCACACTGGACCAGCGTCAATTCACCAACCTCAGCGACCCGCTGTACGCGCCAGACAACCCCAACGCCGGGCGCATGGTGCAGGTCAGCTTTGCCGGCAACCAGTACGTGCTGGATATCCTCGGCACCGACCTGCGCATCGGCGGCAGCTACCGCTACCAGCGGCTGGCCCCACACATCGCGGAGATCCGGATGAGCGAAAGCCACCCGGCCGGCGCCGCCCACTACACCCTGCTGCTGACCTGCCTGAGCGACCGGCAGGGTCGTTTCATCTACACCCAGCACGACGGTCCCATCACACCGCGCCAGCGCCAGAATTCCGGCCGCTGGACCCTGCACCCCTAGGCCAGAAAACCGACGCCGGATAAATGGCGCCCCAACGGGGTCAGAGCCCGTTGCGTTGCAACGGGATCTGACCCCGTCCGATTAGTGCCGACCAACGGTCGGCACCCACCATCAGCAGCAGGTTCCAACAGTTCGCGGCCAACTGTCGAAGGCGGGGTGGGTCCGGTTGCGGCGGCGTGAGCGCCATGGATGGCGCGACCGAGCCTACAGGGACGTACTTGCGGCGTCCCCCGCAACCGGATCCACCCCGCCATCCCACGAATAGCCCGCCGTTGCCGTTGATTCGGCAGGGAGCGGGGTGCAACCCTGCAAAACACCCCCCACCCTCACTTCACTGAATCGAAAACCGGTTTCGGCACGGCACTTGCACCTGCTCCAGCAGACAACCCCATCCCCTGTTTCTGGAACCGTTGCAGATGTCCCACTCCGTCACGTCGATCCTTTCGCAGATCCGCTCCTATCAGACCCAGATGGGACAGCCGGCGCTCAACCCGCTGGCCGAAGCACCGCGCAGCAATGCCCTGCCGGGAGCGGTCCTGGATGCCCCGCAGGCGCAGCCGGCCAGCTTCACCGAGACCCTGCGTGGTGCGATCGCTGGCGTCAACGATGCGCAGCAGAAGTCCGGCGCGCTGGCCAAGGCCTTCGAACTGGGCGACCCCAGCGCCGACCTGGCCAAGGTGATGGTCGCCTCGCAGCAGTCCCAGATCGCCTTCCGCGCCACCGTGGAAGTCCGCAACCGTCTCGTCCAGGCCTACCAGGACGTGATGAACATGCCGCTGTAAGGAACGTTGACGCATGGCACTGACGCTTTCCAAGGACAGCCTGAACGCCGAGAAGGCCGGGCAATGGTTCGACCGCCTGCAGAGCCTGCAGATCACCCGTCGGCTCGGCCTGATGGCAATGATCGCCGTGGCGGTGGCGGCGGGCCTGGCGGTGTTCTTCTGGTCGCAGAAGCCGGGCATGGTGCCGCTGTACACCGGACTGGACCAGAAGGCCACCGCTGAAGCCACCGACCTGCTGCGCGCCGCGCAGATTCCGTTCGCCCTCGATCCGGCCACCGGTGGCATCACCGTGCCGGAAAAGAACCTGCACGATGCCCGCCTGAAGCTGGCCGGCTCGGGCCTGACCGACAGCGGCAAGCTGGGCTTCGAGCTGATGGAGCGCGATCCCGGCTTCGGCGTCAGCCAGTTCGTGGAAAGCGCCCGCTACCAGCACGCGCTGGAAACCGAGCTGTCGCGCACCATCAACACGCTGCGCCCGGTGCGCGATTCGCGCGTGCATCTGGCCATTCCCAAGCCCAGCGCCTTCACCCGCCAGCGCGACGTGGCCAGTGCCTCGGTCACCCTGGAACTGCGGGGTGGCCAGCAGCTGGAGCGCAGCCAGGTCGATGCCATCGTGCACATGGTGGCGGCCAGCATTCCCGACCTGGCCCCGGAACGGGTCACCGTGGTCGACCAGAGCGGGCGCATGCTCAGCGTCAGCGATCCGAACAGCGAGGCGGCCGTCAACGCCGCCCAGTTCGAGCAGGTGCGCCGCCAGGAAACCTCGTTCAACCAGCGCATCCGCGAACTGCTGGAACCGATGACCGGCCCCGGCCGCGTCAATCCGGAAGTGAGCGTGGACATGGACTTCTCGGTGACCGAGGAAGCCCGCGAACTCTACAACGGTGAACCGCAGAAGCTGCGCAGCGAGCAGATGAGCGAGAACACCACCAGCACCCCGGGCCCGCAGGGTGTACCGGGCGCGACCAGCAACAGCCCGCCGGGCCAGCAGGCCGCGCCCGCCACCGCGCAGGCGCCGACCGAAAGCAGCAAGAACGCCACCCGCAACTACGAGCTGGACCGCACCCTGCAGCACACACGCCAGCCGGCCGGCCGCATCAAGCGTGTCTCGGTGGCGGTGCTGGTGGACAACGTGCCGCGCGCCGGTGCCAACGGCAAGGTCAGCCCGCAGCCGCTGTCGGCCGCCGAACTGACCCGCGTTGAAGCCCTGGTCAAACAGGCGGTCGGTTTCAACGCCGAGCGCGGCGACACCGTATCTGTGATGAACGCCCCGTTCGTGCGCGACACCACCCCGGTCGAAGGCCCGGCCTGGTGGGAGCTGCCCTGGGTGCACGATGCCGGGCGCATGCTGCTGGGCGCCGTGGTGGTACTGGCACTGCTGTTCGGCGTACTGCGCCCGGCGCTGCGTGCGATCACCGGCCAAGGCAAGAAGAACGAGAACCAGGCACTGGAGCCGCACACCGCGGACGTGCAGCTGGTGGATGACGATGGCCTCCCGCTGCCGGCACTGGGCGCGGACCGGGCCAGCCTGGGAGGGCCGGATGCACTGGCCCTGCCGGTGGATTCTTACGAGGAACGACTGCGGATGGCGCGTGAAGCCGTGAAGACCGACTCCAAGCGTGTGGCCCAGGTGGTCAAGGGTTGGGTGGCCAATGACTGAGCCGCAATTGACCGGTGTGCAGCGCGCGGCCGTGCTGCTGCTGTCCCTGGGTGAGCTGGACGCAGCCGAAGTGCTGCGCCACATGGAGCCCAAGGAAGTGCAGAAGATCGGCATCGCCATGGCCACCATGACCGACATCACCCGCGAGCAGGTGGAACGGGTGATGGACCAGTTCGGCCAGGAACTGGGCTCGAAGACCTCGCTGGGCGTGGGCTCGGATGACTACATCCGCAACATGCTGGTGCAGGCGCTGGGCAGCGAAAAGGCCGGCAACCTGATCGACCGCATCCTGCTCGGCCGCAACACCACCGGTCTGGACGCGCTGAAGTGGATGGACCCGCGTGCGGTGGCCGACCTGGTGCGCAACGAGCACCCGCAGATCATCGCCATCGTGATGGCACACCTGGAAACCGACCAGGCCGCCGATGCGCTGAAGCTGCTGCCCGACCGCACCCGCGTGGACGTGCTGCTGCGCATCGCCACCCTCGACGGCATTCCGCCGAACGCACTCAATGAGCTCAACGAGATCATGGAACGCCAGTTCGCCGGTAACCAGAACCTGAAGTCGTCCAACATCGGCGGCGTGCAGTGTGCGGCCAACATCCTCAATTTCATGGACAGCGGCCAGGACCAGGCGATCCTGGGCGAGATCGCGCGCATCGATGCGCCGCTCAGTGGCCGCATCCAGGACCTGATGTTCGTGTTCGACGATCTGGTCGACCTGGACGACCGCGAGATGCAGCTGGTGCTGCGCGAGGTGAGCGGCGAGCGGCTGGGCCTGGCCCTGCGCGGTGCCGACATCAAGGTGCGCGACAAGATCACCCGCAACATGTCCCAGCGCGCGGCCGAGATCCTGCTGGAGGACATGGAAGCCCGTGGCCCGGTGCGCCTGTCCGACGTGGAAGGCGCGCAGCGCGAGATCCTGGCCATCGTCAAGCGCATGGCCGATGAAGGCACCGTCACCATCGGTGGCAGCGCGGAGGCCATGCTGTGAGCAACGTCGTGCGCTGGCTTGCCCCGGATCTGCTGGCCCGGCCCGAACCGGTGCTGGACCAGCAGGATGCCTTCGAGCTGACCGAGCCGGACCCGGACCACGCACCGGAACCGCCACTGCAGCTGCCCACGCTGGAGGAAATCCAGGCCATCCAGGACAGCGCCGAGAAGGAAGGCTTCGAGCACGGCCACGCCGAAGGCTATGGCCAGGGCCAGGCCGAGATCCGCCGGCTTGCCGCGCAGATCGAAGGCATCCTGGACAACTTCAGCCGCCCGCTGGTGCGCCTGGAGAACGAAGTGGTTGGCGCACTGGGCGAACTCGCGGTGCGCATCGCCGGTGCACTGGTCGGCCGCGCCTACGAGGCCGAGCCGGCACTGCTGGCGCAACTGGTCAGTGAAGCCATCGATGCCGTCGGTGGCAGCAGCCGCGAGGTGGAAGTACGGCTGCACCCGGACGATATCGCCGCCCTCGCCCCCCTGCTCAACCTGTCTCCGCAGCAGCGCCTGGTCCCCGATACCAGCCTCAGCCGCGGCGACCTGCGCGTGCATGCCGAAGCCGTGCGCATCGACGGCACCCTGGAAGCGCGCCTGCGCGGCGCGCTGGACGCGGTGATCCGCCAGACCGGAGCCAGCGCATGACGCCCGAACCCCTGCCGTCCCCGCCGCCGGCCGACTGGGCGGTCGCACGCAACCTGCGCCTGGCCCGACGCCTGGAAGGACTGCGCGTGGATACCACCCATGGCCGTGGGCTGATCCGTGAGGGCGTGCTGCGCCGCGCGGTCGGGCTGACGCTCGAGGCGGTCGGCTGCGAGGCGCCGCTGGGCGCCAGCTGCAAGGTGGAAGTGGTCGATGGCGGTTGGGTCGATGCCGAGGTAGTCGGCTTCGCCGGCGAACGTACCTACCTGATGCCCAGCGCCGAACTGCACGGCCTGCTGCCCAATGCACGCGTGGTGCCCTCGGCCCGCCGTGGCGGCGTGGAAGTGGGCGAAGGCCTGCTCGGCCGGGTGATCGACAGCGATGGCGTACCCCTGGATGGCAAGGGGCCGATCCGCGCCGAAGGCCATGTCGGCATGGCCGGCGTATCGATCAATCCGCTGGCCCGCGAGCCGATCACCCAGCCACTGGACGTCGGCGTGCGCGCGATCAACGCGCTGCTGCCGATCGGCCGTGGCCAGCGTGTCGGCCTGTTCGCCGGCTCCGGCGTCGGCAAATCGACGCTGCTGGGCATGATGACCCGTTACACCGCCGCCGACGTGATCGTGGTCGGGCTGATCGGTGAACGAGGCCGCGAAGTGCGCGACTTCGTCGAAACCACGCTGGGCGAAGAAGGCCTGCGTCGTGCGGTGGTGGTGGCCAGCCCGGCCGACCGGCCACCGCTGGCGCGCCTGCACGGCGCCTACCGCGCCACCGCCATCGCCGAATGGTTCCGCGACCAGGGCCTGAACGTCCTGTTGCTGATGGATTCGCTGACCCGCTTTGCCCAGGCGCAGCGCGAGATCGGCCTGTCGGTGGGCGAACCGCCGACCACCCGCGGCTATCCGCCGTCGGTGTTTGCCAAGCTGCCGGCGCTGGTCGAACGGGCCGGCAACGGCGCCAAGGGCCGCGGTTCGATCACCGCGTTCTACACCGTGCTGACCGAGGGCGACGATCCGCAGGATCCGATTGCCGATGCGGCGCGCGCGATCCTTGACGGCCATATCCTGCTGTCACGCCGGGTGGCCGACAGTGGCCTGTACCCGGCCATCGACGTGGAATCGTCGGTCAGCCGCGTGGTTACCGAAATCGCCGATGAGCCGTGGCGCCTGCGCATCCGCAAGCTGAAGCGGCTGGTCTCGGCGTACTCGGCCAACCGCGACCTGATTGCCATCGGCGCCTACCAGCGCGGCAACGATGCGGCCACCGACGAAGCTCTGGAACGCTGGCCGGAAATCATGGAATTCCTCGGCCAGGACGTTGCCAAGGCCGCAGATCTCCCGCACAGCCAGGCGGCACTGCAGCGCCTGGTGGAACAAGAGAGTTAAGGCATGAACCAGTCCAAGCGCATCGACCCCCTGCTCAAGCGGGCCCAGGAACATGAGGACGCGGTGGCCCGTGACCTGGCCGAGCGCCAGCGCGTGCTCGACACCCACCTATCGCGACTGGACGAACTGCGCCGCTACGCCGAGGAGTACGCCAACGCACAGATGGCGGCTACCAGCCCGGCGCAGCTGCTCAATCGCCGCGCCTTTCTCGACCGGCTGGACAGTGCAGTGGAACAGCAGCAGGCCACCGTCAACGGCAACCGCGAGAAAGTGGAAGCCGAGCGTGCGCGGCTGATCCTGGCCAGCCGCGACAAGGCCGTGCTCGAACAGCTGGCCGCCAGCTATCGTGCACAGGAAAAGGTGGTGACCGACCGTCGCGACCAGCGCGAGATGGACGATATCGGTGCCCGCCGTGCACGCCTGGTACAGAACGAAGACCAGGACGGCAGTGAACAGGGAGGTCGCCCGTGATGCCTACCGCGCTTTCCGGCAGCGCCAGCGCTTCCACCTCGGCCACCGGCACCGCTGCCGGCCGTGGCCCGCGCAATGAAAGCAGCAAGGATTTCAGCCAGCTGCTGCAGGGCGGCCCCGCGCCATCGGCGCCGGCGACGGCAAGTGATACGCCCTCCGCGCCGAGCACGTCCGCATCGGGCCAGCCGGCGACCTCGGACGGCAACGGGCGTACGCGCAACGAGCGCACCGCAGAACCCGACGCGGCTGGCAGTGAACCGGCGACGGCGCCGCCGTTGCCGCCGGGCACGGCCGAGCCCTCCATCGACAAGGACAAGGCGCTGCCCAGCGACGACGCGCCGTGGCCCCCGCTGGGTCTGGCCGGGCTGGTGCTGGCCGTGGCGGTTCCGGTTGATCCGGCAGCCGCCCTGCCCGCCGCCACCGCCGCCGTTGCCAGCAGCGCTGGTGCATTGCCCGACACTGCGGTGCCGGCCACCACGCCGGCCCTGCCGACCGCCGCCGCTGCCGGTGCACCGGCGTCGGCCACCGCGAGCACAACCGCCGCGCCCACCGCCGACGATGCCGGCGCCTTGCCCTTGCCGGAGCTGATCCTGCCTGGCAGCAAGCGCGGTGAGCAGGGCGACGGCAGCGACCTGACCGCGATCGGCGACCGTGCCGCGCCCCCGCTCCTGCATGCACCCGCCCCTGCGGCGCTGCAGGAGCTGAAGGCGGCGCTTGCCACCGGTACCGCCATCTTCAACGGCGAACCGACGCCGAAACCGGTGCTCGGCGACGATGGCTTCGACCAGGCCATCGGCACCCGCCTGGGCTGGCTGGCCGACCAGAAGATCGGCCATGCCCATATCCGGCTCAGCCCGGATGACATGGGACCGGTGGACGTGCGCCTTCAGCTCAACGGCGACAAGGTGCATGCCAGCTTCAGCAGCCCGCACGTGGATGTGCGCCAAGCGCTGGAAAGCAGCCTGCCGCGCCTGCGCGAACTGCTGGGCGAACAGGGTTTCCAGCTGGCCCATGCCGATGTCGGTCATCAATCACCGGGCGGTGACGGCCAGGCAGCGGGGCAGACCGGCAGCGGCGGCATCGTGGGTGACGGAGAACCGTCGCCGGGCGACGCCGGGATGTCGTCCGCGCAGATGATCCGCCAGCGCGGGTTGCTGGACGCCTACGCCTGACAGGCGTGCCAACCAAGGTTGGCACCCACCAGAACAGCGTGCCGACCAAGGTCGGCACCCACCCGAACGTTGCCCGACGGAAATCCGTCGCACCCCTCGCCCCCGCCTTCGGCACACCCCTTGCATATCCCGGTGAAGCAACCCTCAGGAGCTTCACCCCGTGGCCGCAGCCGCTGACAAAACCAAGAAGACCGCCGAGAAGGACAAGGCCGCCAAGCCGCGCAGTCCGATCCTGATCACCGCCTTGGTGGCCGTACTGGCCGCCGCAGCCGCCGGTGGCGGCGTCTGGTTCTTCACCCAGTCCAAGCATGAAGAGAAGGCCGCGCAGGCGCCGAAGAAGGCCGCTGCTCCCGCGCCGGCCCAGTACTTCGCGCTGGACCCGGCCTTCGTGGTCAACCTCAACGGCCCGGTCGACGGCCCGCGCTACCTGCAGCTGGAAGTGCAGCTGATGACCCGCGATCCGGCCGCGCTGGAAGCGATCAAGACCCACGCGCCGGCCATCCGTGCACGGCTGCTGATGCTGTTCTCGCAGGTCAGCCCCGACCAGATCGCCGACATCGCCGGCAAGCAGAAGCTGCAGGCCGCCTCGCTGGCCGAAGTGCAGAAAGTGCTCAAGGCCGAGACCGGCAGCAACGGCGCCGATGATCTGCTGTTCACCAGCTTCGTGACCCAGTAAGGGCCCACCGATGAATGACCTGCTGTCCCAGGACGAGATCGATGCCCTGCTCCACGGTGTGGACAGTGGCGCGGTCGAGACCGATGCGGAACCGCCTTCGGGCGAGGCACGTTCGTACGACTTCGCCAGCCAGGACCGCATCATCCGCGGTCGCATGCCCACCCTGGAGATGGTCCACGAGCGCTTCGCGCGCCTGTGGCGCATCGGCCTGTTCAACCTGATCCGGCGTTCGGCTGAACTGTCGGTGCGCGGCATCGAGCTGATCAAGTTCAACGACTACATGCACTCGCTGTATGTGCCGACCAACCTGAACCTGATCCGCTTCAAGCCGCTGCGTGGCACCGGCCTGATCGTGTTCGAGCCGACCCTGGTGTTTGCCATCGTCGACAACTTCTTCGGCGGCGACGGGCGCTACCCCACCCGCATCGAAGGCCGCGAGTTCACCGCCACCGAAATGCGGGTGATCCACCTGCTGCTGAAGCAGACCTTCGCCGATCTGCGCGAAGCCTGGGCACCGGTGATGGATGTCGACTTCGAGTACATCAACTCGGAAATCAATCCGCACTTCGCCAACATCGTGACGCCACGCGAGTACGTGGTGGTCTGCCGCCTGCACGTCGAGCTCGACGGCGGCGGCGGCGACATCCACGTCACCCTGCCCTATTCGATGCTCGAGCCGATCCGCGAGCTGCTCGATGCCGGCATCCAGAGCGACCGCAACGACCGCGACGAGAGCTGGGGCCAGACCCTGCGCGAACAGCTCAACGTCGCCGAGGTGACCCTGTCCAGCGTGCTGGCCAGCAAGCGCATGACCCTGCGTGACCTGACCCAGCTGAAAGTCGGCGACATCCTGCCGATCGAGCTGAGCCCGCAGGTGCCGCTGTGCGTGGAGAACATCCCGGTGTTCACCGGTGAGTTCGGCATCGCCAACGGCATGAACGCCGTGAAGATCACCGCTACCCATCCGCCGGGCACCCGTCCGCGCGTACCCGTCATCCAGGAAGACCCGCAATGAACGATATCGACGCCCTCGAACCCACCCCGGCCCAGTTCAGCAGCCTGCAGGCCGACGAGGCGAACGGCCCGGACCTGAACCTGGACGTGATCTTAGACGTGCCGGTGACCCTGTCGCTGGAAGTCGGTCGCGCGCGCCTGCCGATCCGCAACCTGCTGCAGCTCAACCAGGGCTCGGTGGTGGAACTGGAACGCGGCGCCGGCGAATCGCTGGACGTATTCGTCAACGGCACCCTGATCGCCCACGGTGAGGTGGTGGTGATCAATGACCGCTTCGGCGTGCGCCTGACCGACGTGGTCAGCCCGAGCGAACGGATCCGGAGACTGCGTTGAGCCCGCTGGCCTCCACCCTGCTGGCGGTCGGCAAGGCCGCCACGCCGGTCGGCCAGCACGCGGCGGCCGCGCCGAGCCTGTTCGGTGCGGTGCTGGCGCTGCTGGCCGTGCTGGCCCTGGTCGTCGGCCTGGGCTGGCTGCTCAAGCGCATGCCCGGCAGCGGCTTCCGCCCGGCCGAAGGCATGAAGCTGGTGGCCAGCCTGAGCGTGGGCGCCAAGGAACGCGTGGTGGTGGTCGAGGTCAACGGCCAGCAGCTGCTGCTGGGCGTGACCGCCGGCGGCATCAACACCCTGCACACCCTGCCCGAACCGCTGCCGCCCCCGGCGCCGGTGCGCGTGCCGGATTTCAAGAACCTGCCGAATTTCGCCCAGCTGCTGCAGCAGCGGCTGCGCAAGGACCCCTGACATGCGTGTCACCCGTTCCCGTTTCGCTGCGCTGATGCCGTGGCTGATCCTGCTCGCCCTGTGCCTGTTGCCGGCGCTGGCCTTCGCCGCGCCCGGCGCGCCGGCCACGCCGCTGCCGGACATCAACGTGGGCAAGATCGGCGGCGCGCCGGCCAGCCTGCCGTTGCAGACCCTGCTGCTGATGACGGCGATCACCCTGATCCCGTCGATGCTGCTGGTGCTGACCTCGTTCACCCGCATCATCATCGTGCTGGGCCTGCTGCGGCAGGCACTGGGCACCGGGCAGACGCCGTCCAACCAGGTGCTGCTGGGCCTGGCCCTGTTCCTCACTGCAATGATCATGCTGCCGACCTGGGACAAAGCCTGGAGCACGGGCATGGCGCCCTACCTCAACGGTGACATCGACTTCCAGACCGCCTGGACGATGACCACCCAGCCGCTGCGTGCGTTCATGCTGGCGCAGATCCGCGAGACCGACCTGATGACCTTCGCCGGCATCGCCGGGCACGGCACCTACGCCAGCCCCGACGCGATTCCGTTCCCGGTGCTGGTCGCCTCGTTCGTCACCAGCGAGCTGAAGACCGCCTTCGAGATCGGCTTCCTGATCTTCATTCCGTTCGTGATCATCGACCTGGTGGTGGCCAGCGTGCTGATGTCGATGGGCATGATGATGCTGTCGCCGATGCTGGTCTCGGCCCCGTTCAAGATCCTGCTGTTCGTGCTGGTCGACGGCTGGGTGCTGACCGTGGGCACGCTGGCGGCCAGCTTCAATCCGGCCTGATTGAAAGACAGTCGAGCGTGGCTCGACTCTACATAAGCAGATGGAACCCGAATGTCTCCCGAACTTGCCCTGACTGAACTGCGTGGCGGCCTGATCACCGTGTTGTGGGTGGCCGGCCCGCTGCTGCTGACCGTACTGGTGGTGGGCGTGGTGGTCGGCGTGGTGCAGGCCGCGACCCAGCTCAACGAACCGACCATCGCCTTCGTCGCCAAGGCGGCGGCACTGACCGCAGTGCTGTTCGCGCTGGGCAGCCTGCTGATCGGCCACCTGGTCGAGTTCACCACGCTGCTGTTCCAGCGCATCCCGCACCTGATCGGCTAGGACGCACGCTTCGATGGACGCCGCCACCCAGATGGCAGCCGACGGCCTGCAGGCCTTCGGCATGATCGGCACGGTGTTGTGGACGCTGCTGCGCATCGGTGCGGTGGCCATGGCCATGCCCATGGTCGGCACGCGCGCGGTACCGGCGCGGATCCGCGTGATCCTGGCCGCCACCCTGGCCATCGCACTGGCGCCGCTGTTGCCGCCGGTACCGGACTGGACCGGTTTTGACGCGGCCACTGTGCTCACCATTGCCCGCGAGCTGGCCATCGGGGTGGCCATCGGCTTCCTGCTGCGGCTGGTGTTCGAGGCCGGCGCGCTGGCCGGCGAACTGATCGCCCAGGGCACCGGCCTGGCCTTCGCGCAGATGAGCGACCCGCTGCGTGGCGGCACCTCCGGCGTGATCGGACAGTGGTTCTACCTGCTGTTCGGGCTGCTGTTCTTCACCGCCAATGGTCACCTGGCGCTGATTTCACTGGTGGTGGACAGCTACCGCGCGCTGCCGATCGGCACGCCGTTGCCCGACCCGCACGCGTTCTTCAGCATCGCCCCGACCTTCCTGCTGACCGTGCTGCGCGGCGCGCTGACCCTGGCCATTCCACTGACGGTGGCGATGCTGGCGGTGAATCTGGCCTTCGGCGCACTGGCCCGTGCCGCGCCAGCGCTCAACCCGATCCAGCTCGGCCTGCCGGTGTCCCTGCTGCTGGGCCTGTTCCTGCTGGCGCTGCTGGCCGGGGAAATGGGCCCGCCGGTCCAACGCCTGTTCGATGCGGCCTTCCAGGCGGCCGACGCGGTCACGCGCTGACCCGCCCTCCTGCACCGTCGGCCCATGGCAGTCGAACATGGCTCGACGCTACAAGGGCGAAGAGGGCACGCGCTGACCGCCCACCTGTAGAGCCGAGCCCACGCTCGGCTGCACCGTCGGCCCATGGCAGTCGAACATGGCTCGACGCTACAAGGGCGAAGAGGCCACGCGCTGACCGCCCACCTGTAGAGCCGAGCCCACGCTCGGCTGCACCGTCGGCCCATGGCAGTCGAACATGGCTCGACTCTAAAGGGTGAAGCTTGGCTCTCCCCCGGGGGCGCGGGACGGGATTTCACGTCTTGCTGCTTGAAGTCCCCCCGGGTCTGCGCGTTAGAGTGAATGCGCGACGTCCAGGGGGGACGCCGCACCTGGCCGGCGCGCCTGCGCGACGGCCTGCCTCATGCATGCCCCACCGTAGTTTCCGTCGACAGGCAGGTCCGGGAGACTGACGAATGCTGGTAGGCACGTATAACCCATGGCTGGTGGCGACCTCGCTGCTGGTTGCTGTGATGGCTTCCTATACCGCGCTGGCCATGGCCGGGCGCACCGTCACCGCCCCCGGCAAGGGCGCGGCGTGGTGGTGGCGGCTGGGCGGGGGCTTCGCCATGGGCCTGGGCATCTGGTCGATGCATTTCATCGGCATGCTCGCCTTCGATCTGCCCATTCCGCTGGGCTACGACCTGCCGATCACCCTGCTCTCGCTCACCCTGGCCATTGCCTCCTCGGTATTCGCGCTGTGGCTGGTGTCTCTACGCACGCTGCCGCATCCACGCCTGGCCGGTGGTGCACTGCTGATGGGCACCGGCATCGCCGGCATGCACTACGTCGGCATGGCCGCCATGCGCATGCAGCCGGGCATCGACTACGACCCCGGCTGGCTGCTGTTCTCGCTGCTGGTGGCGGTGGCCGCCTCCTGGACCGCACTGTATGTGGCGTTCCGTCTGCGCGCGCAGCGCACCCGCGTCGGCGACCGGCTGGCGGCGGCGGGCCTGCTCGGCCTGGCCATCGTTGGCATGCATTACACCGGCATGGCGGCCGCGCGCTTCCCCGAAGGCAGCATCTGCGGCGCGGCAGTAGGTGACGGCCTGCAGAACGACTGGCTGGCGATGCTGGTGGTGGTGCTGACCGTGGCCATCCTCGCCGTGGTGCTGGTGGTGTCCTGGCTGGACCAGCGCGTGGAAGCGCAGCTGCTGCGCCTGCGCAATTCAATGTTGAGCACCTCGCTGACCGATGCGCAGCAGGAACTGACCCAGGCCGCCCTGCACGACCCGTTGACCCGTCTGCCCAACCGCCTGCTGTTGCAGCGGCGCATCGTGCAGGCGTTGGCCGAAGCCGAACAGGGCGGCAGCCGCTTCGCGGTGATGTTCATGGACCTGGACGGCTTCAAACAGGTCAATGATGCCTATGGCCACCAGGCCGGCGACGCGCTGCTGGTGGCCGTGGCCGAGCGCACCCGCCAGCTGCTGCGCCCGCATGACCTGCTGGCGCGGCTGGGCGGCGACGAGTTCGTGATGGTGGTGCGCATCGAACACGATGAAGACCTGCCGACCCTGGCCCGACGCATCCTGCAGGCGGTTGGCAGCGGTCCCCTGCTGCCGGACAACGAACTGCAGGTCACCGCCAGCATCGGCGTGGCGATCTGCCCGGACCATGCAGCAAGCGAACGCCAGCTGATGGCCTTCGCCGATGCAGCGATGTACCAGGCCAAGGAATCCGGACGCAATGCCTTTGTGCTGTTCGCTGACTGGATGAACGACAGCGCCGAGCAGCAGTTCCGCCTGCTGGCCGACCTGCGCCGCGCGATCGGCAGCGAGCAGCTGTTCCTCCACTACCAGCCGAAGATCCGCGTGGCCACGCAGAAGGTGGCCGGCGCCGAAGCCCTGATCCGCTGGCGCCACCCCGAGCACGGCCTGATTCCACCGGATCGCTTCATCCGCCTGGCCGAGCGCAGCGGCGCGATCAACGAGATCGGCCGCTGGGCGCTGGACCAGGCCTGCCAGCAGCTGCGCCGCTGGCATGACGCCGGCCATGACGGCTGGTCGATGTCGGTGAACCTGTCGCCGGTGCAGTTCAGCTCGCCGCATCTGCTGCAGGATGTGCGCGAGGTGATCGAGCGCTACCAGATCATCCCGCGCCATCTGGTGCTGGAAATCACCGAAAGCACGGTGATGCGCGATACCGATACCAGCCTGCGCCTGCTGCAGGCGCTGTCGGCGCTGGGCGTGGGCATTTCCATCGACGACTTCGGTACCGGCTATTCCAGCCTGCTGTACCTGAAGCGGCTGCCGGCCACCGAGATCAAGATCGACCACGCCTTCGTGCGCGACCTGGAACACAGCGCCGAAGACGTGGTGATCGTCTCGGCGATCGTGGCGCTGGGCCACGCACTGGACATGGACATCGTGGCTGAAGGCGTGGAAACCGCCGCCCAGCGTGCCTACCTGGAGCGGCTGGGCTGCGACTACCTGCAGGGCTACCTGCTCGGCCGCCCGGTCGATGCCGCCCGTTTCATGCAGTTGCACGACCTGCCGCGGCCACGGGTGGAGCTGGCGCAGAACCCCCCCCCTGGCGACAACGCTCCCCTGTAGCGCCGAGCCTGCGCTCGGCTGCGCTTCGCGCCTGAATCCAACCGCAGCCGAGCATGGGCTCGGCTCTACAAATGTCCCGCGCCTGCTGTAGAGCCGAGCATGGGCTCGGCTCCCGTATGATGGGCCGCGCGACCGTCATGCAAGGAAGAGCCCGTGGCACTCCGCACCCCCCTGGTTGGTCTGCTACTGGCCCTGAGCTGCGCCCGCGCGTTGGCCAGTGATCTGTCGTGGTCACTGCCTGCGGATGCATCACCCGCGCAGACCGACGCAGCCCTGCGAACACTCGGCACCGAGCTGCTGAAATCCGCCTCCCTGACCGACGCGCAGCGCAGCCATACGCTGCTGGCACTGGGCCGGACCACCGAAGCACGGCCATCGATCCAGCAGGTGCGCGCCGGCCTGGCAAGCGCCGGCGACAGCGCGGCAGCGCAGCGCTGGGTACCGATGCTGCTGCTCGCCACGGCTGGTGAGCAGGACGCAGCCGGGTATGCGCGTGCCTTTCAGAGTACCTTTGCCGCCCTCGGCGACGTCGCCGCCGTGCAGGCGGAAACCGCGCTCGCGGTGGAACCTGCCACCGCGCGGGCGCAACTGGAGCAGGCCATCGCCGCGCAGGCCAGCGCCACCGCCCTGCCCCAGGCCGTCGCCCTGGAATTGTTGCGACTGCGCGCACTGCTGCGTGCACAGACCCTGGCCGCCGCCTTGGCCCCGCCACTGGTCGCGGCCGAAGAACAACGCCGCTTCGTCATCGACGATGCGTTGCGCATCCCCGCCGGCGATGGCGTCGTGCTGTCGGCGCAGCTGGCCCGGCCCAGGGCCGCGCAGGCCCCCCTGCCGGCCGCCATGCTCTTTACCATCTATACCGACCCGGCCAAGAACCGGTTGAAGATGCTGCTGGCCGCTGCCCACGGCTACGCCGGCATCGTGGTCGACGCGCGCGGCAAGGGCCAGGGCAGCGGCAGCATCGCCCCCTACGAGCACGATGGCGAAGATGCCAATGCGGCGATCGACTGGACCAGCCGCCAGCCGTGGAGCGACGGCCGCGTGGCCATGTACGGCGGCAGCTACGAGGGCTTCACCGCCTGGGCCGCGGCCCGCCACCACCACCCCGCGCTGAAGACCATCGTGCCCTACGTTGCCGCCATCCCCGGCCAGGGCCTGCCGATGGAGAACAACGTGTTTCTCAGTGCCAACTATGGCTGGGCCTTCTATGTGGCCAATAGCCCGATGCTGGACAACGACACCTACAACCAGAACGAGCGCTGGTCGCAGCTGCCGCGCCGCTGGTATGCCTCCGGCCGTCCTTACCGGCAGATCGACCAGGTCGATGGCACACCCAATCCCTGGCTTCAGCGCTGGCTCGATCACCCGGCGTACGACGCCTACTGGCAGTCGATGGTTCCCTATGGTGACCAGTTCGACGACATCCGTATCCCGGTGCTGACCATCACCGGCTACTACGACGATGGCCAGATCTCGGCACTGCAGTACTTCAAGGACCACCTGCGGCACCGCCCCGATGCCGATCATGCCCTGCTGATCGGCCCCTATGACCATCGCGGTGCGCAGTCGGCAATCAAACCGATGCAGCTGCGCGGATACGACCTGGATGCCGTCGCGCAGTTCGACACACCTGCACTGACCTTCCAATGGCTGGACCACGTGCTGCGTGGCGCCCCGCGTCCGGCGCTGGTGCCAGACCGCGTGAACTACCAGCTGATGGGCGCCAACCGCTGGGGGCATGCACCCTCGCTGGCTGCCGCCGCCGGCAGCTACCGCCGCTATCACCTGTCCGCCGCACCGGCCACCAGCGACGGCTACCACCAGTTACAGGAACAACGGCCACCCTCGGGCCAGCTCCAGCAGACCGTGGACCTGGCCGACCGCGATGAAATGCGGCATGGCTACTACCCGTTCCCGATCATCGCAGCTCAGGACGAAAGGGATACGGCGCTGTCCTTTGTCACCGATCCCGTTACCGGCCCGATGGACCTGGTGGGCAGCTTCTCCGGCGACCTGAAGGTGCGGATCAATAAGCGCGACTTCGATTTCACCGTCACCCTGTACGAACTGATGGCCGATGGCCGCCGCATGCAGCTGTCCTACTACATGGGCCGCGCCAGCCACGTACGTGACCCGAGCACACGCCAGCTGCTGCAGCCCGGCCAATGGACCCACCTGCCCTTCGACCGCACCCGCATGGTCGCGCGCCGCCTGGCCACGGGCAGCCGCCTGCTGGTGAAGGTGGACTTGTTGAAAGACGCCATGCACCAGGTCAACCACGGCACCGGGCGCGATGTCAGCGACGAGCGCGCGGTCGATGCGGGCCAGCCGCTGCGCGTGGACTGGCACAGCGACAGCGTGGTGTCGATTCCGTTGCGGCCGGCAACGCCGGACGGATGATTGCGCCGGGCACGGCCCGGCGCTACCTGCGACATCCTCCTGTAGAGCCGAGCCCACGCTCGGCTGCGCTTCGCGCCTGAACCCATCCGCAGCCGAGCGTGGGCTCGGCTCTACAAACAGGCATCCGGTAGATCCACGCCCTGCCTGGAACGGTTCTTGCACGCACCCCGGCATCTCCTGCCGTAGTACCCGTGATGTCCGAGAACGAATCCGCCGGCGAAAAGACCGAACAACCGACCGAAAAACGCCTGCGCGATGCCCGTGAACAGGGCAACCTGCCACGCTCGCGGGAACTGGGCACGGCCGCCGTGTTCGGTGCCGGCGTGCTGGCGGTGATGGCCATGAGCGGCTCGATCGGGCGTGGCGCCACGGCCTGGATGAAGCAGGCGCTCAGCCCGGAACAGAGCCTGCGGCAGAACCCGAAGGAACTGTTCGGTCACTTCGGCGACCTGCTGCTGCAGTTCCTGCTGGTGATCGCGCCGCTGGTGCTGGTCTGCCTGCTGGCCAGCTTCGTCG
This sequence comes from Stenotrophomonas sp. Nf1, assembly GCF_003028475.1. NCBI lineage: Bacteria > Pseudomonadati > Pseudomonadota > Gammaproteobacteria > Lysobacterales > Lysobacteraceae > Stenotrophomonas > Stenotrophomonas sp. Nf1. Next base: position 17,812 of record NZ_PYTV01000002.1, on the reverse strand, counting down.
CCCCGCTGGTGATGGGCGGCCTGCGCTGGTCGCAGAAGGCGTTGCTGCCCGACATCAACCGCCTGAACCCGATGAGCGGTCTCAAGCGCCTGTACGGCCCGGAGGCCATCGCCGAGTTCACCAAGTCGCTGCTGCGCGTGGCCTTCGTCGGCGTGGCCGCCGGGCTGGTGGTCTGGACCGGCTTTGACACCCTGCGCGGGCTGATCCACCACCCGCTGGAGACCGCCATCACCGATGGCCTGGGCTTCACCCTGCGCCTGCTGCTGGCCACCGCTGGCGCCATGCTGGTACTGGCCGCCATCGACGCGCCGTACCAGCGCTGGAACTGGATGCGCAAGCTGAAGATGACTCGCGAGGAACTGCGCCGGGAAATGAAGGAAAGCGAGGGCAGCCCCGAGGTGAAGGGCCGCATCCGCCAGCTGCAGCAGCAGATGGCCAACCGCCGGATGATGGAAGCGGTGCCCACCGCCGACGTGGTGGTGGTCAACCCCACCCACTACGCGGTGGCCCTGAAGTACGAAGGCGGCGCGATGAACGCCCCCACCGTGGTGGCGCTGGGCGTGGACGAGACCGCCCTGCGCATCCGCGAAGTGGCCGACGGCAACAAGGTCGCCATTGTCTCCGCCCCGCCTTTGGCACGCGCCTTGTATCGGGAAGGCCAACTCGGAAAGGAAATCCCCGTGAGACTGTATTCGGCCGTCGCCCAGGTCCTGTCCTACGTCTACCAGCTGCGCACCTGGCGCACTGGCCCGATGCCGGACGCCCCGCACATCCAGGTGGATGAATTCGGCAAGGGAGGCCGCCCGTGAGCGCCCAGCCTTCGACCGGTTTCAACACCCGCCGCGCCCTGGAAATGATCCGCCAGGGCCTTGGCGCGCCGCTGATCGTGCTGGCCCTGCTGGCCATGGTGGTGGTGCCGCTGGCGGCGCCGGTGCTCGATGCATTGTTCACCTTCAACATCGCCATCTCGCTGATGGTGCTGCTGGCGGTGGTCTATGTGAAGCGCCCGCTGGATTTCACCATCTTCCCGATCGTGCTGCTGATCACCACCATGCTGCGGCTGGCGCTGAACGTGGCCTCCACCCGCGTGATCCTGCTCAACGGCCAGAACGGCCACGAGGCGGCCGGCAAGGTCATCGCCTCCTTCGGCGAGTTCGTGATCGGCGGCAACTACGCGGTCGGCATCGTGGTGTTCGCGATCCTGACCATCATCAACTTCGTGGTCATCACCAAGGGTGCCGGCCGCGTCTCGGAAGTGACCGCGCGCTTCATCCTCGACGCCATGCCCGGCAAGCAGATGGCCATCGACGCCGACCTCAACGCCGGCCTGCTGACCCGTGAAGAAGCCAAGCTGCGCCGCGAGGAAGTACGCGAGGAAGCCGACTTCTACGGCGCGATGGACGGTGCCAGCAAGTTCATCCGTGGCGATGCCATCGCCGGCATCCTGATCCTGTTCATCAACATGCTCGGCGGCCTGGCCGTGGGTGTGCTGCAGCATGGCATGCCGTTCGGCGAAGCGGCCGCCACCTACACCCTGCTGTCCATCGGTGACGGTCTGGTGGCGCAGCTGCCGGCGCTGCTGGTGTCCAGCGCGGTGGCAATGCTGGTGACCCGTGCCTCGCGCTCGCAGGACATGGCCCAGGCCATGACCGGCCAGGTGTTCGGCCAGTACCGCGCGCTGGCGATCACCGCCGGCATCGTCGGCCTGGTCGGCCTGGTGCCGGGCATGCCCAACGTCGCTTTCCTGACGCTGGCGGCGATCCTCGGGTTCATTGCCTGGAAGCTGTACCGCAAGGAGAAACAGCCGGCCTCCGACGCCGCTGCCGGCGCAGGCGATGGCGCCGCGCTGAACGCGCTGGGCCGTCCGGCCGCTGCAGCACCGACGGCGGAACTGAGCTGGGACGAACTGCGCCCGGTCGACCCGCTGGGGCTGGAAGTGGGCTACCGGCTGATTCCGCTGGTGGACAGCAACCAGGGCGGCGAACTGATGGCGCGCATCAAGGGCGTGCGCCGCAAGCTGACCCAGGATGTCGGCTTCCTGATTCAGTCGGTGCACATTCGCGACAACCTGGAACTGCCGGCCAACGGCTATCGCGTGCTGGTGCACGGCGTGCCGGTGGCCACCGCCGAGATCCATCCGGACCGCGAACTGGCGCTGGACCCGGGCAGCGCCCTGGGTGCGCTGGAAGGCATCGCCGGCAAGGACCCCGCGTTCGGCCTGGATGCCACCTGGATCCAGCCGCACCAGCGCGCCCAGGCCGAAACGCTGGGCTACACCGTGGTCGACCCGGCCACCGTGGTCGCCACCCATCTGTCACACCTGATCCGCGAGCACGCCCCGGAACTGCTCGGCCACGAAGAAGTGCAGCACCTGCTGGCCAACCTGGCCAAGAGCGCGCCCAAGCTTGTCGAAGATCTGACGCCCAAGGCGTTGCCGCTGTCGGCCGTGGTGCGCGTGCTGCAGAACCTGCTGGTCGAGCGCATCCCGATCCGCCAGCTGCGCAAGATTGCCGAATCACTGGTCGAACACGCGCCGAGCAGCCAGGACCCGGCCGTGCTGACCGCCGCGGTGCGCACCGCGCTGGGCCGCTTCATCGTGCAGGAGATCGCCGGAATGTCGGCGGAGCTGCCGGTGTTCACCCTCAACCCGCAATTGGAACGTGTCTTGCAGGAGTCCACGCAGGGCAACGGCGCCGCGCTGGAACCCGGACTCGCAGAGCGACTGCATCAGAGCCTGGCCGACTGTGTCAGCAAGCAGGAGGCCCGCAACGAGCCCGCGGTTGTGCTGGTACCCGGCCCGGTGCGCGCCGCGCTGGCCCGCCTGGTCCGCCACAGCGTTCCGTCGCTGTCGGTCCTGGCCTACAGCGAGGTGCCGGAGGACAAGCGGCTGAAGCTGGTCGGAACGATCAGCTGACGCCGCCCACCGATGCGCCAGAAAACAGACACCACTTCCGAACCAACGCAACAGACAGATACCAAGGGGAACCCGCACCGTGCAGACCACCGACCACCCGAGTTCCCCGAACGCCACCCCGCCGTCTTCGTCCCGTGACCACAGCATGAAAATCAAACGATTCGTCGCCGCCGACATGCGCTCGGCCATGAACCTGGTGCGCAAGGAACACGGCCCCGACGCCGTGATCCTGTCCAACCGCCGGATCGAGGAAGGCATCGAGATCGTGGCCGCCGCCAACTACGATGAAAGCGCCGTGCAGCGTGCACTGGAAGCCTCGCGCCGCGACGTGGCGCCGCCGCCGGCACCGAAGCCGCGCACCGCCGCCGATGCGGTGATTGCCGCCGTCACCCGCCGCCGCAGCAGCACCCCGGCACCGGAACCGGTCGCCGCCACCACCTCGGCGGTGGCCGCCCTGGCCCGCGCCGCAGTCGGTGCCACCGGCCGCACCCTGGACAGCGCCGACGAGATCGTGCCGACCCGTGGCAGCACCGGCTTCGCCGCCACCCTGGCGCGCGCCGCCGTCAACGAACCGACGCTGCCGGAACAGATCTTCGCCCCGTTCGCCGAGGCCATCGTCGCGCCGGCAGCGGTGGCCGTGGCAGCGCCCAACCGCGCCCGCTTCCAGATCGACCCGCCGCACGAAGCGCATCACGAAAGCCCGGTCCCGGCGGTGCAGCCGCCGCCGCTGCCGACCGCCGCCGTGGCCGAGGCGCCGGCCGAATCGACCGTCAGCGAACCGGCACCGGTGGACGCCGCCGACGACGCCAGCCCGGCGCCGATGCTGGCGCCGGCCCCGGCGCTGACCGTGGTGGCCCAGGACGACGCCGAGATCCGCCAGCTGCGCCAGGAAGTGGCCGGCATGCGCCAGGTGATCGAGCGCGAGATGAACCGCTTCACCGACGAGCGCCTGCGCGGCTGCCCGGTGCGCGCCACCGCGCTGGACCTGATGGACGAGTACGGCTTCGACGCCGGCCTGGCCCGCGACGTGGCCATGCAGATCCCGCTGGAGACCGAAGCCCACCGCGGCCGCGGCCTGATGCTGGGGCTGATCTCGCGCAAGCTGCCGATCGCCCCGGTCGACCCGCTGGAAGAAGGCGGTGTGATCGCCCTGGTCGGCCCGACCGGCGCCGGCAAGACCACCACCATCGCCAAGCTGGCCTCGCGCTTCGCCGAAAAGCACGCCCCGCGTGACGTCGCCCTGGTCACCACCGACACCACCCGCATCGGCGCCCGCGAACAGCTGTACGGCTACGGCCGCCAGCTCGGCATCGCCGTGCACGAGGCCAACAGCGGCACCGACCTGGACCAGCTGCTGGAGCGCCTGAAGGACTACAAGCTGGTGCTGATCGACACCGCTGGCCTGGGCCCGCGCGACCGCGCGCTGGCCGCCCAGCTGCAGTGGCTGCGCGCCGCCCGCCAGGTGCGCACCCTGCTGGTGCTGCCGGCCAACACCAGTTTCGGCGACATGGACGAGGTGGTCCGCCGCTTCGGCGCGGCCAACCTGCAGGGCCTGGTGCTGAGCAAGCTGGACGAGACCGGCCGCTTCGGCAACGCGCTGTCGGTGGCCGTGGATCACAGCCTGCCGATCACCTGGGTGACCGACGGCCAGGACGTGCCGGAGGACCTGCACCGGGCCAGCGCGGCCAATCTCGTACTTCGCCTTGAAGATTTGCGCCGAGCGGCCGATATGCCCTGCAACCCGGAGTTGAACCATGCCGTCGCGTGAGTACGCCAAGCTGACCAAGACCTTCCCGCTGTCGGCCACCCGCAGCGAGCCGCTCGGCCCTGTGCGCACCATTGCCGTGACCGGCGGCAAGGGCGGCGTGGGCAAGACCAACGTGTCGGCCAACCTGGCCGTGGCGCTGGCCGGCATGGGCAAGCGCACGCTGCTGCTGGATGCGGACCTGGGCCTGGCCAACATCGACGTGATCCTGGGGTTGAACCCCACCTTCACGCTGGCCGACCTGGTCGCCGGCCGCTGCTCGCTGGACGACGTCATCGTCGAAGGCCCGAACGGCGTGCTGGTGGTCCCGGCCGCGTCCGGCCGCCGGCACATGGCCGAGCTGGCCCCGGCCGAGCACGTCGGCCTGGTCAACGTGTTCTCCGAACTGGAGCGCGAGCTGGACATCATGGTGGTGGACACCGCCGCCGGCATCACCGATGGCGTGCTGACCTTCTGCCAGGCCGCGCAGGACACCGTGGTGGTGGTCTGCGACGAACCGGCCTCGATCACCGACGCCTATGCGCTGATCAAGGTGCTCTCGCGCGAGCGTGGCGTGGACCGCATCCAGGTGGTGGCCAACATGGTGCGCGACCCCAACGAGGGCCGGGTGCTGTACGAAAAGCTGACCCGCGTCTGCGAGAAGTTCCTGGCCGATGTCTCGCTGAACTACCTGGGCTGCGTGCCGCAGGATGACTGGCTGCGCCTGTCGGTGCAGCGCCAGCAGCCGGTGGTGAAGGCCTACCCGTCCAGCCCGGCCGCGCTGGCGATCACCGAGATCGCACGGCGCACCGCGCGCTGGCAGGCGCCGACCGAACCCCGTGGCGGCGTCGAGTTCTTCCTCGAACGCATCCTCAAGCAGCGCGGGGTGGCCGCATGAAAGGCGCAGCCCAGTACCGGGAGGTCCAGCGCTCGGCGGCCAACGAGGTCATCGCCCAGCATTCGGACCTGGTGCGGCGCATCGCCCACCACCTGGCCGCACGCCTGCCGGCCAGCGTCGAGGTCGACGACCTGATCCAGGCCGGCATGATGGGCCTGATCGAGGCCTCGCGCAGCTACGACGCCGACCAGGGCGCCTCGTTCGAGACCTATGCCTCGATCCGCATCCGCGGCTCGATGATCGACGAGATCCGTCGTGGCGATTGGGTGCCGCGTTCGGTGCACCGCCGTGCACGCGATGCCGCCGCCACCATCCGCCGCTTGGAACAGAGCAGCGGCCGTGCCGCCAGCGCCACCGAAGTGGCCGCTGCGATGGACATGCCGCTGCCCGAGTACCTGCGGCTGATGGAAGACGCCGCACGTGGCCAGGTGCTGAGCCTGGAATCGCGCATCGAGGACCAGGGCGAACTGGATACCGTCGCCCAGGGCGGCCCGACCCCGCAGCAGGTGCTGGAGCGTGGCGAGTTCGGCCGCGAACTGGGCAAGGCCATCGGCCACCTGCCCGAGCGCGAACAGCTGGTGCTCTCGCTGTACTACGAGCAGGAGCTGAACCTGAAGGAGATCGGCGCGGTGCTCGGCGTGAGCGAGTCGCGGGTCTGCCAGATCCACGGCCAGGCGGTGCTGCGCCTGCGTGGCCGATTGAAGATTTTCGAGGCCGTCGACGCCGGCCTTGAAGAATGAACATCCCCGAGGCGGCTGCCCCCGGCCGCCCGGAATGAACAACAAAGGAACTCTGCTTTGAACAAGAACATGCGCATCCTGATCGTCGACGACTTTTCGACCATGCGTCGCATCGTCAAGAACCTGCTGGGCGATCTGGGCTTCACCAACACCGCCGAAGCCGAGGACGGGCATGCCGCGCTGTCGCTGCTGCAGAGCCAGCCGTTCGATTTCGTGGTCACCGACTGGAACATGCCGGTGATGACCGGCATCGAGCTGCTCAAGGCGATCCGCGCCGACGCCAAGCTGAAGACCCTGCCGGTGTTGATGGTGACCGCCGAAGCCAAGCGCGAGCAGATCATCGAAGCCGCCCAGAGCGGCGTCAACGGCTACATCATCAAGCCGTTCACCGCGCAGACCCTGGAAGAAAAGCTGGGCAAGATCTTCGAACGCCTGGCGGCCAGCGCCTGATGGATACCACGGTCGACAAGAACGCCCTTGCCCTGCGCCTGCAGGAAGCCCTGGACGCGCTGGAATCCGGCGACGAGGCCGCCTGGCGGCAGCGCATCGACGGACTGGTCGCGCTGCGCACGCAGCCGATGATGAGCGGTCTTTCGCGGCTGGCCCGCGAACTGGGCCAGGCGCTGGGTGAACTGCCGACCGTGCCCAGCGATGCCGGCGAACTGGACGACGCCTGCGCGCGCCTGGACCACGTGGTGGCGATGACCGAACAGGCCACCCACCGCACCCTGGACCTGGCCGAGGAATGCCGCAGCCTGACCGAACAGTTGCGCGCCGAAGGCCTGCAGCCCGGCCAGGACGCCCAGCTTGAGCGCATCCGCCACAACCTCACCGAGATCGCCCTGACCCAGAGCTACCAGGACCTGACCGGGCAGATCATCCGTCGCGTGGTCGGCATCGTGCGCCGCGTGCACGAAGGCTTCGGCGCGCTCGGCCTGCCGCCGGAACAGCATCGCACCGACCCGGAACTGGCCGGGCCGGCACTGAAGGGACTGGACCGCCACGCGGTCTCGCAGAACGACGCCGACGACCTGTTGTCGGATCTGGGGCTGTAAGCATGAGCGCGGTATCCGACGACATCACTGCCGATTTCATCATCGAGGCACAGGAAATCCTGGACCGCCTGGGCGAACAGCTGGTGTCGCTGGAGCAGGCACCGCAGGACAGCGAGCAGCTCAACGCGGTGTTCCGCGGCTACCACACGCTCAAGGGCGGCGCCGGCTTCCTCGGCGTCACCGCCATGGTCGAGCTGTGCCACGCCGCTGAAGAAGCCCTCGGCATCGCGCGCGCCGGCCAGGCCGTGCTGCAGGCCCATCACTTCGACGCCGCCCAGCAATCGCTGGATTACCTGCAGTCGATGCTCGATGCGGTGTCCTCGGGTACCGAGCCGGGCTATGCGCCGCCGGAGCTGATCGCACAGTTCGACATGCACGGTGGCGGTACCGCGGCCCCGACCGCCGCCGCACCCGCCGCCGCGGGCGGCGACCTGATCACCGAAGACGAATTCGAGGCCCTGCTCGACCAGCTGCACGGCGGCAACGCGCCGACCGCGGTCGCGCCGGCGAAGAAGGCCGACGACGGCCTGATCAGCGAAGACGAGTTCGAGGCCCTGCTCGACCAGCTGCACGGCGGCGCCGCCCCCGGAAGCAAGCCGGTCGCCGCCACGCCGGTCGCTGCACCACCCGCGCCGCGCCCGGCCGCCGCCACCCCGGCCGCCAAGCCGGCCGCCAAGCCGCTGGCCGAAGCCGAGCACACCGTCCGCGTGGATACCAAGCGCCTGGATGCGATCGTCAACCTGATCGGCGAGCTGGTGCTGTCACGCAACCGCCTGAAGACGCTGCGCGCACGCCTGCGCGATGAAGAGCTGGACCGCGCCGTATCGACCCTGGACATCGCCACCGCACGACTGCAGTCGGCGGTGATGCGCACCCGCATGCAGCCGGTGGGCAAGGTGTTCTCGCGCTTCCCGAAGGTCGCCCGCGATGTCGCCCGCTCGCTGAAGAAGGAAGTGGACCTGGAACTGATCGGCGCCGAGACCGAGCTCGACCGCAACCTGGTCGAAGCGCTGGCCGACCCGCTGGTGCACCTGGTCCGCAACGCCATCGACCATGGCGTGGAAATGCCCGAGCTGCGCGAAGCGCAGGGCAAGCCGCGGATGGGCCATGTGCGCCTGTCGGCGCAGCAGGAAGGTGACTACGTCAGCATCGAGGTGCAGGACGATGGCGCCGGCATCGACCCGGAAAAGCTGCGCGCCAAGGCACGCGAAAAGGGCCTGATCGATCCGGAAGCCGCCGCCCGCCTGAGCAGCGAGGAATGCCTGCACCTGGTGTTCCTGCCCGGCTTCTCGACCAAGCAGCAGGTCACCGACATTTCCGGCCGCGGCGTCGGCATGGACGTGGTGCAGTCGCGTATCCGCGAACTCAGCGGCCAGATCCAGATCCAGTCGGAGCTGGGCCGTGGCAGCCGCTTCCTGATCCGCGTACCGCTGACCCTGGCGATCCTGCCGACCCTGCTGGTGCAGGCGGGTGAGGATGTCTATGCGCTGCCGCTGGCGCGCGTGATGGAGGTGCTGCACGCGCCGCGCACTTCGCTGGGCTGGTTCGATGGCCGCGCCGTGCTCGACCGCCGCTCGCACACCCTGCCGCTGGTCGATCTGCGCCAGTGGCTGGATGTGACGCCGGCCGCCTCCACCCTGCTGACCATCGTGGTGCTGCAGGCCGGCGAGGCACGCTTCGGGCTGGTCGTGGACCAAGTGCGCGGGCGCGAGGAAGTGGTCATCAAACCGCTGCCCAAAGCCCTGCGCGGCCTGCGCGGTTATGCCGGTGCAACCTTGATCGGCGATGGTCGCATGGCGCTGATCCTGGACGTGGACGGCCTGCGATGAGCCCCGCCGGGCCCTGCCCGGCGCCCCAAGAAACTGTGACTACCGTCTGTACACGAACGCCCGGTGTCTCAAGTCCCATTCACACAAGCCGATACCGGATCCATGGATAGACTCAGCCTCATTGGACTCTTTCTCGCCCTGGCCTCGCTGGTCGGTGGCAGCATCCTCAAGGGCGCCGGCCTGGCGTCGTTGTGGTCGCCTGCGGCCTTTGTGATCGTCATCGTCGGCACCGTCGCGGCGATCCTGCTGCACACCTCGCCGGCGGTGTTCAAGCACGCCTTCAAGATCGTGCGCTGGGTCGTGCGCCCGCCGAACAGCGATCGCCACGAGCTGATCCGCCAGATCGTGGAATGGAGCAACATCGCCCGTCGCCAGGGCCTGCTGGGCCTGGAATCGCAGGTGGAAGCACAGCAGGACCCGTTCCTGCGCAAGGGCCTGCAGCTGCTGGTGGACGGCGTGGAGCCCGAATCGATGCGGCACATGCTGGAAATCGAACTGGGCAGCCAGGAGCACCAGGACCAGGCCGGCGCCAAGGTATTCGAGGCGATGGGCATCTATGCGCCCACTCTCGGCATCATCGGCGCCGTGCTCGGCCTGATCGCAGTGATGAAGAACCTGGCTGACCCGAGCAAGCTCGGCCATGGCATCGCCGCCGCATTCACCGCCACCATCTATGGCATCGCCTCGGCCAACCTGCTGTTCCTGCCGATCGCCGCCAAGCTCAAGAGTGTGATTTCGCACAACACGCGCGACCGCGAAATGGTCATCGAGGGCCTGATCTCGATCGCCCAGGGCGAGAACCCGCGCAACATCGAAACCAACCTCTCCGGCTTCCTGCACTGACATGGCCCGCCGCAAGCACCACGAAGAGCACGCCAACCACGAAGCATGGGCGATCCCCTATGCCGACCTGATGACGCTGCTGCTCGCCTTCTTCGTGGTCATGTACGCGATCTCCTCGGTCAACGAGGGCAAGTACCGGATCATGGCCGACGCGCTCACCGACGCCTTCGGCGGTGCGCCGCGCACCATCAATCCGGTGCAGGTCGGCAACAAGCAGGTGCAGGGTGGCGGCTGGGACAGCCCGTCGGTGATCAAGTCCGGCACCAAGATCGGCCCTTCGGCGCCGGCGCCCTCGCATGATCCGACGCTGCTGCCGTCGATGGCCTCGCAGATGCGCATGCCGGTGTCGGTGCACAACCAGGAACAGATCGCGCGCGCCGAGCGCCAGCTCAACAGCATCGCCGACCGCCTCACCGCCGCGCTGGCACCGTTGATCGACCGCGGCATGATCAGCGTGCGCCGCACCGAGCTGTGGATCGAAGTGGAGATCAACAGCGACATCCTGTTCCCCACCGGCTCGGCGGCGCTGGACGTGCACGCCCGGCAGACCCTGGCCAGCCTGGCCGACGTGCTGCGCGACGTACCCAACAGCGTGCGCGTGGAAGGCCACACCGACAACGTGCCGATCGCCACCGCCACCTTCCCGTCCAACTGGGAACTGTCGGCCGGGCGCGCGGCCAGCGTGGTGCACCTGTTCGCCGACCAGGGCGTGCAGCCGTCGCGGCTGGCGATGGTCGGCTACGGCCAGTTCCGCCCGCGCGAGGAGAACGACAGCGCGCAGGGCCGCAACCGCAATCGCCGGGTGATGGTCATCATCCTGGCCGACACCAGCCATTCGGTGGACCCGCTCGGCCAACGCCTGAACGCTGCCACCGGTGCCGTTGACAGGGCCACCCCCGAACAAGCCGCCGCAACGCCGGCTACCGCCCCCACTTCCCCCCTCGCGCCGGTGACGTTGCCACCGGTGCCGGCTGGCAGCCGCGTCGGCGCCGCCGTTCCCCCGGCAATGAAGGAGTAATCCGATGCGCATCTGGGCAGTCGCCAACCAGAAGGGCGGAGTCGGCAAGACCACCACCACCCTCGCCCTCGGCCGCGGCCTGGCCGCGCTTGGCCATCGCGTGCTGCTGATCGACCTCGATCCGCATGCGTCGCTCAGCCGTGCCTTCGGCGTGCCGGTGGATCCGCCGCCGGCCGGTGTGCTTGAACTGTTCGGCACGCCGCCGGCCGATCTTTCCGGCCTGTGCCACGCCAGCAACATCCACGGCCTGGACTACGTCTGCGCACAGTCCGCGCTGGCCACGCTGGAGCGCCGCAGCGCCAACCAGCCTGGGCTCGGCCTGGCGCTGCAGAACGCGCTGGCGCGCCACCAGGGCCAGCACGACTACATCCTGCTGGACTGCGCGCCGACCCTCGGCCTGCTGATGATCAATGCGCTGGCCGCGGCCGACCGCCTGATCATCCCCACCCAGGCCGAGCCACTGGCCCTGCACGGGCTGGATGGCATGGTCCGCACCGGTGAAATGGTCGAGCGCTCGCGCCGCCGCCCGCTGCCGATTTCGATCCTGCCGACCCTGTTCGACCGCCGCACGCGCGCCGGCAACGAATCGCTGCGCACCATGCAGGATCGCCACGGCGCACGCGTGTGGGAAGACGCGATTCCGATCGACACCCGCATCAGCAACGCTGCCGGCCTGACCCTGCCGAGCATCGGTGAGGACTATCCGGGGCGCGGCCTGGCGGCCTACCGGCGTGCGCTGAACTGGATTCTGGGTGAGGACGCGCGCGCGCTGGAGCAGGCGGCATGAACAGCACCGGCGTACTCGACGACTACCTGGACGAACTGCTGGGCGAAGCGATTGTGGCGGCGCCGGTTGCCGTGCCACCTCCCGGTAGCGCCGGGCCACGCCCGGCGGACGCGGCGGCACCGGAGCGCGAGCCGACCTGGGACGACCTGCCGGCCGAAGTGATCTATGAGACCGAGACCGAGACCGTCACCGCTGCCCTTGCCGTGGACAACACCGCGCTGGAAGCGGCTTTCGAGGCCGCGTCCGCGCCCGTCAGCGTGATCGATGCGGAGCGCGAGCCGACCTGGGACGATCTGCCGGCCGAAGTGATCTACGAAACCGACGCTGTCGTTGCGGCGCCGAGCGCGGACGACGCCCTGCTGGAGGCCGCTTTCGAGGCTGCGTCTGCACCGGCGGGGGCCCCGCCCTCCCCGCCAAGCGCCGCCTCTCCGGAACGCGAGCCCACCTGGGATGACCTGCCCGACGAAGTCATCCACGAAACCGCGCCAGCGCCCGCAGCCGCCGCAACGAGCGGCCCCGAGCCTACCTGGGATGACCTGCCGGACGAAGTGATCTACGAGACCGATGCGGCCGACAGTCATCGTCTTGCCCACACCGACAGCCCCGGCCTGCAGGCCGCCTTCGAGGCCGCCGCCGGTGGTGAGGACCTCGCCCCGCCCCCACCCGCGGTGATCGCCGCGCCGGCCCCGGCGCCGTCGCCCACTCCCCGCCCCGCAGCTGCACCGTCCGCACGGGCCGCCGTCGCCCCGCCACCGCGCGTGGCACTGGACGCCCCCAGCGGCAACCGCCCGGGCAGCTGGCAGGAGTTGCAGGCCCAGGCCCACCAGCCCGCCAGCAGCCCGCATCCGCAGAACCGCCGTGCCGCCGAACGCACCTCGCGCTGGCTGCGCCTGCGCTGCGGCACCCAAGCCTACGCACTGGAACTGCTGAAGGTACAGGAAGTGGTGTTGCCGGTGCCCTTGCTGCCCCTGCGTGGCACCGCTCCGGCGATGCTCGGCATCATGAACCTGCGCGGCCAGGTGGTACCGGTGATGGACCTCGGCCTGCACCTCGGTGCCGCCGCCGCCGAAGACGACGCGCAGACCCGGATCGTGGTGCTGGAAGAGGACGGCGAGACCATCGGCCTGCGCGTGTCGGCGGTGGAAGACGTCGCCAACCTCACCGATTCGCAGATCGAACCGCCGGATACCGCGCGCATCTGCCAGATCTCCAACGACCTGTTCCGCGGTGTGGCACGCGTCAGCCAGCGACCGATGATCCTGCTCGACGCCACCCGGCTGCTGAGCTGAGCCCCGAAAAGGGGACGGAGGGGATCAAGTCGTAAAGGCCCCTGCGATCTGCCCACCATCAGCCGCATCGACGCACCGCGTCGATTCCTCTAAAGAACCCTGCCGGGGTGCCGTTATGGATCACGGAACCGTTTGTCCGGAGCAACGATGAGCACTGTCGAACTGGGTGAGGATCTCGGCATCGAGAGCAGCACCGAGCTCAAGAACCGCCTCGCCCCGCTGGTGGCGCAGGCAGGCGAGCTGACCCTGGATGCCAGCCAGGTCGCCCGCATCCACACAGCCGCCGTGCAGGTGCTGTGTGCATTCGTGCAGGCCCGCCGCGAGGCAGGCCTGGGCACCGGCTTCCACGGTTGCACTGCAACCTTCCGTGACGCCGCGCGCCTGCTGGGCGTCACCCAGGCCCTGGGCCTGGACGTACCCCATGACAACCTGAAATCTGTGGAGAACGCTGCATGAGCGCACGTATCTTGGTGGTGGACGATTCGGCGTCGATGCGCCAGATGGTTTCCTTCGCCCTCACCTCGGCCGGTTTTGCCGTCGAAGAAGCCGAAGACGGCGCGGTCGCGCTTGGTCGTGCCAAGGGCCAGCGCTTCAATGCGGTGGTCACCGACGTCAACATGCCCAACATGGACGGCATCGCGCTGATCCGCGAACTGCGCCAGCTGCCGGACTACAAGTTCACCCCGCTGCTGATGCTCACCACCGAATCGGCCGCCGACAAGAAGTCCGAAGGCAAGGCCGCCGGTGCCACCGGCTGGCTGGTCAAGCCGTTCAATCCCGAACAGCTGGTCGCCACCGTGCAGAAAGTGCTGGGCTGATCGCCCGCCACCGCTCCCCCTCTTCGCTTCCGGACCACCACTGCCATGAGCATGGACCTGCAACGCTTCCACGCCACCTTCTTCGAGGAGAGCCGCGAAGGCCTCGACGCGATGGAGGCTGGCCTGCTGGCCCTGGAATCGGGGCAGCAGGACGCGGAGATCATCAACTCGGTGTTCCGCGCCGCCCACTCGATCAAGGGCGGCGCCGGCACCTTCGGCTTCGACGCCATCGCCAGCCTGACCCACGTGCTGGAAACGCTGCTCGATGAGCTGCGCGCCGGCAAGCGTGCGCTGGAAGGCCACGCCGTCGACGCCATGCTGTCCTCGGTGGACGTGCTGCGCGCCCTGCTGCGCGAAGCCGAGCATGGCCAGGCCGCCGACCCGGCCGCCGTTGCTGCGGTAAAAGCACGCCTGGAAGCGGTGCTGTCCGGGCAGGCAGCGGCAAGCGCCCCCGCGCCGGCAGCGGCCAAGGTCGACGACACGCCGGAAGCCTGGCAGATCGGCTTTACCCCGGCACCTTCGCTGTTCATGAGCGGCAACGACCCGCTGCGCATCATCCGCGAACTGGAACACCTCGGTTCGCTGCAGGTGGCCGCGCGCATGGAGCGCCTGCCGGGCTTCGCCCAGCTCGACCCGCTTGAAGCGCATCTGGCCTGGGACCTGGGCCTGGTCGGCAAGGTGCCGCGCAGCAAGATCGAAGACACCTTTGCCTGGGTGCTGGACGACTGCGAACTGGACATCCGTCCGGCCGCGCCGCCAAGCCTGGCCACCCAGGCCCCGGCAACAGCACAGATTGCCCCTTCCACCGCCTCCGCCGCCGCTCCGGCCGCCCCAGCCAGCCCGGCCGCCGGCGCCAGCCAGGAAGCGGAGACGTCGATCCGTGTCAGCGTCGACAAGGTCGATGCGCTGATCAACCTGGTCGGCGAACTGGTCATCACCCAGGCCATGCTCAAGCAGGTCTCGCACGCACTGGATCCGGTGCATGCCGAAAGTCTGTTCGCCGGCCTGGACCAGCTCGAGCGCAATACCCGCGATCTGCAGGAAGCGGTCATCGGCGTGCGCATGCTGCCGGTTGACGCCGTGTTCCGGCGCTTCCCGCGCCTGGTCCGCGACCTGTCCAGCCGCCTCGGCAAGCAGGTGCGCCTGCGCACCGTCGGCGAAGGCACCGAGCTGGACAAGGGCCTGATCGAGAAGATTGCCGATCCGCTGGTGCACCTGGTGCGCAACTCGATCGACCACGGCCTGGAAATGCCGGACGTGCGTCGTGGTGCCGGCAAGGACGAGACCGGCACGATCACGCTGGCGGCCTCGCATCAGGGTGGCCACATCGTGATCGAAGTCAGCGACGATGGTCGCGGCCTCGACCGCGCCAAGATCCTGGCCAAAGCGCATGAACGCGGCCTGGCGGTACCGGACAATCCGACCGATTCGCAGGTCTGGGACTTGATCTTCCAGCCCGGCTTCTCCACCGCCGATGCGGTCACCGATCTGTCCGGGCGCGGCGTCGGCATGGACGTGGTCCGCCGCAACATCCAGGCGCTGGGCGGCGAGGTGCAGATCGAAAGCAGCCTCGGCGCTGGCACCCGCACGCTGATCCGCCTGCCACTGACCCTGGCCATCCTCGATGGCATGACCGTGGCCGTGGCCGGTGAAACCCTGATCCTGCCGTTGGCCTATGTGCTGGAGGCGCTGCAACCGCAGCCCGAAGACATCCGCAGCATGGCCGGCGAAGGCCGCGTGCTGCGCGTGCGCGGCGAGTACCTGCCGATCCTGTCGCTGACCGAGTACTACGGCTATGGCAGCCGCCGCGCCAACAGCGAATCGCTGGTGGTGGTGGTCGAGGGTGATGGCCAGAAGATCGCGCTGGAAGTGGACGAACTGGTGGGCCAGCAGCAGGTGGTGGTGAAGAACATCGAGAACAACTACCGCCGCATCGGCGGGGTCTCCGGTGCCACCATCCTCGGCGATGGCCGCGTCGCCCTGATCGTCGACATCGGCGGCCTGGTGCGCTCGCTGCGGATGCCGCAGGCCGCCTGATCCTGCTTGCAGGCTGTGCAGAACCGCCGCCCTTTCGGGGCGGCGGTTTTTGTTTGCGCGCGCTCCGGCGATCGGGGTGGCGATGGGGTCAGATCCCTTTCCCCAGGAAAGGGATCTGACCCCGACTGAGGGCACCGCGCATTTCGTGAACTCCGTCGCCGCGATGGTTTTGCGCGCAACCACATCGCTCAAGCGAAAGCCCCGCCATTGCTGCACTTTCGCGCCGTCATCCCTACGCAACCGAATGTGATCTGCGTCCATAAAGTCCGCTCAAACCGCGCCGTTATTCCGCAATGACGGCCGTCACCGATCCCCCACCGGGCACCACCGTTCGCTCTGCAACCACCCCCGGCCGGCGCAATGACGCCGCCACCCTGCCCACCTGGAGCACCCTGCATGAAGTGGTTCCACGATCTGCCCATCGCCCGCAAGCTGGCCGTGGGGTTCACCCTCACAACGTTGATGACCCTGGTTCTGGGTGCGTTTGCCCTGCTGCGCCTGAGCGAGGCCAACACGCAGCTGGGCGAGATGGCCGCCAACGATATTCCCTCGGTGCAGCACCTGGGCGAAGCGCGCTCGCAGCTGGGTGAGTTCCGCACCTACGAACTGGCCCTGCTGAGCATGCTCGACCAGCCCGACAAGGTGGCCGACTACAACAAGCGCATGGATGACACCGCCAAGGCCGTGCAGGACGAACTGGCCGCGTACTCTGCGCTGCCGGCACTGGCCAAGGAACGCGAGCTGTATCGCGCCGCCAGCGTGCAGCTGGACCGCTACTTCGCCGCCAACAAGGCGATGCGCGCCGCGGTGGCCGCCGGTGACGGCGCCCTCGCCCAGCAGATCTCCGACGAGCAGTCACGGCCGGCACGCCGCGATCTGTTTGCCGCGATGAAGACCCTCGGCACGCACATCGCCGGGCTGATGGACGACAAGATCGCCGCCGCCAATGCCACCCATCGCACCAGCATGATTGCCATCATCGGCTGCATCGTGCTGCTGTCGCTGGTCGCGGCCGCACTGGCCACGGTCATCTCGCGCGCCGTCACCGGTCCACTGGGCAAGGCGGTGCAGGCCATCCAGGCGGTCGCCCGCGGCGACCTCAGTGTCAGCACCCAGGCCACCAGCAAGGACGAAGCCGGCAAGATGCTGGCCGCCACCGCCGAAATGACCGCCACGCTGCGGCGCTTTTCCGAGCAGACCCAGCTGATGGCGCAGATGCATGCCGGCCCGGACATCGGCCACCGCATTCCGGAAGATTTCCCGGGCGTCTATGGCCAGCTGGCCGCCGGCATCAACACCGTGATCTTCGAACACCTCGATGCAATCCGCGATGCCATCGACGTGCTCAACCAGTACGCCATCGGCAATCTCGCCCCGGATGCACGCCGCCTGCCGGGCAGCCGCGCGATCCTGCATGAATCGATGGATGCGGCCAAGGCCAGCCTGCTGGCGATCAACACCCAGATCCAGCAGCTGGCCGCCGCAGCGGCCGCAGGTGACTTCAGCCAGCGCGGTGACGCCCAGCGCTTCCAGCATGATTTCAGGCTGATGATCGAGCATCTCAACACCATGATGCAGGTGGCCGACGGCAACCTGGGCCAGCTCTCGCAGCTGCTGCAGTCGATCGCCGCCGGCGACCTGACCGCGCGCATGGAGGGCCAGTTCAACGGCGTGTTCGCGCGCATGCGTGACGATGCCAACACCACCGTCGCACAGCTGACCCAGATCGTCGGCCAGATCCAGGCCAGCGCCTCCAGCATCACCCTGGCCGCCGGCGAGATCGCCTCCGGCAACAGCGACCTGTCGCGCCGCACCGAACAGCAGGCCGCCAACCTGGAAG